>CAZNRD010000019.1:0-57487 GCA_964575425.1 uncultured Anaerolineaceae bacterium | reverse complement strand
GTCGTGGTGCTGGCCACAACCGCGCCGCCGCAGCCGCCCGACCGCAGCGTGACGGGAGTACCTGGCGGGAGGTCTTCTGGGAAGGTCTTGATAGTGCCGGGCTGACGGTCGACCCGGTGTTGCGCGAGGAGATTCCCCTCCTCATCCATGACGGCGAACTGAGAATAGTGCTTGTGAGCGTCGCATTTGATCCTATGATTGGACATGGTTGCACCTCCTTCTCCTGTGTGTCTTCCCGCCATGAGTGTAGCGGGAGGTAGCCCACGGGGGCCAAGAAGGGCAGCACTTTCATATGATCAACTTGCTGAAGCCCTGGACAACCACCAGGATCTTCGACTGACCCGCCGGGCTAGCCGTCGACGCGCCAGGCGGCAGCCGAGACGTGGCACCCGGTCTGGGGATGTTGGCCTTGGTCCAGCAGATGGCGCGCCTGTGGTCCGTCCCTCGGCTCGGAGCCTTTTCTGCGCAGTAGACCGTGCGCCGGAAGGGGCATGACCTCTCGTATGCCCCCGCCCGTGCTAGAATCCATGCAGCCAGGTGGGTGGGGAATGTTTGGACGAAGGATCACGTCGGCTCAGCTTTCGGTTATGGTCGCCGTCGTCCTGCTGGCCGCCGGGCTTCCGGCACTTGTGTTGTCGCTGAGAACCCCTCGGGTCCCCCCGGGGGGCGGGCGGTCATGGCCCCCGACTCTGACAGTGACGCTGACGCCGACCCTGGTTCTAGAACCGCCCTCGACGCCCCTGCGTCCGATACAGCAGACTGCGGTACCGATCGCACTAACTCCCGGCACGCTTGCGCCGGATGCTTTCGCCGGCGCATTTATCGAGATGGCCTACAACCTTGATCCGGCAAGATCGGTCGTGACGATTATCGTTCCCGCGCGACCCGGATCGAACCTGCACGCGCGTGTCACGGGCTGGGGTAGCAAGGACTACGCGTGCTCCTCCAAGAGTCCGGACAGCACACGCTTGTACTGCATCGGGCCTCGGCTTCCTGTC
This sequence comes from uncultured Anaerolineaceae bacterium, assembly GCA_964575425.1. Classification (GTDB taxonomy): domain Bacteria; phylum Chloroflexota; class Anaerolineae; order Anaerolineales; family E44-bin32; genus DATEAV01. Next base: position 56,489 of record CAZNRD010000019.1, on the reverse strand, counting down.
GGCGTACCTCTTGTCCTGACGTTGTATCGGACGTTCAGCGATGGATCGGTGTCCGCCGTCTTCCGCGCCTCGTTCCTGATCCCCCTGCTGCCGACCGCCACCGGCGCGAATAGGCCAGGTGCTCCAGCCGTGGGGCCGACGGTGACGCCCTCGTCCACCCCGACGAGTACGGCCGTTCCTTCCTGGACCGCCTCCGCGACACCATCGCCAACGGCGACGTGCACCCTCACCCCTTCGCCGACTGTCACGCCTATGCCTCCGACCGAGATCGATACCCCGACCTCGATTGATGCCGATACCCCGACCCCGGACACGCCCTCGCCCTAACGGCGCCGCGCGGCGGGGATTCATAGCACCCACGCCGCGTGCTCTTCCGGCTTGGGAGATGATGCAACGTGGAAACCCGCCGGTGCCGATCAACACAGCAGCCTTCTATCCCTGAAGAGGCCTGGACCTCTCGCTTCAGACCCGGCCGCCCGACACGCAGATCGTTGTCAACCTGGGCAACGTTCGAGAGATGCAGTACCTCAACATCCCAGGCGTTGACCCAAGCCAGTTGCATGCTTACGAGGTCGATCTCCGCCCGGACGGGGCGGAGTTCTACAACGACGGACGGCGAAGAGCGAATAGTGCTTGTGGGCGTCACAACCGACCTCATAGTGGGATTGCTTCGACATGCTGCACCTCCTTGTGCAAGGGTAGAATGGCTACTACCTGGTGTAGCGGGAGGTGCAACGCTTTCATATAGTCACCTCGCTGCAGCGGACCCGGCCAGCGTGCGGCGGATTGCTCGGAATCTTGCCTGCCAAGGTGCGCGATATTGCAGGAGGCAATGCCCGCTTCCGCCGGGCCGCTGCCTGTCGTCGCCGGACAGGCCAGGGAGCTCGAGGGCGTTCTGCCGAGTAAGCAATGACGATTGACATTGGACCCCAGTATGAGCTCGATGAGCCGTTCAAAGCGGCCGCCAGACTCCATCAGTCCAACTTCCGCGCAAGAGTTCTCAAGGTCGCCTATCGGGAATACGGTAACCGGTTGACCGATGTTGATGGGCGCGCTTTGTTGAACTACTACGATGGCCTCACAGTTAGAGAGACTCTGAGGAGAAGGTACCCCAGATACTCCAAGAAGCGCGACGGGGACCTGCTCAGGAGCGAGCACATCCCGTTCAACTTGCTGGCACCGCTTGCAGACAGAGCTGACCTGATGCGGATTGTCCTCAAAGAAGCATTCGACCTGGAACTAGAAGGACCATTCGAGATGAAGTTCGAGTGGGCTCCTCAGCCAGCGGAAAAGTACTTGAGCGACATGACCTCCTTTGACACGTACGTCCAAGGCGTAGGTGCGAACGGCGAACGGGTAGGTATCGGCATTGAGGTGAAGTACACGGAGCGGGGGTACAGGATCGGGGAAGCGGAAGCCGCACGTGTGCGTGATCGCGAGTCAGCCTACTGGGTTACGACACGAGAGTCCGGCATCTTTGTCGGAAACGGGTGCAACCGGTTGGCCGAGGACGACATCAGGCAGATATGGAGGAACCATCTGCTCGGACTGGCCATGATGAGGCGCAATGACATCGCAAGGTTCGTGTCGGTGACTCTGTACCCTGCCGGAAACAAGCACTTCACACACGCGCTGATGAACTATCAAAGCCATCTGAAAGCGGCTGGGAAGAAGACTGTTCGCGGTTGCACTTTCGAGCAGTACATAGCTTGCCTGCGCGGGGACCGCGAAATCGAGGCATGGAAACAGTACTTGACCGCGAGGTATCTATTTGAGGTGCCCGCATAGCAACAGCTTGCAGAGGGCGGCGACGGTCAGAAATACGCGGATCCACATTCGAACCGCAACAAAGTGGCCAACCTAGGTCAGTATGAGGATGATGCTATGAGCCCAAAGAGGGGAACGCACAAGTCCACCAAGAGCGCCACCGCGACCAGCAAGAAGCCCAAGGGATTCACGGACGAGGAACGAGCTGCGATGAAGGAGCGCGCCCAAGAGCTGAAGGCGGACAGGGTGGACGGGGAAAGCGCCGTGCTCGCGAAGATCGCCGAGATGCCGGAACCGGAGCGCGCCATGGCCAAGCGGCTCCATGCGATCATCAAAGCCAGCGCGCCAGCCCTCTCGCCGAAAACCTGGTACGGGATGCCTGCGTATGCCAAGGACGGCAAGGTCGTCTGCTTCTTCCAGAGCGCACAGAAGTTCAAATCGAGGTACGCGACGTTCGGCTTCAGCGACGCGGCGAACCTCGACGAAGGCGCCATGTGGCCGGTTGCCTTCGCGCTGAAGGAGTTGACTGCTGCCGAAGAGGCAAGGATCGGCGCGCTCGTGAAGAAAGCGGTGAGCTGAGCACAGAACTCGCCACTGGGCCCCGCTCGGCGTCACGGCACCGCCCGAAGTGACAATGGCCGACGAACTCCGTCAGGTTCCGGCCTGGCTGGTCCGCGCTTCCGTTTTGTTCGAGCAGTACGTTGTCGCGAACCCAGCACCCAACCGCGTAGGACCACGTGCTGGCCGCCTAACAACCGCACGGAGCCGACTGGCGCAAAGAACGCGCCAGCAGCTCATCCGGAACGTTGGGTCGCTCTGCGCCGAGAGCAAGAAGGACGGGAGCATGACCTCCGAATTGGCATTCCGTATCGCCTTCTGGGTCCTCTTGGCAGGCGTGCTGCTAATGCGTGCCTACTTCGGGGTGCAAGTCCATCGGGCGGGGGAGCGGTTGATGCCCGGCCGTGCGGCCATCGAGCGTGAAGGACGAGCGATGTTTGCATTCCGGGTTGCGATGGGCTTGCTCCTGGGATGTTGGCTGGCACTCTACGCCATCTATCCCACATGGATGCGCGTCCTCTTGCTCCCATTCCCCGTCTGGCTGCGCTGGGCAGGGTTTGCGCTAGGGATTCTCAGCCTTGGATTCTGGTGGTGGACTCAGGTTGCGCTCGGCAAGGAATGGTCTCCGCAGCTCCAGCTGCGCGAGGAGCACCACTTGGTCACCACGGGGCCCTATCGCCGGGTACGCCATCCGCTATACTCGGCCATGTTCGGATTCTCCGCGAGCCTTGGCCTAGTGACTGCGAGCTGGTTCTTTGTCGCCTTTGCGGTGGTGGCGATCGCAGCCACGCTCGCACGGGTTCCCAAGGAAGAGCAGATGATGATCGAAGAGTTCGGAGAAGAGTATCGAGAGTACATGCAAAGGACCGGACGCTTCTTCCCGAAACACAGCGGCCCGACATCTCCCTGAAGCTGACCCGAAAGGCTGGGCCTCGATTGCAGCTTGCCTGGCTCGCCGGCGTGGCCTAGAATCACAAGTGCGTTGCTCGCTTCCGCCGGCCCGCTGAGCTCGAGCCCGTTTGACCGCAAGGAAGGTACTCAAGCATGGAAGCGGCACCATGCTTGAAGAAGCAGTCTGCCAGGGGAGGTGAGCCATGAAAGCGAAAGCGCTCTATCTATTCGCCTTGAGCGTGCTGAGCCTGGGAGGGTGGCTGTCTGCAGGTCTCCTTCTGAGCCGCTTGGGTGCCTATTGGCCGATTGCACTGGCGATAGTGATGTGGCTGGCTATCTCGGCACTGGCGTTGGCCGCCACAAGGGTGCGCCATAGCCCGTGGATCTACGCCGGCCTCCTCGTCCTGGCAATGTCACTCTTGCTACCACTTGTGCTCGCTCGTATCCTGCCGGAAGGCTCGTCGCTTGGGTTTGTAGCGTGGTGGACACTTCCTTCCATGACAGTGCCCATCACCCTGCTCCTTTACTCAGGCCTGGCCTCCAGAGCGCGGCGGGGGGCAGGCACGGTGGAAGATGAAGGCCCACAAGCAGAGCACAAGCAGGCTGAGCAGGCTGAGCAGGCTGAACAGGCTGCAGTCGTCCTCGTCCTGAGCGCGCTGACCCTGGTATGTTGGTGGTCTTCATTCTTGGGTTTCGGGTTCGGTCGGCCGCTCTTCAGATGGCTGATCGCACTGGCAGTCGTGTTGCTCTCTGTCTCAGTACTGACGCTGGCCGCCAGGAAGGCAAGCCACAAGGTATGGGTCCTGGCCGCCCTCCCGATCCTGGCATCGCTGTTCTTGCCAGCGTCTCTATTGGTGAAGCTTCCCGGGCCGCCAGCGGGGGATCCGCTAGATCAGCATGCGATGATGCTTCTCTTGATGCTTTCTGTCGCCCTGGTCGCGGCGGCCTTGCTTCTTCATTCGGGCCTGAACCTTCTTAGAGAACGGCAGAAGATGGGTCCCTCAGAGGGTGGGAGTTCACACACACAGCGCAAGCATGCGGGCAAGATTGGCTTATGTGTCCTCGCCCTAAGCTTACCCCTGTTGGCCAAGACGCTCCATAACTGGTATTGGTTCATGGTCTGGGACACGACGACCGATTCGCTTGGGTATTTTTGGCTGGCTCTCCCGGTGCTGGCGGCACTATTCTCTGGCGTCGTGTTGTCCATCGTCTTGCCAGGTAGAACGAAGTGGGCAGGCGTCTTGTATTCGGTGCTGATCTCGGCATTGCTTATCGGGATCTCGGCCCGCGCCCAGCGCGTTCACTTCCGCCAGTTGACGGAAGAGCGAGCGGAACGAGTCACCCAGGCGCTGGAGGCCTACTACGCGCGGGAAGGCCACTATCCCCAGGACCTGCGGCAATTGATCCCCTGGTACATCCTCTCGGTCCACGGACCAGTCATCATCTATGGGCAAGGTTGGTGCTATGACGGGCGTGAGGACTACTACCGCCTGGGGTATGTTTCCCGGGAACACTGGAGCGACCCACTCCTTACCGGCCGGGTCTACAAGACGAGGGGGGAGACACCCGGTCTTCCCGGTATCTGTGACGAAGAAATCACCGCTCTAATCGAACGCTTCCCGTCCTTCGCGAGGCGCTGATGAGGGAGGGCTCACCGACTGGCAGTGAACCCCAACTCGCCGGGCGGCTTCATCTTGGTTCAGTCCCCTGCCCCTCCGCTCCTCCCGGTCTTCGCACCAGACGAAGAGTGCGCTGTGCCAAGTCCGAAATACGCGTCTCCGCAAACCCTAGCACATGGGAACGCAGGCGATCGGCAAGCGGCGCGGTCCACTTTCCCGGAAGCGCCTCCGCTCCGCGCACGAGACCCACGATCGAACCGACCGTGGCACCATTGCAGTCCGTATCAAATGCACCACTCACGGCAATCCCGATGCTTCTCTCCAGGTCAGCCTCGCCATAGAGCAGCCCGACGGCCACAATGACGGCGTTGGGAATGACGTGACACCACTGGTACGGATCTGCCTCATCCCACCGCTCGTGCACACGCCGCAGTGCCTGCTCCCAGGTCAGGCCTTCCTCCGGCCAGCACAACGCCTCTGCGATGGCCGCTGCCAGGCGCGATCTTGCGGGGATCTCGCTCAGCCCCAGGCGGATGACGGCGGGCATCTCGTCGCTCGTATAGGCGGCGGCCAACATGGCTGCCACCCACATGGCACCATAGATCCCATTCTTGACATGGGAGAGGCTGGCGTCCCGCCAGGCCATGGCAGCAGCAGCCTCCATCCCGCCGGGGTTGATGTAGCCATATAGATCGCCGCGAATCTGCGCGCCGATCCATTCACGATATACGTTGCGATGCACGGCGGAGGCTGGCGGCAGCACAAGCGAGGCCAGGTTGCGGTAGGCCACCCGCTCGGCAGTACAGGTCTGCAGGATAGGCAGAGTCTCGAGCCAGACGCTGGCGACATCCAGTTCCGTGAACCCATGGCCATAACGCTCAAGTACCTGCAAAGCGATGAGGGTGTAGTTGGTGTCATCATCCGCCGGAGCGCAGACGACGTTGTTGATCCATGGCGCCGGCCCGCCATCCCACCAGGTGTCGCTCAGATCAAAGCGCCGACAGATCTCCTGAGGCTGCTGCGAACTCATGTAGGCACGAATGGGGTAGTTGCCGATCGCCCGGCTGAAATCTACCAGTCGCTGATGGCGCCAGCCCTCGACGGGCTTCCCCATGAGGCAGCCAGCGCAACGGCCCAGCCACGCTCCGTAGATCTTGTCATAGAGCACGGGGGCGGTGAGCATCACCGGCAAGCGGCGCGGGCCCTGCGGACGGGCACTCTGAATGGCCCCCAGGTCCGACGGCTCGTGGTGAGGAAAGTCCTCTGCCACGGGCAGCGAGATTGTCTCGTCGAGCAGTTGCCGGGCCAGCAATTCGCGGTGTGGATCCTCATCCGGCATCGACTGGATGGCGGCCACACGTTCCGCCAGGCCGCGGACATCCTTCCCCTCATCCCGACACTGCTGCAGCTCAAGGTGCAAATCGGGCGCACAGCGCAGCCACAGCGCCTCCGCCAGATTGTTCACTCAGCATCCTCCTGCTCTCGACTCCATGAACCGCTCAAGCTCTTCCCGTCCCGGCATGGCTGGCTGCGCGCCCGGGCGGGTGACAGCCAGTGCGCCAGCGACGTTCGCCATGCGCGCGGCCTGCTCGAGCGAGGCCCCTTCCGCCAGTCTCACAGCCAACGCTGCAACAAACGCATCTCCAGCAGCCGTGGTATCCACCACCTCCACCGGGTAGGCCGGCAGATGACGGCCTTCCTTGCGAGGCTCGAGCACCAGAGCGCCGCGCTCGCCAAGGGTCACCACCACCCCGTCTACGCCATGCGCCAGCAGGGAGTGGGCGGCGATTTCCACCTGGCCCACTGTCTCAACAGGCAAGCCGGTCAGCCACGTCGTCTCGATCTCGTTTGGGACAAGGGCGGTCACCATGGCCAGCAGCCCGGCCGGCAGGGCTCGGGCCGGGGCGGGGTTGAGCACCACACGCACCCCGCCAGCCCGGGCGCGCCGCGCCGCCTCGTGGACACATTCCATGGGCACCTCGAGCGACATGACCAACGCGTCCGCACCGTCGATCACCTCCCGGGCGACGGCGATGTCCTCCAGAGTGAGGCACATGTTGGCGCCAGGCGACACCACGATGCTGTTCCGCCCGGTTTCCTCCACGGCGATCATGGCAATGCCAGTGGAGGTCGAGGAGACTACCCGGACATGCGCTGCGTCCACCCCTTCCTTGCGCAGGCCGTCGGTCAACTGGCGGCCGAAATTGTCATCGCCCACGCAGCCGATCATCGTCACGCTGGCTCCCAGGCGCGCGGCAGCCACCGCCTGATTGGTCCCCTTGCCGCCGGCGTAGGTGCGGAACTCGCCGCCGATGACTGTCTCGCCCGGCCGCGGCAGGCGCGGGACGTGAACTACCAGGTCCATGTTCATGCTGCCGACCACTACCAGGCGCAAGGCATCACCTCCAACGAACCGCGATCTCGCTTGCCATCGTCCGCTGCAAGACCGGCTGCGCAGCCGTCCGGCCCGCTCTTTCGGGCCCTCCCGGGCGCATGCTGCGATTGGTATGATATTCAGAGTTGCACTGGCCCGCCACACCCTGCGTTCGCAGGTCTGTGCGCCGGGCACTCAAGAAGCAGCCGGTCACCGGGCTCCGGCGAGCGAGACCGCACGACAGGCCAGAAGCGGTTGTCAAGCCATGCCGGAAGCTGCGTCAGAGGGCTGCTTCGGCCCGAACCTGCAATCCAGCACGATCCACCCGCAGCACCAGGGCGTCGGCCTGAACACCTTCTGCCCGAAAGGCGTTCGCCATGGCTTCAGCAATCTCTTCGTGATCGGAGGGAGCGAAGGCCACCAGGGCAGGGCCCGCTCCTGAAAGTGCCACCGCCGCCGCCCCGGCCTTCCGGGCAGCCTCCATGACGAGATCAAAACCGGGGATGAAGCCCTTGCGGTACGGCTGATGCAATCGATCCTGCATCGACCAGGCCAGCAGCTCATAGTCCCCCTGACGCAAACCCTCGATGGTCAATGCGGTCCATCCCAGGTTGCTGGCAGCATCGGGCAGGGGCACCATCGGCGGAAGTGCCTTTCGCATGTTCTTCGTGGGCAAGTCCAGCGCTGGCAGAGCGAGCGACACTCTGAGGTCAGGGAGGGGGACCTGGCGCGACAGCGGACCGTCAGGACCTGTCGCCACGACGTTGAGGCCTCCGTAGAGGGCGGCGGCGGCGTTGTCGGCATGGCCTTCCAGCTTATGGGCAAGGCGGAGCAATCGCTCCCGCGAAAGACCAGCACCCGCGAGGGCGTTGGCGCCCGCCAGACCGGCGACGATGGCGGCGGCCGATGAGCCCAATCCCATTCCGACCGGTATCTGGCAGACAGCGCGGATGCGCAAGCCCGGCTGCGGAAGTCCGAGCTCGTCGAACAAGCAGGCTACGGCCTGTGCGATGAGGTTTGAGCTGTCAGCCCGCAGGCAATCCGCATGGTCGCCCTCGAGCTCAATCTGGAGGCCATCCCCGGATATCTCCAGCTCGATCTCGTTGTACTGCGCCAGGGCAAGCCCGAGCGCGTCGAATCCTGGCCCGAGGTTTGCACTTGAGGCAGGAACGGTGACGCGTACTCTGCTCATAGTCTCACCATTTCCCGCAGGGCCTCGACGCTGGCTGGGATGAGCCTCGGCCGGGCGTGGTGATCGGTGATCGCTGCCGGGTCCTTCAGTCCATGTCCGGTGCACACACAGACCACGTCCTTGCCGCGCAGGTCGATGCATTTCGCGCGGACGCCTTCACGCAGCCCGGCCAGACTGGCGGCTGACGCAGGTTCGACCCAGACACCCTCCTCCGCCAACAGTCGCTGGGCTTCGAGAATGGCCTCGTCACTCACCGCGATGAGCCTCCCCCGCGATTCCTTCACCGCTTCGAGAGCGTCCTCCCCGCGCACCGGATTGCCGATGCGGATGGCGGTGGCCAGCGTCTCCGGCTTCTCGACCCGATGCCCGAGGACCAATGGGGCAGCACCGGCTGCCTGAACGCCGAGCAGCCGCGGCAATCCCGTTCCCTTTTCATGATGGTATTGCCGAAACCCCATCCAGTAGGCCGTGACATTCCCGGCGTTGCCCACCGGCAAGGCCAACCAGTCCGGAGCCCGGCCCAGCACGTCGCATATCTCAAAAGCCGCTGTCTTCTGGCCCTCCAAGCGATAGGGATTGACCGAGTTGACCAGCGCGACCGGCATCTCGTCTGCGATCCTCCGCACGATCGCGAGCGCGGCGTCGAACGACCCTTCGATCTGAATGACTTCCGCCCCATAGGCAAGCGCGCCGGCGAGTTTGCCCAGCGCGACCTTCCCCTGGGGGATCAGCACGAAGGCGCGCAGGCCCGCCCGCGCCGCATAGGCCGCTGCGCTCGCAGCCGTGTTCCCAGTACTGGCACAGATCAGCGCCCGCGCGCCCTTATGGGCTGCCTCACTCACCGCCATTGTCATGCCTCGGTCCTTGAACGAACCGCTGGGATTGAGGCCCTCGCACTTGGCGAAGAGCGTCGCCGCGCCGAGAGCCTCCGCCAGCCGAGGCAAGGGAACAAGCGGGGTATTCCCCTCCAGCAAGGTAACCACCTCGGTACCGGGTGGGAGGTTCAGGAACGGACGGTAGTACTCGATGATCCCGGGCCAGGATCTCATGACATGTCTCCACCATGCCGGAAAGGATGGCGAGAAACACTGCTCGGCCACCAGGAGGCCAGGCGGTCCATCGCCTCTGCAATGTGGTCCGTCGGTGCACCAAGGGAAAGCCGGATGAAGCCTTCTCCCCGGCTGCCGAAGACGACACCGGGCGCCAGGCTTACTGCTGACTGTTCGAGGAGAGCCGACGTGAAGTCCATTGAAGTCCAACCGCAGGGAACGGGAGCCCAGACGTAGAGCGAGGCTTGGGGCGTGAAGACCTGCACTCCCAGCTTGAGGAGCGTCGCAAGGACAAGGTCTCGTCGCCTGCGGTACATCTCATTTCGCTCCTGGATCCATTCCTCATCACCGCTCAGGGCCGCAGCCGCGGCCTCCAGGATGGGCAGAAACTGGCCGCTATCAACGTGCGTCTTTAGGACGTGCAGGGCCGAAAGGGCTCGCTCGTTTCCCACCACAACCCCGACCCGCCAGCCGGCCATGTTGTGTGACTTGGAGAGTGAGTTGAATTCGACGGCCACCTCCCTGGCGCCGTCGACTTCCAGCAGGCTGGGAGCGTGGTAACCGTCGAAGGTCACCCGGCTGTAGGCTGCGTCGTGGCACAGGAGCAGGTTGTGCTCGTGCGCAAAGGCCACCGCCCGGGAGAAGAACTCGAGAGGTGCTGTTGCCCCGGTGGGGTTGTTGGGGTAGTTCAACCACATCAGCTTGGTTCGCCGCAGGAGGTCGTGTGGAATGTCCTCGAGGGCTGGCAAGTAGCCTTCCCCCTGCCTCAACGGCATCCAGCACACCTCCGCCTTAGCGAAAAGCGCCGCTCGGCTGTAGGTCAGATAGCCGGGGTCCGGAATGAGCACAACGTCATCGGCATCCACCAGGGCCTGGGTCAGGAGGAAGATGCCCTCCTTGGACCCTGCCAGGGGCAGAATTTCCCGTTCCGGGTCGAGTTCCACCTGATGCCGGCGCAGGTACATCTCGGCCCACGCCTGCCGCAGGGCAAGCGGCCCTCGATGGTTCTGGTAGCCATGTCGGTCCTCCAGCCAGACGGCGGCCGAGAGCGCCCTAAGGATGGCAGGCGGAGGCGGCAGGTCGGGTGACCCGAGGTCAAGGCGCAGCACTTTCTGGCCTCGCAATTGCAGTGCCTGGACCTTCGCCTGGAGTGATGCGAAGTAGTGCGGGTCCAAAGCCACCAGGCGCTCAGAGAATGCTCTCACCCGTCCTCGTCACCCTCGGCCAGGATCTGCGCCAGGGCATGCAGCCCCAGCAGGTAGGAGCGCCAGCCAAAGCCAACGATCCGACCAGCACACACAGGCGCGATGTGCGAGAGATGGCGGTAGTCCTCGCGGGAGTACACGTTGGAAAGATGGACTTCGATCACGGGAAGAGCAATTGCCGACACCGCATCTCGCAGTGCAACCGAGGTGTGCGTGTACCCGGCGGGATTGAAGACCACGCCGTCTGCCCACTTTCGCGCCTCGTGCAGCACGTCGATCAGCCCCCCTTCGCTGTTCGATTGCACGCAGCGCACCTCCAGGCCGATCTCCCTACCGAGTTCCGTCAGGCGCTGATTGATTTCGTCGAGGTTCATCCGTCCGTAGACCTCCGGCTCGCGCTCGCCCAGAAGGTCCAGGTTTGGCCCGTGCAGCACCAAGACCGCTTTCACTCCGCCTCCTCTAGCAAGTCAGAATCCAATCCTGCCAGCCCTCGACTTCCACCGCGGCCTCGACCTTGCCAAAGTCCACAGGCAGGGCAAACCGCACTCGGCCATCCCTGCGCTTCTTGTCCAGCGTCATCGCCCGCACCACGGCAAGGCGGTCGATGGACTTTGGGATTTCTGTTGGCAGCCCGTTTCGCCCCAGGATCTCTGCCAGCGACCTGGCCAGATCACGGGGCGCAAGGCCGATCGAGTCGGCGATGCGGCCTTCGACCACCATCCCGATGGCCACCGCTTCGCCATGCCGCAGCGAATAGCGTGACGCGACTTCCAGTCCGTGACCGACAGTGTGGCCGAAGTTCAAGACAGCCCTCAGGCCCCTCTCATGGGGATCCGCCTCGACAATGCGAAGCTTGACAGCCATGGCCCGAGGGATGGCCTCTGCCGCGTGGGCCTTGAAGCCTTCGAGGCCCGCAGCCACCATATCCAGCAACCCGGGATCCCCGATCACACCGTGCTTGACGACTTCGGCCAATCCACTCCTCAGTTCCACATCTGGCAGGGTTGCCAGCGCCTCAGGGTCCGCCAGGACAAGCCTCGGGGAGTGAAAGGCCCCCACCTGGTTCTTGGCCTTCCCGAGATTGATAGCCGTCTTGCCTCCGAAGCCAGCGTCGATCATGGCGAGCAGGGTGGTTGGCGCATTGACCCACGCGAGCCCCCGCAGGTACGTCGCCGCTGCGAAACCCGCCAGATCACCGATCACACCGCCCCCCAGCGCCAGTACGGTGCTCCCCCGTTCAAGCCCAGCGCGCCGGAAGGCCTGCCACAGCCGGACGACCTGCGCAATCACCTTGTACCGCTCACCAGAAGGCAGAGTGACCACGCCCACTCGGAAGCTGCATTGTCGGAGATTTCGGCGGCATGCTGGCACGTACAGCGGGCCGACGTTGCTGTCGGTCGCGACAACCACCGGCCCGTGAAGGTCCCGCTCACGCATCAACCTGGCAAGGGAACCAATTCCACCAGACTGGACGCGCACGTCACATCCCTCACCCATCCCGCGCAGGTGAAAGGCTCCGAGGCGCAGTTGTGCTTCCCACGCCGACTGCTCGGGGCTGCGGCCTTCCGTGCTGACGCGAAGCGCAAACGAACGGTAGTGCCCATCACGGGAGGCCAGCAGTTCCGCCAGTCGCTCCCGGTTGTCTCCCCTCATCAGCGGGCGATCGACTGCCTGACTTTCCAGCCTGCAGGCGAGGGTGTGAAGCGAGGCAGACAGACAGAGGACGCGCCCGGCCGCCTCAACGCGGCTGCGCAGTTCACGGTCGAGCAGAGCACCGCCGCCCAGGGCGACCACCCCGGCGCCTCGCGCCAGGGTCGTCTCCAGGGCCAGTCGTTCCTGCGCCCTCAACCCGGCCTCCCCGTAGCGGTCGAAAATCCGTGGAAGAGTCATCCCTGCCCGTGTCTCGATCTCCTGGTCCAGGTCCCGGAAAGGAACCCTGAGCCGCTCTGCCAGCATGCGGCCGATGGTTGTCTTTCCGGAGGCGGGAGGCCCATACAGGAAGTACATCATCCGGAGGTCGGGCTCCCGTCATTCGGCCAGAAGATTCGCTCGGCGCCATCGACGTGCACGTCGCTCAGTCTGGCCCGGGGGAGGATCGCGAAGCGCGTCTGGATTTCCTCCAACGTATCGCCGCCGAGCCTCTCCAGGATGGCATCCGCCAGGGCAATGGCGCAGACTGCTTCCACAATCGGGACTGCCCGAGGAACAGGACAGACGTCCGAGCGCTCGTAGACGGTCTGCGACTCCCGCCCCTCGACCAGGTTGACCGTTGGCTGGGGTGTCAGCGTCGTGGCAATCGGCTTCATGGCCAGTCGCATCAGCAGCGGCTGCCCGGTCGTGATCCCCGCCTCGATACCGCCGGCCCGGTTTGTGGGTTGCACCAGTTCTCCGTCTTGCAGGCGGATGGCGTCGTGCACCTGCGTTCCCGGTAGGCGCGCATTGGCGAACGCCGGCCCAAACTCGACTCCCTTGACAGCCGGCACGCCGAGAAGAGCGCCGGCGAGGCGGGCGTCCAGGCGCCGGTCCCAATGAACATGCGATCCGAATCCGGGCGGAACCCCGAGGACGAAGACCTCAATGACACCACCGAGAGTGTCTTTGTCCGCACGGGCCTTGGCGATCGCCTGCCTCATCTCCTCCGCTGCCCGGCAATCGGGGCAGCGAACCTCCGACTCTTCTGCGAGGCGACCTCGTTCGGCCAGCGGTAATGCGCCGACGTCGGCCTCGATCTGGCCGATCGAGAGAACATAGCCGCCCAATTCGATGGCGAGCGCAGCCAGAAGATGGCGGCAGACCGCCCCCACGGCGACGCGTGCAGCGGTCTCGCGTGCCGAGGCGCGCTCCAGCGCTGGACGCAAATCGGCATAGCGATACTTCAGGGCCGCCGGAAGGTCGCCGTGACCCGGTCGAGGACGCGTGAGCGGAGGTATGCGCCTTCCTGACCAGTTCGTGTGGTCCCGGTTCTCAATCAACAATGCCAGAGGCGAGCCTGTCGTTGCTCCGTCCATCACGCCTGCCAGAATCCTGACTTCATCTCTCTCGAGCGCCATTCTCGGCCCCGCGCCAACCCCCTGCTGCCTGCGCGCCAGCTGGCGGTTGACGATCTCGGCATCCAGAGGCAAGCCTGCCGGCAGACCCTCGAGGATGGCCACGAGAGCCGGCCCGTGTGATTCGCCCGCAGTCAGATAGCGCAGCGGCATGTTGTCATCCTTCTGTCCTGGGGTCGAGGGATGCTTGCAGGAGGGCTTCCTTCATAACCCGCCGCGGAGCAGTGCGGCCTGTCCAGAGTTCGAACGCGAGGGCTGCCTGCTCAACAAGCATGCCCATCCCGCCAATCGCCGTGAGGCCTGCCTCTCGCGCCATCTTCATCAGCCGCGTCTCTCGCGGGTCGTAGACGAGGTCATAGACAACAGCATGAGCAGGAAGGTTGAGGCCAGGGGGCCAGGGTGTCTCATCGCCCTGCAGTGCCGAGCCAGCCGGAGTGGCATTGACCAGCAGAGTGAGGTCCAGGAGGACCTTCTCGAGGCTCCCGGCATCGAGCGTCAGAGGCTCGATCCGCAGGGAAGGCTTTCGGCCGAGGTCCGCAGCCAGCCTCCGCGCCTGGTCAAAGCGCCGAGCGGCCACGCATACCTTCCAGCCGCGGGTGGCCAGGGCGAAAGCAACGGCGCGCGCCGCCCCGCCCGCTCCCAGGATCAAGGCGACGCCCTCCCGCTGCCCCGACTGCGCCTGCAGATCCTTGATGAAGCCTTCTGCATCTGTGTTGTCGCCGATCAGGGAGTGTGACCTCGTGAACACGGTGTTGATCGCTCCGATGGCACGCGCCTCTTCCGTCAGATCATCGAGCCAGGGCAGCACAATCTCCTTGTAGGGCATCGTGATGTTCAAGCCCACGATGGTTCCGTCCCGAACCAGGGCCAGCAGCTCCCGGATCCTCGAGACTGACTCTCTCCCCGGTTCCACCGGATAGATGCGGTACTCTCCGGTCAACCCCAGGGCGCCAAGCGCGGCAGTGTGCAAGAGAGGCGAAAGGCTTCTCTCCACGTGGCAGCCGATGATCCCGAGCGAGTAGACCATCCTCAGTGAACCTCGATTGCCCCGCCCAGTTCGCTGAGCTGCCCGACGAAACCCGGATAGGATTCAAGGACACTTTCCGCACCCTCCACCGTAACCGGGCCAGCGGCTGCTGTCCCGGCGACTGCCAGGGCCATGGCCAACCGGTGATCGCCATGCGAGTGGAGTCTTCCCCCGCGGGGTGGCTTGCCTCCGACGATGATGAACCCGTCGCACCTCTCTTCGATGTCAACGCCCAGAGCGCCCAGCTCCTGGCAGAGCGAAGCGATCCGGTCCGACTCCTTGAGACGGAGTTCCTCCGCCTGCCTCACTCTGGTCCGACCCTCGGCGTAAGTCGCGGCCACTGCCAGGGCCGGGAACTCATCAATCATCCTGACCACAAGATCGTCTTCTACCTCCACTCCTTTGAGCGTCGAGTGGCGCACCACCAGGCTCCCAACTGGTTCCGGGTCGCCTGGCTCATCTCGGACCACCACGATCTCTGCTCCCATTCTGTCCAGCACATCGAGGAATCCGGTGCGGGTGGGGTTCAGGCCCACGTTGCGCAGGTGGAGCTCCGACCCCGGGGTGATCAATGCCGCCACGATCAGGAAGGCCGCCGACGATAGATCTCCTGGAATGGCCATCCTCAGCGGGCGGAGCGAGTCACCTGGCGGGAAGAGGGTTATTTCGTTGGCCGCTGGATTTCGGCGTAGCTGGACGCCCATCCTCTCCAACAGACGCTCGGTATGATCGCGCGAAGGTCCGGGCTCTCGCAGAGAGATAGGGCCCTCGGCGGCCAGCCCGGCGATGAGGATCGCCGACTTGACCTGCGCGCTGGCGACAGGTAGTGTGATGCGCGAGCTCTTCAGCGCCTGGTGGCGCGGACGAGAGGCAAGCCTCAGGGGAGCCAATCCGCCATCGCTGGCTGAGACGGGGACTCCGATGGACTGAAGGGCGTCAACTACGCGGGCCATGGGACGGCGTCGCAGTCCGGCGGAGCCATCCAGGACCCCGGGCAGGCCACCCTGAGCCAGCAGCCCCGCCAGCAGGCGCATCGTGGCCGCCGAGTTGCCACAGTCGAGGGCCGCTTCCGGGGACCGGAGCCCATGAAGACCCTTCCCTTCCACCGTCAGCCTGGTCCCTTCCAGACCCCATCTGACCCCGAGTTGGGAGAGCGCCCTGAGGGTCACCTCGGTGACACCCGCCACCAGGAAGTTGTCGAGACAGGTCTTCCCCTCGGTTATGGCTCCCAGCAACGCTGCCCGGTGGGAAACCGATTTGTCACCCGGGAGACTCACAACCCCACGGAGGGGCTTTCCTGGATGCACGGTGATGTCCATGCCTCAGTCACCTGTCGAATTGCCTGCGATCAGCCCCTCGCGGCGAGCGACCGCGTTCGCCAGGCTGGTATAGAGCTGTGCGGGAGATGGGTTTGAGAGGAGAAGTTCCAAGAGGTCGAGCTGCTCCCGAAATCTCGCCAGGGCGCGAATTACCTCTCTCCTGTTGGTCAGAAGTGCATCCAGCATCATCCCAGGACTGCTGGAGGCCAGGCGCGACGTGCTGAGGAAGCCCGGGCCGATGACTGGCGAGACCTCGCCAGGGCTGGCCAGAGCCAGGGCAGCGGCGATGAGGTAAGGGACCTGGCTTGAGGCGGCCACCCAACGGTCGTGTGTCTCCGCATCGATCTGAAGGACAATGGCTCCGAGGGCAACGACCAATTCCTCGGCCAGAGCTCGTGCCCGCGCGGACGTCCGCGGCAGAGGCGAGAGAACAAAGGCGGCTCCGCGGTAGAGCGAGGCATCCGCGTGCGACATGCCTGAGGCTGTCCTACCGCAGATCGGATGTCCGCCGATCGGATCGAAACGTGGGGGGAGTGCCGACATGGCTTTCAGGATTTCCGTCTTGGTCGACCCAGCATCAAGGACCACAGCGGAGCCAGGGTGCAGGGCGGGAAGGTCCCGCAGCAGGTCCAGAATGGCCTGCACAGGGCTTGCCAGGATGACTAGATCGGAATCCGACAGGGCGACGGCTGGATTCGGGTCCACCACGTCCAGCGCCTGCATCTCGCGGCAGAGCTGGATCGTTGCGGCATCGGGATCGGATCCTGCCAGCCTGGAGCACTTCCCCCGGAGGGCCAATGCCATCGAGCCACCCATCAGGCCCAGCCCCAGGATGGCGATCCGAGCGTCAGACAGCGGCGTGTGCATGCCCATGTCCCATCCTGGCCGCCTCCGGGCGCCCCAGGTTGCACATCAACGGCGGCGTCACTGTGCGCCCGACGGCGGCGGCCACTGCGCTCACCTGTCGGACCAGTCGTGCGAAGCGTTCTGGCGTGAGCGATTGGGGCCCGTCGGAGAGGGCCTCCTCCGGGCGAGGATGGACTTCAACAATCAGGCCGTCGGCACCGGCCGCGATACCGGCGCGGGCGACTGCCTCGACATACTCCCAGTGCCCCGTGCTATGGCTTGGGTCCAGGATGATGGGCAGGTGGGTGCGCGCCTTGAGGACGGGGATGGCGTTGATGTCGGTCGTGCAGCGTGTTGCGGTTTCAAAGGTGCGGATACCACGTTCGCACAGAACGACACGGTGGTTGTTAGCAGACAACAGGTATTCTGCAGCCATGAGCAGTTCATCGATCGTGGCGCCCACGGCGCGCTTGAGGAGCACCGGGCGCTGAATCTGGCCAACGGCCTCGAGCAGCACGTAGTTCTGCATATTGCGCGCCCCGATTTGCAGGACATCGGCGTACTGAGCAACCATGGGCACCTTCTGGGGCTCCAGCACTTCGGTGACGATGGGAAGTCCTGTGAGCTCGCGCGCCTCCGCCAGCAGTTCGAGGCCCTGCTCTGCCAGACCCTGGAAAGCATAGGGTGAAGTGCGCGGCTTGTAAGCCCCACCTCTCAGTGCATGGGCACCGGCCTCGCGAATCGCGCAGGCCGTCTCGAGCAGCTGGCCGCGACTCTCTACAGCGCACGGACCTGCAATGATGACGATCTCCTCGGAGCCCAACCGCGCGCCTCCGAGAGGGAAAATGGAATTCAGGGGCCGGAACTCTCGGGAGGCTAGCTTGTACGGCGGCGAGATGGCCACGACCCGCTCAACGCCCACCGATGCCAGGAAGGCGTCGGCACTCAGACGGCGAGCATCCCCAATCACGCCAACGACCGCTCTCTCTTCTCCCCTCGAAATGTGGGCCCGTAGGCCGTGGGCCTCCACTCGTCTGACAACCTCGGCCACCTGCATTTCATCGGCATCCCCTCTCATCACGATGATCATGGCATTCTCCTGACCAATTCAGGGCTGTTTCCTGCGGGGGAAGCGGCCGAGCAACAGGCGCCTCCATCCACCAGGCCAACCTGGGCGGGGGTGGGTGAGCAGGGGCGGCGCGTGCTCGGCCTGCAGGTCGGGGCGGAGCAGGGCCGCTTGCCCAAGGTACACGTGGCGGACGGCATGCTGGGGCAGGCGGGTGTTCCAGTGCACCAACACGCGGATCAGGCGGGGATGACTTGCGTCGACTGGCATCTCTTGCACGCACAGCAAAGGCACGTCGGTCCACCCCAGTTCCCTGGCGGCCTGCGCAGGATGTGCGCTGCGCAGGTCTGCGGTGACGGTGAAGAGGGCGCTGCTGATGTCGCCAAGCCTCATGGCGGGGTTTGCCTCCAGGAGGGCAAGCAGGAGGGTCCGTGCGCCAGCCAGCACGGCCTCCGGTTGATCCGCGGGAACATCGATGGCCCCTCGCACGCCACGCACTGGCATCGGGCGCTCCACAAAGCGAAACGCGAGGCCGTTGGCCTCGCGTTTTGTGGGTCTGACGATCTAGGTCTTCGATCGCCTACACGCTGCCAACGGCATCCGTGGCCAGGATGCCATAGAAGTAGGCAGCATAAGTGATAAAGGCGAACGAAGGGGCGATCATGGGTTCCTTATGGTTGAGTTTTTACATCACTATTGTTGCGCTGTCAAGCCCCGCATTCGAGGGCGTTGAGCAAGTCGGTGTTCGAGGCATGGAGCCCCCTCCCCGCTGCGCGGCCTCTCTCGTCCTGCGATGCCACACAGCGACAGGAGGGCCCTTGGGGTATGTCCCGGGCTGTTCTTTCCCTTGCCTGGCCTTCCTTCCTGCTCCTGAGAGCGTTTCCGGCCGGTCGCCAGGTCCGGCCCTGGCGAGGGCGTGCCTGTCAGTAGTCTGAGCAGTCGTCTCGGGTGGAGCACTATGGTCGTCAGCAGCACCTGCAGGCCGTACCGCACCAGCCCCAGGTAACGGCAGCGACGCAGCCCGCCCCCGGTTGCCGTGGACCAAGCCCGCAGGGCCATCTCGGCGATAGTTTGCCAGGAGGCGGCGCATTTGGCGCAGGGAGAGCCGCAGCTTCCCAGCCGCCTGGCCACCAGTCCATCGCCCGGCAAGGACCTCGGTAATGACGAACAAGCGTTTCTGCTCTCGAACGGTCAATGTCACCTCTGTGTCCATAGGGTGACATTTTCATTGAACCGTTAGGGGTGTCACTTTCACTGGACTCTAACATCTCGAGTACACGGGCTTGACATTTGGGAAATCGGCGGTAGACTATAAACTAAGCACGTACTTCCCGGCTCGCGAATCGATGGGCACACACCGTTTAGCACCGGCACCGTACGATCTGGCTCTCATCCTTGCCATTGGCATCCAGATGGATGCCCCGGTTGGGACGGTGCTGTAGCGGGCGCGCACTCAGGCACAGCCGCACCTCCCAACCGGGAGGTGCGGTTCTTTTTGGCGGCGTGGAGAACTTGCTGTGAACCCAATCGCAATTCAATCTCTCCTGGGGCTGGTCCTGATCGTCATTTTTGTGCTGTCGCTCATCCTTGAGCGACAGCCAAGGGCGACTCACCAGGTCTTGGTCTGGCCACGGGGGACGGGGGAAGCGTAGCAGAAGGGCCAAACCAGATCCACAACAAGGAGCCGCCCGGTCGATCTCGGGCGGCTCCTTCGCTTACCGGCGGACTGAATGCACTTCGGAGGGACAACCATGGCTGGCCTGGACGCAGCTCTGAATCAAGCAGGATACCGAGACGATGGCCTGCCGGCCTCCTTTGGCCCCTGGGCCAATGCCTGGTCTCCAGCTTGGGTGGACTCTTCCTCCCGCGCATCTCACGGCCAGGTGGTCCGCCACTACGTCCCCCTCGTCCGGGAAACCCAAGGAGTACCCGCAGGCGATGCACACGAAAGGCCTCTGTCGAGTCAGCCCTAGCCTGGCAATTGCTGCTCGTAGCATGAATTCGCCTTGGCGCGGTGATATGCCCCCGCCTCCATCCAGGCACAAGCGGCACAAATCGTGCCGGCGGCTCAGGAGCCGAACCGATGCCGAGTAGGGAAACCAGCGCGTTGGATCCGCACATGGTTACCGAACCAACGCCTCTGCGCGACAACAGCAACATCTCCCCGGGGAACTGCTCCGATGTCACATCGGCCAGCCCGAGCCAAGGCCTGGTGCGGGGCTTGCCCCTTGCGCCGGCCGACAACAGGGGCGGCTGCGCTCGGACCGAAGTGCCACCGCGCATGCACGGGGGCTGATCCATGCGCTCAGACCGGATCAAGAAAGGCGTGCATCGATCCCCACACCGTGCTCTGCTGAAGGCCACTGGTGTGCGTGATCACGACATGGCCAGCCCCTTTGTGGCGATTGTGAACTCCTATGTCGACATCGTCCCGGGTCACGCTCACTTGCAGCAGTTTGGCAAGCTGGTCAAAGACGCCGTGCGCGCTGCGGGAGGCGTGCCGTTCGAGTTCAACACCATCGCCATCGATGACGGGATAGCCATGGGCCACGAAGGGATGAAGTTCTCCCTTCCTAGCCGAGAGCTGATCGCCGACTGTGTGGAAAGCATGATCTCTGCCCACTGCTTCGACGGCATGGTCTGCATCCCAAACTGCGACAAGATCGTGCCGGGAATGTTGATGGCTGCCGTGCGTCTCGACATCCCCACCGTTTTTGTCAGCGGTGGGCCAATGCCGGCAGGTAAGACGCCCGAGGGGCGCGCGGTCGACCTGGTCAGCGTCTTTGAGGGTGTGGCAGCCTATGAGGCCGGACGGATGGACCTGGCCACCCTCAAGATGCTCGAGGATTGCAGCTGCCCTTCCTATGGCTCATGCAGCGGCCTGTTCACCGCCAACAGCATGAACTGCCTGATGGAGGCCCTGGGACTCGCCCTTCCGTACAACGGCACGGCGCTTGCCCTCAGCCCCGAACGCGAGGCGTTGGCCGTCAAGGCCGGGCATCGGATCATGGCCCTGATTGAAGCCGACCTCACCCCTCACAAAATCGTCACCCCGGAAGCCCTAGATGACGCCTTCGCCCTGGACATGGCGATGGGCGGCAGCACCAACACCGTGCTTCATGTGTTGGCCGCTGCCCATGAGGCCGGCATCGACTATCCCCTCAACCGCCTGAACTGGATGGCCGACCAGGTGCCGAACATCTGCCGCATCAGCCCCGCCTCCCAATGGCATATGGAGGACCTCCACCGAGCGGGAGGAGTCCCTGCAGTCCTGCGTGAGATCAGCCAAGTCAGCAGCATCCTTCACCTTGGCCGCCCTACCGTCAACGGTCAAACACTGGGACAGATGATCGCCGATGCGGAAGTGAAAGACAATCGGGTGATCAGGCCCTGCGAGAATCCCTATTCCTCGCGTGGCGGCTTGGCCATCCTCTTCGGCAACCTTGCGCCAGACGGGGCTGTCGTCAAGACCGCGGCAGTGGACGCCTCCATGCAGCGTCACACCGGCCCGGCCCGTGTCTACGACGGACACGATGAGGCAATGGTCGGGATCCTTGGTGGCGAAGTGAGGCCAGGAGACGTAGTCGTCATCCGCTACGAAGGCCCTGCAGGAGGGCCAGGGATGCAGGAGATGCTTGCCCCCACCAGCGCCATCATGGGGCTGGGGCTGGGCAATCGCGTGGCACTGGTTACCGATGGGCGTTTCTCCGGGGGCACGCGCGGACCCTGCATCGGCCACGTCAGCCCCGAGGCCGCCGCGGGCGGGCCGATCGCAGCCGTGCAGGCCGGCGACCTGATCGAGATCGACCTGAATTCCCGCACGCTGATCGTAAACCTGCCAGAAGAGGTGCTCCAGCGGCGCCTGTCATCCCTGCCGGGCTTCAGGCCACGCACCAGCAGCCGATGGCTTCGGCGCTATGCCAGCATGGTAACGAGCGCCTCGACCGGTGCCGTCCTGCGAGACCCAGGGACCGGAGGTGCGCTCGAGGTGATGTAAGGCGGTGAACCTCTCGGGGCTCATCAACCCACCAGGGGCTCGTCGTCAGGAGGCTCGGCCGGGCTGAGCAGAGCACAGCTAAGGCGCAGAAGGGAGGACTGGGTCGTGAAGAGGACGGGTGCTCAAATCGTCTGGGAAGTCCTTGTCCGGGAAGGGGTTGAGATCGTATTCGGCTTCCCCGGAGGGGCCATCCTGCCGATCTACGATGCCATGCCCAACTACCCGGTGCGCCATGTTCTGGTGCGTCACGAGCAGGGAGCGGCTCACATGGCGGATGGCTACGCGCGGGCCTCCGGCAATGTGGGAGTGGCGATCGCCACCTCCGGTCCCGGTGCCACCAATCTGGTCACCGGCATCGCCACCGCGATGCTCGACTCCTCCCCAATCGTATGCCTCACCGGACAGGTCGCATCGAGCGCCATCGGCCGCGATGCCTTCCAGGAGATCGACATCACAGGGATCACCCTCCCGATTACCAAGCACAACTACCTGATTACACGTGTGGAAGACATCGCCCCGGCGCTTCGCGAAGCCTTCCACATCGCCCGTTCCGGGCGGCCCGGACCCGTCTTGGTGGATATCACCAAGGATGCCCAGGCGGCCACCACGGACTTCCATCATCACGACGCACCGCCTCCCCTGCCGGGATTGACGCCGGTCCGTCGGCCGCGGCACGAGGATCTCCAGCGCGCGAAGCAACTGATCGAGGCAGCTGAGCGGCCGGTGATCCTGGCGGGCCACGGCGTCGTCATGTGCGGGGCCACCGACGAGCTGGTGCAATTGGCCGAGAGAACGCACACGCCCGTGGCCACGACCCTGCTCGGCATTGGCGCCTTCCCGGCTGGCCACGAACTGAGCCTGGGCATGATGGGAATGCACGGCCACACCTGCGCCAACATCGCCATTCAGGAGGCCGACCTGCTCCTGGCCCTGGGCATGCGTTTCGACGACCGGGTTACCGGCGACCTGAAGGCCTTCGCCGTCAATGCCCGCAAGGTCCACATCGAGGTCGACCCTTCCGAGGTCAACAAGAATGTGAGGGTCGACGTCGCCATCATCGCCGACCTGGGGGAGGCGCTGCGATCGCTGCTGCCATCCTTGCCCACGTTGCGACACGATGCATGGCTGGCGTATGTCGCGGAACTCAAGGCCGAGTCAGCTCAAGGCCATATCCCGAACACGCCAGACGATGGGCGGCTCTACGCCGCTCATGTCCTGCACGATCTCTGGCGTATCACCCGGGGCAAGGCTCTGGTCGTCACCGACGTGGGGCAGAACCAGATGTGGGCAGCGCAGTACTACCACCATGACGAGCCCCGCACCCGGATCACCTCGGGCGGTCTGGGAACCATGGGGTTCGCCCTGCCAGCGGCCATTGGCGCGCACTTCGCCAGGCCGGAGATGGAAGTCTGGGTCATCGCCGGCGACGGGGGTTTTCAGATGACACAGGCCGAGCTGGCGACCTGTGTGCAGGAAGGCATCAAGCTCAACATCGCCCTGATCAACAACGGCTACCTGGGCATGGTGCGCCAGTGGCAGGAGTTCTTCTATGAACGTCGCTATACCGCCACCCCGCTGGTCAGCCCGGACTTCGCCAAACTGGCGGAGGCGCACGGACTGAAAGGTATGCGGGTGGAACGCCGGGACCAGATCGAAGAAGCGGTCCGGTTCGCACGCCACACCAACGGCACTGTCATCATCGACTTCAAGGTGGAACCAGAGGACTGTGTCTATCCCATGGTACCCGCCGGAGCGGACCTGCGTGCGATGATTCGGCGTCCAAGCCCGGTCACCGAGACCGCCGGCTGAGAGGGGCGGGAATCATGCAGGCCGTCTCCCTTCCGCATTCCCAGAGCCCACGACAACGCACGTTCGTCGCTCTTGTCGAAGACAAGCCTGGCGTGCTCAACCGCGTGGCGTCCCTCTTTCGCCGTCGGGCCTTCAATATCGAGTCCCTCACCGTCGGGCACACCGAGCAACCGGGGGTCTCGCGCATGACCATCGTCACCTCCATGGACGACTACATGGCCCGCACTCTGGAGGCCAACCTGTGCAAGCTGGTCAATGTGCTGCGCGTGGAGGAGATTTCCGATGCGCCCATGGTGGCCCGCGACCTCGCCCTGATCAAGATCTCTGCCGATGTCGGCACTCGTGCTCAGGTTCTGCAGATCTGCGAAGTCTTCCGCGCCCGCATCGTCGACATCGGACCCGAGGCCCTCATCCTAGAGATCACCGGAACCGACGACAAGATACAAGGCCTGATCGAAGTACTGCGCCCCTTTGGAATCCATGAGATGGTTTGCACCGGACGGGTGGCCATGCGGCGCTGTATGGGAGCGCCTGCCATCCAAGCGGGAGGCGCAGGCGAACCAGCATCGGAGGTGGCTGCTGTCTGATTGTCTCGGGCAGCAGCGCAGAGGACAGAACATGCCCATCCTGTACTACGATGCAGACGCGGACCTGGGGTTGATCCAGGCCAGGCAAGTGGCCGTGATCGGTTACGGTTCCCAGGGCCATGCTCACGCCCTCAACCTGCGCGACAGTGGGGTTCACGTACGCGTGGGGCTCAGGCCCGGCAGCAAGACAGCGGCCAGAGTCGAGGCGGAAGGCTTGAAGGCCGGGGACATCCCCGAGGTGGCAGCCTGGGCGGACGTGGTCGTGATGCTGATCCCCGACAGCACGCAGCCGCGGGTCTACTACGAAGATGTAGCCCCCCACCTGCGAGCCGGCAAGACACTGATGTTCAGCCACGGCTTCAACATCCGCTTTGGCACCATCCAGCCGCGATCCGATGTCGACGTGGTGATGGTGGCGCCCAAGGCCCCGGGGCACCGCGTCCGCGAGGTCTTCCAGGCTGGCCAGGGCACGCCGGCGCTCCTCGCCGTCCACCAGAACGTGAGCGGCCTCGCCCGGGATGTGGCGCTGTCGTATGCCAGGGCCCTCGGCGCCACGCGCGCCGGCGTCATCGAGACCACCTTTGCCGAGGAGACCGAAACCGATCTGTTTGGCGAGCAGGCGGTTCTGTGTGGAGGTGTCTCTGCTCTGATCAAGGCTGCCTTCGAAACCCTGGTCGCTGCAGGCTACCAGCCGGAGATTGCCTATTTCGAGTGTATGCATGAGCTCAAACTGATCGTCGATCTGATGTATCGCGGCGGGCTGAACTACATGCGCCACTCCGTCAGCGACACCGCCGAACATGGCGACTACACTGCCGGGCCCCGCCTGGTGACGGAAGCAACCAGGGAAGAAATGCGCAGACTGCTCGAAGAAATCCAGGATGGCACCTACGCCCGGAAGTGGATTGCCGAAAACGAAGCAGGCCTTCCCTGGTTTGGGCAGCAGCGGCGCCTCGAGCAAGAGCATCTCATCGAGCAGGTCGGCGCGCGCCTGCGGAAAATGATGCCCTTCCTGGACCCTGTGACCATTCCGGCTGCGGATTGAGGCGCAGAGGCTGGCGGAGGAACGCAAATGGGATCGGCCAAAGGGAACTACGTCCGGGTCTTCGACACAACGCTGCGCGACGGAGAGCAATCCCCCGGCGCCACCCTGAGTTCAGCCGAGAAGCTGGAAATCGCGCGCGCCCTGGCCCAACTGGGCGTCGATGTGATCGAAGCCGGTTTCCCGGCCGCCTCCCCCGACGACCTTGAGGCCGTGCGCCGAATCGCTCAGGAGATCGGCAATCTCCCCGGCCCCCGCGGATCCCCACCCGTCATCTGTGGGCTGGCGCGGGCTACACCGGCGGACATCGATATGGCATGGGAGGCTGTCCGCTACGCCCTCCACCCGCGCATTCACACCTTCCTCGCCACCTCGGAAATTCACATGAAGCACAAGCTGCGCTTGACTCCGGAGGAGGTGCTGAAGCGCGCCGTCGAGATGGTGCGCTATGCCAGGCGGCTTTGCCGTGACGTCGAGTTCAGCCCCGAGGACGCCGCGCGCAGCGATCCGGATTTCCTTTGCATGTTGCTCGCGGAGGTCGTGCGAGCCGGTGCCAGCACCCTCAACATCCCCGACACCGTGGGGTACAGCACACCCAGTGAATTTGGCACCCTGATCGCCACCATCATCCAGCGCCTGCCTTCCTCCGAAGACATCGTCCTCTCTGTCCATTGCCACGACGACCTGGGCCTGGCCACCGCAAACTCCCTGGCCGGGATCGGCGCCGGCGCCCGACAGGTCGAAGTCACCGTGAACGGCATCGGCGAGCGGGCCGGCAACGCCTCCCTGGAAGAAGTCGTCATGGCGCTGCACACGCGCCGCCCTCTGTTCGGCCTGGAGACCGGGATCGACACGACGCAGATCACCCGCGTCAGCAGGCTGGTCAGCCACTACACCGGCATCGTGGTGCCTCCCAACAAGCCAGTCGTCGGAGCCAATGCCTTTGCACACGAAGCGGGTATCCATCAAGACGGTGTGCTCAAGCATCAGGCAACCTACGAGATCATGCGTCCTGAAATGGTCGGGTTGACTCAGAGCCGCCTGGTGCTCGGCAAGCACTCTGGCCGGCACGCCTTCTCCGCCCGCCTGTTAGACCTGGGGTTCAAGCTCAGCGATAGCGAACTCGACCGGGCATTTGCCCGCTTCAAGGCTCTGGCCGACAAGAAGAAAGAAGTGACCGACGCCGATCTGGAGGCGCTGGTCACCGACGAACTCTACCAGCCTCACGCAGTCTTCGCGTTGGACGGATTGCAGGTGACATGTGGCACGATGGGCCTGCCCACTGCCACCGTCCGTCTGGTCGGTCCGGACGGACAGAGACATGTATCCGCCAGCATCGGGACAGGGCCCGTGGACGCCACCTACAAGGCGATCGATCGGATTGTGTCCGCTCCCAACAGGCTGACGGAGTTCTCCATCCGCGCTGTGACCGAAGGGATCGATGCCCAGGGAGAAGTAACCGTGCGCATCCAGCCTTCGGACAGCACTGCCTCCAAGCACGCACAGCGAGAGGAGGACCTGTCCAGAACCTACAGCGGCTATGGCGCCGACACGGACATCGTCGTGGCCAGCGCCAAGGCCTATCTGGCTGCCCTCAACAAGATGCTGACGCTCGAGCGCCGGCCGGAGACCGTCCGACCAGACCGCGCCCCTCCCATTGCGGCGCAGACGGGATGAGCAGTGGCATCCAACCCCAGAACGCTGTTTGAGAAGATCTGGGACGACCACGTGGTTGCCCATGAACCGGGCTTCCCGGCTGTCCTGTACCTCGACCTTCACCTGCTCCATGAGGTGACCTCTCCCCAGGCCTTCGCCGAACTGCGCGCCCGGGGGCTGCGGGTGCGCCGGCCGGACAGGGCCGTGGCCACAATGGACCACCTCGTGCCCACGCAGCCGGGAGGGCTGGCCTCCATCGAGGAGGCCGCGGGCCGCCAACTCCGTCAACTGGAACGCAACTGTGACGATTTTGGCATCCGCCTCTACCCCGCGCATCATCCGGCACAAGGCATCGTGCACGTGATCGCCCCGGAACAGGGATGGATTCACCCCGGAATGACCGTCGCATGCGGCGACAGCCACACGTCCACTCACGGCGCGTTGGGAGCTCTGGCCTTTGGCATCGGCACGAGTGAAGTTGGGCATGCCCTGGCCACCCAGTGCCTTCTTCAGCACAAGCCGAAGTCCCTTGAGATCCGCATCGAAGGATCCCTCGCCCCTGGGGTCACCGCCAAGGACCTCATCCTCTTTGTAATCTCCAAGATCGGCACCGGCGGCGGGACGGGCTCCGTCATCGAGTACACCGGGGACGTCATCCGCAGCCTGGACGTCGAGGCGCGCATGACGATCTGCAATATGTCGATTGAGGCGGGGGCGCGGGCCGGGTTGATCGCACCCGATGAGGTCACCTTTCAATATCTGGCCGGCAGGGAGTTCGTGCCCAAGGGCGAAGCCTGGGAGGCAGCCCTGGCCCGTTGGCAGCGTCTTCCCACAGACGAGGGTGCCTCCTACGATCGCTCGGTCACCTTTGACGTTTCCTCCGTCGGACCGATGATCACCTACGGCACCAACCCCGCCATGGCAGGCAGCATCACCGACCCAATCCCGAGCCCCGACGAGGTGACCGATCCGGTTCAGCGAGACAGCCTGACGAAAGCGCTGCGTTACATGAGCCTGGAACCGGGCAGAGCCCTGTTGGGCCACAAGATCGACGTCGTCTTCATCGGTTCGTGCACCAACGGGCGGTTGTCAGACCTGCGTCTGGCCGCTTCGCTGATGAGGCGGCGGAGGGTGGCACCAGATGTGAGAGTGCTGGTCGTTCCGGGCTCACGTGCTGTCAAACGCGCAGCCGAATCAGAGGGCCTCCACCGCGTCTTCCTGGAGGCCGGTGCCGAATGGCGGGAACCGGGCTGCTCGATGTGCATCGCCATGAACGGCGACCAACTCCAACCCGGCCAGTATGCGCTTAGCACCAGCAACCGCAACTTCGAAGGCCGCCAGGGCCGAGGCGGAAGGACTTTTCTGGGTTCTCCCCTGACGGCGGCCGCGGCCGCCGTCAGGGGCTGCATCAGCGACGTGCGCACGCTTCTATAGGAGCGGATGACACCACGCGGTCGAACGCCGCGACTGCGGCGCCGATTGGGACAGAGGTTGGGACCTGAGAGAGAGAACCGTGGAGCGCTTCACCACCTTGACTTCGCAGGTCGTCGCCTTGCCGATCGACGACATCAACACCGACCAGATCATCCCCGGCCGCTTTCTCAAGGTCACTGGAAAAGGCGGCCTGGGCGAGTGCCTCTTCGCCGACTGGCGCCTTCTGCCCGATGGCTCCCCTGACCCCGACTTCCCCCTCAACCAACCCGAGGCTCAGGGCGCGACCATCTTGCTCGCCGGAAGCAACTTCGGGTGTGGTTCCTCGCGGGAACACGCCGTCTGGGCACTGCGCGATTGGGGGGTTCGCGCTGTGATCGCCAGGTCCTTCGGGGACATCTTCCACGCCAACGCGCTTCAGAACGGGCTGCTGCCTGTGCAGTTTGAGAGGCAGGCCCACGCGCATCTGCTCGCCACCGTTCGAGCCGCCGGGCGCGCACACATCACGGTCGACCTCACACACCAGACTGTGACCATGCCGGACGGAAGCATCGTCCACTTCCCCATCGATGCCTTTGCCAAACACTGCCTGCTGGCGGGCATGGACCCGATGGACTACCTGCTCTCCCTTGACGATCGGATCTCGGCCTACGAGGCGGCACACGCCCATGACTGAACCGACCCATTTGGGCCAGGTGGAGATCTACGACACCACGCTGCGCGATGGAACCCAGCGCGAGGGCCTCTCGCTTTCCGTGGGGGATAAGCTGCGCATCGCCCGTCGCCTCGATGAGCTCGGCGTCAGCATCATCGAAGGCGGATGGCCCGGATCCAACCCTAAGGATGCGGAGTTCTTCCAACGTGCTCAAAACCTCCCATGGCAGTGCGCGCAGGTCGCCGCCTTCGGCGCCACGCGACGAGCCAACCTGAGCGTGGAAACCGATTCCAACCTCCGATCGCTCCTGGAAGCGAACACCCGCATCTGCACCGTGGTGGGCAAGACCTCGACACTCCATGTCACCTCCGTGCTGCACACCTCCCTGGCCGAAAACCTGCGCATGATCCGTCAGAGCGTGGCCTTTCTCCGCTCCCACCACCGGCGCGTCATCTACGACGCTGAGCACTTCTTCGACGGCTACAAGGACGAGCCGGAGTATGCCCTGGAGTGCCTGAGGGCCGCCATCCAGGGGGGAGCCGAAACGATCGTGCTCTGCGACACCAATGGCGGCACGATGCCCTGGGAAGTCTATGAGACCGTGCGCGCCGTCTTGCGTGAGCTCAATCATCCGGTAGGCATCCACGCTCACAATGACGCGGAATGCGCCGTCGCCAACACGCTGGCCGCCGTGCGCGCCGGTGCCGTCCATGTGCAGGGCACCATCAATGGATACGGCGAGCGATGTGGAAACGCAAACCTATGCGCCGTGATCCCCGGCCTGCAATTGAAGTTGGGGCTGCGCTGCCTTCCCGAGGGCTCGCTGTCGTCCCTCTACGACGCAGCCCACTTCGTGGCGGAGGTTGCCAATCTGGCCTTTGATGAGCACTCGGCCTATGTTGGGCGCAGCGCCTTTGCCCACAAGGGTGGCATCCACGGCGCTGCCATGCGCCGCGAGCCCCGCTCCTACCAACACATCGACCCCTCGCTCGTTGGCAACCGCACGCGCATGGTTGTGAGCGAGCTCGCCGGCACGGGGACCGTGCTGAACAAGGCCGAGGAGATGGGCATCGAGATTCGGTCCGCAGAGCATGCGGCTGGAGTCTTGAGCCAGATCAAGGCCCTTGAGGCGCGAGGCTTCTGCTTCGAGGCAGCCGAGGCCTCCCTGGCATTGCTCATGCGACGTCGGTCCGCCGAGTATCTGCCTCCCTTTCAGTTGGTGGACTATGCCGTCGTGGTCGAACACCGCCAGGGACGAAACTCCTTCGCCGAAGCAACGATCAAGGTGCGAGTGAACGATACGGTGCTGCAGGCCACGGCAGAAGGCAATGGGCCGGTCAACGCTCTGGATGCAGCGCTGCGCAAGGCACTCACGCCGGTCTTTCCAGCCTTGAACGCTTTTCAACTGATCGACTACAAAGTCCGCATCCTCGACGGGTCAAACGGAACCCGGGCGACGACGCGCGTCTTGATCGACACCTGCAACGGCCAGCGCTCCTGGAGCACAGTCGGCGCATCCACCAACATCATTGAGGCCTCATGGCTTGCCCTGGCCGACAGCGTGGAATACGGGTTGACGACAACAACATGAGGACCCATGAGCCAAGCAGTTGCTTCCGCCGGGCAGGATCAGGAAAGACAACGCAAGGGGCGCAGGAATGCGCCGAGATTTCATGGCTCCTTGGAGAAGGACACACAGCGCCATGAAGGACCAGCATAAGAGCGACGCGGAAGCCACCATCGTCCTGCTTCCCGGCGACGGCATCGGGCCGGAAGTCCTGGCGGAGGCCCGCAAGGTGCTCGAGTCGGTCATGGCTCGATTCGGGCATCGCGCGGCATTTGAGGAGCACCTCATCGGCGGCGTCGCCATCGACGAGACAGGAATGCCACTGCCAGGCGAGACGCTTCAGGCCTGCCGTCAGGCCGAAGCCGTCATGCTGGGCGCTGTGGGAGGCCCAAAGTGGGATGACCCTCTGGCGCCGGTGCGTCCTGAACAGGGGCTCCTGGAATTGCGGCGCGCCCTGGGTGTCTTCGCCAATTTGCGGCCCATCAGACCGTATCCCCAGCTCGAGGCCGTCTCTCCCCTGCGGCCCGAAAGGCTTCAGGATGTGGATGTTCTGATCGTGCGCGAGCTGACCGGCGGCCTGTACTTCGGGCAGCCGCGTTGGAGCAGGCGACTCAACGGCCAGCGGCATGCAGTCGATACTCTGGAGTACACGGAGACGGAGATCGCGCGTGTCGTCCGCCTGGCCTTCACCCTGGCCCGGTCGAGGAAGAAGAAGGTCGTCTCCGTCGACAAAGCCAACGTGCTGGAGTCCTCTCGCCTGTGGCGTCAAGTCGCCTCGGAAGTGGCCGTGGAGTTTCCAGACGTGGCGCTCGAACATCAACTGGTGGACTCCGCCGCGATGCGGCTGATCACCGATGCCGCCAGCCACGACGTCCTGGTGACGGAAAACATGTTCGGCGATATCCTGAGCGATGAGGCCGCCGTGTTGGCCGGCTCCCTGGGCATGCTGCCCAGCGCCTCGTTGGGGGACGATCGACCCGGGCTGTTCGAACCAGTACACGGCTCCGCTCCAGATCTTGCAGGCAAGGGCGTGGCCAATCCGCTGGGAGCCATCCTCAGCGCAGCGATGCTGCTGCGCTATTCCCTGCAGCTGGAGGAAGCGGCGCGCGCAGTCGAAGCCGCTGTTGCGGCGGCGATCGCCTCCGGTGCACGCACAGCAGACCTGAGGGGCAACCTCTCCACCAGCGCCATGGGGGAGGTCGTGCGGAACTTCATCCAGGGTTGAAGATATCGCACCTTGATACAAGAAGGAGGCGCAATGCCACCAGCGTCAGACTACATCTGGATGGACGGCGAGTTGGTCCCGTACGAGCGTGCCACCATTCACTTCCTGACACCGGCATTGCACTATGGGATGGCGGTCTTCGAAGGGATCCGGTGTTACGAGACGCCGCAAGGCCCGGCGGTCTTCCGCCTGCGGGAGCACCTGGAGCGCTTCCTCGATTCGGCCTTGATCTTCGGCTTCCCCTCACTGGCCTACACGCAGGAGCAGCTGCGCCAGGCTGTGCACGCAACCATTCGCGCCAATGGCTTCCGCGAGTGCTACATCCGGCCACTGCTGTATAGCGCCGACGGTTCCTTCGACCTCAACCTGGACAACACCAGGCCATCCCTGGGCATCGCCGTATGGAAATGGGGGACATACCTCGGCGAGGAAGCGCTGGAAATGGGCGTGAAAATGATCGTCTCCTCTTTCACCCGGCTTCATCCGAACGCGCATATGACCAAAGCCAAGATCTCGGGCAACTATGTGAACTCGGTTCTTGCCAAGACCTTTGCCGAACGAGCGGGGTTCAACGAAGCCATCATGCTCGATCCTGAAGGGTATGTGGCCGAGTGCACGGGGGAAAACATCTTTCTGGTGCGCGACAACACGATCTTCACACCGCCGCGAGCCGCCATCCTTGAGGGTATTACGCGCGACACCTTGATCACCCTCGCCCGCGACCTGGGCTACCCCGTTGTCGAGGAGCCCATCTCCCGGGATCAGCTGTACCTGGCGGATGAAGTCTTCGTCAGCGGCACGGCGGCGGAATGCGTCGCCGTGAGCGAGATCGATTACCGCACCATCGGAAACGGCCGCATGGGGCCGGTGACCCGGGCTTTGCAGAAAGCCTTCTTCAAGACGGTTCGCGGCGACGGCTCCCGCTCGAATGAGTGGCTCGACTACGTGGCACTGGGGCAGCCAGCGCAGGCAGGCGCCAAGGTGGACTGTGATCACGATCGCCTTTCAGGGTGAAAGAGGCGCCTACAGTGAGGTCGCCGCCTTGGCCCTCTGGGGGAGTGAATGCAAGACGCTCCCCTGTGAGACCTTTGAGAAGGTCTTCGACATGGTGGAGGCCGGTGTCGCGGGCGCGGGTATCGTGCCCATCGAGAACTCACTGACTGGCAGTATTCACGGAAACTACGACCTCATCCTGCGCCGTCAACTTCACCTCGCCGGGGAAATCCACCTGCGCATCCAGCACTGCCTGCTGGCCCTGCCCGGCGTGAGCCTGACGGATGTCCGCTGGATCTACTCCCATCCCCAGGCGCTCGCCCAGTGTGCGAGGTACCTCGCCAGGCTCAGCGGAGTGAGAGAAGTCCCTTGCCATGACACGGCTGGCAGTGCGCGATTGCTGCGCGACGATGGACGGCGGGACGCAGCCGCCATTGCCTCCAAGTGGTCCGCCGAGCTGTACAACATGGCCGTCCTTGCGGAGGGCATTGAGGACAACCCCGCAAACTACACCCGCTTCCTTGCGCTGGCTCGGCACTGCCAGGCCCCTCAGGGCGACGCCAAGACCTCGATTGTCTTCACCCTGCACAATCGGCCAGGAGCCCTCTACGAAGCCCTGGGCGTGTTCGCGCGGCGCAGCATTGACCTCACCAAGATCGAATCCCGTCCGCTTGTCGGAAAGCCATGGGAGTACTTGTTCTACCTGGACTTCGCCGGAACGCCCTCACAGCCCGAAGTGAGACATGCCCTCGGCGAACTTGAGGCCCTGGCACCGATGCTGCGGGTACTGGGCACGTACCCGAGGCATGTGCTGCGAGCCGATGGAGAGACGTCAGGCCCCCGCCTTCCCACTCTCCCTGGCCACGTGCCGCCAGCATGCGCTCAGCGGGGCCCAGACGGCCTGGAGGGTGACCCGTCTGCGGGTTCACGTCAGGGTCCATTATGAGATGTTGCAGGTTTCACCGAGCGCAGGCTGACCCCGGGGTGCGGCGGGCTCCGGGGTCGCTCACTAAGAGCTTGCTGATAACGCGCTTTCGACCATGACGCGGCGCTTTTCAGCAGCCTGTCAATGAGTCCGCAGACCAGAAACGGATCCCTGGCCGCATGCCGGGGAGATGCCTGAAAGCTCCTGCCAGCCACAGTGCAATACCCCTCGCTGTTGGCATCCACGCCGGACAGCATTTGACCGCGCCGTTCGCTTCACCTCATCGCAGAGGTCCACCCGAGCCTCCGGCACCGATTGCCTCCCTCGGCCGAGGAGCCTGGCAGACGGGCCCCGGCTCGGTGCCGGGGCTTTGTCTTGCACCGTGACGTCAAAGCGCCACGGTATCGGCCGCGGCTGGTACCAAGGTCCCGCCGCTTCGAGCGCGCTGCCGCGTGCGGAACGTGGTAACATGTTTGGTTGAGCAGCAGCGCTCGCGCGGCCTTGACAGGGGACCACGATCAACGCCCGCAGCCCAACGGTGACCTGTGGAGAGCCCGCCGACCCAACCGCTTGCTCCCCTGGCGATTCTCTTCACCAATTCTGGCGGCGGTGTCGTCTTCGCCGACCGACGTTTCTTCCGCCTGGCTGAGCGCAGACCTGGCCGCATTCCCCCGGACAGGACCTGCACACGCTCCTCGACGCCGACCCGGAGCAGGTCTCCGGCTGGATGCAGACCATCGCCCGCGAGGGCTTCCTGGCCGATGTGCCGCTGACCCTCCCTCTTGGCGGCGGCGCGCGTCTCCCCCTGACGATGGACGGCGTCGCCACCTACGACGAGTCCAGACGCTTCATCGGCGCGGATGTCCTCCTAGCCCAACCCGCCCCGCGCCGACCCCGCGCCACCCCCCTGCGCCACCCCGATGCCCTGGCTTCGTATTTCCAGCAATCGCTCAGCGAGGCACAGGCCGAGCGCGGCATGACCTTCCTGCAGGTGTACGTCAGCGTGCAGGTGGAGATCTTGCAGATTCTGCTCGCTCGAATGGGTGGGCCCCGGATGCGCGCTGTGCTGGAAGGCGTGATCAACGAGACCGCGGAGCGGCTCCATACTCCGGCGCGCATGCAGCAGGGGTATCTCGACTTCTTCAGCGGCCATACAAACATCAGTCACTACCGCGCCCTGCTGCGAGCGGCCTTCGCCTATTCGGTCGATGCCGTCGGGCGCCGCGCCGTCAGCCAGGAGCTCAGCCTGATCGACGAGCACGTCACACCTGGGTTGTTGCCGCTCGTGGCGCACCTCGACATCGACAGCCTCCTCGAGCCGTAGCGAGAGGTGAGAATGCCCACGGGGGAGAGCACGGCCGGGCTTCGCGACACCCTCCAGAAACACTGGGCGACAGCGGTCATCGCGTTCGCCCTGGTCGCCTCGCTGCTCCTGCTCCTGCCTCCGGTCTCTCGGTGCCTGGGGCCGCGCCTCGTCCTGTGGCTCTACGATCTGGCTGTCGTCCTCACGGCCCTGATTGCCACAGCCCTGTCCGCCGCACTGTGGCGGTCCTTCGGGCGCCGCGAGGTCTCGCGCAAGATCTGGGCCGCGTTTACGCTGGGCATGCTGCTGTGGAGCGCAGGAGAAAGTGTGTGGGCGGCAGATCAGCTGCTCCTGGGGGACTCGCTGCCCGAGCCCTCCGTCGCCGACGCGGCCTGGATCGCGGCCTATCTCCCCCTCACTCTCGGCCTGTACCTGCGCTATCGCTCCTACCGCATTCCGCCGCGCACCCTGTGGCATGCCCTGCTGCTGTCTGCCATCGTGCTGGCTCTGGGGTTGGTAGCGCTGACACTGGTCGTCCCCGATCTCGTCGCCCCTGGCGAAGGGGGCTGGCTGGCGCGCGCCGTCAACGCCCTGTATCCGGTTGGGGACTTGCTGCTGGCCTATTGGGCCATCCTCATCGTGTCGGGTCTCGCTGGCGGAGCGCTGTTCTCCCCCTGGCGGCTGATCGCGGTCGGCCTCCTGTGCGTCACGGTCTCCGACCTGATCTTCGCCTACGCCGTCCGCCTGGGCCTGTATCAGGTCGCGGCCGCGCAGGGCCCCAACGCGCCGACCCTGATCACCGACTGGCTCTACCTGGCCTCCTACCTCAGCATCGCGCTGGGTACCTACCTGCACGCGCGCCTGCAGCGCGCCATCTAGCCCGCGCCCCGTCTCAGCTCCCGACCCCTTCCAGCACGCCCTCGCCAACGACGGAATAGTAGGCGCCTCTCAGACAGGCACGGCAGAGCACCGAACCCTCATGGACCACCTGCCGGTCGTTGATGACCTCCTCGCCACAGGTCTGGCAGGTCACCCTCGTGCCGGGCCTGCTCACGATCGCCTCGAGGGGCTGCCGCAGCCGAACGGACTGGACGGTGAGCAGCTCCTGCGCCGGCATCCGCTGATAGCCGAGGAGCTGAGCCTTCCAGTGGTTCCCTGCAGCGGGGGCATACGCCAGGGCTGCTTGGCGGCAGCCCTGGCGCGGCACGATGCGTACGGCGCGCTCCGTCTCGCCATCGACAAACGTTGCCGCCACCTTGCCATAGTCTTCGATGCGCAGCGTGCGCCGACCCACCGAGCATCCCGTAGCCACCGCGATGCCGTCTACGGCACAACCAGCGGTCTCCACGATGGCCAGCAGGCGCTTGTCGCGGCGGGACAGGTCCAGCCCCAGGACCTCGCCTCCGAGCAGCCCGATGCGCACCCCGAGGACCTGCCGTGGGCACAGGTGATGGTGCAGCGCAGCGGTCGCCTCCAGCAGCTCAGCAAGTGATCTCATGCTTTCACTACCTTCACCTGCGTGTCATAGAAGACAGCGCTGCCGCCCACGGGGTCGACGAGCGGAGTGTTGCCCAGAAAGGGATCGACCCGCATCGCCGCGTTGGCATGGATGCCCCTCGTGCGCCGCAAGTCCGCCGGGATGCGCACCCCGTCGATGTCGAAGTCCGTGCTCCCGTAGGCGAAGTGCCCGAAGCCAAGGGCGAACGAAACCACGCCGGGTCGAATGCCCTGGAGAACCTTCAGCCTGCCCACCATCGGCAGGCGCCGGCCCCCGCCCAGGTCCCACACCCCCTCCGGATTGGAGGCCGAAATGACCCTCACCCGCTCTCCATCTTTCAGGCCGCGCGCCTCGGCGTCGGCGGCGTTCATCAGGATGGCGTTCTCAGGCAAGAGGGCCAGCAGCCAGTAGTTCCCGATCGTGCGGCTCTTCGTTTGCATGATCTCCCGGTGCGTGATCAGGCGCAGGTCGTATTCGGAGCCATCGTCGATGAGGCGACCGAGCACATCCTGAGGCCCTGGCTGGTAGTGGGCGTAGCCGAGCAGGTGTTCGCCGCTGGCCGAGCTCTTCACGCTGTAGGTCTTCTCCTGGTAAAGGTTGATCAACCGGCCATAGCGGTTTGCCACCTGGTCTCCCCGGTAGCCGGCCGCGTAGTCCTGGAAACCCCCGCCGCGGTTGAGAACATAGACCACCTTAGCCCAGAGCTCCTCTCGCACCACCCCGCGCCAGCGCTCCAGGTCGAACACCGAGGCGGGCAGATTCCGCCGCGCTTCGACGAAGATGCGCTGCTCCTCTTCGTCCGCGTTCGGGACGGCATCCGATCCATCCTCTTTATCGCCAAAGGCAACGTTGGCCACCATCTTCAGGTAGAGGTGATCCGGATGTGTCAGGTCGCCCGCCTGCCCCATGCCGCCCGGTCCGAAGTTGGGCAGCGCGAGGCGCTCCGCCAGACCCAGCAGCACCGCCTCGAGCGAGAGCGGCATCTCCTGGCCGAAGACCGTCACCTCTGGAGTGAGCGGGGCGATCGCCGGCTGCCGGATTCCCTGCACCTTGAACGGGATGGAGGGATGGGAGCCGTTGAACTCCCAGCGCTCCAGGTAGCCGGTGTCGGGGAAAATGTAGTCGGCGTACATCGACGTCTCGCCGATGGTGATGTCGAACGCCACGAATAGCGGCAGCCGCTGCGGGTCGGACAGGATTTCGATCAGTTTGTGACCCGCCGGAAGCGCGTAGACCGGCGATCCCATGTACAGGAAGAGGGCCTTGACCGGATAGGGGTAGGCGTCGCCGATGGAGGGGATGACTTCCTGGTAGATGTCGCTCGAGAGCGGATACCAGGGGCGCCGCGCCGGGTAGCGTTGTTCTTCCGGCAGGCTGGCGTAGATCGTCGACTCCTGGTACTTGGCATCAAGACGGATGATCGATAGCCCGAACGGCTCGAGCTTCCGGGGCGCGAGACGTGACAGCGGGAACGGCTGTCCCGCCTTTCCACCCGCCGCATCGTAGGCTGTCGCCTTGATCATGCCTCCGGCGAAGTCGTAGTTCCCGATCAGAGCGTTCAACGTGAACCAGGCGAGCACGTTGTAGAAGCCGTTGGTGTGCTGGCTGACCCCGCGGTGGATGTCCGCACAGGCGCGCCGGCCATGGCTGGTGAACTCGTAGGCGATCTCCTCCAGCTCTCGCGCGCGCACGCCGCAGATCTGAGCCCACTCCTCCAGGCTATGCTCGTGGGCTGCATCGGCAATCACCTGCAGGGCGGACTTCACCCGCAGCCCATTCAGCCCGACACCATCGACGAACAGGTCGCCGTATACGGCCTGCTGCGCGTCTTCTGCGTAGGGGTCGAAGGCCACCGGCTGGCCATCGACCAGGGTGACGAAGTAGTCGAACTCGTACGACTTTTCGGGGTCGGTGGAAAGGGGTCGGACCTCCTTCTCGCGCAGGCCGATCTCGCTGGCGCGCAGGAAGGTCGTCGGGCGGCCGACGTCGTCGAGCTTGACCAACCAGGCAGCCTCCGTCCAGGTCGGGTTTGCCGCCAGCGCCGCGGCCGCTTTGTTGACGGCAGACAGGTAGCGCGCCTCGTAGCGCTCGTGGTCGATCACCCAGCCGATGAGGGCCATCGCCATCGCTCCTTCGGTCCCGGGCCGAATGGGCAGCCACTTCCAGGCCTTGGCCGCCGTCTTCGACAGCCGAGGGTCGACGACCACGTACTTCAGGCCGCGGTCGACCGCACCGGTGGTAATCCCCGGCGAACGCCACGGAGGCCCGTAGTTGCCCTCGAAGGGCGAAGCGCCGACGAAGATGACGAACTCGCTGTTGCGCACGTCCCCCTGCCAGTAGAACTTGTCACCCCCCGTCCACTTCCCATCAACGTACTTTTCCGACATCGCCTTGCCGGCGAAGTACAGGGAGCCCTGGCAGACGGTCGTGTGGCCATGGGTGTTGGTGCTGCCGAAGCCATCGCGCATGAAGCGGTTGATGAAATCCGAGCGCCCACCCTTCAACCGTCCCCAGTTGAAGACCACCTGATTGTTCTTGGGGCCGAAGTCCGGATGGTCGGGATCGATGAGCGCGTCGAGGTGATCGGCGAAGGTGCGCTGGAACTGCAGCACCCGCTCCCGCTTGCTCTCGAGGTCCTTCTCGGCGACGATGGCCTTCACCGCCTGCGCCATCTGTTTTGCCACGTCGGGATCGGTCAGGGCGAAGGATTCGCGCAGTCCCGGCACGTGTCCTTCGCCGAACAGGTTGCCGCCGTTGACGATCTCGTCCAGAGCCTGATCGAACGCGACCGTCACCCACTGGTTGGCGCCGCGGCGGGAGCCCGGGGCGCGCTTGAGCACGCGCACGATGCGGTAGGGGTCGTACGCCGTCTGCAGGCCGGCCTGGCCCTTCGGACAGATGCCGCCTTCGATCGTGGCGGTCTCGCTCACAGGAGTCTCATAGCTCAGATGCGGGCTGAGCGTCCAGGGGTTGTACGGGTTGCCGTCGATCTTGACGGCCACTCCATCCTGGAGTTTGACTTTGATGCCGCACACCGTGTTGCACTGGAGGCAGACGGTGTGAATCTGACTCTCCGGCAGAGCCTGCACGTAGGGCCCGGTCTCGCCGCCATTCGCCAG
This sequence comes from uncultured Anaerolineaceae bacterium, assembly GCA_964575425.1. Lineage (GTDB taxonomy): Bacteria > Chloroflexota > Anaerolineae > Anaerolineales > E44-bin32 > DATEAV01. The sequence continues at coordinate 16,722 of CAZNRD010000019.1, read as the reverse complement.
GGCTTCCTTGGCTGCAGGCAGCGTTCCCAGAAAAGCAGCCGCTCCCCCTAGGCCGGCCGAGACCTTGAGGAACTCGCGCCGCGAAAGGACGCCTGCTTCCGGTTGGGGCTGCTGGGATTGGCTGTTCGTGCGCCTCATGCTACGCCTCCGCATGCGAGGGGGAGAAAAGCGAGAGGCGGTCACTGCCGATGAGGAAGCCCAGCGTCGCCAGGCCAACTGTGCCCGCCGTCACCGCCCACTCCATCAGGCTGGGGAAGTAGGAGAAGTGCAGGTGTCGGTCGACGAAGGCCGTGGTGAGCGCCTCCAACTCCGGCACGGTGAGTGCCGGGAAGACGATATTGGCCCGCGCCACAGCAAAACCCACCAGCGTCAGGACGCCCATCCACCCCGCCCAACCGTTGTGGCGGGCCAGGCGCGGCTGAACTAGGACCACGATCGGCACCAGAGAGCCCAACCCCAACTGCAGGACCCAGAACGCCCACCAGTACGGGCCGAACAGGACCTCTTCCACCGCAGCCACATTCATCGGCACATTGCCGTACATGCTCTGCGAGAAGTCTGCCCACAGGAAGTACAGCTTGACGAACTGCAGGCCGACCGTAGCCAGGGCAAGCACCCAAAGCTGCTGCGGCCGCCCAGGGTCGTCGGCACGCCCGAACAGGCCGAGGGCCGCCAGCGTCATCGCCATCCCCGAGGCCAACGAGAACACAGGGAACTGCACAGGGAACAGACCCACGTGCCAGAACGGCCGCGCCGCCTGGACGCCCAGGAGCGCACCCACAGCACCGGAGATAAACAGCGACAGGGGAAGGCCGAGGGCCATCAGCACCTTGAGCCAGCGGCTGGATGGCGAACGCAGGGCCAACACGAGGCAAGCCACAAGGAGCAAGCCGAATAGGGTGTATCCCCAGACCATCTGGAACATGACCGAGCCCGGGTTGCCCTCCAGATACACCTTCCATATGCGCTCCATGTGACCCAGGTCCAGCCAGATGGAGAGCAGGCCGGCCGCCAGACTGACGAGCGACCCCCACAGGGCAACCTTCCCCGTTCCCTTGAACACCGGGAGGCCGAAGAGCAGGTCCAGAGACGCGACCATGAACCCGCCGGCGGCGATGCCGGCGAAGAACAGGTACATCGCCACCCACAGCCCCCAGACGACGTACGATCCGTAGTTCGCATTCTGATGTCCAAAGGCCAGGCGGTCATACAGCCCCCACGCCCCCACCGCCAGCCCGAGCGCGCCCAGCGCGTAGAAGACTCGCTTCAACATTCCCTGCCTCCTACGTCAGGTAGTACACGCGCGGTTCGGTGCCCAGGTCTTCCTTCAGGCGCATGACATTCGGGCTTCCGAGCAGCTCTGCCACCAGGCTGTCGGGGTCGTTGGCATCGCCGAAGTAGGTGGCCCGTCCGATGCAGGTCGTGCTGCAGGCTGGCAGCATGCCCTGAGCCAACCGATGCAGACAGAAGTGGCACTTGCGCACGTTGCCGATGGGCGAGGTTTCACGCCCCGCCCGCGGCCGACTCACCGAGTACTCGAAGCTGGCGGCGCGTTCATAGTCGTCGGCCGCCTCCTCTCCCAGGATCAGGCCATCGGCTGTCGGCGTCCCCTCGGTGTAGGTCTGACCGAAGTCGAAGGTGCGGGCGGCGTAGGGACAGGCGGTGATGCAGTAGCGGCAGCCGATGCATTGATCGTAGTCCACCACCACCACGCCGTTCTCGTCCTTGTAGGTCGCATGCACCGGGCAGACCGGAACGCACGGCGGCTGATCGCACTGCATGCACGGTCGAGGGAGAAAGCGCCGCGAGACGTTGGGGTAAGTGCCGATTTCCTGCTCGAGCACCGGGCGATAGACTACCCCCGGCGGAAGCTTGTTTTCCGCGACGCAGGCGATCGTGCAGGCGTGGCAGCCAACGCACTTGCCCAGATCGATCACCATCACCCAGCGCCTCTGCTCGACCGGCTTCTCCAACGCTCGCAGCAGATCCTCGTGCATGCGCATCAGAACGTCCACTTGCTCAAGCACTTCGGGCATGGAGGGCCTCCCTGGACCAACGGAAACGTTGACCACGTGCTCGTCCAACATACCCCTTTCGCCCGCCTGGGACGATGGGGAGGAGTCCCCAGGAACACCTCCAGCCGGTGGGGAGAATCCGGATTGATCTCGTGGGGGAAAACCCTGCAACCCGAGAGGCCGGGTGGTCAGGAAGGTGAGGAGTCGTTGCCGATCAGGCCCCGCTCCAGCACGAAGGTGACCAGGGCCGCCCGTGAGCGCAGGCCCAGCTTCTCCATGCCCCGGGCGCGGTACGTCTCCACCGTCTTGGGGCTGAGCGAGAGTCGCTCGGCGATCTCGGCCGAGGTGTGTCCCAGAGCCACCAGCCGGAGCACCTCTTGCTCGCGCTCGCTCAGACTCTGCCAGGCGTCGGCGCGGGCAGAGGCCGGTTCCCGTGGCAGCATGTCTTCCAGCAAGGCGCGGGTCATCGATGGGTGGACGTAGATGTCGCCTCGCATGACAGCCCGGATGGCAGAGAGCAGATCGCTATCGGCCGCCTTCTTCAACACATACCCGGCGGCGCCGCGACGCAGCGCCTGGCGCAGGTAGGACTCGTCGTCGTGCATGGTGAGGACGAGCAGCCGACTCTCGGGAGCGGCTTTGCGCAGCAGAGGCAGTGCTTGCAGCCCCCCAAGTCCAGGCATCCCGAGGTCAAGAAGAACAAGATCCGGTTTCAGCTGTTCGGCAAGATCGAGAGCTTGCCGGCCGTCGGCTGCCTCGCCCACAACCTCCATGTCGGGCTGGCTGTCTAGCAGGAGTCGGAGGCCGGTCCTGAGCACAGCGTGGTCGTCAGCCAGCAGAATCCGTGTCTTAGGCACCTGCCACCTCCGCCGCCGGCAAGGGGATGGAGACATAGACGCTCGTGCCTCTCCCGGGTTCGGATTCGATTGTCAGCCGGCCACCGAGCAATTCGGCTCGCTCGCGCATGCCGTAGACCCCCAACCGCCGTCCGCCTGGGCGGTCCGCCCCGAGGTCCAGGCCTTTTCCGTCGCCCTCGATGATGGCGAGCAAGGTGGTTCCCTGGCGGTCAAGGAGCACGCTGGCGTTGCGCGCCCCCGAGTGACGCACGACGTTGGTAATCGCTTCTTGAACGATGCGATAGACCGCCGTCTCCACCGGTGGCGGAAGCCTTTCCTCGTCCAGGCCCCGGATGGCGAGCTCGATGCGCAGGCCGTAGCGGCTTCGGCACTCGGCCACATAGCGTTCCAGGGCCGCAGCCAGACCCAGGTCATCCAGCACGCTGGGCCGAAGCTGGCGTGCAAGACTATGGACTTCCTCGAGGGTGCTGCTTGCCACCATCCGCAGCTCCTCGACGCGGCGCTGCACCTCATCGGAAGGGCAGATCTGGCTCAGGCTGCGCAGACCCACCATGAGCGAGGTAAGCGCCTGGCTTGTGCTGTCGTGCAGTTCGCGCGAGATGCGTTTGCGCTCCTCCTCCTGGGCGCCGATCACCCCGCTGACGAATTCGGCGCGCAGGCGGTCGCGCTCCTGCTGCGCCTCGGCGGCGCGGCCCAGCGCCGCCGCCATGTCGTTAAAGGCCTCCGCCAGGTCGCCGACCTCATCCCCTGCCCAGCGCGGTATCCGCTGCCCGAACTCTCCCCGCCCTACCGCCTGGGCCGCCTGAGCCAGACGACGGATCGGGCGGGTAAGAACCCAGGTGAGGAATGCGGTCCGGCGATGCCCGCCGCGGATACAAGGCCCGTGGTCAGCAGCAGCTGCCCGGTAACCACGTTGACCGCGCGCCGCACACTGGCCTCGGTCAGCCCGACACGTGCCGTGCCCGCCCGCCCACCGAAAACGGGCACCGCGGTGTCCCAGATCGTCCCTTCATCGGTGATCAGCAACACGGTGCGGTGGTGCTCCTCGGGCGCCACCGAGTTGGCCCGCGAAAGGCCCGCGGGGAAGCCGTGGCCGAAGGTATGCGTCAGCACCTCCCCCTCGGGGCTGAGCACAAACGCGTAGCGCACGTCCGTGTTGTTGGCCTGGGTCTCCACCAGAAGCTGATGCAAGGCGTACAGGTCGTTGATCAGGATGAGGTCTGTCGCCCGGGCAGCGAGGTCGCGAGCGATGGACACCGACTGCTCCTGCAGCTCGTGCTGCATCGTCTGGCGCAGCGCATGACGAGCCTGCAGGGTGACCGCCAGCCCCAGGACCAGGACCAGGCTCAGGATGATACCCATGATCTTGGTGCGGACGCTGACCGCGCCGGCGACAGCCCAGAACCGGTCAAACCACAGCAACCATCGTCCGTCCTTCACGGTCCCGCCCCCCCACCTCCGCCCGCAGGGCGCGCACCGAGTCGTAGGCATCGTCATCGATTTCAACGAAGCGATCGACTCCCAGGGCGGCCAGGGCCGCCCGACCGGCAGGGTCTTCATGCATGTGCAGCAGCATCTCGGCCAGTTCGGCCGCCGTCTGAGGGCGTACCAACGGCCCGACCACGACCGGCGGATTCCCGAACGGCGGAGAGCGATGGATCACGCGCGTCGCCTCTCCCAGCCCCGGCTCGCGCGCCACGGCGTCAGCTGTCGGCTCGCGACCTCGCGCCGCGCCGGCACCCCCCCGAATGGCATCATCATGGCTGTAGGTGAAGAAGGTCCGGGAGAAGAACTCCTCCGGCGTGCTTCCCAGCCGCAGGACCAGGTACGTGGGATACAGCCTGCCGGTGTTGGACATGGGATCGGTGAAGGCGAAGACCTTGCCGCGCAGGTCAGCCATGTCTTGAGCCGGGCTGTCCGCGGGCACGATCAGAAGCGAGTAGTAGACCGTCTCCCCCTCGACCTGTGGCGCCGCCAGCAGGCTCATGCCAAACGCCTCATGCCCGACGACATAGGCATTCGTGCAGACGAAGGCCAGGTCCACCTCGCCCTGCCCGATCAGTTCGTTGACCTCGGCATAGGTCCGACGCTGCACGAGTTCGACCGGCCGTCCCAGAGGGAGGCACCGACGTAGTCGAGAGGGGGCTGGTAGCTCTCGGCTGTGCCTTGCGGCGAGATGACGGCTGCCACGGCCACTCGAAGGGGGAGGACGTCCTGTCTCACGGGTGCAGGCAGTGGCCGGAGGTCGGAAAGCGAGATGACCGCCTGCTCCGGGCCCGCAGCACAGGCGCTGACCAGCCACACCCAACCCACGAGCAGGACGAGCGCAGACGCCCGCCTCCTCCGACCGACCAGACACCGTGAGGGTCTCGCCTCGTTCGCCGTGCCCAGGATGATACCGCGCTGGGCGGGGACCGCGGCAGGCCGCTCTTCGCAGTTCGCGATGGCCGCTTATGGGCATTCGGGGAAGGTCGGGGGGCCACGCGCTGGCCGCGCTGGCTTGCAACCTAACCCCGGCGTGATGTCTAACCCGGCTCGGTCTCGGCCTGGCGCCTACGAACCGAGGGAGCGCGAGGCAGCTCCACCACGAACCTGGCTCCGGCCCCGACTTCGCTCTCGGCCCAGACGCGCCCCCCGTGGGCCTCCACCAGCGATTTGACGATGGCCAGCCCCAGACCCGAGCCGCCATCCTCGCGCCGGCGTGACTTGTCGGTGCGGTAGAAGCGCTGGAAGACCAGCGGCAGCTCCTCCGGGGGGATCCCCGGCCCGCTGTCCTGGACCCAGAGTCGCACGGAGTCTTCCCCTGCCTCTGCGCCAACCTCCACCGTTCCTCCCTCCGGCGTGTGGCGCAGCGCATTGCTGAGGAGGTTTCCCAGGACCTGGGCGATGCGGTCGGCATCCACCTCCAGCATCGGCAGGGTCTCATGTCGGCTTAGGTGAAGGCGAACTCGCTTGGCCTGCGCCTGGGCCTGGTACGAGGCGACCGCGCGGCGCAGCAGCTCCAGGGGCTGGGCGGGCGACCGGTGCAGGATCAGCTCGCCAGCGTCGGCGTGCGCCAGGGTGCGCAGGTCCTCGATCAGGCGCGTGAGTCGTTCCGCCTCCTCGCGCAGGATGCGCAGGGTATCCTCCGAGGCGGGCAGCACGCCATCCTCGATGGCGTCCAGGTGGCCCAGGATGATGCTGACGGGCGTGCGCAGCTCGTGGGCAATGTCGGCGGTCATCTGGCGCCGCAGGCACTGCGCGGCCGCCAGTGCGTCGGTCATGCGGTTGAAGGAATCGGCCAGCGCCCCCAATTCGTCGCGCGACCGGATGGTCACCCTCCGGTCGAGCTGGCCATTGGCGATGGCCTCAGTCGCCTGGCGCAGGTCGCGCAGCGGCCGGGTGAGGGAGCGGGCCAGGAACAACCCCAGGACTAGGGCCACGGCTGCGGCGCCAAGCCCACCTACCACCAGGGCGTTGCTCACCCGGCTGCGGAAGAGAATCTCGCTGCGCGTCTCGCTGAACACGTCCTGCGGGACCAGCAGCCAGCCGATCGTGGCATCGTCCAGCATGACCGGACGGGCCGAGGCCAGCAGGCTCGGGGGAAGAACCTCGCCCCGCCAGTGACCGGGGCCGGAGAGAATCACCCGACCGTTCTGGTCGATCACCGTGAAAAGGTTCGGCGCGCGCAGGGGCAGGCGCTGCTGAGGGGCCCACGGCGGCGGGCTTTCGATCACGCTTGGATCCAGGCCCTCCCAGCTGCCATGTTCGCGGTAGTAGGCGGACAGTCCCGTGATCATCATCTCCAGGTTTCGATCGAAGACGAAGTCGCGGAAGTGTCCGAAGGTTGAAAGGCTGGCGACCGCCAGGCCGAGGGCGACGCTGATCAGGCCGATGGCCAGGAATGCTAGGACCAACTTCCAGCGCAGCGATTTCATGGCCGCTGCCCCTCTGCCAGCCGATAACCGACGCCGTACACGGTCTCGATGTAGCGCGGCTTGCGCGGATCGGGCTCGATCTTGGCGCGCAGGTTCTTCACGTGCACATCGATGGTGCGCTCATAGCCCTCGTAGCGGACCCCCTGGATGTGGTCCAGCAGCTCCAGGCGAGTGAACACGCGGCCCGGCGCGGACATCAGTGCCGCCAGCAGCTCGAACTCCGAAGGCGTCAGGTCCACCGGGCGGCCGCTCACGGTGAGCCGATGGCCCTCCCGGTCCAGCACCAGATCGCCGACGTGCAGGACGGCTGCGCCGGGCGCGGCGCGGCCGGCGCGCCGCAGCACAGCGCGGATGCGCGCCAGCAATTCGCGCGGGCGGAAGGGCTTGGTCATGTAGTCATCGGCGCCCATCTCCAGCCCAACGATCTTCTCGTCATCCTCCACGCGAGCCGTCAGCAATATGACGGGGGTGTTGGCCTGCCGGCGATAGGCCTGCAGGAACTCCAGCCCGTCCATCTCCGGCATCATGATGTCGAGCACGATCAGGTCGGGCGACTCCCTCTCGGCCACCTCCAGCGCCTGTCGGCCGTGGCGGGCTGAGACGACGATAAATCCCTGCTGGGTCAGGTACGCCTCCAGCAGCGACACCAGCCGTTCCTCGTCGTCGACGACCAGGATGGTCTTCGGCACGGAAGCCCCCCCCGACACCTCACGAGACCAGAGTTGAACCGATGTCGGTGCAGCGGCGCTCGGTCGAGCAGCGCATGGCGTGCCTACTCGTAGCGCAGGGCCTCAATGGGGTCCAGGCCGGCGGCCCTCGTCGCCGGGTAGACCCCGAAGAACAGCCCGACGGCGATCGAGAACAAGGTAGCCATCAGCACCGTGTCCAGCCCCACAACCGGCGTGACCCCGGAGGTCGCGATCTGCGTCGCCCCGATGACACGCGATGCCACCCAGCCCACGGCAATGCCTATTATGCCTCCGGCCAGACTGAGCACTGCCGATTCAAGCAGGAACTGGACCAGGATATCCCGCCGCCTAGCACCGACCGCCTTGCGGATGCCGATCTCCCGCGTCCGCTCGGTCACCGACACCAGCATGATGTTCATCACGCCAATGCCTCCTACCACCAGACTGATGGCGGCGATGCCCCCGAGGAAGAGGGTGAGCGTGTCGCTGATCTCCGTCGAGGCCTCGAGGATGTCTTCCTGACTCTGGATGACGAAATCCTCCTCTCCCTCCAGCACCCTGTGCCGCTCGCGCAGAATGGCGCTGATCTCCTGCGTCGCCGTCTCAACCTGAGAAGCCTCGGCCACCTGGACGTTGATAACACTGACGCTGTTTGAGCCGCCGAAGAAGCGGGGGCCGGTCAGCCGGGTCTGCGCCGTGGTGAGCGGGATGAGCACCCGATCATCCAGGCTGCCCATCCCGGTGCCACCCCGGCTGGCCAGCACGCCGATGACCCGGTAGGGCTGGCCATTGAGGCGAATCGTCTGCCCGACCGCCCCCGCGCTCCCTCCAAACAGGGTGTCGGCGACGGCGCTGCCGAGAACCGCCACCGTCGAACGGGAGGTGAGGTTGGCATCGGAGATGAAGTCGCCGTCCGCCAGCTCGTAGTTGCCGACCCACAGATAGGAAGGCGTGACGCCAAGCAGCGACGAGTTCGTGTTCTGGCTCAAGTAGACAACCTGGGCACGGCTCTCCACAAGGGGCGCCACACCGACAACCGAAAACGCCTCAGCAATGGCTTCCGCATCGGCGAGCGTGAGCGAGGCTGCCGACCCCGCCGCACCCATCACACCACCTTGCTGCGCCCTGCCCGGATAGACGAACAGCAGGTTGGTGCCAACGCTCCGGATGCGATCTGTGATCGAAGCCTCGACCCCGCGGCCGATCGACACCATGGCGATCACCGCCGCTACCCCGATCACGATGCCCAGGATGGTGAGAGCCGACCGCATCTTGTTGGCATTGAGGTTCGCCAGGGCAACGAGCAGGGCCTTGCTGAGTTTCATCGCACACCCTCCGCTGCGGCGGCGGGTGCCGCTTGCGGGAGCACGTCGCCGTCAGAATCGATCATGCCGTCCTTCAGGCGGACGACGCGGCTGGCACGCGCCGCTATCCCGGGGTCGTGGGTCACCATCACCAGGGTCAGCCCGCGAGCGCGATTCATCTCCAGCAACAGGTCCAGAATCTCCCGGCCCGTCCTGGAGTCGAGGTTGCCGGTGGGCTCATCGGCCAGGAGCAGCGAGGGGTTGTTGATCAGGGCGCGGGCGATGGCCACCCGCTGCTGCTCGCCGCCCGAGAGCTCGTTCGGCCGATGGTGCATCCGATCGCCCAGTCCCACCGCCGCCAGGGCCGCCTGAACCCGCTCCTTAGGAGCCCCGTCTTGTCTGCTGTACGTCAGTGGCAGCTCCACATTGGCAGAGGCGGAGGCGCGCGGCAGCAGGTTGAAGGTCTGGAAGACAAAGCCGATCTTCTGATTGCGAATTGCAGCCAACGCGTCGTCGTCCAGCAAGGCCACGTCGATGTCATCCAGTTGGTAGCGGCCGCTGCTCGGATTGTCGAGGCAGCCGACGATGTTCAGCAGCGAACTCTTGCCCGAGCCGGAAGGGCCCATGATCGCCACGACCTCGCCCCGCTCAACCTGCAACGACACTCCGCGCAGCGCCTCCACCTCAATGGTCCCGAGGCGATAGATCTTCCTGACGTCTTCGAGCGCAATCATGAGGCTCACGGCTGCTCCCCCGCTAGGACCTGAATGGTCGCGGCGTGGATCGCACCGGACTCGTCCCGCTCGCCGCTGACGACGACACGAAGCCCCGGCTGCAGCAGCGCCCGGTCGCCAGCAACCGTGTGCAGGATGACGGTGTCGCTGTTCAACACCACCGTGGTCACGTCCTCCGGCGTGCTGAGCAGCAGGGAGTCTCCCTCGAGACTCTTGATCGTCCCATTCGTCCCGCGACCGAATCCCGATTCCGGCGCACCGGCGCTGCCCCCGGCAGACTCCCTGGGCGTCGCCATCGGGAACCCACCGGGGAACCCTTCGCCAGGCGCAAATCCCCGCTCGGCGAAGAAGCGGGCCTGCAGATTCGCCTGCCGCGTTCGCTCGTAGGCCATCCCTCCGTAGAATGATCCGCTCGCCACTGCCAGCACGAGAACGACAGCCAGAACGATGATCAGCGGTCTACGCATCGGTCCTCTCCTCGAATCCACCGTGTCCCTCCGAGCCTCCGCGCCTTCAGGGCCGGAAGCCTCCGACGGCGAAGATGCCTCCGCCCGGCTGCTGGAAGGTCGTTTGCGATGTGCTCGATGTGTTGAGCACCACGACATCCCCTTCCTTCAGCGCACCCTCCGCCACCTCGCTCATCGTGTCGCCGATCAGGCCAAGGGTCACCGGGACGCTGATCTGGTGGCCCTCGAAGAGCACGCGCACCACCTTCTGCCCGGCGCTCGCCTGAACGGCCCGGTTGGGGACAACGAGCACGTCCTCACGGCGCTCGACGACGATGCTCACCGCGGCCGTCATGCCTGGGTGCAGTCCCGGGTCGACCTCCTGCAGCAAGATCGTGGCAGGGTAGGTGACGACGCCCTGGTTGGAAGTGCCCAGGAAAGACACGTCGACCACGCGGCCGGTCAACGCCTTGCCCGGGAGGGCGTCGACCGTCAGGGTGGCCTCCTGCCCGATGGCAACTCGCCCCACATCCACTTCAGAGACACTCACCTGGACCTCGTAGCGGCTGAGGTCCGCCACCACTACGCCGAGAGTGCCGCTGCTGACCAGGTCGCCGGGCATCGTCTCTATGGTCACGACCGTCCCGTCAAAGGGAGCGACCAGCTGAGCACGCCCGGCGATTTCACGAGCACTGGCCACCCGCGCCCTCGCGACCGCCACCTCTGCAGGATCCGGCCCATTGTGCAGTTCTTCCAGCGCCTGCTGCGCTACCTTCACTTCTGCCTCGGCCGATGCCACCTGGGCGTCGAGCAGCGCCTGTTGAATGGCCGTCGGCTTGCCGAGGTACCAGTCCAGGGTGCGTTGGGCCTTCAGCAGACTCTGCCGTGCGGACACCAGCCGGATCAGGGCACCCGCTCGGGCCGGATCGTCGCCCTGCAGGCCATACACTTGGTTGTACTCGCCTTGGGCTCTATCGACCGCGTCCTGCGCCAGCACGACGTTCGCCTGAGCAGCAGCGATCGTGTCCGAACTGGCACGATTGCCTTGCTGCTGGACCGTTCGGTTGTATTGTGCTTCCCGCAGCGCGTCCTGCGCCTGGGCCAGGCGGAGCTGAGCTGCTGCAATCTGCTGCTGCGTCGGACCGGCCAGCAGTTCATCGAGAGCCTCTTGCGCCACAAGCAATTCAGCCTGCGCCTGCACCACCGAGGCTTCCAGCGTGTCCGGATCGAGCTCGATGAGGACATCGCCGGCCCGCACTGCGTCTCCGACCGCGACATGGACCCTGGCCACCGTACCCGAAGTGCGCCAGGTGAGGCTGGCGACCTGCGGCAGTTCGATCACACCCCCGGCATCGATGACTTCCTCGACAGTCCCCCGCGTGACGGCCGCCGTCTGCAGCTCCTGTGCACTGCTGCTGCCCGCCTGTGCTCTCGCCCACAACACGATTGCCGCCACCACCAGCCCCGCGGCGGCCGAGCCCACGAGAATCCACTTGCGCCTGCCCATCCAAGACCTCCTGCTCCGATGAGCCACAAGCCAACAGGTGCGTGGCTAAGGGAACGCATCCCCGCACATCGTCAGCTTACAGGTCCGAAATTAAACGATGATGAGATGAATGTGAAGAAAGTGTGCTGTCCAGAAGTGACAGGGCGGGGCGGCCACCAGGCTGTGGCCCCACACGAAGGGATTTCCCTGTGGGTCCAGCGAAAGATGCGCGGGCTGACACAGGCTGGTGGGATCAGGAGATGATGCTCCCCGCTTGCACTCCTCGCCGTCCAGATCCAACTGGCCCAGCACGACATCGACCACAGGATCCGCGAGTGGGTTGCGGATTCGCAAGACACGGCTCCTCACCGGGTCGCTCACCCAGAGGTGCTCACCGTCTTCGCTGACAGTCAGGCCTGCCGCGGCCAGTTCGGCCGCCCGGATGCTGCCCTCGCCTGCCACGGGAACATGGAACCCAAAACTGGGTCTCAACCGCCGCCCGCACCGGAGGCGATGACCACCTGAGCCGCGGCCCGCCTCAGCCGGTCCCGCACTGCCAGCCCCAACCCTTCTTCGCCGAAATCGCGCGCCAGGATGATGTCCACGCCCAGATCATCCAGCATCCTCAGGGCCGCATACAGGTTGCGCGCCACGTGCGCCAGGTCTGCAGCCGACCCCACGGAGACGACGCGCACGGGAAGGTCGTCAACATCCGGCCTGTCCTCATCCGCCACCAGCAGCCCCACCTGCTTTCCCCGGGCCAGGTAGACCCGCGCCAGGTGAGCCATCTGCTGCAACGCGCTCCGTGGGGCACCTTCCGACATGCACAGGACGAGTACGGCGCGCGGGGCGTAGTGCCGGGGCAGCAGGCCGGGCGAGGGCTGTGGCCGCCCCGGTTCATAGGGTTCGTCTTTCCCACCAACGGCCACCGCGCCAATGATCGCCTCCAGCGATTCGCGCGTCACCCCGCCCGGGCGCAGGATCTTCGGCGTTGTTCGGCAGACATCGAGCACAGTTGACTCGACGCCGATCGTGGTTGGGCCGCCGTCGAGAATCAGATCAATGCGGCTGCCGAGATCGTCGAGGACGTGCTGCGCCGTCGTCGGGCTGACGCCGCCGAAACGATTGGCGGACGGCGCGGCGATGGGCACATCGCATGCGAGCAGAAGTGCGCGCGCCACCGGGTGGGCAGGCACGCGCACGGCCACCGTCTCCAGCCCTGCGGTGACGCAATCGGGCACGACCGCCTGCTTGGAAAGGACGAGCGTGAGCGGGCCGGGCCAGAAGGCACTTGCCAGCACATGGGCAATTGGAGGAACTCCGCGCGCCACGCGGGCAAGGTCCTGCGCCGAAGCGAGGTGGACGATGAGCGGGTCGGTGGGCGGGCGTCCCTTGGCTTCGAAGATGGCAGAGACCGCTTCGGCATCGAGCGCATTGGCACCCAGCCCGTAGACGGTCTCGGTGGGAAAAGCGACCAGCCGGCCCTGCAGGATTTCGGCGGCGGCTTGTGCCACGACATCGGCCTCGGGCGACTCGGGGCTGACGGTCAGAACGCGCGTCATGGGCCGTTCCCGCAGCAGGCAGCATCCGCCCGCGTGACTGGTACCCGAGCGAAGTGGCGCCGCTTCGGAGGGCAAGGCCTGCCTGGCGGCTCCTCAGCGGCGCACTCGGACTCAGGCGCCGGGTTCATGCTCCTCCCCCCCAAGGGGCAGCGCTGCCCGAGGCGCGCTGGATGCCGTCGGCGCCATCCGCCTCCCGGCAAGATACTCGGTCCCCCATACCAGGCCGACACCCAACAGCACCAACCCCAGTGTCAGGCCCACCTCGGGCGTCAGCGCCGAGGGCATTACGTTAAGGTGCACGTCCAGCGTGTCGCCTGCGACCTCGGCGCTTGCAGGAGAGGTTTCCTTCCACGGCCACACCTTGCGCAGCGAGCCCAGCATGAAACCGGCCAGCACAGCCACCGTCGGATCGGGATAGTGCGCAAGCAGCCAGCGGAGCAGGCGCACGAAACTCACCAATCCCACCGCACAGCCGGCGCCCACGATGGACAACGTAAGCACATCGCCATGGACCACTGCATCAAGCACGTACTCGTACTTCCCGAGCAGCACCAATATGAACGCCCCCGAGATGCCGGGGAGGATCATGGCACAGATGGCAATGGCGCCGCTCAAAAAGAGGAACCACGCGTCGTCAGGCGTTTGTGCCGGCGTCATCCCGACCAGCGCATATGCGCCGACGGCAGCCAGGGCTGCCAGCGCCAGGGTGACTGGCGTCCAATGCCTCACCCGCTTGCACACAACACCAACCGACGCCAGAACCAGCCCGAAGAAGAACGCCCAAACCAGCGATGGATGGTGATGCAGCGCCCAGCTGAGGCCTTCGGCCAGGGTGAAAATGGCAAGGCCGATCCCTAGGCCGACTGCCAGGAGGAACCGCCAGGGGAAATCCGCGAAAGCCTCGCGCCAGCGCAGCGAGAGCAGGCGGCGGATGAGATCCAGATTGACGGCGTGAATGGCGTGAAGCAGCTCATCGTAGATCCCCAGGATGAAAGCCATAGTGCCGCCAGAGACGCCCGGCACGACGTCGGCGGCGCCCATGCAGAAGCCGCGCGCCGCAATCCAGACGTAGTCTCGAAACCGACGAGCCTCCGTTGTGGGAGTCAGCTGCACCCTGAATCCTCCCGACCGGCCGAATGGTCAAATCATATCAACGGTCTTCAGGGACTACAAGGAAGCGTCACGACCGGTAGGTCTCGCCACGACGTCCGCAATCCGGAGGGTCCCTGCCCTTGCATCCCGATCCAGGTTGTCAGATCTTCACACCAGCGTGAAGCGCAGCCTGGGCATGATAGGAGGATTGAGACAACGGTGGCGGAATACGATGCCACTCGGCACGGGGCGCTGCGCGCCTGGCATCGCCCCTCCCTCGCACGCGCCGCCACCGTGTGCTCCCTACGAGCGCCCGAGGCCGAAGGGTTCGCTCCTCTGCATGCCCTGCTCCACCAGCCGCAAGACTTCGCAGACCAGAGCCTCACAGGTGTCGCGCCGGACCTCCAGCAGAATCGCGTTCGGGTGCGCCTTCACCCGATCCGCGAACGGATGGCCGCGGCGCATGATGGTTGCCAGCACGAGGCACTGGCTGGCCAGGGCCTCGCCCACAGCCCGGCGGAACGACGGGGAGAGCAGCTCCATCGGTCCGATCTCATCGATGACGACCATCTGGCCCTGCTGCACAGCGGCCCGGATTGCCCCGGAGGCCAGCTCCTCCAGCGCCCGAAGGTTCACCCGGTACCTGCCGAGGCGCGCCGGGCTGGCCAGGTCGACATGCGCCAGCCAGTCTCGGCGACCGTCGAGCGTGACCAGCTCAAAGCCGACGCGGCGTCGCGCCTCGCGCACCTCGCTCGTCAGGAAGCCTCCGGCCGGCGTCCGCAGCGAGGACACGACGCGCTCGACCAGCGTCGTCTTGCCGCTGCCGGGCGCGCCGGTGAGCAGGATCACCTTGCCCACGGCCCTCTACCACACTGGCAGCTCACCTCGTGCCAGGCGGGCGGTGAAGTCGTGGATGGTATCCAGCTCGTGCTCGATCACGCTCTCGATGGCAGGCCGGATGTCGTCGATGGCCACCCCCCGCTGCAGCACCATCTGTGCCGAGGCGATCAGCGGCTCCCGGATGGGCATGCCGATCTGACTGCACAGCCAGACGTAGACCTCGCGCAGGCCAGGCACGCTCGCATAGATCTCGGCGGCCATGCGGTGCGTGAGCAGATTGTAGATCTTGCCCACGTGACTCACCGGGTTCTTGCCCGCGGCAGCCTCAGTGCCCATCGGACGGTTGAGCGAAATCACCCCGTTGACCTTGTTCCCCCGGCCGACCTGGCCGCAGTCCCCGCCTTCCGCTGAAGTCCCGAGCACCGTCAGGTACATGCCGGCTTCGCCGCGGCCCGGGTCGTCGAGGGTGTTGATGGACACGCGCACCTGGTCGATCGTGCGCACCTCACGGGCCAGAGCCTCGGAGAGCATTTCCTCCATTTCCTTCTTGCGCGCGAAGTAGGTCCGGCCGTCGCCCACAAACCGGTCGACGAAGGCCAGCGCCACGGTCAGGTCGAGGCGCCGATCGTGGCGGTAGCCCATCACCTTCACGTCCTCCCCGGCCTCGGGGAATCGGGCTTTGAACTCGGCCGAGTTCAGGTAGCGCTCGGCAGCGAAGACCAGGCGCTCGGTTTCGGTGAGCGGGGCGTAGCCCACCGCGGCCGAGGTGTCGTTGGCGCCCACCTCTTCCCGCTCGAACAGGTCGGTCAGTTCGGGTGAGCCTTCCTTGAGCTCGTTCTGCAGCTTCAGGTGCTGGTCCGGATCGACGTAGCGCAGGTTCTGTCGAATCCAGGAAGCCGCCGTGCTCTCGACCATCGACCCGATGTCGATGCGCTTGCCCTTGTACTCGGCGGTGGCCCGGTCGCCGACCACCAGTCGCATCGGCTCGAGCACGCGCCCTCCGCCGAGCCGCGGCTCGGTGCGGCCGGCCACCAGCAGGCCTTTGTCGATGTTGTGATGCAGCACCCGGCCGAACGCCTCCATGTATTGACGGCAGAGGGCCACCGAAATCTGCTCCATGATGGCGTCACAGATGGAATCCGGATGGCCGGTTCCCTTGCGTTCCACCAGCTCGACCTGCTGCTGTTCAACGGGCCTCTGAGCAAGTTCCTCCACCAGGATGCGAGACATGACCTCCTCCGTCAGGCTCTGCATCGCCAGGCTGTGCGGACGGCGCAGGAACGGGCCAAGGCATCTGGCGTCCAGGCCCCCGCCCTGGTCGTGCTGCCCCTTATTCTATTCCCGAGCGCGCGAGATGCAATTCCACAGCGGCGGTATCTGGTGGGCGGGTGGACCCAGGGAGCACTCCGGGATGGCCTGGGCGGGCGGCTACCAATCTGTCGGGGACTGCAAATAGGGCAATTCCAATCAGGATTCGCCCTGAACCGGGGGAGGCGAGGAGGCTCTTCATTCACGCCGCGCAGGAGGTTGCCATGTATGTGACCGACATCATCTTCTGGAGCTTTACAGCCTACATCGCACTCGTATCCCTCTTCATGCTCGTCTTTGCCCATAAGGTCCGACAGAAGGGGGGGTAGCCATGGAGCGCCCGGAGCGCAACTGGTTTCCGGCTCTGATCGCGATCGCCGTCGCCTTCAACGCCCTCACGCTCTCTCCGCTGGTCCCGTGGCAGGACTGGCTTCTCTGGTCCCGCCCGCAGCCAGACCAGCGAGTGGAGATC
>CAZNRD010000018.1:0-57970 GCA_964575425.1 uncultured Anaerolineaceae bacterium | reverse complement strand
AGGAACCAGGACAGGCGAAGGTCTCGCCGTTCCTTGTCCCTTCGAGGGCCAGGATTCTTTAGCCGCTCAATGGCTCGGTCCCGCTGAGGGAGAGCGCTGCTCCGCCCCGGCACCAGCCGGCGTTCCCCGGAGTGCCTCACGTGACCGACCCGCTGACGGTCGCCTCGGGATACGTCACCGTCTGCGCCACCGCCCGGCAGCCGGCCTCGCCCTCCTGGCAGGAGACAATCGATGACGTGCGGGAGATCGCACAGCCCCGGGTCTGGCAGAATGCCTCGGGCCAACTGCAGTCGGAGGGGGTGAAGTAGGCGGCGACGTCCGTCGGGCATGAGGCATCGGGAGGGTAGTACAGGTTGAGGTAGCAGCCCCACCAGCCGGGGCCGGGCGGATCGTAGACGGCCTGGTAGTGGCAGTGGAGCCGGCGCCAGACCCAGGTGGTGACGGTCCGGTTCGGCCCGAGGTAGTCGGCGAGTGCGGGCATGGTGGCGGCGAGCGCCGCCAGAAACGCAAGCCCCGCCAGGATGCGGCGGGGGAAGCTTCGGCCGCTCACGGTGTCCCCTCGTCTCGCGGTCGGTTTTATGGTATGGGAAATCGCCTTGCCCGTCAAGCGGGAAATCGGTCTTCACACGGAGTTGTGCAGGGTGGGGGAAGGCGGCAGGGCCGGCGGGATGCCGGCCTCCAGAGGGGATTGACAAGCGGCGGTTTTTGGGGTATTATTTTCGTGCGGCAAAACTTCATTCCAGAGTGTGAGAATCAGCCCTCGTCTGTCGCTGTTGCTGGGAGGTTCGCCGTCCAAGGCTGGGGATTCACTTGTCGTAGGCTAACCGACCAACGCGTCGAGCGGCGATGATCCTCCTCGTGTCGCTCACGAAGCGTTTTCTTGCCGGGGGAACGCATGTCCACAAACACAGCCGCAGACCGCATCCGTGAATGTGGCGTCATTGCCATCATGCGAGCGAGCAGCTCAGATCAGCTTCTGGCGGCAGCCGACGCCATCCTGGCCGGCGGAGTCAGCGCCATTGAGGTGACGATGACCACGCCCGGGGCGCTCCGGGTGGTGGAGCAGGCAACAGCCCGCTACGGAAAAGAGGTCCTGTTCGGTGCCGGCTCGGTGCTCGACGCGGAAACGGCGCGGGCAGCCATTCTGGCCGGGGCGCAGTTCGTCGTCGGTCCCACGCTCGACCTGCCGACCATCGAGCTCTGCAAGCGCTACTCGGTCACGGTCATCCCCGGCGCCTACACGCCGACGGAAATCCTGACCGCCTGGCAGGCGGGCGCCGACATGGTCAAGGTCTTTCCGGCGGAAGTCGGCGGGCCGGGGTATCTGAAGGCCATCAAGGCACCCCTGCCGCAGGTGAGCCTGGTCCCGGTCGGTGGGGTGGACCTCGACACAGCGGCAGACTTCATCCGCGCCGGCGCGGCCGCGCTCGGCGTGGGCTCGGCCCTGATCAACCAGAAGCTCCTCGACGAGGGCAACGTCGCCGAACTGACGCGCCGGGCGACCCGCTTCCGCGAGGAAGTCGCCAAAGGGCGGGGCAAGTAGGGGGAGACGATGATCGAACGGCGGGTGGCGTTTGACGTGGTGCCGGGCAAGGAGCGTGAGTTCGAGGAGTTCTTCGTGCGCGAATACCGTCTGGCGATGTCGCGCATACCGGGGTTCGTGCGCGTGGAACTGGTCCGCGAGCGGGAGTCCCCGTTGACGTACTGCATGTTGATCCGCTTCGAGTCAGAGGAGAGCGCCACTGGCTGGAGGGAATCCGAAGCGCATCAGCTCCTCAAGCCGAGGCTGGCCTCACTGCACCAAGGCAGCCGCCTCACCGTCTACGACGTCGTCGCCTGAAGTGGAGGGAGCCGATGAGGACGCGCGGCACACGCGATTACAGAATCCGAGTCCTGGAGCGGGCCGTGCGTCTGCTCCGGCTCCTTTCGGACGGCAGGCCGCGCAACCTCACCGAGTTGAGCGACGATCTGGGGATGAGCCGCAGCACGACCTTCCGGCTGCTTGTCAATCTCTCAGCCTATTCGCTGCTCGAGCGCGATCGCGGCGGTGGGAAGTACCGCCTGGGCCTGGGGGTGTTGGAAATGGCCCGCAGTTACCTGGAGGGCAACGACCTGCGGCGTGTTGCCCTTCCCGAACTGGAGCGCCTCCGCGATGAAACCGGTGAGACCGTGCACCTGGGGATCCTGGACGAGATGGAGGTGGTCTACCTGGAGAAACTGCACGGCCACCACGCCATCGGGCTGATGTCGTCGCGCGTTGGCGGCCGCTCGCCCGCGCACTGCACCGGCCTGGGGAAAGTGCTGCTGGCTCACTGTGACCCCCAAGCGGCGCGTCGCTACTTCGAGGTGCAGGGGCTGAAGCGCTATACCTCCAAGACCCTGCATACGGTTCCCGATCTGATGAAACACCTCGAGTTGGTGAGGGCGCAAGGCTATGGCATCGACGACGGGGAGCATGAGCCGGAGGTGCGCTGCGTGGCGGCGCCGGTGTTCGACCTCAGCGGTCAGGTGGTGGCCGCCGTCAGCGTCAGCGGACCGGGGGCGCGCATGGACCCGCTGGAAGACCAGCGACAGCTGATAGAGCGCGTGCAGCAGGCCGCGGAAGCGATTTCCCACCGCCTGGGCCATCGAAGCCCCGAAGCAGCAGGGGCGGAAGAGGCGAGAAGAACCGATGACTAGAGTCATTCGGGCGCGCCCGCAGGATCCGCCGCCGGAATTGCTGGATGGCTTCAAAGAGCTGCTGAAGGTCTACAGCCCGTCCTGCGTTGTGGCCGATGCGCAGGAGCGGCAGGGAGTGATGCGCAGCTACCTGCGGCCGCTGACCACGGACACGCGCTTCGTCGGCCCGGCGCTCACCGTCCGCCTCGAGCCCGGCAACCAGGTCGATTGCCTCGATGCCCTGACCGTGGCGCAGGCAGGGGATGTGATCGTCGTCGACGCCGCCGGTGAGACCGAGACCTCCGTCTGGGGCGGGTTGATGTCGGGCCTGTGCAAGGTGAAAGGCGTGGCCGGCGCCGTCGTCGATGGCGCCGTCCGAGACACGGATGAGACGCGCGATCTGGGATTCTTCATCTTTTCCAAGGCCATCGTCCCCCGCTCGACGCACACGCCGTTCTCCGGCCGAATGGAGCCGATCGAGATCAACGTGCCGGTTCAGTGTGCCGGGATGCTGGTCCGGCCCGGTGATCTGGTGCTGGGCGACGAAATCGGAGTGGTCGTCGTCCCGCTGGAGCGAGCGGTGGAGGTGCTTGAGCGAGCGCGCGAGCAGGCTGCGCGCGAGGAACAGACGCGCGTCAAGATTCGCCAGGGCCGCACGGTGGAGGAGCTGCTGGCGGAGTTCGGCCGCCTCTAGCGCCGGCGCCCGGCGAGAAGGAGGAGAAGAGCGAAACAAGCGCAGGGTAAGCGTACTCAGGTCCTCTGCCGTCTTCTGAATGACACAAAAGGAGGGAAGACACCATGGCGAGCCTGAGAGGCGGGTTTTCCCGCCGTCAGTTCTTGAAGGCCAGCGCGCTGGCAGCCTCGGGTTTGGTGGCCGCCGGCTGCGCGCCGCGAGCGGCCACGCCTGTGGCGCCGGCCCCGGCTGCTGCCGTGGAAGGCGCCACGCCGGAAGAGCGCGCGCTGAATGGCATCCGTGCCCTCAAGGAAGCCGGCGTGGTCAAGGACGGCGATACCTTCACGATCATGCATCACTCCGGCCAGCGCAACAACATCGTCCCCGCGCTCGAGGAATGGAACCGCCTGACCGGCCTGAACTTCGTCAGCGCCGAGGTCGGGCTCGAATCGGATATCTACACCCGGGCCATGAACGAGGCCGTGGTCCGCACCGGTGACTACGACATCTTCCTCACCTTCTGCAACTGGATCGGCGACATGGCCGAAGCCGGCCTGATCGTTGACCAGACCGATTGGTGGGCGAAGTTCGATCCCGAAATCGATCATGGCCCCAACGCCTACGTGGCGCCGCTCGATCGCTTCACCACGCTCTACAAGGGCCGCCGTTATGCCATCGGCGCCGACGACGATGCCTTCAGCCTGTTCTACCGCAAGGATATGATGGAAGATCCGGCCGAGGCAGCGGCCTTCGAAGGGCGCTACGGGCGCAAGCTGGCGATCCCTCAGACCTGGCAGGAGTTCGACGAGTGGATCGCCTTCTTCGACCGGCCGGACGAAGGAATCCGGGGCGCCCACATGTACGCCGAGCGCTACTTCGCCTACACCGCCTGGGCCGCCCGCTTCGTCTCCAAGGGGGGCGCCTACTTCGACGACAACATGGACCCCCTCATCGTCTCCGATGAGGGCGTGACCGCCCTGGAGGAGCAGATCCGTCTGACCCAGAACCACATGTGGCCGGACGCCGTCACCGGCGACTGGGCGGGTGCCTACAGCCGCTTCCCCGAAGGCTCCGTCTTCTTCGCCTGGGCGTGGGCGAGCCTGGGGAAGTGGGCGCAGGACCCGAGCACGTCAAAGATCGCCGGCAAAGTCGGCTACATGGACGTCCCGGGCACGATGCACGACGGGACGCTGGTGCGGGCGGACCCCCATGTCGTGGGCTGGAGCTTCAGCGTCTCCCGCTACGGCAAGGCGCCCGAGGCCGCCTACTGCTTCATCCAGTGGTTCACCGGCCCGACCGTCGGCGGGGAGGCCATCGCCCGCGTCGGCACGCTCGACCCCTTCCGCCGTCCGTGGTTCGAGGCCGATGCCATGAAGCAGGCCTATGGCGCCGAGTTCATGCCCGTCCTGCTCCGGCTGACCGAGGTCTCGTTCCCCGACATCTCGCTGCGGGGCGCGGCCGAGTACCTGGACAACCTCAACCTCAATCTGCAGCAGGCCTTCGCCGGCCAGAAGAGGGCCGAGGCCGCCCTGCGCGACACGGCCGAGGCCTGGCAGCAGATCACCGACCGCATCGGCCGCCTGGGCCAGATCGAGGCCTGGCGCAGCGAGCGCAGCAGCTATCCGCAGGCCATCCAGGACCTGTGGCGCTCGCTGGGGAAGTTCCCCGCCTGAGCGGCCCAGACAGCGAGGAGGCCGGAGCCTGCCTCCGGCCTCCTCCTCGCCCGCGAGGAAGGTGACGCCATGAGCGTCTCTACCGCAACCGGCCGGACGTCTCACCCGAGCCAGCTGCCGCTACTGGCCCGCCTCGAGCGGGCCCTGACCTCGGAGAGACGCTTTGGGACCGCGCTCATCGCCCCGATGCAGCTTCTGCTGTGGTTCCTGCTGATCATCCCCACCCTGATCGTGCTGTACCTGAGCGTCGTCGCCTGGGAGCCGCGCATGGGCGTGGACTGGTGGGAGGCTCCGTTCGCCTTCCTGGGCAACTACGCCAAGATCCTCACCGACACCCGCTTCTGGGCCGCCGTCGGCCGCTCGGCCGGCATCGTTGTGGTCGCCGTCACGCTCGAGTTCCTCATCGGCCTGGGCCTGGCGCTCTTCTTCTTGCGCAACATCCCCGGCAAGCGCCTCATGACCTCCGTCATCCTCTACCCGATGATGCTCCCCTGGGTGGTCGTTGGCCTGACATTCTACCTGCTCTTCCTCGACCGCGGCCCGGTGAACTACGTGCTCACTCAGCTTCTCGGCCCCGGCGCGGCGGTGGAGTGGTTCAAGCACCCGCCCCTGGCCATCGCCTCGATTATCGTCGGAGACGTCTGGCAGTGGACTCCATTTCTCTTCCTCATCCTGTATTCGGGCCTGGCAGCGCTGCCCAAAGACCCGGTCGAGGCGGCCATGACACTCGGCGCCAGCCGCTGGCAGATATTCCGCCACATCACCCTGCCCATGCTCCGCCCGGTGATCATCGTGGCGCTGGTCATCCGCGCCCTGGAGGCCTTCAAGATCTTCGATCTGGTGTTCATTATGACCGGTGGCGGGCCAGGCACAGCCACCGAGACGATCTCCCTCTACATCTACCGGGTGGGCTTCCTCTTCGGCCAACTGTCGTACGCCGCAGCCATAGCCGTGCTCATCCTGATCCTGATCAGCCTGATCACCAACCGCGCCGTCCGGTCGTTGGGACGCGAGTAATGGCTAGGAGGCAGGCATGAAGGGCGTCAAACCCACAGGGCCCACGAGGGGGATCCTGCTCTTTGCCGCTGGGCTGCTGATCTGTGTGGTCTTTCTCCTCCCGCTGACATGGGTCTTGTCGGTCTCGCTCAAGCCGCCGCCCGAATGGAACGCCTATCCACCGACGCTGGTGCCGCTTGAGCCGACCTTCAGCAACTACATCATCCTCTTTCAGCCCGGCAACCCCGTCGGCACGATTGGCGCCATGGTCAGCTCAGCCGAGCCGGTGACCAGGGCCTTCGTCAACAGCCTGCTCATTGTCCCGATCTCCACGCTGGCTTCGGTGCTCATTGGCACGCTGGCGGCCTACGGCGTCTCGCGCTATCGGGCGGGCGGGGCCATCCTGCCGCTTTTCGTCTTGACGACGCGCATGTTTCCCCCGGTGGCCTTCGCTGTCCCGCTGCTCGTCTACTTCCGTGTGCTGGGGCTGATCGACACGCAGCTGGCGCTGATCTTGATGTATACCGGGTTTACCATCGCCTTCTCGCTGTGGATGATGCGCGGCTTCATCGAGGGCGTGCCCCGGCATGTGGAGGAGGCGGCCATTCTGGACGGCGCCAGCCCTCTGCGCGTTCTGCTGACCATTACACTGCCGTTGGTGAGCGGCGGCCTGGCAGCCACCGCCCTGTTCGTCTTCATCCTCAATTGGACCGAGTTCCTGCTGGCTCAGGTCTTCACATCGCGAGAGGCGATCACCATTCCCGTGCAGGTGAGCCGCTATGTCGGGGCTGTCGGTCGGTTCTACGGTCCGATGGCCGCCCTCGGCATCGTGGCCTCGATCCCGGTCGTGATCGCTGGCTACATCATCCAGCGACACCTGGTTACCGGTTTCACCTTCGGTCTGGTGCGGGAGTAACGGCATGGAAGGTTCAGCGCCGGCACTGATCACCCTCGAGAGGCTGCGCAAGGAATTCAACGGCCTGGTGGCTGTGGAGGGGCTGGACCTACAGGTAGCCGAGGGCGAATTCCTGTGCTTCCTCGGGCCTTCCGGCTGCGGCAAGACGACAACGCTGCGCATGATCGCCGGGCTGGAGGCGCCCACCTCGGGCGAGATCCACCTGCGCGGAAAGCGCATCACCGGTCTTCCGCCGCAGGCGCGCAACGTCGGCTTCGTCTTCCAGAACTATGCCCTGTTCTGGCACATGACGGTCCACGACAACCTGGCCTTCGGGCTCAGGGTGCGCAGGCTGCCTCCCGGCGAAATCGACCGCAAGGTCCGGGAGGTCGCCGCCGCTCTGGAGCTGACCGACGTCCTGAGCCAGAAGGCGCGGCGGCTGGACCTGAGCGCCATGCAGCGCGTCGCGCTGGCGCGCACGCTGGCCACAGATCCTCAGGTGCTCCTCTTGGACGAACCGCTGAACAACTTTCGCCCGGGCCTGCGCGAGGCAATGCGCGGCGAGCTCAAGCGCTGGCAGGTCACGCTGGGCCGCACCATGGTCTACGTCACGCACGATCAGGAGGAGGCGATGACCATGGGGGACCGCATCCTGGTGATGAACGCCGGCCGCTGCGAGCAGCTCGACACGCCGCGACAGGTGTACCACGCTCCCGCCAACCTGTTTGTGGCCGGCTTCATCGGCCGGCCCCCGATGAACTTCATCGAGGTGGAGTACCGCACGGAGGACGGCCGTGCCTTCCTTGTGGGGGAGCACCTGCGCTGGGAAATCACGGCGCGGCGGGGCGAGATCGAGGCGAAACTTGCTGCGCCGCAATTGGTCCTGGGTGTGCGGCCGGAGCAGGTGCACATCGTCGAGAACGGCCAGCCTCCACCTGGCGATGCCATCCCGGCCGTGGTCGATCTGATACAGCCCCTGGCGCGCAAGAAGATCGTCGACCTGCGCATCGACGGCGGGCTGATCAAGGCCGTCGTTCCGGCGGTGGTGCCGCTGGCGGCCGGAGATCGCCTCCGCCTGACCTTCGACCTGGGTCACCTCCACCTCTTCGACCGTGCCAGCGGGAGGGCAATCCTCTGATGTCACGCGTTCGCGTCGTTGGACTGCGCAAGGCCTTTGGCTCCACCCCCGCCGTGCAAGACCTGGGCTTCGAGGTGGCCGACGGCGAGTTCTTCTGCCTGCTCGGGCCGCCTGGCGCCGGCAAGACCACAACGCTGCGGCTGATCGCTGGCCTTGAG
Organism: uncultured Anaerolineaceae bacterium; assembly: GCA_964575425.1. Classification (GTDB taxonomy): domain Bacteria; phylum Chloroflexota; class Anaerolineae; order Anaerolineales; family E44-bin32; genus DATEAV01. Next base: position 49,779 of record CAZNRD010000018.1, on the reverse strand, counting down.
AAGCCGGACGCCGGCGAAATCTGGCTCGGGGACGAGTCGATGAATGGGGTCCACCCCATGGACCGCGACGTGGCCATGGTCTTTGAAGACCTGGCCCTCTATCCGCACTGGAGCGCCTTCAACAACATCGCCCATCCGCTGCGGCTGCGCCGTCTCCCCAAAGGCGAGATCGAGCAGCGGGTGCGGGAGGTGGCGAGACTGCTGCGCATCGACCATCTGCTGCAGCGGCGGCCTGGCACCTTCAGCGGAGGCGAGAGGCGGCGCGTCGCCGTCGGCCGGGCGCTTGTCCGGCGCCCGCGGGTGCTGCTGCTCGATCAACCCTTCACGGACCTCGACGCCAAGATCCGCCAGGAGATGAGCAACGAGCTCAAGCGCCTGCAGCTGGAGACCCGCCAGACGATGATCTACGCCACCCACGACTTCGAAGAAGCCGTTGGGATGGCGGACCGCATCATGGTGGTGCGCGGAGGCCGCGAGGAGCAGACGGGAAGCCCCTACGACGTATACGAGCGCCCGGCGTCGTCGTTCGCCGCCTCGTTCGTCGGCAGCCCGGCCATGAACTTGCTGCCGGGCGAACTGGAGGACAAAGGTGCCTGGGTGGAGGTCATCCATCCTGGGTTCCGGCTGACGCTGCCGCGCACGGGCGCGGGCTCGCTGCCTTCGAAGGTCGTGCTCGGCATCCGTCCCGAGCACCTGTTGGCGCGCAGCGGCGTGACGGGGGAAGACATCCCCGTCACAGTCGAGATCGTCCAGCTTCTGGGCGAGGAGCAGATCGTCGACCTGCGCCTCGACCAGACCACGGTCATCAAGGCCATCCTCCCCCTCGAGCTCGACGCCCGCCCGGGGACACGGCTCGGGATCCGCATCCCTGCCGAGCGGGCGTTGCTGTTCGACGCGGGAACTGGAATCCGGGTGATGCCGCCCCTGGGGGCATCCTGAAGGAGGAAAGGAGGCGAGCGCCATGGCCTTCGTGGACACTTCGCGGCGTGAGCGCCTGCAAGAACGAATGCGGGAAGTCGGGCTGCAGGCGCTCATCTGCCGTCTGCCCGAAAACGTCGTTTACCTGACGGACTACTGGCCCCATCATGGCTTTTCCGTGGCCGTCCTGGGAACAAGCGGAAAGCCTCTGCTCTTCGTGCCCGAGGTCGAGGCCGAATACACCGACCCCGACTGGGCCGAGGTCACCGCGTTCGGATGGGGACTCCTCAAAGACCCTGACCTGGGGCAGAGCTACCGCCAGTTGTTGGAGCCTCTGAAGAAGAAACTCGACCTGGCCAAGGCGCGTATCGGCGTGGAGCGTGGCTTCGAGGTCGTCGGCCCGACCTACCGCGCCGCCGAACCCGTGGTGCCCTCGTTCCCCTGGTGGACTCTGCTGGCCGATGTCTTTCGCGAGGCCGATCTGGTCGATGCCGCCGATGTCTTGCAGTCGGCGCGGGCAGTGAAGACGGAATATGAGATCGGCAAGCTCCGTCTGGCGAATGAAATCGCCGAGATGGGGATGAGAGCCTTCCTGGAGGGGCTCAAGCCCGGGCAGAGCGAGGCCGAGATCGGGGCGCTGGTCGAGGGCCGCATAAGGGCGGCCGGGCCCGGCCATCACGGGGCCCGTCTGGTGCGCGCCTCTGCCGAGGTCGGTGCGGGTCCGGTGAACAGCTCCAAGGGCACCTTGCTCGTGCCTTCCACCGCGCACCGCGTCGAGGCCGGCGACATCGTGATGGTCGAGCTGGCGACAGTTGTCGACGGCTACTGGTCCGATCTGACCTACGTCGCCATCGCCGGCGAGCCGACGCCGCGCCAGCGCGAGGTATACAACGCCGTGCTCGAGGCGCAGCAGGCGGCAGCCCGGGAGATGCGCGCTGGAGCTGGCTGGGCCGATCCCGACACGGCGGCGCGCAAAGCCCTGGAGCAGGCGGGGCTGGCGCAGTATTTCGTCCACATCACCGGCCACGGCGTCGGCCTGCGCTACCACGAGTTCATCCCGTTCCTGATGCCGGGTGCCAGCGGCACGCTGCAAGCGGGCATGGTGGCGAGCGTCGAACCGGGCGTGTACATCCCGGAGTTCGGAGGCATTCGCATCGAAGACAACGTCGCTGTCGGCGAGAGCGGGCCGATCTTTCTCTCGACGCCGCGCCAGCCGTGGTGAGCGTGCGGCGCGGCGCGCGAGACAGACGGGAGAAGGAGCCATGAGACTGAAAGACAAGGTCGCCATTGTCACCGGTGCGGGCAAGGGGATCGGTTGGGGCATCGCCAAGGTCTTCTCACAGGAGGGCGCCAGAGTAGTCGTCGTTGATTGGGATGAGGAGGCGGGGAAGAAGACGGCCGAGGAGATCAACCAGTCCGGCGGCGAGGCGCTCTTCGTGAAGTGCGACGTATCTAATGAGGACCAGGTCAAGGCGATGGTCGAGGCGACGGTGGCGCGTTTCGGCCGCATCGACCTCCTGGTCAACAACGCCGGCGTGGGCGTCTACAAGTCAGTGCTCGATGCTTCCTCCGCCGACTGGGACCACTGCCTGGCGGTCAACCTCAAGGGCGTCTTCCTGTGCTCGAAGCACGCCATCCCGCGCATGCAGGCGGTGGGCAAGGGAGCCATCGTCAACATCTCGTCGGTGCACTCGCACGCCACGGTGAACGGCGTGGCGCCGTACGCCGCCTCCAAGGGAGGGATCACGGCGCTCACCCGCAACATGGCGATTGACTACGGCCCCACGATTCGCGTCAACGCCATCGCGCCGGGGTGGGTGCTGACGCCGCTGATCCAATCCATCTTCGACAGCTACCCGGACCCGGCGGAGCAGCAGCGGCAAGTCGAACAAAGGCAGGTGATGAAACGCATTGGCCGGCCGGAAGACATCGGCTACGCGGCCGCTTTCCTGGCCAGTGATGAGGCATCCTTCATCACAGGTACTCAGCTGTTCGTCGACGGCGGCATGACGGCGCAGCTGGAAGTCTGGTGAGCGAGAGGAGTGGCATGACAGCACAGACAGCATCGGGCTTCAACCTGGCCAAAGACGATCTGAGCGGCTTCGCCGGCAAGGGGCCGGCCTTCGTCACCTTCGGCGAGACGATGGTGCGCGATACGCCGGCCGATATGCAGCGGCTGGAGGCCACGCGGTTGGTGCACCTGTCGCTGGCCGGCAGCGAGTTCACCCTGGCGGTGCTTCTGGCGCGCTTCGGCATCCCTTCGGCCTACGTCACTCGCGTCCCGGCCAACCCCTACGGCTGGCTGCTGCGAGATACGGCCCGCAGCCAGGGCGTCAACACCGAGTACTTCGTCTGGGCGCCCCGCGCCGAGCCGATCGGCCGCTTCCTCTACGAGATCGGCCGCACGCCGCGGCCCGATGTGGGGTGGTATCAGCGCATGTACTCCGCCGCCAGTCGCCTGGGCGCGGGCATGGTCGACTGGAAGGCGGCGCTGCGCGACTGCCGCCTGTTCCATACCTCGGGCATCACCTTCGGCCTGGCGCAGCACAGCGGCTACGAGCGCAACTACCTGCTCGAAGCCTTCCAGGAAGCCATGACGAACAAACCGGCCGACTGCCAGGTGGGGCTGGACTTCAACTACCGCGGCACGCTCTGGACGAAGGACCAGTGCGCCGCGGTGATGACCCCGCTGCTGGTGGATCACGTTGACATTCTGATCACCACCATTGAGGACATGGCCAAGATCTACGGTATCGGCTGCGGCCGCTACACGGCGGAGGAGATCGACAAGGGCGACTTCGGCGACCTCCAAGACGACGACCTGCGCGCTTTCGCCGCACCGCTGGTCGAACGCTTCAAGGTGAAGATGGTGGCGGTGACCATCCGCTACCCCGACTCCTTCGAGCAGCACCGCTGGGAGTCGGCGGTGATGGGCGCCGATGGCACTTTCGTCCGCTCCGCGGCCGTGCGGCCGATCACGCTGCTGGATCGCCTCGGCGGCGGCGACACCTGGAACGGCGGTTTTCACTACGGCCTGCTTACCGCCGGCTTCGGCCCTGCCGGGATGCAGAAAGGCCTGGTGTTGGGCGACGCCGCCACCCGCCTGCAGCAGACCATCATGTTCGACCTGCCCATCGTCACCAAGGCGGAGGTGGAGGCCCTCATCGCGGCGGATGTCGCGGGTGGGGGCAAGAGGACATCAAGGTAGGCGATTCGCTGAAAACAGATGTCACGCGTCGATCGAGGTTGCCCGATTAAGCGATCTCGTCTGCGCTCATTCTCGGCGATGGCTCGGCCAGGGCAGCGCTTCGAGCGCAACGTGCATGCGAGCCATTGCCAGTTCCGAGTAGACCTTGTGGAAGCCTAGCAGGGATCGCCGGGTTCCTGGCGGTCAACAGCCGGTGGCCTGAGGGCTGTGGCTGGTGAGGTGAACAATGCCCGATAGCGGGGTGCGGCCCCATCTGCCCCAGTGCAAACTGATGATACCGGGCCCTGTCGAGGTGGATGGCTCGGTCCTGGAGGCGATGGGCGGCCCGGTGCCGGCGCACTATGGCCCCGAATGGACGGCGCTGTACAAGGACGTCACGTCGCGCTTGCAGCAGGTGTTCCGGACCGCTGGGGACGTCTTTCTCCTGGTTGCTTCGGGGAGCGGAGGGATCGAAGCGGCGATTGGCAGTTTGTTCGCGCCGGGCGAAAAGGTCCTAGTTGGCGTCAATGGTTTTTTCGGAGAGCGAATGGCGGCCATCGCCCGTTCCCGGGGCCTTGACGCCGTGGTCGTTGAGGCGCCCTGGGGTGAGCCGATCAGGCCAGAGGCGGTACGTGCTGCTCTGGTTCGAAACAATGGCATTGCTGGCCTGGCGGTGGTTCATCACGAAAGCTCAACGGGCGTGCTCAACCCGGTGCGCGATCTGGCGGCCACGGCGGCCGCAGCCGGCCTCCCTGTGGTCGTGGATGCTGTCTCGACGCTGGGCGGGGAAGAGCTCGCCATGGATGAGTGGGCGATCGATGTCTGTGTGACCGCCTCGCAGAAGTGCCTGGAGGCACCTCCGGGATTGGCGCCGGTAGCCGTGAGCCAGCGCGCCTGGGAGATCATGGACCGGAAAGGCGACTTCCCGGCAGGCTGGTACCTGAATCTGCGCGTCTGGCAGCGGTTCGCCGAGGAGTGGGGCGATTGGCACCCGTTCCCGATAACGATGGCTACCAACAACGTGCTGGGGCTGCGTGCCGCGCTCGACACGCTCCTGGCGGAGGGGTTGGAGAACCGGTTTGAACGATACCGCTGCTTATCGGGCTTCCTGCGCGGCGGTCTCAAGGAGATGGGCTTCTCGCTCTATGTGGAGGGAGCCTTCGCTTCCTCCACCCTTACAGCGGTACGTCGCAGCTTCGAGATCGATGTGGCGGACCTCATTGTGTTCCTCCTGAGAGAGCATGGGATTCGCATTGCTGGAGGGTTGGGCCCGACAAGAGGAGAGATCTTCCGCATCGGTCACATGGGTCGGGCAGCCACGCAGGAGAACGCAAGGCTGCTGCTCAAAGCCCTTCGTGACTACGTGCGCAAGAAGCGAGCGAGGACTTGAGCATGTCGGCGATGATGAATCTGTGAAGCGACGCTGCGTCGTGGGCATCCCTCCGTGGCGTCGGCGGGCAGGATCTTGCGAGGAGGCCGGGGTCTATGGCGGAACGCGTGAAGGCACTGACCATTGAATGGCCAAAGTGCACCGGATGCGGGGTGTGCGAACTGGTCTGTTCGTTTGTCCATGAGGGCTACTTCAACCCGTTCCTCTCCCGCATTCGGGTCTACCGCATCGACGAACGGGGCGCGCACTTCCCCATTGCATGCCTGGACTGTGCTGATCCGCCCTGCGCGGCCGCCTGCCCGACGGAGGCGTGCTATATCGATCGGAGCGTGCCGGTGGTGCGGGTGGAGGAGAGCCGATGCATTGGGTGCAGGGAGTGTGTGGCCGCCTGCCCCTTCGGCGCGGCTCACTTCAGCCCGGTTCGCGGCAAGGCGTATCAGTGTGACTTGTGCGGAGGCCAGCCGGCCTGTGTGCCTCAGTGTTACCCCGGAGCGCTGACCTTCACCATGGTGGATCAGCTCGGTCCTCGCAAGGGACGGGCGAGGGCGGAGAGGCTCATGGCAGGGGTGGCCGCGAGCACCTCGGGGAGCATGGCTGAGGGCGAAGGCGATTCCCTGCAGGAGCAGCGAAGATGAAACAGCGCATCCTCAGCCTTGACCTGTCCACCGGTCGGCAACAGATCGAGGAAGTGCCCCTCGACGATGTCTTGCACTACCTGGGAGGAAGGGGTCTGGCGGCGAGGCTGCTGTATGAGCGCCTGAAGCCGGAAATCGATCCGTTGGGGCCGCGGAATCTCCTGATCTTCGCACCGGGAACGCTCGCCGGCACCACGGCGCCGTGCTCCGGACGGACCTCAGTGACGTGCAAGAGCCCGGCTACCGGGTTGTACCTGAAGACGAACGTCGGCGGCCACTGGGGCGCGGAGCTTCGCAATGCGGGGTGGAACTATCTGGTGATCTCCGGGACGGCTGCAGGACCGAGCTACGTCTGGATCGAGGATGACAGGGTAGAGGTCAGTGACGCCGCTCATCTGTGGGGCCAAGGCACGCGAGCCGCGGAGCGCCAGTTGAAGAAAGAGGTGGGGGACGATCAGGCGCAGGTGGCCGTCATCGGCCCGGCAGGGGAAACCGGCGGTCTGTTCGCCAACATCATGGCTTCCCGGTACCATGCCGCCGGGCGCGGCGGGGCCGGCGCGGTGATGGGCGCCAAGAACCTCAAAGCCATCGTGGTGCGGGGGACGCAAGGCGTGCGCGTGGCTCGACCGCAGGAGTTCTTCCAGCTGACTGGGCGCGTCCGTGCAGCGTTGAGTGAGGACGCTGGAAGCAAGAGCCTGTCTGCGTATGGCACGTCTGGCTCACTGCCCGCCCTGAACGAAATGCACATGCTTCCCGCCTACAACTTCCGTCAGTCGCGCATCGACGGCGCCGAGAGACTCAGCGGGCAGCATCTGGTCGACGAAGGGTACTTGCGTGGTCGAGTCGCCTGCCATGCCTGCAGCACTGGCTGTCATCGGTATGTTGTCAACCGGAGCGGGCCCTTTGCCGGCGTCGACGACTCGGGGCCCGAGCTTGAGACGGTCATGGCCCTTGGCGCCGAATGCGGGATCAGCGACGTTGAGGCTGTGATGAAGGCAAACCAGCTCTGCAGCGACTATGGGCTGGATACCATCTCGACCGGACACGTGATCTCCTGGGCGATGGAATGCCACCAGGCTGGGCTCTTTTCCGAAGAACAACTGGAGGGATTGGCCCTGCGCTGGGGAGATGCTCAGGCCGTGCACGAGCTCATCCGGCGAATCGCCCTGCGCCAGGGCTACCTGGGCAACCTGCTGGCGGATGGTCTGAAGCGCGCCTGCGAGCGCGTGGGCGGAGACTCGTGGAAGTGGGCGATCGAGGCCAAGGGGCTGGAGCAGTCAGCGGTGGACACTCGCGTGGCCAAGAGTTATGCCCTCGCCTTCGCTGTCAACCCGCGCGGGCCGGATCACCTCATGACCGAAACCTACGCAGAGTTCGGCGTCACAAGAGAAGCGCGCGAGTTGATCCGCAAGATCTGCGGGGACGAGAAGTACGCGAACCCCCTTCTGACGGATAAACGGGCCGAGATTGTGCTCTGGCATGAGGACGCCTATGCGGCCACGGAATGCCTCGGCATATGTGTCTTCGCCTCTACGGCAGCATACGCTGTCACACCGGAAAACATGGCACAGATGCTGAGCCTGGCGATGGGCGTAGAAATCAGCGAGGCGCAGTTGATGGAAGCTGGCCGGCGGGTCGTTACGCTGGAACGCTGCTTCAACGTGCGCGAAGGAGCAACTCGCCAGGACGACCGGCTGCCCTGGCGGCTGATGCACGAGCCTGTCACCAGCGGACCGAACAAAGGGATGCTGACCTCGCCCGCGGAGCTGGATGAGATGCTCGATCAGTATTACGAGCTCCACGGTTGGGACAGGACCACGGGCCGGCCGACAGAGGAGACCCTTCGGTCGCTCGGCCTTGATTTCATCCTCGGCGATCTGTCTCGATCGTAGGAAAAGGCATCGATGGCGCCGTCGACCTGCCTCGGGATCCTCGTCCTGTGGGAGCGATGCAACGCCTGCGGCGACTGTCTTACCGCGTGCACGCGTGAGATGGCACAACAAGGCCAGCCCCATCCCCATGTGCCGCGTCTGCACATCCCCTGGCAGGGCAAGCCTGCGTATGTCAGCCTGTGCCGACAGTGCTCCCAGGCTCCCTGCAAGGATGCCTGCATCAGTGGTGCCATACGGTTGGCAGAGGATGGAAGGGTGGTGCTGGAGGATGAGGCCTGTGTCGGGTGTTGGATGTGTGTCACGCACTGCCCTTTTGGCGCACTGGCCGTGGCCGGGCGAAAGGCCGTGAAGTGCAATGTCTGTGTGCCCGAGGACAAGATTCCCCCGTGTGTGAGCGCCTGCCCCGAAAGCGCCCTGCTGTGGGCACCGGTCCGGGACGTGGCCATCACCCGGGGGCGAGACCGCGCCCGAGGCCAGGTGCAGGCGAGGTTGCCGGCGTGAGGCAAGTCGTGATAGTAGGCGCGAGCGCGGCTGGCTCGGCGGCTGTCGAGGAGATCCGCCGTATCGACACCCGCTGTCGCATCAAGCTGATCAGCGATGAGCGAGTGCCCCTCTACTCGCGCTGCTTGCTCTCCGACCTCCTGATCGGAGAGATCGACAGACGCCGGTTGAACTTCCAACCGAAGGACTGGCCTCAGGGGCTGGATGTGGATGTGGTCGAGGACCAGGTGGTCGAAGTGATTCCGGCTTCCGGGGAGGTCAGGACCGCCCGTGGGATGCGCATTGGTTACGACGACTTGCTGCTCGCGACCGGCAGCGAGGCGGTTGTTCCGGATGTCCCCGGCATCGACGCGCAAGGTGTCTTTGTTCCCTATCGGCTTGAGCAGGCTGAAGCCGCGCGGAAAGGGCTTGGCAAGGCACGGGGGATTGTCGTCCTGGGTGGCGGCAAGGTCGGGGTGAAGGCGGCGGAGGCCTGTGTGGCGCAAGGCCGCGAAGTCACGGTGGTGGAACAGGCCGATCGCTTGCTGTATGGGGCTGCAGATGCCAGGGGAGCCTCCGTGGTCCGGCGCCTCATGGAACAGCGGGGATTGGGGGTCCACACCGGCGCGAGCCTGGCCGAGGTTCAGGTCCGGCGCGGTGAGGTCTCGCATGTGGTGCTTGACACGGGGGAGCGGATCGCATGCCAGGCGTTGGTGGTTGCCGTCGGGGTCAGGCCAAGATGTGCCCTGGCCCATCAGGCGGGCGCGCAAGTCTCTCGGGGAGTGCTCGTCGATACCCGACTGCGCACAAGCGTGGACCGCATCTGGGCGGCTGGAGACGTGGCGGAAGCTCCGGAGATGCTGCACGCCTGCCAGACGGTATTGCCCAACTGGCTCAACGCCGTCCAGCAGGGGCGGGTCGCGGGGCAGAACCTGGCCGGCCTGGAGACAGCCTACGCCGGCGGCATCCGCACCAGCTCCTTCCGCCTCTTCGGTGAGCCGGTGTTGTCGGTGGGAGAGGTCGAGGGTGAGGGTGTGGCATGGCTTGATGAGGCAACCGGCGCGTACCGGCGGTTGATCACGGACGGCGACCGGATCTGTGGCGTCATCCAGGTGGGGGGCGAAATCCGAGACGTCGGTGTATTGGCCTCACTGGCAAAGAACAGGGCGGAAGTCAAGGAGCCGAAAGCCCTGCTTATCAACGGCTTCTCACACTTCGCATCGCAGCACACGCGCTGGTGTCTTGTGGGAGAGGGCAGGTGAGGGAAGACGGGGTCGTGATTCGTCTGCGCCTCTTCGGCTTCGGGACTCGCCACGGTCAGTTTCGACACTTGACCGTCCCTCTGGCAAGTGGCGCCTGCGTTGCCTCCCTGCTGGCGTGGTGCCGCGAGCAGGCCAGGATGGACCTGCCCGATTACCTGGTGGTCTTCGTGAATGGCCGGGAAGCCCAGCAGCTCCAAGGCGAACAAACGCCTCTGGCAGACGGCGATGAGGTAACCCTCATGCGGCCGGTGGCGGGCGGGGGAGGTGGTTCGCTCAGCCCTCATGCCACCTCCGACGGGAGGGGCGTGCGGCGTCCACGAAGGCATGGCGCAGGGCCGACACCCCGGGCACAGATTGACAGGCCATCATGCTCTATGAAGGAGGATGCTCGATGCCTTTGGTCTTCTGGCTATCTCGTCTCCAACCGGGGGTTGAGCCGGCGGAGTATGAACGCTTCCTCCGGGAGGTCGATTACCCGGCGGCCAGGCGTGTGCCAAGCATCATTCGCTACCAGTCGATTCGACTTCAGGGCCCGGCGGTGGGGAACGAGCCACTGCCATTCGACTTCATTGACCTGGCGGAGGTGACCGACATCGAGGCGTATCGTCACGATCTGCAGCATCACCCCGCTGTCCATGAAGTGCATGGAGCCTCCGGGAAGTATGTGCAGACCGTGGGCAACGTCTGGGGTGTTGTCGTCGAAGCAGACACGTGATGCCCACAGGCGTGGCGCTGGGACGCCGGCAGCGCGAGACGGACCTGTGAGCGCACGAACGTCGGGCAGGCGACTGGGATCGTCGCGGGGCGCAGGCGGCTGCCGGTCTTCCCAACGCCTGCGCGAGGCGTCGAAAGCGGGTTTGCCGCTGCAGGGTCGATGTCTCCTGGCTGCGAGTAAGGCGAAGGTGTACTGCTGTGCGAACTGGCTGGCGGAATGGAGGATCTTCGACACGTCTGGCGGGGTAGAAGACTGAGCGATGGATTGACTCGTCCGCACGGCCGGCTGGCACGGCCTGCGGCGTGCCGGTCGAGCCGTGAACAGGGCTTGTTCGAGGAGGACAACCTATGGGATGAAATGGATCAGAGCCTCAGCCGGTGCTCACGAGCCGTGCCTGGATGTTGCGGCAGTCCGTGAGCGTGTTGTTCCGAGGGAGATAGTTCCGTCTGAACGGAAAGGAGAAAGAAGATGAACCGCCAAGCAGGGAACCTAATCCGCTGGATGTCCGTCGCCGCGCTGGCCATCCTCCTCCTGGCTGCGTGCAAGCCGGCGGCCACGCCCACCCCGCGGGTGGAACCAACGCCCACCAGGGAGGCAGTCGTGGCGCCTCCGCCGGCCCCGGAAGAAAAGCCGGTGATTGTCGTCGCCTACGACGGTGACATCGACCACATCGAACCCATGCACTTCCGCAGCATCAGCGCCTATGATGCCACGGCCAACCTGTACGAGCCTTTGATCACGCAGGTGCTCGCGCCAGGAGAGGAAGGCGAATTCATCGGCCTGAACAAGTTCGAGGGCGCGGGAGCGGAGAGCTTTGAGGTCTCGGAGGATGGGACCGTCTTCACCTTCCACCTGCGCAAAGATGCGCGCTTCGCCGACGGCACGCCGATCACCGCCCAGGACTACAAGTACACCTTCGACCGTGCCATGCTGGGCCCGGGCTACATCGGGCTGTTGACGCCGTTCATGGCTCTGACGTCGCCGGACAATGTCGTGGTCGTGGACGACTACACACTGCAGATCACCACGAGCCGGCCGGCGGCCCTGACCGAGACCATCATCGCCTTCCAGGTGTTCGGGGCCATGAGCAAGGCCACAGCGGAAGCCCATGCCACGGCGGAAGACCCGTGGGCTGTCGAGTGGCATCGCACCAACTCCAACTCGAGCGGGCCCTACGTCATCACGAGATGGGAGCCCGGCGTCGAGTACTTCTTTGAACCGAACCCCCACTACTGGCGGGGGCCGGAATGGTTCCAGAACTCAGGAGCGGTCTTCCGTGTGGTTCCCGACGCTACCACTCGTCAGCAGCTGCTGCGCACGGGCGATGTGGATGTGGCGCTGGGAATTCCGTTCAGGGATTTGCCCGCGCTCGCCCAGGACCCGAACGTCACCATCCACAGCATCTCCACCACGCGCCTCTACCACCTGGGGATGAACGTCAAAGAAGAACCCTTTGATGATGTCCGCGTGCGCCGGGCGATCTCGATGGCCATACCGTACCAGGCCATTGTCGAGAACGTGATCTACGGCTACGGCCTGCAGCCCACCAGCCCCATCCCACAGGGTATGGAAGGGCACACGGATGAGTTCTGGACCTACGGCGAGGCAGACCTCGATGAAGCGAAGGCCCTGCTGGCCGAAGCTGGCTTTCCGCGCGGCCTCCAGCTGCAGCTGACAGTGCCCCAGGAGGATCAGACTCGGGTCGATGCAGCCCAGTGGGTCCAGGCCGGGTTGGCCGAGATCGGCATCGAGGTGGCCATCAACGCGGTGCCCATGGCGCAGTTCTCCGATCTGATCAACAGCCACACGCTGCCCTTCTTCATCCAGGAGTGGTATTCGTGGGGTAATGATCCCTTCTATCAGCTGACCTGGAACTTCAAGTGCGGATCATTCCCCAACTTCGTCAACTATTGCAACGAAGAGCTGGATCAGATCATCGAGGCGGGAACCTACAGCCGCGATCCGGAGGAGCGCGCCCAACTCGCCCGCCGGGCGCAGGAAATCCTGGTCAACGAGGCCGTCTGGGCGTATCTCTATCAGCCCGACTGGATCGTGGCCACGCGCGCCGATGTGTCGGGGATTGCCCTGTTCCACGACCTGACCTTGCGCTACGGCTTCCTCGGCAAGAAGTAGGCCGCACAGAGGTGTGACGCGAAAGGGCTGAGAGACGGAGAGAGTGCGCATATGGGGTGAATGGGGCCTGAACCCTGAACACCGCATATGCGCCTCTCTCCCGAGCATGTTGAGAATGCGACCCTTCGTTCGTTATGTACTGCGGCGATTGCTCCTGACGGCCATCACCCTGGTCGGCGTGGTGGTGGCGGTGTTCGTTCTCACCCACATCCTGCCGAGCGACCCGGCGGCGCTTCGGGCAGGCCCACTGGCGACGGAGGAACTGATCGCGCAATACCGCCGGGAGATGGGGCTCGACCAGCCGCTCCACGTGCAGTTTGCCGGCTATGCCAGGCTTCTTCTTCAGGGGGACCTCGGCAGGAGTTGGCGGACGGGCCAGCCGATCCTCGAGGAGCTCGGGCGCAGGCTGCCTGCCACGTTGGAGCTGGCCTCTGCCGCTTTCCTCTTCGCCTTGCTGATCGGCCTCACCCTGGGCGTCCTGGCAGCGGTGACCGCCCGCAGCTGGATCGATCGCGGGGTCCGCCTGTTCGCCACGCTCGGAGCATCCCTGGCGTTGTTCTGGTTGGCTCTGGTTGCCATCCATGTCTTCTACTACTCGCTTCGGCTCGCGCCGCCTCCGCTGGGTCGCTTCACCCTCGGACGTGCCGAGCCCCCGGCTGTCACCGGCCTCTACACGGTCGACAGCCTGCTGGCCGGCGACCTGTCTTCCTTCGCTGCTGCCGCAGCGCATCTGTGGCTGCCCTCCCTGACCCTGGCCTTTGTCGTCAGCGCCCCCATCATCAAGATCGTGCGTGCTGCCATGCTCGATGCCCTGACTGCCGACTACGTGCGCACGGCGCGCGCGATCGGCGTTCCCTCCCGGGAAGTGGTCCTGGGGGATGCCATGCGCAACGCCTCCATCCCGGTGCTGACCACCCTGGGGATCGTCTTTGGCTACCTGCTGGCGGGAAATGTGATTGTGGAGCGTGTCTTCTCCTGGCCCGGGATCGGCCAGTATGCGTGGAGTGCGCTGGTGACCAACGATTTCAACGCCGTCCAGGGGTTTGTGCTGCTGATCGCCGTGGCCTACGTGCTGCTCAACCTGACGATTGACCTGATCTACGGTTTCGTCGACCCTCGTATCCGGCTTGGCTAGGGAGACCGATGGGCATTGCCATTCCGTCCCCGCGCATCCAGGACCCCACGATCGTTTCCAGGGGTGTGCGCCTGGTGCGCGTGTTTCGTCGGCGGCCCGGTTTCGCCATCGGCGTGCTTCTCGTTGCAGCCTATGCCTTGCTGGCGCTCGTCGGGCCTCTGCTGACACCCTATGGGCCCACCCAAACCAACCCGCGGGCCATCTTCCAACAGCCCTCCTCCAGCCACCTCTTTGGCACCGACAAGTTCGGGCGCGATGTGTTGACCCGGGTCGTCCACGCCACGCGGCTGGACATGGCCATTGCCGCTTCGGTGGCGCTGAGCGCCTTCGCCGTTGGCACCTTGATCGGCGGCGCCGCCGGCTACTATGGGGGCTGGCTCGACGACCTCGTCATGCGGGTTGTGGATGTCATGCTGGCGTTCCCGGCGTTTATTCTGGCAATGGCCATCACGGGAGTGTTGGGTGACACGATACCAAACGTTGTCATCGCCATCGCCACTGCCTACGTGCCCTACTTCATTCGCCTCACCCGGGCCGAAATGCTGGTGGTTCGCACGCTGCAATATGCCGACGCAGCCAGAAGCATTGGCAATCCCGAATGGCGCGTCATGCTCATCCACCTGCTGCCAAATGCGCTCACCCCTTCGCTGGTCCAGGGTGCCCTGGTTTTTGGCTGGGCAATCCTGGACACTGCAGGCCTCGCCTTTCTTGGACTGGGCATCACGCCGCCAACTGCTGAGTGGGGGGTGCTGGTCTCGGAGGGCGCTCCGCGCATCATCAGCGGGGAATGGTGGGTGTGGTTGTTCCCGGGAACGGCCATCGTCCTGGCTGCCCTGGCTTTCAGCCTGGTCGGCGACGGACTTCGCGATTTGATGGCGCGTGAGGAACGCTGATGGGACAGGCGCTCCTGCGCGTCGAGGACCTGAGTCTGAGCTTCCCCAGCGAGAATGGGCGTCGTGACATCCTGGACCAGGTCTCCTTTGAGGTCTTCCCACACGAGGTGATGGGGTTGGTGGGAGAGAGCGGGTCGGGCAAGTCGTTGACCGCGCTGGCAGTGATCGGGTTGCTTCCGCCGACGGCCAGGATCGATGGCGGCCGCGTTTTCTTGGATGACCGTGAACTCCTCGCGCTGCCGGAGCGGGAAAGGCGTTTGCTTCGTGGTAAGCAGATTGCCATGGTCTTCCAGAGCCCGCGCGCGGCTCTCAATCCGCTGATGCGGGTTGGCCAGCAGGTGGCGCGGGCTGTCCGTCTGCATGCCGGCCTTCCAGGTCGGGAGGCTTATGCGCAGGGGCTGAGTCTGCTGCAGCGAGTCGGAATCGCCGATGCAGCAGCCCGTGCTCGGGCCTACCCGCACCAGTTGAGTGGCGGCATGGCCCAGCGTGTCCTGGTGGCGATGATGCTCGCCTGCCAGCCCCGGCTGCTGATTGCCGATGAACCGACTACCGGGTTGGACGTCACAATCCAGGCGCAAATCTTCGAGCTGATCAGGGATGTCCAGGTGGAGACAGGCGCGGCGTTGATCCTGATCACTCACGACCTGGGTGTGGTCAGCGAGGTGTGCCATCGGGTGGCAGTGATGTACGCCGGTCAGGTCATGGAGGTCGCCAGGGTGGAGGATTTGTTCCGGTCGCCCCGGCATCCCTACACAGAGCTGCTGCTGCGCAGCACGCTGCGGGCGGACCGGCCCGCCGATCTGGACGCGGTCCCGCCTCAGCCTTCGGTCCTGCGTGCCTATGTGACCAGCGGCTGTCGCTTTCCTGCCCGCTGCTCGTATGCCCTCCCGATATGCCGCGAGCGCCGCCCATCCGCGCTGAACGTCGGCGACGGCCATGTGGTGCTCTGCCATAAGGTGGCCGAGGAAGGCCGGTGATGCAGCCCCTCCTGCGCGTGGAAGACCTACACAAGTACTACCGCGAAGGCAGGCACACGATCCACGCCGTCAACGGGATCAGCTTTGAGGTCTTCCCCGGAGAGGCGGTGGGGCTGGTTGGCGAGAGTGGATGTGGGAAGTCTACGACGGCGCGCTGCATCCTCGGGCTTGACAGGCCCACAAAGGGGCGGATCTACTTCGGAAGCCGGGAGCTGACAGCGCTTCCTGGCGATTCGTTTCGTCCCCTGCGCAGGCAGCTGCAGATGGTCTTCCAGGATCCTTCGGAGGCCCTTAACCCGCGCTTTACCGTCCGGCGTACGCTGCGGGAGCCGCTCGTGATCCACGGCCTGTACCGCAGCGATGGCCAACTCGATGAGGCGGTGGATCTTGTCAGCCTGGAGCGAGATCACCTGCAGCGCCTGCCATGGCAGATGAGCGGAGGAGAGAAGCAGCGGGTGGGTGTGGCCCGGGCCATCATGACCCGGCCGAATCTTGTCATCCTGGATGAGCCGACATCATCGCTGGACATGTCGCTGCGTATCCACGTGCTCTCGCTGCTGCGAAGACTCCAGCGAGAGCTGAACATGACCTACCTGTTCATCTCGCACGACCTGAGCACGATACGTCATCTGTGCGACCGCGTGCTGGTGATGTACCTCGGGCGCATCGTGGAGATGGGAAAGACCGAAGACGTCTATGAGAGACCGTGCCACATCTACACCCGCGCCCTGCTGTCCGCGATCCCTATTCCCGATCCGGCAGTCAGGCGAAAACGCATCCTGCTAATGGGCGAGACCCCCAGCCCGCGGGAGATCCGGCCGGGATGCGGGCTGCAGGATCGCTGCCCTCACGCCATGGACCAGTGCCGCGAGCCGGTTCCCTATTGCGATCTGGGCAACGGGCACCTGGCGGCTTGTCGACTCGCGAAGGAGATGAGAGATGACAACGGCTGAAACCGGAGCCTTGGCAGGCAAGACGGCTCTCGTCACAGGCGCGTCCATGAACCTCGGCGCGATCACCGCTAGCACCCTGGCGAGCCAGGGCGCCACCGTCGCCATCAACTACCTCGACTCGGAGCCCGAGCCAGCCCAGGTGCTGGAAGCCCTGCGCGCCCACGGCCGACCAGCCTTCGCGGTACCGGGGAACCTGGCGGTGGGCGATGAGACGAGACGCGTCGTCCGTGAGGCGATCGAACTATTGGGCGGACGAATCGACATCCTGGTCAACAACGCGGGGCCATTCAACGCCGGCCCTTTCGCCACCCTGGCAGAAGCAGAATGGGACCGCATCATGAACGTCAATCTCAAGGCGGCGTACCTAGCGAGCCAGGAAGTCGTACCGGGAATGCGCAGGGCCGGGTGGGGTCGGATCATCAACATGTCGGCGGGTTCGGCCTTCATCCGCAACCATGGCGTGTACGGCCTGGCCAAGGGTGCCGTCATTCTGCTGACCGAGGCCCTGGCTGTCGAGCTCGGCCCCGAGATCACGGTCAATGCGATTGCCCCGGGGCAGATTGTTGAGAGCGGGCCGGACATCAGTGCGATCGATCCGAGCTTCGTCCCGCGGGCCATCGCCCACACCCCATGCGGCCGCCTGGTCACGCGTGCGGAGGTGAGCGGCCTGATTGCCTGGCTGTGCAGCCCAGCGGCGGACATGATCACAGGTCTCACCATTCCCCTCGATGGAGGGTGGCGCTTCAATCGATTCTGACAGAACCAGCGGGAACCAATGGTCTCCATTGCCGGAAAACACCCGTGACTCGCGACCTTCTTGAGTTTGCCCCACTGGAGAGCTGGCTGCAGGTGCTCAGCCTGCAGGCTGACGGCGTTCCGGCGCGCTTTGGGCCTGCAACCCCTTGGGTTCCAACTCATGCAGGCCGGCATGGTTCTATCGCTTGAACTTCGGGCGGTGCCTGAGCCGACGAGATTGCGGAGGCGTGAGCAATGGCCAAGATGTATCACATTGAGACGATGAAGCCCAAAGGAGATCAGGCTGAGCTCGAGGCTTTGCTGCGCGACGAGGCCCTTCCCTATTGGCGCAAGCGAGGGTTTGAGGTCAAAGTGTATGCCAGGCAGTACAGCCTCGGCCGGGGCGAGCTGTGGCTCTTCACCGGCATGGATGCCTTTGGCGACATCGATGGCTGGCGGGCGAAGGCTACCGCCGAGCCGGAGGGGCAGCGGATCATGGAGAGACTTGTCGCCGCGGTTCACGACCTGGAGGCCAGTGTTGTGCGGGACATTGAAGCGGCGTGAGGCGGAGCCCTGCGTCGTGCGCTGCAGCCGCAGGAGAAGCTCCTATGCGCTATGGTCTGCTGCTGCTGGGTGAGCACCCGCCGGGCCGGCTTGTGGACCTGGCGCGGTTCGCCGAGGACCACGGATTCGAGTGCCTCTGGTACGCGGACGAGAAGTTCTTTCGAGACCCCTACGTCTCGCTCGCCTACGTCGCCCTTCACACCCGGTCGATCAAGGTCGGCGTCTGCGTGACCGATCCTTATAGTCGTCACCCCGCGCTGACGGCCATGGCCATGAGCACGCTGGCCGAACTGGCCGAAGGCCGGGCCGTGCTAGGGCTGGGGGCTGGCTTCAGTGGATTGGAGGCCCTGGGGATCAGGCAGACCAAACCGGTCGTGACCTTGCGCGAAGCCATTGAACTGATCCGGAACCTGTGGGCTGGCGGCCCGGTGACGTACCAGGGCAGGGCGGTGCACTTCCACGGCGGCGAGCTGAATTTCACGGTGCCGTCGCCTGTGCCGATCCTGATCGCGAGCAGCGGGAGGCGGATTCTGCGGCTGGCGGGAGAAGTGGCGGACATGGTGATGCTGGGCGATTTGGCCAGTGCTCGGGTGCTCGCCCCGGCGCTTGCGGAAGTGCAGTGCGGCGCCGAGCGCGCCGGGCGATCGCTGGGGGGCATTCCCCTCATCGCCCGCGCCAACCTCGTTCTTGCCGACGACGCGATCCAGGCCCGCATGGCCATGCGTCCGTGGATCGCCATAGGCTTGTGGCACACCTACCCGCGATGGGACTACTACTTCAACTACATGCCGCAATGGGATGAGCAGCTGCGTCCGATCAGGGAATTCATCGAGCGTCAAGGGGGCAAACCTCGCAACGTCGCGGATTTCGCGCGGATTTCCGAGTACGCCGACGTCATCGGCGACGACATGGTGCGCGATGCCGCGCTTGCCGGGACAGTGGAAGAGGTGGTGCAGCAGATCGTGCAGATCGCCCAGGCCGGCGTCAACCAGATCGCCCTCTATCCGATGCCGCTCCCTGGCCAGACCATCGAGTCCGTCCTCGGCGCGTTCGTGCGGGACGTGGTGCCCCGCGTCGCGAAGCATATGCCGGAGCCAACATGATGAAACCCATTGAGCGCATCCGGAGGACCATCGCGCGACAGGCAACAGACCGACTTCCGGTTGGCCCGTATCTGGCGAACTGGACGGCTGCGTTCGCCGGAATATCTCTCTCGACCTACTGCACCAACGCGCGACAGATGGCCGAGGCGCAGCTGGCGGCATGGGAATGCGTGGGGCACGATGTGCTGTTCCCGGATGCAGACAACTACTACTTGGCCGAAGGCTTCGGCTGTGCCACACAATTCCACGAAGACAACTTCGCAACGCTGGAACGCCCGGCGCTGGAGGATTTCCGAGAGGTTTTCGACCTGGATGTGCCTGATCCGCTGCGAGATGGGCGAATGCCCGTCTATCTGGAGGCCACGGCGCGTATTGCGGAGGAAATTGGGGATGAGGGTGTCATCCGGGTGCCCGGCACCGGGCCGTTCGCGGTTGCCTCGTATCTTGTAGGGATCGAACGCTTCTTGTTCGAGGTCGGGCGGATTCAGAAGGGAAGGGATCTTTCAAACGCGGCGGCGGTGGAGCGTATGCTGGATCTGGCAGCGGAAGCTGTCACTCGCTTTGGGCTGGCTCAACTGCATGCCGGCGCCCATGTCCTGCAGTGCGGCGATTCGCTGGCCTCAGGCAGTGTGATCTCTCCGGCAACTTACCGCCGGTTTGTCCTCCCCCGACATCAGCGGATCTTCCACGCGTGGAAGCAAGCCGGGGCGATCACGGTGCTCCACGTGTGTGGCAACAACACCCCCATGCTCGACCTGTTCGCCGAGACCGGGGTGGACATCGTCGAGATCGACTCGCTGGTGGATCTGCGCTTTGCCAAGGATACGATCGGCGAGCGTGTGTGTCTGATTGGCAACGTCGATCCTGTGGCGGTGATGCTCCAGGGAGGAGTTAAGCAGGTGGAAGCGGCCGCACGGGCCTGCATCGCTGCCGCCGCAGGCGGTGGGGGTTACATCCTGGGGACAGGCTGCGAAGTGCCGCCTGGCACTCCGCTCGAAAATCTAAGGGCACTGGTGCGCATCGCCCGCGAGTACCACGGATGCCACCAGGGAGAGGAGGAAAGCTCATGAACCATTTCCGTCTCACTCCTGATGACTTTGAACCATTGCTGGAGGGCTTGGCCATCCTGGGTACGGGCGGGGGCGGCAACCCCGCGTGGGGGCGGATGATCCTGGAAAACGATGCGGCGCGCGGCCGGCAGTGGACCATCGTTTCCCTGGATGACGTCCCGGACGGATGGACCATCGTGTGCGGTGGGATGATGGGATCGGTCAAGGCCATCGAGTCGATCGGCTTTGACCGAGTGCTCGAGGGCTGGGAGTCGGATTTCCCGCTCCTTCGCGTCACCCAGTACATGAGCGAGCTCATTGGCCGGCGGATCGACGCCATGGTGCCGTTCGAGGCTGGAGGGTTGAATTCGCCCATCGTCCTGACGCTGGCAGCGCGAATGGGGATCGCCGCCATCGACGGTGACGCGCTCGGCCGCTCCGCCCCGGAAACGCAAATGACAAGTTGGTACGGCCACGGTGTGGAGATCACACCCATGCCCCTGGCGGACAGCCGGGGCAACATCGTCGTGGTGAGCCAAGCAGCGGAACCGACGTACGTGGACGAGGTCGGAAGGTGGGTGGTCACCAGGGGCGGCTACCTTGGCGCGAACAACCATCACCCGATGAGCGGCAGCCAACTCAAGCAGACAACCATCCCGGGCACCTTCAGCCGCGCCCTGAATCTGGGGAGAAAGGTCCAGGCCGCTCGGACGGCCGGCCAGGATCCCGTTCTCGCAGCGGCGGAGTCGCTCGGGGCCCGACACCTATTCCTCGGCCGGATCGAATCGCTGCAGGAAGAGGAACGGATGGGGTTCTACTTCACGATAGCTTCGCTCGCTGGCCTTGGCCCAGACAAGGGGCGATCAGGCCGACTGATCATCAAGAACGAAGCGATGCTCTGTTCTGTGGATAACCGGCCGGTGACAATCTTCCCCGACCCGATCTACCTGCTCGAGCCGGCCACCGGCCGCGGGTGGATGAGCATCGAGCTAGCGATCGGGAGCGAGGTCTGCTTGCTCGGCGCGCCGGCACATCCCCGTCTCAGGGCAGCGGCAATGACGGAAAGAGGGCGGAAGGCATTCTCGCCCGCACGCTTTGGCCAGCCTGACCTGATCTACCGACCTATGGAGGAACTTCTGACCCAGTCCTAGCCGCATCGTCCTCTGCACCAGCATGTGACGTCGCGGGTCGTGAGAGTCAAAGAGAGCCCTGCACCGCTGCACCAGGCCAGACCTCACGCAAGGCAGCCTCGCGCTTCCTTCGCGCACAGTCCCCTGTGACCTCTGCCGGGGACTCCTCGCCCGTCATCACAGTCGAGAGACGAAACGGAGTTCCTCGCGGCTCCGGTGCCGGCGACTTTGTGTTATCCTTTGGCCTGGCTCTTGCAGCACGGCTGCTCGAATTGCTGGTCCTCTCGGCTGCAGGTAACTCGGTTCATCGACGGCCGCCGCTCCGCGTCCATCGCTGTCGGCGGGGCGGCAGTTGGCTAGTTTCAGGGAGCTCATCATGGCCCGATGCTTGATCCGCAGCGGAACCCTGATCACCGCCAGCGAGACCTTCCAGGCCGACGTACTCATCGACGGCGAAACCGTCGCCGCCATCGGGCAGGGACTGCATGCGCAAGGAGCGGAGGTGGTCGATGCTTCCGGCAAGCTGATCCTGCCTGGCGGCATCGACGTCCATACGCACTTGGACCTGCCGATGTTCGGCACCGTCTCCTCCGACGACCACTACACGGGCCACAAGGCCGCCGCTTTCGGCGGCACGACGACCGTCATCGATTTCGTCCCCACCCCCGAAGCCGGGCCGCTGCGTGCTGGTATCGACGCCTGGCACGCCAAGGCCGACGCCAAAGCCGCCGTCGATTTCGGCTTCCACATGAACATCTCGCGCCTGGGCCCTCAGGTCCTCGAGGAAATCCCGCGCCTGCCCGACGAGGGGATCACTTCTGTCAAAGTGTTCACCGCCTACAACGACCGGCTGCGTCTGCAGGATGGCGAGATCTTTCAGGTGATGCGGATCGCCGCGAAGCACGGCCTCCTGACCATGCTCCACGCCGAGAACGGCGACGTCATCGAGCTCCTGACCGCCGAGGCCCTGGCGGCGGGCCACACCAGTGCCGAATGGCACGCCCTCACGCGACCCGCCTGGGGCGCTGTCGAGGCCGCCCTGCGCGGCATCGCCCTGGCAGCCCAGGCGAACGCGCGGCTCTACATCGTGCACATGAACACCGCCGGCGAGGTCGACATGCTGCGCTACGCCCGCCAGCACGGCCTGCCGGTGATGGGCGAGACCTGCCCGGCATACCTTTTCTTCACCATCGATCACCTGCGGCGCCCCGATGGTGCCAAGTGGGTGTGTTCGCCACCGATGCGCACTGCCGCCGACAACGCCGCCCTGTGGCAGGGCCTCTCCGACGGCACCCTGCAGACCGTCGGCACCGACCACTGCCCGTTCTTCTACGACGGCTCGAAGCCCATCGAATACGAAGGCGCACCGGTGGCGATTGCGGGCAAGGAACTCGGCGCAGGAGACTTCACCAAGATCCCCAACGGGCTGCCAGGCGTTGGCGACCGCCTGCCCATCCTTTGGTCCTACGGAGTCGGACAGGGGCGCCTGACCCCCAACCAGTTCGTCGCCCTCACAGCCACCAACCCGGCGAAGATCTTCGGCCTCTACCCGCGCAAGGGCAGCCTACTCCCGGGATCGGATGCGGACCTCGTCATCTGGGACCCCGACAGGCGGCTCACCTACGGGGTGGCTCACGCCCACCACCGCACGGACTACAACCTGTTCGAGAGCTGGGAGCTTGAAGGCTTTCCCGAGAAGGTTTTCCTGCGCGGGCAGATGATCGTCGATGGTGACCGCTGGCTCGGCCGCGCCGGGATGGGCCGCTTTCTGAGACGCTCGCCGGGGGCCGCCCCCCTCTGACGCCCCCTGCGCAGGGCAACGGGAGACGATATCATGCCTGTCCTTCCCGATGTGTCGCCAGACGACATCCTTTCTCTCAGCCTGAAGCACAACTTCTGGACCTGGTCCGCCCAGGCCCGCGTCCAGCCGATCCCGGTTGTGCGCGCCGAAGGCGTCTACTTCTGGGACGCCAGCGGCAAGCGGTATCTGGATTTCAACTCGATGGTCATGTGCTCGAACATCGGCCATGGCAACCCGGCCGTGATCGAAGCCATTGTGGAGCAGGCGCGCCAGTTGGTGTTCGCGGGTCCGGGCATGGCGACCAAGCCGCGCGCCCTCCTCGGCGCGCTGCTCGCCGAGATCACCCCTGGTGACCTCGACAAGTTCCTCTTCACCCTTGGCGGTGCCGACGCCAACGAAAACGCCGTGAAACTGGCGCGCGCCTACACGGGCCGACACAAGATCCTGGGGCGCTACCGCTCCTACCACGGCGCCACCCACGGCGCCATGGCCCTCACCGGCGACCCCCGCCGCTGGCCGTGGGAACCGAACCTCATGCCTGGCGTCGTGCACTTCCTCGACCCTTACCGCTACCGCTCGACGTTCCACCAGGATCGCCCTGACGTGAGCGAGGCGCAGTTCTGTCAGGACTACCTCAACCACCTCGAGGAAATCATCCAGCTCGAGGGACCCGAGACCATCGCCGCCGTCCTGCTCGAAACCGTCACCGGCACCAACGGCGTGATCGTGCCCCCCGAAGGCTATCTACAGGGCGTGCGCCTCCTCTGCGACCGCTACGGGATTCTTCTCATCTGTGATGAGGTGATGAGTGGCTTCGGCCGCACCGGCGCCTGGTTCGCCGTTGATCACTGGAACGTGGTGCCAGACCTGATGACCATGGCCAAGGGCCTGACCTCCGGCTACGCCCCGCTCGGCGCGGTGGCCATGCGCGAAGACATCGCAACCTTCTTCAACGAGCGGGTCTACCAGGGCGGCCTCACCTACAACGGCCATCCCCTGTCTCTGGCGGCGGCGATTGCCAACATCCGGGTCATGCAGCAGGAGGGTCTGGTGGAGCGGGCGCGGGCGCTCGGCCCGGTGATGGCCGCGCACCTGCGCAACCTGGGCGAGGAGCACCCTTCGGTCGGCGATGTGCGCTCCATCGGGCTGTTCGGCGCCATCGAGCTCGTGCGGAATCGCCGCACCCGCGAGCCCATGGCGCCCTTCAACGGCTCCAGCCCGGAGATGGAGGCGCTGCGCCGCCACCTGCTGGACCGCGGGCTGTTCCTCTACACTCACTGGCACACGCTGCTCCTCCTGCCGCCGCTCATCATCACCGAGGAGCAGCTGAGCGAGGGCTTCGCGCTGATTGACGAGGCTCTGCAAATCACCGACCGGGCGGTGAAGGAGGCCTGATGGCCGGGGATTCCGACGAGGCCCGACCTCTGATGAGGGCGCATCCGCCGCGGTGGTTGGTCTGGGCGCGGGAGATCCAGTCGCTGGCGCAAACAGGCCTGCACTACGCCCATGATGCGTTCGAGCGCGCCCGGGCGGAGCGTCTGCTCGAGGTCGCGGCAGCGATGGTGGCCGCGCACAGCGACCTACCGAGGGAGGAGATACGCCTGGCCTTCAGCGCTCAGCCGGGCTACGTCACCCCCAAGGTCGACGTCCGCGGCGCGGTCTTCCGCGGGGATGAGATTCTACTTGTCCAGGAAAGGCTCGACGGCGGGTGGACTCTGCCCGGCGGCTGGGCCGATGTCGGCGAGAGCCCGGCGCAGGCCGTCGAGCGAGAGGTGCGGGAAGAGGCAGGCCTGCTCGTGCGCGCGGCCAGCTTGGTCGGGGTCTACGACGCGAACCGCGTCGAGGAGGCGCTGAGCCTGTTCCACGCGTACAAGCTGGTGTTCTTGTGCCAGGAAGTTTCCGGTGAGTTGAACTCCAGCTCCGAGACCGCGCAGGCTGGATTCTTCCCGCTGGACCGACTGCCCGGTCCCCTTTCGGCCTACCGCACCACGCCGCGCCATTTGGCGGATGCCCTGGCGGCCCACCGCCATCCGGATCAGTGCACCGTCTTCGATTGAGCAACAGGCGGAGGCAGGGATGATCGTCCACAGCGCGCGCATCGTGACCTGGGAGCGGCCCAACCGCCTCCTGGAAGACCATGCCCTTCTGCTGCGCGACGGCCTCATCGTCGATCTCGGTCCCTCGGCCGACCTCCTGGCGCGCTATCCCGCTGAGGAACGGCTCGATGCCGGCGGGCAGCTTCTGATGCCCGGGAACATCTGCGCCCACACGCATTTCTACGGGGCCTTCGCGCGCGGCATGGCCATCCCTGGCGAAGCGCCGAATGCTTTCCCCGCCATCCTGCGCAGACTGTGGTGGCCGCTCGATCGTTCCCTGGCGGAGGAGGACATCCGCTACTCGGCCCTGGTCTGCCTGATCGATGCCATCCGCCACGGCACGACCATGCTCATCGACCACCACGCCTCGCCCAACGCCGTCGACGGTTCGCTCGACATTCTGGCCGAGGCGGTCGAGCAGGCCGGGGTGCGGGCTGTGTTGTGCTACGAGGTCACCGATCGAGATGGCCCGGAGCGGGCGCAGGCCGGCATCCGGGAGAACATGCGATTCCTCGAACGCTGCCGCCGGGGAGATGTGGCCGGTGGCCGCGTGGCAGCGATGTTCGGGCTCCACGCCAGCCTGACGCTCTCCGAGGCCACCCTGGAGGCCTGTCGCCAGGCCGCTCCAGCCGACGTCGGGTTCCACATTCACGTCGCGGAGCATCCAGCCGATGAGGAGGACTGCCTGGCCAAGGTAGGGACGCGGGTGGTGCAGCGCCTGGCGTGCCATCGGCTGCTGGGCGAGCGCACCATCGCCGTGCACGCGGTGCACGTCGAGCCGAGCGAGATCGAACTCCTGGCCGAGACGCGCACGTGGGTCACCCACCAGCCGCGCTCGAACATGAACAACGGCGTGGGCGCAGCACCGGTGGAGGACATGCTGGCCGCCGGGGTTCGGGTGGGGCTCGGGAACGATGGCTTCTCCAACGCCATGTGGGAAGAATGGAAGGCGGCCTACCTGCTGCACAAGGTGTGGCATCGCGATCCACGCCGCATGCCCGGAGGAACCGTCGTGGAGATAGCGGTGCACAACAACGCCGCCCTCGCCGGCGCGTTCTTCCCCTTGGCCGCGCTGGGCGTGGTTGCTCGCGGTGCCCACGCCGACCTCATCCTGGTGGACTACCATGCGCCCACGCCCCTGAGCGCCGAGAACCTGCCCTGGCACATCCTCTTCGGCTTTCGCGAATCGATGGTCACAACCACAATCGCGGCCGGCCGGGTTCTCATGCGCGACCGCAGGCTGCTGACGCTCGACGAGGAGTCCGTCACCGGGCGGGCGCGCGAGCTGGCGGCGAGGGTTTGGTCGCGCTATCATCAGCGCGCAGCCAGCGGCTAGAGAATATCCGTCACCCCTGGAGGAGGCATGGCTGAGCACCTGATCCTGACGTTGGGCATCCTCGGCGGCACCGGCCCGGAGGGCCAGGGCCTGGCGTACCGCTGGGCCAGGGCGGGCTATCTGGTGCTGATCGGGTCGCGCAGTGCCGAGAAAGCTGCTGGCGTTGCCGCCATGCTGAACGAGCGGCTGGGGCGGGACGCTATCCGGGGCGTGGTCAATGATGAGGCGGCTGAGCGCTGCGACATCGCCGTGCTCACGGTTCCCTACGAGGCGCATCGGGGAATGCTCGAAGGGCTTCGCGACCGTCTGCAGGGCAAGCTGTTGGTCGATGTCACGGTGCCCCTGGTTCCGCCGAAGGTGTCGGTGGTTCATGTGCCTCCAGCGGGGAGCGCGGCGAGGGAGGCCCAGCAGATCCTGGGTGAGGGTGCACAGGTCGTGGCAGCCTTCCAGAACGTTTCTCACGAGCATCTGCTCCTAGATGAACCTGTGCCCTGCGATGTGCTGGTGTGCGGTACCAGCCACGAGGCGCGCGACCAGGTGCTCAAGCTGGTCGAGGCGGCGGGGATGGTCGGCTGGGACGCCGGCCCGATCGAAAACGCGGTGGTAGTCGAGGGTCTTACGTCGATCCTGATCGGCATCAACAAGCGCTACAAGATGCGGGGGGCGGGCATTCGCATCACTGGCCATCCTCCGTTTGAGCCCGCCTGATCCTCCATGACGGCGCGCCTGGTCCTCACGGCCCTGCCCGGGATTCCCCTCGTCTCCCCTGGCGATGACCTTGGGGAATTGATCCTTGTCGGCTTGCAGCGGGCCGAACTATCGCTCGAGGCGGGCGATGTGGTGGTCGTCACCCAGAAGATCGTCTCCAAAGCCGAAGGGCGTCTGGTCTGTCTGGCAGAGGTCGAGCCGTCGCCGCAGGTGCATCGCTTGGCCGAGGAGTCCCAGAAGGATCCCCGGCTGGTGGAGGTCATCCTGCGCGAAAGCCGCCGCGTGCTGCGGATCCGTCCCGGCCTGATCGTTGTCGAGCATCGGCTGGGTTTCGTGTGTGCCAATGCCGGGGTCGACCACTCCAATGTGCGCGGGGAGGGCGGGCGGCCCGAGGACTGGGTGCTGATGCTGCCGCAGGATCCCGACGCCTCTGCCCAACGCATCCGCCAGGCGCTGGAGGCAGCCGCTGGCGTCCAGTTGGGCGTTCTCATCATCGACTCCCACGGCCGCGCGTGGCGCGAGGGGACAGTGGGCGTGGCCATCGGCGCGGCCGGCTTCCCGGCGCTGCTCGACCTGCGCGGCCGGCCCGATCTTTTCGGCTACCAACTGCGGGTCACCCAGGTGGGGCTGGCTGATGAACTGGCCGCCGCTGCCTCGCTGCTGATGGGTCAGGCGGATGAAGGCCGACCGGTCGTGCACGTGCGCGGCCTGCCGTACCCCTTGCGCGAGGGATTGGCCAGGGAACTGCTGCGGCCGGAGTCACAGGACCTGTTTCGGTAGAGAATGCTGCGCAGTGGAGGTGACCCATGGTGAACGTTCCGGAGTCCCACCAGGAGTTGCTGTCCGATGCCAAGAGGGCGTACGCCTACCTGGCGACCATCCTGCCCGACGGCAGCCCGCAGGTGACCCCGGTCTGGTTTGATGTCGATGGGGAACTCCTGCGCATCAACACCGCGCGTGGTCGTGTGAAGGATCGCAACATGACCGCCCGACCGCAGGTCGCCCTGCTCATCCACGATCCCGACGATCCCTTCCGCTACGTAATGGTGCGCGGCGAGGTGGTGGAGGCGCGTGAGGAAGGCGCGCGCGAGCACATCGACCGTCTGTCGCAGAAGTACCTGGGGAAGCCGTTTCCCTGGTTTCGCGCCGGGGACGTGCGGGTCACCTACAGCATACGCCCCGAGCATGTGAGCGTGCACTGATGGAGATCAGCCTGGAGGCTCTTCAATCGTTCCTGGCCTTGCGTCGATCCATTCGCCGCTTCGCCCCGGATCCCGTGCCAGAGCCGCTGATTGAATCGCTGCTGCAGGCCGCCACGCTGGCGCCCTCAGCGCACAACCGTCAGCCGTGGCGCTTCGTCGTCGTGCGCCAGGGTGAGGTGCGCCAGCGCCTGGTGGAGGCCATGGGGGAGCGTCTGCGGCGCGATCTCGAAGCGGATGGCCTCTCGTCGGAAGAGATCGAGAGCCGTCTTGCCGCCAGCCGCGAGCGACTGCTGGCAGCCCCGGCGGCAATCGTCATCTGCGTTAGCAGGGCCGAGATGGGTCACCGCCCTGACGCGCGCCGCCGTGAATGCGAGCGGACGATGGCTGTCCAAAGCGTTGCGCTGGCAGGAGGGCATCTGCTGCTGGCGGCCCACGCTGCTGGGCTGGGCGCCTGCTGGCTGGGTGGGCCGCTCTTCGTCCCGGAGGCAGTGCGCGACGCGCTGAGCCTGCCTCCCGACTGGGAGGCGCAAGCCGCGGTCATCCTGGGGAAGCCCGCCGAGTCCGGCGTCGACCGCGGCCGAAAAGCGCTCTCCGAGGTAATGCTCTGGCGATGAGAGTCGTGGCGCTGGCTGGCGGGGTGGGCGGCGCCAAGCTGGTCCATGGTCTGGCCATGGCGATGCCTCCCGAGGACCTGACCGTCATCGCCAACGCGGGGGACGACTTCGAGCACCTGGGGCTGACCATCTGTCCCGATCTCGATACCGTGACCTACACCCTGGCCGGGCGCGCCAACCCCCTCACCGGCTGGGGCCGTTCCGGCGATACCTGGCACTTCCT
The DNA here is from genome assembly GCA_964575425.1 of uncultured Anaerolineaceae bacterium. GTDB lineage: Bacteria > Chloroflexota > Anaerolineae > Anaerolineales > E44-bin32 > DATEAV01. The sequence goes on along the minus strand of CAZNRD010000018.1, from coordinate 20,648 downwards.
GGAGGCCATGGAGGAACTCGGGGGCCCGACGTGGTTTCGCCTTGGCGACAAGGACCTGGCGACACACGTCGAGCGGACGCGACGGCTGCGTCAGGGGGAGCGTCTGAGCGCCATCACCGCTGATTTCTGCCGCGCGTGGGGCGTCGAGGTGCGCGTGCTGCCCATGTCCGACGACCCCGTGCGCACGGTGGTGTACACCGACGAAGGAGACCTTTCCTTCCAGGAATACTTCGTGGCGCGTCGGTGGGAGCCGGTTGTGAAGGCGTTTGCCTTCCGGGGCGCCGAAGATGCCCGGCCTGCCCCAGGAGTGCTCGAAGCCCTGACCGCGGCCGACGGAGTCGTCTTCTGCCCCTCCAATCCCTGGGTGAGCCTCGATCCAATCCTGGCCGTCCCTGCCATTCGTCCGGTCGTGGCAGCCAGGTCTGCGGTGGCGGTGTCGCCGATCGTGAGAGGGCAGGCCATCAGGGGACCAGCCGCCAAGATGTTTCGCGAACTGGGGATTGAGCCCTCTCCGCTTGCCGTGGCAGAGCACTACGCCGACCTCCTGACAGGCCTGATTATCGACCAGGCGGACCACGAGCAGGCCCCGGCACTGACAGAACGCGGGCTGGTCGTGCGCGTCGAGGAGACCGTCATGCGTTCCGACGACGATCGCAAGAGGCTGGCGGAGGTTGTCCTGGCTGTGTTGGAGGCCATCCGGCGCCGGGCGTGAACCCCTGGGCCATTGTCCCCGTCAATTCCTTTGACAAGGCCAAGTCCCGGCTCGGTGGGGTGTTGGACGAAGAGGCGAGGCGGTCTCTCAGCGAATGGCTGCTGCAGCACACCCTCGATGTCCTGGCAGCAGTCTCCGCGATCGACAAGACCCTTGTGGTCAGTGCCGATCGAAGCGCCCGCTCCCTGGCACGTGCCCGCGGGGCGATGGTGCTGGATGAGGGCTCGCCCTGCGGTCTCAACCCGGCCCTGGTGCGTGCCACACGCCTGGCCTCCAGGCGGCGGGTTGCGCGAGTGCTCATCCTGCCGGTGGACCTTCCCCTTCTGGAGCCCACCGACGTCGAGGCCTTGTTGGGAGCCGCCCCGCCGCCTCCCTCCCTGGTCCTCGCGCCGGACCGCCACCACTGCGGGACCAACGCCATGCTGGTCGCGCCGCCCGGTCTGATAGAATATGCCTTCGGAATCGACAGCTTCACCCGCCACCAGGAGCTGGCGCAGGCCGCAGGCGCCCGCGTGGTGATCTGCGATCGACCCGGCCTGGCGCTCGACCTCGACAACCCGCAGGACCTGGCGCTGCTTCCGGAGCGGCTCGTCATGGCCGCGCGGCAGCGGCGGACGGAGTGAGTTATGTCCCAGGCACGCGTTGCCCTCTACCTCCAGGATGCCCACGACCTGCGCGCCGGCCTCGACTATGTGCGCTACGCGGAGGCGCGCGGCTTCGAGGCGGTCTGGCAGGCGGAATCGCGGCTGGTGCGTGACGCCATCGTGCCCATGGCCGCCTACGCTGCCATCACCGAGCGCATCAAGGTCGGCTCGGGCGTGATCAACAACTGGACGCGCAACATCGGACTGCTGGCGGCCACGTTCCTCACGTTGGACGACCTTGCGCCCAACCGCATCCTCTGCGGCATTGGCGCCTGGTGGGATCCCCTGGCCCGCAATGTGGGCATCGATCGGCGCAACCCGCTGCAGGCCATGCGCGAGACAGTCGAGGTGCTGCGCCGGCTGCTGAACATGGAGCGGGTGACCTTCCATGGGCAGTTCCACCGTGTCGACGGGATTGAGCTGGATGTGGTGCACGGACGGCGAGAGCCGCGGCATGTGCCGATCTACATCGGTGCCACCGGCCCGAAGATGATGGAACTCACCGGGGAAATCGCCGATGGCGTGCTGCTCAACTACTGCGTTCCGCCCGAGTACAACCAGGAGGCACTCGAGCAGCTCGAGGCAGGCGCACGGCGCGCCGGACGCAGCCTCGAGGACCTCGACAGGCCCCAACTGGTCGTGGCCTCGGTGGGCCGCGACCGCGAACACGCCCTCGACACCACGCGCGAACTGCTTACCCAATACCTAGCCCAGCAGCCTCACATCGCCAAGGCCAGCGGAGTCTCGGCGGACATCGTGCGCGAGATTCAATCGATCCTGGGGTGGCCGGCGACCCACGAGCAGATCCAGCGTGCCAAGCATTTCGTCCCCGACGAGCTGATCCTACGCATCACAGCCTCGGGCACCCCGGACGAGGCGCGCGCCAAGGTCGAAGAGTACCGGCGCCACGGCTGCACCTGCCCCGTGCTCTACCCCGTGGGCGGGGACGTGCGGCTGCTCATCGACACCTTCAGCCCGCTCGCTTCATGAGAGGCGCCGGAGGGCCAGCGATGTCTTCTGCCGACGCATCCCCCGCCAGGCCGACCCGCCGCAAACAACCGAACTCGCGCCACTGCTTCGTCTGCGGAGTGGAGAACCCGCGCGGGCTGCACATGCGCTTCTACCAGAACACGCTGGGTGAGGTGAGCGCTGAAATCACCGTCCCGGAGCACTACCAGGGGTATCCCGGCGTCGTGCACGGCGGCATCGTGGCTGCGATGCTTGATGAAATCACCGGTCGGGCGGCGATGGAAGAGGAAGCAACGCGCTTCATGGTGACGGCGAGCCTCAAGGTGCGCTACCACAAGCCGGTCCCCATCGGGCAGCCTCTGCGTCTGGTGGGAACCGTGCGCATGCGACGGGGTCGCCTCGCCACCGCCAGCGGCGAACTGCGCCTGCCGGATGACAGCCTGGCGGCGGAAGCGGAGGCCGTGCTCGCCGATCTGCCGGAGATGCCTGGAGAAGACGTCGGCATCGAGAGCCTCGGGTGGAAGGTGTATCCGGACTGAGGCCCTCTTCGGCCGAAAGGAAGGACAGGGATGGATCCGCTGGAATATCACCGCCCGAAGACGATGGAAGAAGCCCTGCCCCTGTTGCGGCGCGGACAGCCTCTTGCCGGAGGCACGGACCTCGTCCCAAGGCGGCTCAGACTGAACTCTGTGGTGGACCTGCAGGCGTTGGGCCTGGACGAGATACAGGTGACGCCCTCCGGCCTCCGCATCGGGGCCACCGTGCGGCTCCAACAGCTGGTGGAAGCGGGCGAGGGCGTCCCGGGTGCTCTGGTGGAAGCCTGTCGCCTGGAAGCCACCCTCAACCTGCGCAACATGGCGACCGTCGGCGGGACAATCATGGCCGCCGACGGCCGCTCTCCCGTGGCAACCGTGCTGCTTGCGCTGGGGGCAGAGGTCACGCTGCAGCCGGGTGAAGAGAGCGTCTCTCTGGACTCCCTCCTGGACCGCCGCGGCGCTGGCCTCCATGGTCGCCTGATCACTGAGGTCAAAGTCCCACCGATTGAGTTTGCCGCCTACGAGCAAGTGGCGCGCGCCCCGGCGGATCGCCCGCTAGTTTCTGTCTGTGCGGCGCGCCTGCGAGGTCGCGCGGATATTCGCCTGGCGCTGGGAGGCTTTGGTCCCAGGCCAGTCGCGCTGGTAGCGGAGCGATCTGATCCGGAAGAGGCGGCGAAGGCTGTATCTCTGGCGTATGCCGAGGCGGGCGATGCGTGGGCCAGCGCCGAGTACCGCTCCGCGGTCGCTGCTGTGCTGGTGCGGCGAGTGATGGAAGAGGCGGTGCGCCGATGAGGATCGACTTTGTGCTCAACGGTCGGCCGGTCACAGTTGATGTTCCAGCGCGGACGACGCTGCTCACCGCCCTGCGCGAGCACATCGGGATGTTCGGCGTCAAGCACGGCTGTGAGACGGGGGAATGCGGCGCGTGCACCGTGCTCCTCGACGGCTCGCCGGTGAGCTCGTGCGTCATGCTGGCGGCCCAGGCGGCCGGGCATGAGGTCACCACCATCGAGGCTGTTGGCCAGCGCCCGGGGCAGGGCTGGCTCGGCACCGAGGGCCTGGATCCGATACAACAGGCCTTCGTGGAGACCGGCGCCATCCAGTGCGGCTACTGCACGCCGGCCATGGTGCTCGCTGCTCGATGGCTGATCGAACACGAGCCCAACCCGACCGAAGCCCAAGTGCGTGAGGCGCTCTCGGGGGTGTTGTGCCGCTGCACCGGCTACCTCAAACCCGTGCGAGCCGTGCTGCGGGCGGCGGCGGTCTTGCGCGGTGAACAGGTCGAGCCGATTGAGGCTGTGCTGCCCGCGCCGCCGGAGCTATTTGGAGGGCCTGAGGGCGAGAGCGCGGCAGGGCCGCTCGGGCCGGAGGTAGTTACTCGCACGAGCGTCATGCCGCGCATGCGCGTTGCGGCGAAGGCCCAGGCGTGGTCGAGAGTGGGGAAGCCGGAGCCGAAGGTCGATGCCGCGAAGTTGGTGCAAGGCAAGCCGGCCTTTGCCGCGGACATCGAGATGCGCGGCATGCTGGTGGCCAAGGTGCTGCACAGCCCGCTGCCGCATGCGCGCATCGTGAGCATTGACACGTCGCACGCGCGCGCCCTGCCCGGGGTGGCGGCCGTGCTCACCTGGCAGGACGTGCCGCGCGTCGTTTACTCGACCGCCGGCCAGAGCGATCCGATCCCCGGCCCGCTCGACACATTCTCGCTGGACAACAAGGTGCGCTTCTTCGGCGATCGAGTGGCGCTGGTGGCCGCCGAGACCGAGGAAATCGCCGAAGAGGCGCTGCACCTGATCGACGTGGAATACGAGCCCCTGCCAGCAGTGCTTGACCCGGCCGAGGCGATGGACCCGGACGCGCCGCGCATCCACGACGAACCCGAGTACGTGAACTTCGGCGATTCCGACCCGTCGCGCAACTTGGCGGCCCACATCCGCATCGACATCGGCGACGTTGAGAAGGGCATGGCCGAGGCAGACCTGGTGATCGAGGGTGAGTATCAGGTGCCCAAGGTGCAGCAGGCCTCCATCGAGCCGCATGTCGTCGTCACCTACTGGGACGAGGATGACCGGCTGGTCATTCGGACGAGCACGCAGGTGCCGTTTCACGTGCGGCGCCAGCTTGCCCCGGTGCTTGGGCTGCCGCTGAAGCGCATCCGCGTGATCAAGCCGCGCATCGGCGGCGGCTTCGGCGGCAAGCAGGAAGTGCTGATCGAAGACGTGGCAGCTCATCTCACCATCGCCACAGGCCGCCCGGTCCGCTTCGAATACACGCGCGAGGAGGAGTTGTATGCCGCCCGCTCGCGGCATCCGATGCGCATCCGAATGCGCACGGGCGTGAAGCGCGACGGCACGGTCACGGCCAACGAGATGAGCGTGCTGACGGACACCGGCGCCTACGGCTGCCATGCGCTGACCGTCACCGGCAACACCGGGCACAAGGCGATGGCGCTGTACGTCGGGGATGGCCCCTATCGCAAGGCGCCGAACATCCGCTTCTACGCCGACATCGTCTACACCAACACACCGCCGGCCGGCGCCTACCGCGGCTATGGCGTGCCGCAGGGCTTCTGGGCTGTGGAGCGGCACATGGAGAAGGTCGCTCGCGCAGTCGGTATGGAACCGTTGGAGTTTCGTCTCAAGAACGCGCTGCGGGCTGGAGAAATGCATCCGTTCAGCACCGCCTGGTCCGAAGGTCGCGAGCCGCGGCCGGAGATGATCAACACCTGCGGCCTGGAAGAGTGCATCCGCCAGGGAGCGGCGGCGGTCGGCTGGCATGCCAGGCGCGGCGACCCGAACTGGAGGCAGGTGCCGGGCAGCCCCCATCTGCGCCGCGGCCTGGGCGTGGCGGCCGTGATGCAGGGCACGGCTATCCCCTATCTCGACATGGGGGCGGCGAGCATCAAGATCAACGACGACGGTTCCTTCAACCTGCTCGTTGGGGCGACCGACCTGGGCACGGGCTCCGACACGGTCCTGGCGCAGCAAGCGGCGGAAGTCCTGGGCGTGCCGCTGGAGGACATCATCGTCTACTCCTCCGACACGGACTTCACTCCGTTCGACAAGGGTGCCTACGCTTCGAGCACGACCTACATCTCAGGCGGGGCAGTGGTGCGAGCGGCGGAGCAGGTGGCTGAACGAATCCGCAAGCGCGCGGCGCGCATGTTCAGCGAGGCGGGACCAGCGGTATCGCTGGAGGAAATCCGGCTGGCCGATCGGCGGGCATGGGCGCCGGACGGCCGCTCTGTGACCCTGGCCGAGATCGCGCTCGCCTCGCTGCACCACGCCGACCAGGAGCAGATCATGGCGACGGCGTCGTTCATGTCGCCCGTATCGCCGCCGCCGTTCGCCGCGCAGTTCGCGGAGGTGACGGTCGACATCGAGACCGGCGCCGTGAAGGTCGACCGGCTGCTGATGGCGGTCGACGGCGGCGTGATTGTCAACCCGCTGACGGCATCCGGCCAGGTGGAAGGCGGCATGACGCAGGCGCTGGGCTATGCGGTGTGCGAGGAGATGCGCTACGACGACGTCGGGCGGCCGCGCGAGGTGAGCTTCCGCGACTACCACATCTTCGCCGCCCACGAAATGCCGGCGCTGGAGACTATCTTCGTGGAAACGATCGAGCCAACCCATCCCTTCGGCGTCAAGGCCGTGGCAGAGATCCCGATGGATGGTGTGGCGCCGGCCGTGGGCAACGCCATCTACCATGCCTGCGGCGCGGATCTCGACGTCATCCCCATCACGCCGGAGCGGTTGTGGAGGGCGCTGAAGCGCTGAGGACTTGCCCTGAGGGGATGAAGATATGAGCCTGTATCAAAGGCTGGCCGAACTGGAGCGATCGGGTCAGGCGGCGGCGCTCGCCACGGTGATCCGGGCGCGCGGCTCGGTGCCGCGCCACGCCGGGAGCAAAATGATCGTCTTCCCTGATGGGAGCATCGAGGGGACGATCGGCGGCGGCGAGATGGAGCGCCGAGTGATTGCCGAGGCCCTGGGGGCGCTGGCCGGGGGGGAGCCCCGCCTGGTCCACTACAACCTCAGCGACCCCAGTCAAGGTGATCCAGGCGTCTGCGGCGGTGAAGTGGAGGTCTATGTGGAGCCGATCCAGCGCAAGGCGACGCTCGTTGTCGTCGGTGCCGGACATGTGGGTCGGGCGATCGCGCATCTGGGCCGTTGGCTTGGCTTCCACGTGGTTGTCTGCGATGACCGGCCGGGGTTTGCCACGCCGGAGTCGGTTCCCGACGCCGACGCATACGTGACCTGTGAGCTGAAAGAGCTGCCGGCGCACGTCGCGATCGACGAGCGGACGCACCTGGTCCTGGCCACACGCTCGGTCGACATCGACGCGCCGGGCCTGCCGGCGCTGCTCGAGACCCCGGCGGCCTACATCGGCGTGATCGGCTCGCGCCGACGGTGGGAAACCTGCGCGCAGCAGCTGCGCGAACGCGGCGTGCCGGAGGCAGCCATCGCCCGCATCACCTCGCCCATGGGGCTGGACCTGGGTGCGGAGACCCCGGAAGAGATCGCCGTCAGCATCCTGGCCCAGATCATCCTGCTGCGACGCGGCGGCACAGGCGAGAGCATGAGGCACGAACCCCGGCCTGCCGCGGCTGGCCGCTGATTGGGACAATCCGGAGCTGTCCCTCGCCCGTGCTAGAATCGCCGGAACCTTCGCCATCCGCAGGTCGATACGCTGGAGACTTTGAGCGCACATCCCATGTGGCAGACCTACTACACCGTTGACAGCCTCGACCACGCCATTCGGCTCCTGGCTGAGCACGGACCCTCGGCTCGCATCGTCGCTGGCGCCACCGACCTGCTGCTTGAGATGGAGCGCGGCGTGCGGCGCGGCATCGAGGCGCTGATCGACATCAGCCGGGCGCCGGGGCTGGATCGCATCGCCCTTGATGACCGGGGATGGATTCACCTGGGTCCGCTTGTGACACATAACCAGTGCGCGGCCTCGAAGCTGATCGTTGAGCGAGCCTTTCCGCTGGCGCGCGCCTGCTGGGAGGTGGGCGCGCCGCAGATTCGGAACAGGGGAACGGTGGCGGGGAACGTGATTACGGCCTCGCCGGCCAACGACTCGATCACGCCCCTGGCCGCCATCGACGCCCGCCTGACCTTGCGGTCCAGCCGTGGCGAGCGGGTCGTGCCCCTGGCCGAGTTCTATACCGGCGTGCGACAGACGGTGATGGAGCCGGATGAGGTCTTGAGCGACATCGCCTTGCGCGCGCTGGGGCCGGAAGAGCGCGGGACGTTCGTCAAACTGGGGCTGCGGCGGGCGCAGGCCATCGCGCTCGTGAACGTGGCGGTGGTGCTACGCGTGAGCGCGGGGAAGGTTGCGCGCGCCGCGATCACGCTGGGCGCAGTGGCCCCGACGATCATCCACGCCCCGGAGGCGGAAGCCAGGCTGGTTGGCTCGGGCCTGTCGGATGATGCGATCGCCGAGGCAGCGGCCCTGGCCGCAGCCGCCTCCCGCCCGATCGATGATCTGCGGGCCTCGGCGGAGTATCGGCGCGAGATGGTCCAGGTGTGTGCACGGCGGGCGCTGAGCGCCCTGGCCTGCGCGAGGGAGCGCGCGGGATACCCCGATGCCCCGGTGCTCCTCTGGGGCCGAGTGGGTGGCCGTGGGGAGGTGGGGCTTCCCGGGTCTATCTGCCATCGCGTGGGAGAGCCGATCGAAACGGAGATCAACGGCCGCTGCTACACCTTCTCCGCGGGCCACGACGGGACGCTGCTCGCTCTGCTGCGCGAGGAAGCGGGGCTGATCGGCACCAAGGAGGGATGCGCCGAAGGCGAGTGCGGCGCGTGCACTGTCTTGCTCGATGGGATGGCGGTGATGGCGTGCCTGGTGCCGGCGCCGCGAGCGCATCGGGCGCAGGTCGTCACCATCGAGGGTGTGGCGCCGGAGGACCGGCTGCATCCGGTGCAGCAGATGTTTATCGAGGAGGGCGCCGTCCAGTGCGGCTACTGCACGCCCGGTCTGGTGATGTCGGGCGTCAAGCTGCTCGAGGAGCAGCCGCGCCCGGGGCGGTGGGAGATCGAGCAGGCCATCAGCGGCAACCTCTGCCGCTGCACCGGATACTACAAGATCATTCGCGCCATCGAACGGGCAGCTGAGATCAGCGGCAACTAGCAAGGGCCAGGGAGGGCTATATGGGACGTGACAGCTGGCGATACGCACAGCACGAACGTGAGCGGGCGAAGAGGAAGCGTGTCAATCCGATCTGGCGAGGCGTGGGCTGCGTGACGATTGTGCTGACGGCCCTCGGCGGCTACCTCTTCTCGGGCTGGTTCCTGCAGCGCAACGCGGTCGAAGGCTGGGTCCATATTCCCGTGTCACTCATCCGGCCTCCAGAGCTGCCGTGGCTTCCACCAGGCATCCTGGTCCAGCTCGGGGTGGCGATCCTCTTCATGATGGCCGCCACGGGGATCATCAACACCATCTACGCCATCGCCTTCCCCATTCGCCCGGGCGAGACCGACGTCCCACCGCTCAAGCGCACGCCGCGGAGAAAGCGTTAGGGCCTGAGGCATGGACCGCACCGTTCCCCGCACCGGCTCGGAGGAAATCGAACTCTATATCCGCACCTACTACTCGCTCCTTCGTTCCTCGGCCGATGTGCAGATTCGAACGCTGGAGGAGGTCCATGCCAACATGGCCTCCTCGCTCCATCCGGCAGCGCGCACGCCGGAGCCCGACATGCCGGCGCTGATCTATGCGAGCCTGCGCCTGCCGTCGTGCATCGCAGAGGTCGAGCGGGTCATATTGGGGCAGAACGCGGAGGTGTTTCAACGCCGCGGAGTTGGGGATGTCACCACCTGGGAGCCGGTCGCGGCCCGGGCTCGCCGCCGGCGCAGCTACTATGACGGCGCCGGAACCCTCGCCTGCTTCATCGCCAGCCGCTCCGACATCGATGACCTGCTGCCGATGCTCACAGCCTATCAGATTGAGTGGAACAAGATTCACCGCCGTCTGCAAGGCGGTGGGGCGGGGGATTGGCTGCGGTCGCTGTCACCCCGGGCGGACGGCGTCACCGAGCTGGCGCAGCGCCTCGGCATCGATCCCGGCGACCTGGACCGCCTGCGCCAGGTGTGGGGCGAAGCCTTCTGGCCTACGCTGCGCGCCATGGCCGAGCGCACCAAACGCATCCGCGTGCGCCTGCTCGCCGGCTCTCTGACCGACTATCAGCGCGCCACCCAGCAGTGGTGGGGCATCGCCGAAGAGGCGCTTCCCGAGATCACCGAACGCCCGGTGTACTTTGTTTCCAGCAACCCACACAGCCTGGTCAACCTGCTGAGCGGCTTCGCGCTGCGGCATGAGGAGGAGCTGGTTCGCCTGCTGGAAAACCCCGAGTATGCCGATCTGCTGGCGGAGTGGCGCGAGATCCAGGCACGTCAGGTGCGCGCCAGCCGCGAGAACTTCCTCTACTACACGCTGAAGAAGTATTTCGCCACCCCGGAGGGCCAGCAGCTGGCCAGGCAGCGAGCCGTCGAAGAGGCCGACTGCGGCATCCGCCGTTTCGTCAGCCAGCGCAGCTTCGACGTCGAGATTCAGGTCATCGAGCTCTCGCGCCTGTGCTCTGACTGGGTCGACCCGAGGGTGCGGATTTCCGAATTCTCCGCGCTGGCGGACAGCCCGGCGTTGATCGTCAACATTGATTACCCTCTGGGGATGGCGGCTTACCACATTCTGTCCCACGTGGCGGCGCGCGTGGGCGAGATCCGCGGCGTGTACGTTATGGGGAAGGCGGCCACGCTCAACGGCGTCGTGGGCGACATCATGACGCCATCCGTGGTCCATGACGAGCATTCCCAGAACACGTATCTCTTTCAGAACTGCTTCACGGCGCAGGACGTTGGCGAGGAAATGGTCTACGGCACGGTGCTCGACAACCAGAAGGCCGTCAGCGTGCGCGGCACGTTCTTGCAGAACGTGAACTACATGGACGTCTTCTACCGCGAGGGCTACACCGACATCGAGATGGAGGCGGGCCCCTACCTCTCGGCGGTATACGAGATGTATCGGCCCAAGCGTCATCCCAACAACGAGATCGTGAACCTGTACGGCCTGCCGTTCGACCTCGGCATCCTGCACTATGCCTCCGACAAGCCGCTGAGCAAAGGCCGGAACCTCGGGGTTGCCAGCCTCTCGTACTTCGGCATGGAACCGACCTACGCCGCCAGCCTGGCAATCCTCAAGCGCATCTTCCAGCAGGAGACCGCGCGGCTGCGGGCAGAACCGGCGCTGGCCGCCCGACGGAGCTGACAGGGCACGGGAGGGCTTCACGTATGCCTGTCATCGGGCAATCCATCCCTCGAGTGGACGCACTGGCGAAAGTAACCGGGAAGGCGATCTACCCGGGCGACATCCGGCTGCCGGACATGCTGCACATGAAGATTCTCTTCGCTGGGCGGCCGCACGCCATCATCCGCCGCCTCGACACCTCGGCCGCCGAAGCCCTGCCCGGCGTGGTGGCTGTCTTCACTGCCAGAGACGTGCCGGTCAACGAGTACGGCCTGATCATGCCGGACCAGCCGGTGCTCTGCGGCCCCGGTTCCTCCAAGCCCTACGCCGACCATGTGCGCTTCGTTGGCGATCAGGTGGCCCTGGTGGTGGCGGAGAGCGAAACGATCGCCGCCCAAGCGGCGCAGCGCATCGCCGTCGACTACGAAGACCTGCCGGTGGTCACGGACTTGCTGGCCGCCATGCGCGAGGACGCACCCCTGCTCCATCCCGAGCGCGGCTCGAACATTTTCTGCCGCTACCGCATCCGCAAAGGGGACGCCGACGCCGCCCTGGCCCAGGCGGACGTGGTCGTCGACGGGGAGTACCGCACCCCCGCGCAAGAGCACGCCTACCTGCAGCCCGAAGCCGGGGTCGCCTACATCGACGGCGAAGGCCGGGTGACGGTCGAAGTCGCCGGCCAGTGGACGCACGAAGACCAGCAGCAGATCGCCCATGCGCTGGACCTGCCCCTCGAACAGGTGCGCGTTATCTACCCCGCCATCGGCGGTGCCTTTGGCGGGCGCGAGGACATGTCGGTCCAGATCGTCCTGGCGCTGGCGGCCTGGCGGCTGCATCAGCGAGGCATCGACCGGCCGGTGAAGGTCGTCTGGTCGCGGCAGGAGTCGATCCTGGGCCATCACAAGCGTCATCCCTTTGTCCTCCGTGCCCGCTGGGGGGCGACGCGTCAGGGAGAGGTCGTGGCGGCGGAGATGGAGGTCATCGCCGACGGCGGCGCCTACGCCTACACCTCGACCAAGGTCCTGGGCAACGCCACTCTGCTGTGCACCGGCCCCTACGAGATCCCGAACATCAAGGTGGACTCGTACGCCGTCTACACCAATCATATTCCCACAGGCGCCTTCCGCGGCTTTGGCGGGCCACAGGCGACCTTCGCAGCCGAGAGCCAGATGAACAAGCTGGCCGAGGCGCTGGGGATGGACCCGGTCGAAATCCGGCTGCGGAATGTGCTGCGCGAGGGCTCGCTGCTGTCCGTGGGCACGCCGGTCCCGAAGGGAGTGAGCATTGGGCCAGTGGTCGAAGCCTGCGCCCGGGCTGCGGGCTGGACCCGGGGGGGCGCCGGCTGGGAGGCGCCGTCGAGAGAGACGCTGGGTGATCCGCCCGAGCCGCACCTGCGCCGCGGTCGCGGCTTCGCCTGCGCCTTCAAGAACGTGGGATTCTCGTTTGGCGCACCGGAGCGCAGCATCGCCACCGTCGAACTCCGCGGCGCGGCAGAGATCGAGCAGGTGATCGTGCGCCATGCCGGCGCCGACGTCGGGCAGGGAGCGCACACGGCCATGGCCCAGATGGCCGCCGAGGCCGTCGGGGTTCCGGTCGAGCGCGTGCGCCTGATCATCTCCGACACCGCGCACACGGACGACTCGGGCTCGGCGTCCGCCTCGCGCATGACGTTCATGGCAGGCAATTCGATCCGCGGCGCGGCAGAGGCCGCTCTCGCAAAATGGCGCGAGGAGGAGCGACCGGCCATCGCCACCTTCGAGTACCGTGCCCCGCGCACCACCCCGTTCGACCCCGAGGACGGGCACGCCGAACCGAATTTCGCCTATGGCTATGTGGCCGAAAGCGTCAGCCTCGAGGTCGACACCGAGACCGGCCACATCCGGCTGCTGGAAGCGGTCTGCGCCGACGACGTCGGCCGGGCCGTCAACCCGCAGCAGGTCGAAGGCCAGATTGAGGGCGCCGTCGTTCAGGCGGCAGGCTACGCGCTGCTCGAGAACTTCCTGCAGGAGGGCGGCTACGTTCAGACCGATCAGCTCTCCACCTACCTCATCCCGACGGCGCTCGACATCCCCGAGCGGGTGCGCAGCGTGATCGTCGAGCATCCGGACCCGCGCGGCCCGTGGGGAGCGCGCGGCATGGGCGAGATGCCGTACCTGCCGCTGACACCGGCAGTCATCGCGGCCGTGCACGATGCCGTCGGTGTGTGGTTCAATGAGTTTCCGCTCATCCCCGAGCGGGTGCTGCGCGGGCTGAAGCGTGCCGGGGTGAGATGAGCCGGCGGCGCCTGGCAGCAAAGGACGGCGGACCAACGCGACCGCTGGTGCTGATTCGAGGTGGCGGCGACCTGGCGACCGGCGTCGCCGCGCGCCTGCACCGCTCAGGCTTCTGTGTCGTCGTGCTGGAAATCGCTCAGCCGCGGGCCATCCGCCGATCGGTCGCGCTGGCGGAAGCGATCTACGCAGGTGAGGTGGACGTCGAGGACATGCACGGCGTGCGCTGCGCCGACGTCGGCGCCGTCCGGGGCGCTCTCGATCAGGGCTGGATCCCGGTCCTGGTGGATCCGGCAGCAGACTCCCGACATGTGCTCGAGCCATTGGCACTGATCGACGCCCGCATGCGGAAGGTGCCGCCGGAGTTGGGGCTCGAGGCGGCGCCCTTCGTCGTCGGCCTGGGGCCGGGATTCACCGCCGGGGTGGACTGTCACGCCGTCGTCGAAACTCAGCGGGGCCATCACCTCGGTCGCGTCCTGTGGCAGGGACAGGCAGCACCCGACAGCGGCGTGCCGGAGGCTGTGGCCGGCCACGATCGCGATCGGGTCCTGCGCGCCCCGGAATCGGGCACGCTGCAAGCCCGGCTCCCTCTGGGCGCGATGGTGAGAGCGGGCGCGGAAATCGCTCGCGTTGGCAGCGTCCCCCTCCTCGCTCCGTTCGACGGAGCGCTGCGCGGCCTGCTGCACGATGGGCTGGAGGTCGTTCAGGGCGAGAAGGTGGGAGACCTCGATCCCCGCGGCGTCCCGGCCTACTGCTTCGAGATCTCCGACAAATCGCTCGCAGTCGGCGGCGGCGTGCTCGAGGCGCTGCTCTCGCGCCCGGAAATCCGGCGGCGACTCGGGGGTTGAGGTGCGCCTGAGCGATGCCCTGCGCCTCTCCCCGGGGCAGACTGTCGCCTTCGTCGGGGCCGGGGGCAAGTCGAGTGCCATGCACCGCCTGGCACGCGAGCTCTCGGGCCGGGTACCCGTCGTGATCACGTGCACCACTCGCCTTGGTCTGGAGCAGAGCGGCCTTGGCGAGGTGCATTTCTGCGTGGGCCGACGTGAGAGTGTCCCGGAATTGCGGATGCTGCTCGCGGAAAATGCATCGGCCCTGCTCACCGGCCCCCTTGATGCAGGTGAGCGGAAGTGGACGGGCCTGGCGAATGAGGTTCTGCACGGGGTGCACAGTGCGGCTGCTGCGGCGGGCGCGGTGATGCTGGTCGAGGCGGATGGTGCCCGCGGCCGATCGGTGAAAGCGCCGGCCGCGCACGAACCCGTCGTCCCACAATTTGCCAATACGGTCGTCCCGGTCGTTGGGGTGGATGCCATCGGCGCGCGCATCAACTCGGCGCTGGTGCATCGCCCACAGCGCGTGGCGGCGCTGCTCGGCCTGAGCGTGAACGCCAGGCTCGAGCCTGAGCATCTGGCGCGAATCCTCACACACCTGGAAGGTGGCATGAAGGGCATACCTTCCGGCGTCGAAGTGCGCGCCCTCATCAACAAAGCGGATGACGAAGAGCTGACCCGGCTGGGAGTTCAGGTGGCCGAGGCCGCCGTCAGGTCCGGTGCGCTGCGCGCGGCTGCAGTCGCCAGCCTGCTGGATGAGGCGCCGGTGCGCCAGGTCGTGGGGAGGGTGGCGGGGGTGGTGCTGGCCGCGGGAGGCTCGCGCCGGCTTGCATCGCCCAAGCAGTTGGTCCCATGGAAAGGGCGGCCTCTGGTCTCGCACGCCGTGGGCGCCGCGCTCGAGGGCGGCCTCCATCCTGTGGTGGTCGTCGTCGGGGCGGAAGCGGAATCGGTCGCCGCCGCGATTGCGGAAGATGCGGTCCGGGTGGTTCGGAATCCGGATTGGCACGAGGGACAGAGCACGTCACTGCGGGCGGGGCTGGAGGCGGTCGAGGGAACGGCGGAGGGGGTAGTCTTCTTGCTGGTGGACACGCCCCGTGTGGACGGGCGGCTTGTGCGGGCGCTGGTCGAGGCACACCGGCGGACGCTGGCGCCGGTGGTGGCGCCGCGCGCCGGCGGGAGGTGGGCGAACCCCGTGCTCTTTGACCGGGTCACGTTCGCTGCGTTGGCCCGGCTCGAGGGTGATCGCGGCGGGCGGGCGCTGTTCGACCGCTACCCGATCCAGGGCGTGGAGTGGAGCGACGACATCCTGGTCGACGTGGATACGCCCGAGGACGTGGAGCGGCTGCGCAGGCTCGAGTGAGCGCCCGGAGAGCGCGAGGGATAGGACTTCAGTACCATGGGCGTCGTAGCCATATCGGCTACACTATGGCTACAGAGACCCTCGGAGGTCGCAATGCAATCCCTTTCAATCCGAGTGTTGCGCAATAACCCTGGGGAGTTTCAGGCTATCCTGGCGCGGGATCGGACGGTAATCATCAACCGAGACAACCAGCCCATTGCCATCGCCATTGATGTGGCTCAGGCTTCTCTGGAAGAGGTTGTTCGCCTGGTTACCCAACTGCGTGCCCAGCTCGCGGTTGGAAAGATGCGTTCTGAGGCTCAGGAGCGCGGGCTAGGCCAGATGACACCGGAGGACATTGACGACGCGATACGAGAAGCCAGAGCGGCGCGTCGAGAGTGATCGGCCTTGCTGATCGTCCTTGACACTAACGTGATTGTGTCTGGGCTGATCAAGCCACACGGTCCCCCTGCACGGCTGATTGACCTTGTCCTGTCAACGGCCGTGCAGCTTGCTTATGAAGATAGGATTCTGGCCGAGTACCGAGAAGTACTCTCGCGCGCAGAGTTCGGTTTCCCTCTGCAGGACATTGATGCCCTCCTGGACCACATTCGCTTATCCGGGCTGGCGACGCTCGTCGGGCACAACCCCCTGCAAGACTGCCCAGATCCCGACGACCTGCCATTCGCGCAGGTGGCGCTCGCTTCCCATGCCGTTGCCCTGGTGACCGGGAACGCAGACCACTTCGAGTTCTTGAAGGGATGGGGCGTCCGGGTCCTCCCTCCGGTGGACTTCCTTGCCTCGCTCTAGACCGCGACGCTTGTCTCGCCCTCTCTTGGGCAACATGAACCACCAGTCACGCTGTCGCCGCAGGCCTGTATAATCCCCCGCCATGGTGCTGCTTCTCGCTGTGCTCGGCTGGGTGGTGGGGTCCCTCATCAATCACCTCGCCGATTGGCTTCCCCATCGCGGCCCCCTCGGCCGCCCTCGCTGCCCGGCCTGCACCGCCCCGCGCAGCGTGCTGGCCTGGTCCGCCCTGGCAGCGCTGATGAGCGGGCGGCTCCGCTGCCCCTACTGTGGCCGCTGGCGCGGAGCACGGGCCGTGCTGGTGGAGTCGGTCTCCGTCGCCGGCGCGGTCGCCCTGTCGCTGTGGCGCCCTGAGGCAGCGCGCTGGTTCGCCTCGTTCGTCGTCGCCGCCTGGTTTGTGCTCATCGCCGTGATTGACCTCGAACACCGCCTGATCCCGCATCGGGCCACGGCGCCCGCGGCGCTGATGATCGGACTGATCGGCGCGCTCGATCCCGCCCGCGGTCCCCTCAAGACGCTGGTGGGCGGCGCCGTTGGCCTGGCCATCTTCTTCGCCCTCTACCTGCTCGGCGGCGCCTTCGCCCGCCTGGCCTCGCGCCTGCGCGGCCGGCCGCTCGAGGAGATCGCCTTCGGCTTCGGCGATGTCACCCTGGCCGGCGTCATCGGGCTGGCGGTCGGCTTCCCCGGGGTGATCGTGGCCCTCTTCTTCGGCATCCTGGCGGCCGGCGCCTTCAGCCTGGGATACCTCCTGGTCATGCTCGCCCGCCGCCGCTACACGGCGTTCTCGGCCATCCCCTACGGGCCGTTTATGATCCTGGGCGCCTGCCTCGTCTACTTCGGGGGCCGGACCGCCCTGGAGAGGCTGTTGGGCGGCTAGCGGCCCCGTAGGTTTCGATTCCGTTCCAATCGCGTTACTCGCCGGCGACAGCCCAGCCGCTGGGATTTCGGTACTGTCCGGCCGGAAAGCAGGCCAGCCTATAATGAAGCTGCCGCAGTGGGTTCCGGTGGCGGCAGGTTTCAGGAGGTCGTGCACCTGGTGGGCAAGCGCATGGGTCTCTTCCGATTCGGGCGCGGCTCGGCGCGCCGCCGCAGGCGTGCCCAGAGCCTGGTCGAGTTCGCCATCATCCTGCCGATTCTGCTGATCATGATCTCCGGGGTGATTGAACTCGGCTTCATGCTCAACTACTACCTGGACCTGATCGACGCCGCTCGCGACATCGCCCGCTTCGCTGCCACCATCGATCCGCTCCTGCCGGACGACCCCAACCCCGCCCAGCGAACCTGCGCCGACACGCAGTACTTCTACCGGCTGATTGCCTGCATGATGCCCACCGCCGGCGTAGTCGTTTCGCCCACCCCGCTGCAGGAACAGATCGTGCTCAACCCCCTTACCGACGACGTGGTGGTCTCGGCCTTCGGCATCACCGACAACCGGGTCCGCTACCGGCTGCCGGACGCCGACGGCTGGTCGTGGAAGGACTGGCTTTTCGGCGGCGGCGCCAACCGCGGCTCCAGTTTCTCCAACGCAGACATCGAGGCTATGCTCGACGCCGGAAACCCGGCGCGGGGCGCGGTCCTCGTCGAAATCTACTACAACTATCACATGGTGCTCGCCTTGCCCTGGATCACCGCCTTCGTGCCCAATCCGGTGACCCTACACGCCTACACCATCATGCCCAACACCTTCGTCGAACCGACGCGGACACCCTGGCAATGAACGAGTCCTTCACCCCTCCCGTCCCACGCGGCCAGGCCCTGATATTGATCGCCCTGGCCTTCGTCGGGCTGGCGGCCTTCATCGGCCTGGCCATCGACGCCGGCATCCTCTTCTCCCAGATCGGCCACCTGCGCCGGGCGACCGACGCCGCCGCCCTGGCCGCCGCCAACCAGTTCCGCGAGGGCCGCACCGGCGACGAGATTCAGGCGGCCGCCACCGAGTTCATCAACCTCAACAGCCTGAACCCGGCCACTGCCGAGGTCTTCGTCTGTCGCGATTACTTCAACCCCGCCACCACCCCGGCCTCGATGCACGACCCCGACCTGTGCCCGCCGCCGGGCGACCCGCCGCGCAAGTATGTGCGCGTCCGCGCCCAGATGCCGGTCGATTTCGCCTTCCTGCCGATCGTCGGCTGGCGGACGGTGGACATCTTCGCCAATGCGGTCTCCGAGGCGGCCTCGATCGACCTGGTGCTGGTCATTGACACCTCGGCCACCATGGCCTGGGACCTGTGCAGGGATGGCATCGACAACGATGCCTGGAAAGAACAGGAAATGAACGGAGCGCCCGACGGGGTGGTCGACGACTGCATCCCTCCAGTCGGCACGGGCAGAGTGGGCGCCGTGGGCGAGGACGATCCCCTGGTGTGCAACGAAAACCGCCAGCGTCGCATTGACACCGGCGACGATGCCACGTATCCCTCGCAAAACGACTGCCATCCCTTCGAAGAGGTGCGCGCCGCCTCAGGTGGCCTTCTCGGCCAGATGCGCTTTCCGTTCGATCGCATGGCCCTGATCACGTTCGATCAGATGGCCCACGTCCAGCTCAGCCTGCAGGACGGTGACGACTTCTGGGCCGTCAACGACCCGCTCTTCTACATGAGTGTGGGGACAGAGCCCGAACGGGGTCTCGAGCCGTGCGTTCCCAACCGCTGGGGTCCTGGGACGATCGACCCGCGCGGCTGCACCTCGACCAACACCGCCGAGGCCCTGCGCTACGCCGGCAACCAGTTCGGCCTCTACAAGCGCGACGAGGCGGTGTGGATTGTGATCTTCCTCTCCGACGGCGGCGCCAACGCCGCGCTGAAGACCGGCGGCAACGCCTCGCAGGTCGACGACTGGCTCTGCCCCGGCTCGGTCGGCCAACCCACCTGGATCCAGCCCTACTGCCGCGACCCCGACGGCGCCACGCGCCACCTCAGCACCGACCCGCTGTACGACGTCGATGACGCGGCCAGGGACTTCGCCGATTTCATCGGCTGCCCGGATTCGATGTCGCCGCAGCCGGACGCCTGCGACCTGCCCGGCCAGGGAGCGGTGATCTTCACCATCGGCCTGGGCGACAAGATGATCAACGAACCGCCTTCCGCCTGCGCTCCGTTCTACGGCGGGGCCTGCGACCCGGACCTGGGCGAGCAGTTGATGCGCTACGTCGCCGGCGCCGGGGACGACAACGATCCCGGCACGCCGCCCTCGCGCGATCCCTGCCACAACAAGCCGATGGGCACCTCGTGTGGCAACTACTACTTCTCGCCCACCGGCGCCGGGCTGATGGACGTCTTCGAAGCCATCGCCTCCCGCATCTTCACGCGCCTGACGCGCTGACCAAGGTGGTCGCCATGGAACGACTGCTTGAACTCCCCGCCTCGGCCAAGCCCCCGCCCCGCCGCTTCCGCGGACAGGGGCTGGTGGAGTTCGCCCTGATCCTGCCGGTCCTGCTGCTGGTTATGTTCATCATCATCGAGCTCGCCCGGCTGCTGCACGCCTGGCTGGCGGTGGAGAACGGGGCGCGCTTCGGCGTCCGCTACGCCGTCACCGGCGAATACAACTCGCTCTACTGCACCGACCTCAATTCCAGCAACGAGGCCTGCGACATCCAGGCCGAGGAGGACGCGGCACGCATCCCCTCCATCCACGACGCGGCGCGCGCCGGCGCTGTGGCCATCCTGCGCAACGAGTCCGTGGCCGAGGGCGAGGCCGGCTACTTCCGGGTGACAGTCTGCTCCAGCCGCCCGGGCACCGGCGGGCTGCCAGCCTTCGTCTACTTCCCGCCCGATCCGGCGGATTTCCAGTCGGCTGAATGCCAGCCGCGCGAGGACGGCGGCGGGCCGGGCGACCGCGTCTCCGTGACCGTCGACTTCGACCACCCGCTCATCGTCCCCATCCTCAGCACCTGGTGGCCCAAGCTGCACCTGTGGGCGCGGCGCGAGGGCATCGTCGAGATGTTCCGCACGGCGCGCGTCATCGGCCTCGAAGCCACCATCGCCTTCCCCACTTTCACGCCGACTCATACGAGCACCTTCACGATCACCCCAACGCGCACTGAAACGCCGACGCCTACCGAAACACCCACCGACACACCCACGGCCACCCGGACCGAAACCAGGACGCCAACGCCGACGTCCAGCGTCACCAATACACCGACGCGCACGCGCACCCCGACAACGACCTCCACGGGCACGGCCTCGCCCACGGTTACCCAGACCAGGACGGCGACGTCATCGCCGACGATAACCCGCACCCCAACCATCACGCTCACGCCGACCATTACGCTCACGCCGACCATTACGCCAACCCGAACGAT
>CAZNRD010000017.1:0-58108 GCA_964575425.1 uncultured Anaerolineaceae bacterium | reverse complement strand
GCAAGGGACTTGAGGGGAGCTGCCCCTAGTACGAGAGGACCGGGGTGGACAGACCGCTGGTGTGCCAGTTGTCGTGCCAACGGCATCGCTGGGTAGCTATGTCTGGCAGAGATAACCGCTGAATGCATCTAAGTGGGAAACTCGCCCCAAGATCAGGTCCCTCACCCGGAGCGCAAGCGAAGGGGTAAGGCCGCAGGAAGACTACCTGCTACATAGGCGCCAGGTGTAAAGCCAGCAATGGCTGAGCCAAGGCGTACTAATGGCCGAGGGCTTACCACGTGGTGCGGAGAACTGGGCGATCTTCCGGGCCGCAAGGCCGTGCTATTCGATTGTGACAACTCATGGGAAAACGTCCCTTGGTGATATGAGCGGCGGGGGTACACCCGGTCCCATCCCGAACCCGGAAGTTAAGCCCGCCAGCGCCGATGGTACTTGGCTGGGAACGGCCTGGGAGAGTAGGTCATCGCCAAGGGACTTTTCTTTTGCGCGCACCCCTTCTCAGAGCGGGACCCTCTTAGCGGCAGGCCCGCTTGGCCCTGGTGGCAGCCTGGGCTAGAATCCACACCCAGCCCGGGCCAACGAAGCTGACCAGGGCCGCGGCATCCCTTGCCGGCACCATCCCTGATCGAAGGAGCCCAGCGCGCAATGGTTCCCCTATGCTTGATTGTCAACCCGGTATCGGGGCGAGGTGCCGGCGAGCGCGCCATCCCCATCGTCACCGCGCTGATGGGGCGGCATGGCCTGGCGTACACGCTGCTGCGCACAGAACGCCCCTGGCATGCGGCCGAGCTGGCTCGCCAAGCAGCCGCAGAGGGATACTCGGCCGTCGTCGCCGTCGGCGGCGATGGCACGGCCAACGAGGTGCTCAACGGCCTGATGCAGGCGCGCCGGCAAGGCGACGGCGGGCCGGCCATGGGCGTCCTGTGCGTCGGCCGGGGCAACGACTTTGCCTTCGGTGTTGGAATTCCCAAGGACATCGAGGCTGGCATCGGCGCTCTGGCGGCCAACCACAGGCGTCGGATCGACATCGGCCGCGTCGAGGGCGGCCTCTACCCTCAGGGCCGCTACTTCGGCAACGGCGTCGGCATCGGTTTCGATGCCGTCGTCGGCTTCGAAGCCCTCAAGCTCAAGCGCCTCAGCGGCTTTCCCTCCTACATCGTCGCTGCTTTCAGAACCATCTTCCTCTATTACCACGCGCCGCAGGTGCGCATCCAGGTGGATGAGCAAGACCTCACGCTCCGGGCGCTGATGGTGTCGATCATGAACGGCCGGCGCATGGGAGGCGGTTTCTGGATGGCGCCGAACGCCCGCCACGATGACGGCCTATTTGACCTGTGCATTGCCGCCCAGGTCAGTCGCCCCCAGATCCTGGCGCTCATCCCGCGCTTCATGCAGGGGACGCAGGCCAGCCACCCCGCCATCCAGACAACCCAGGCACGTCGCGTGGCGGTGACGGCGCTTCAAGGCTCCCTCCCTGCGCACGCCGACGGCGAGACACTGTGCACGGAAGGACAGGAGCTCTGCCTCGAAATCGTGCCCGGAGCGCTCGACATCGTGACCGCCGCCGCGGAGGCCGAGTCATGAGCCTGACCTTCACCCTCGTCAACCGGACGCTGCGCGGTGTCACCCGCCTGCTCTGCCGCGTCGAGGACGCCGACCTGGCCAAGGTGCCGCCGCGGGGGCCTCTGATCATCGTTTCCAACCACATCAATTTCCTGGAAGTGCCGCTGGTGTACAGCCACCTGGTGCCGCGCCCGGTGACCGGCTTCGCCAAGGCGGAAACGTGGCACAACCCGCTGATGGCATGGCTCTTCGACTTGTGGGGGGCGATTGCCATCCGCCGCGGCGAGGCCGACCTCGAAGCAATGCGCCGCGCGCTGGCAGCACTCGAGCAAGGGAAGATCCTGGCGGCCGCCCCGGAAGGGACGCGCAGCGGCCATGGCCGTCTCCAGCGCGGCCATCCCGGTGTCGTCTTGCTGGCCCTGCGCAGCGGTGCGCCGCTCCTGCCACTGGCCTACTTCGGTGGTGAACGCTTCCACGACAACATCAGGCGGCTGCAGCGAACGGATTTCCGCATCATCGTCGGCGAGGCCTTCACCCTTGACACCGGCGGCGCGCGCCTGACGCGGGCGCTGCGTCAACAGATGACAGACGAGATCATGTACCAGCTGGCCGCTCTTCTCCCACCTGCCTATCGCGGCTACTACGAGGACCTGAACCGGGCTACAGAACGCTTCCTGCGGTTCCCGGACGCCGGGCGAAGCAACCTCGCCTCCTTTCGCTCTGATACGCGCACCAGGGGACCCGCGCTGTCGCCCGCCCGCTGAGCCTCAAGACCTCCGGCCCGAGGGATGTGCATATGCCTCCGGTGATCGGCGAGGGCGACCGCTTCTGCTACAATGAGGAGAGGAGGAAACATGGCGAACTCAGGCTACAAGTCGATCAGCCGCTACGAGCAGCCGGGCCGACACGGAGGCTACGGATACCAGGTTCACGTGATTTGGAAGGGGAAGTCGCTCTACCGGCGCATCAGCGACTCGTCCGCCGGAGGCAAGCGAAAAGCACTCCTGCTCGCGCTGAAGGTGCGGGAGGAGTTTGAACGCAAGCTGGGGAAACCCCGAACCGAGCGCATCATTCGCAGCAAACCGCTTGCGTCGCGCGGCAAGCAGAAGGCCGCCGTAAGCCGACCGGCAAAGTCGAGACGCCAGGAAGGCCGCAAGCGATAGTGTGAGGCAGAAGGCCGGCGCCACGTCTGCTCTGTCTGTGCGCGCCAAGTCGCCGGTCCACCCCTTCTCATGCCAGCCGTATGGATGAGCCGACGCTGATCGCTGCCGCCCAGCGCGGCGACCTGGATTCCTTCAACCGCCTTGTCCTGGCGTACCAGTCCCAGGTCTATAACCTCGCCTACCGCATCCTGGGCGAGACCGAGGCTGCGGCGGACGCCGCCCAGGAGACGTTCCTCGCTGCCTTCCGGGGACTGCGCGGCTTTCGCGGTGGCTCCTTCCGCGGATGGCTGCTCCGCATCGTCACCAACGCCTGCTACGACGAACTGCGCCGCCGGCAGCGCCGCCCGACGACATCCCTCGATGCGATGACCGAGGCGGAGACCGGCCCTGCGCCGGACGGGCCGGGCGCGGTGGCCCAATCATCCGAAACCCCCGAAGTTGCGATGGAACGGGCAGACCTCGCCAGGGCCATCCAGGAATGCCTCCAACGTCTGCCCCCCGATTTCCGCGTCGTTGTGGTGCTGGCGGATGTGCAAGGTTTGGACTACCAGGACATCGCCAGAACGGTCGGCAAGCCACTGGGCACGGTGAAGAGCCGTCTGGCGCGCGCCCGGCTGCGACTGCGCGACTGCCTCCAGCACTATCGGGAACTTCTACCCGCTGCGCTTCGTCTGGAGGATGAGGCATTGGGATGAGCAGCCTGCATCATCTCTCGCGGCGGGATCTCGAGGCGCTCTCCGCCTATCTGGACGGCGAGCTTCGACCTGCCGAGGCGCGCCGCCTCGAAGCCCGTTTGCACAAGGAAGCACAGCTCCGCATGGCTCTGGCCGAACTGCGCTCATTGCGGGAAGCAGTCCGGGCGCTTCCGGTCGCCCGGCCGCCGCGCTCGCTGGCCCTGACCCCGGAGATGGTCGGCCGCCGCTCGGGCGCGCGGCCATATCCGGCGCTGCAGCTGGCCACGGCCCTGGCGACAGCGGCCTTTCTTGTCGTGAGCGGAGCGAACGCGATCCTCGGCCGGAGCTTCACGTTGGGGGCGAGAGCACCGGCGGAAGTGCCGATGATGCTGGAGGCCGCGCCGCCTGCCGCCGAGATCACCGAGGCCGCCCCCTTTGTCGCGCCGGCCCCATTCAGCGATGCCCTTGTTCCCTCGACGACGCCGGAAATGCTGCAGAGAGCCGTGGCTCCGGAAACCGGTGTCCTCGGTGGAGGGATTGCGGAAACGCCAGCAGCGCCGTCGCAGATCGCCGAAGCGCTGCCCTCCGCAGAGCCTCTCCCCACTGGCGTACCCGGGGCTGGCGGTGCGGAAGGCGGTGTCAAGCAGGCCCCCGCCATCCCCTTGCGTGCCCTGGAATGGCTCCAGCTCGGGCTGGGGGCGCTCGTTGTGGCGCTTGCTATCCTCACGCTCCGCGTGCGGCGCCAGGCGCGATGACTGAGACGGAGTGGCTTCGCTTCTGCCCCGCCTGCGGCACGCCCATTGCGTGGCGAAGGGCCTATGGTCGCCTGCGCCCGGTGTGTCCTGCCTGTGGACGAGTGCACTTTTTCGATCCAAAAGTGGCGGCTGCCGTACTGGTGGAAGATCGGGGTCAGGTCCTGCTGGTGCGCCGCGCAACTGAGCCCTTTCAGGGCGCGTGGACTCTGCCGGCTGGCTTCGTGGATGCGGGGGAGGACCCGCGCGCCGCCGCGGAGCGCGAGTGTCTCGAGGAGACGGGGCTGCAGGTGCGGGTGACGTGCCTGCTGGATGTCGTGGCCGGGCAGGAACACGCGCGCGGTGCCAGCATCGTCATTGTCTACCAGGCCGCCGTCCTCGGGGGCAAGCTGGAAGCGCGCGACGACGCGGAAGCCGTCGCCTTCTTCGCGCCGCAGGAGCTGCCCGAGCTGGGCTTCGAGGCCACCCGACGTGTCCTTGAGGAATGGCAGCGCCGCTCCCAGGCATGCTAGAATCGCCGCGAGGTTCGCGGACAGAGGCAGCATAGGCCTCGCGGCATCCCATCCTGGGGCAAACCTCAAGCGAATTGTGGTTCTCGCGCATGCGCCTTGATGTCTTCACGCTGATCCCGGCCGCGCTCGAGGCCTACCTGGCCTCGAGCATCCTGGGACGGGCGCGCGCCGCCGGCCTGATCGACGTGCGCCTGCATGACATCCGGGATTACACGCATGATCGTCATCGCACCACGGATGATGCGCCCTACGGCGGGGGCGGGGGAATGGTGATGAAGCCCGAGGCGATCTTTGCCGCCGTGGAAGCGGTGCTGGGGGCGGAACTGGGGGCGTTTCCCCTCATCCTGCTCAGCCCTCAGGGTAGGGTCTTCAACCAGCAAGTGGCCGCTGAGCTGGCGCGGTGGCCGCGCCTGGCTCTCATCTGCGGCCGCTACGAAGGCGTGGACGAGCGTGTGCGCGAGCATCTCGCCAGCGATGAAATCTCGATCGGTGATTATGTCCTGACCGGAGGTGAGCTGCCGGCGCTGGTCGTCATCGACGCCGTGGCACGCCTCAGGCCGGGTGTGCTGGGCGACGAGGACGCCGCCGTGGATGACTCTCATGGGGCGGGGCTGCTCGAATACCCGCACTACACCCGTCCCCCGGATTTCCGCGGCTGGAAGGTCCCGGAGGTCCTGCTTTCCGGCAATCATGCCCAGATTGCTGCCTGGCGCCGGCAGCAATCCCTGCGCCGCACCTACGAACGGCGGCCGGATCTGCTGGAGCGGGCGGCCCTGACCGAGTCCGATCGCGCCTATCTAAAGGGATTGGAGCGGGAATCGCATCAGGCTGGGGAACGAGGGGAGCCGAATGACTGACCGCACAGGGCGCTTCGTCTGGGCGACGCTGGCATGGCTGGCGCTGGTGGCGTCGGTGGCTGCGTGCCAGCCGGCCGAAGTGGATTTCCCGGAAGTCCCGCCTCTGGGACGCACGCCCACCGCCATCCCTCTCAGCGCCACGCCTCTTCCCCCTGAACCGCGGACGCTCATCGTCTGCCTTGGGCAGGAACCTCAGTCCCTGTACCTGTATTCCCCTCTCCGCCTCTACGGATCCGCTAACCGCGAGGCCGACGCCGTGCTGCAGGCTATCTACGATGGCCCATTCGATTCTCTGGGCTACCAAGTGCACCCAGTGATTCTGGAGAAGATGCCCAGCCTGGCTGACGGCGATGCGCGCGTCGAGACCGCCATGGTCCGGCAGGGCGAGGTCTATTTCGATCCAGCGACCCTGCTGCCGCGGGCACTGTCGGCGGGCGATCGCTATCTGCCGCCTGGCTGCCGCGACCTGAGCTGCTCGCAGCGCTACACGGGCGGCGAGGTTCGCATGGAGAGATTGGTGGTCGACTTCCGCCTTCGGCCCGACGTGCGCTGGGCCGACGGTGAGCCGTTGACGGCCGCCGACTCAGCCTTCTCCTTCTCCCTCCATGCTCACCGCGAGACGCGCGATGTCAGCAAGTTCCTAGTCCAGCACACCGCCTCGTATCAGGCGCTCGACGAGCACACGGTTCGCTGGATCGGTATCCCCGGATTCCTGGACTCGGAATACCGCACCAATTTCTGGACGCCGCTGCCGCGGCATGCGCTGGCTGGAATCGCCCCCGGCGACTTGCCCGAGGCAGAGGCCGCTGCACGTCAGCCTCTCGGCTGGGGACCCTATGTGCTCGAGTCGTGGCAACCTGGCGTGCAGATCAATCTGCGCAAGAACCCTCTGTATTTCCGCGCCGCAGAGGGTTTGCCGCGCTTCGATGCGCTGGTCTTTCGCTTCACCGGAGGCGATTCCGTGGCGGCCGTGCAGCAGCTTCTCACAGGGGAATGTGACGTGCTGGATGAGTCCGCTCTCCAGGGAGCGGATTTGGCCGTGCTGACCGCGCAGGCACAGGCCGGCCGCCTGAACCTGGCCTGGGCGCCCGGCCCGTTGGTCGAGCGCATCGACTTCAACCTCAATCCGCTCGGCCCGCCTGGCACTCCGAGGCTTTTCGCGGAGGACAGGACCTGCCGCGCGCTTGCCGGCTGCATCGATCGCCAGGGCTTGGTCGATGACGTGTTGAACGGGTTGGGAGAAGTCGCCGACAGCTACCTGCCGCGCAATCACCCGCTCTACGCAAGCGATCTCCAATCAACCGCCTACGACCCCGAGGCGTCGGCCGCGCTCCTCCAGCAAATCGGCTGGCTCGACCAAGACGGGGACCCGGCCACGGCGCGCACCGCTCTCGGCGTCCCGGGAATGCGGAGCGGTACCCCGCTCGAGTTCACCCTGCTCACGCTGGCCGAGCCGCTGCAGGTCGCCGTCGCCGAACACGTGCGCCAGGACCTGGCACAGTGCGGCGCGCTCGTCCAGGTGCAGACGATGGACCCGGGCCAGCTGCTGATGCCTTTCCCTGAAGGGCCAGTCTTTGGCCGGACCTTTCAGGCGGTTCTCTGGTCGTGGTTGATCTCGGAGGCCCCGCCGTGCGAGATGTTCACCAGTCAGGAGGTCCCATCGGACGAGCGGCCGAATGGGAGTAACGCGGCAGGCTTCGCCGATGCCGAGTATGACGCAGCCTGCCAAGTGCTGCGGCTGGCGTTGCCTGAGGAGGAGTCTTATCGACAAGCGGCTCGGCGCACGCAGGAAATCCTGGGCGAGCGGCTCCCCGGGCTGCCGTTGTTTGCCAGGCCGAGGCTGGCGGCTTCTGGCCTGCATGTGTGCGGATTGGCGCCGGATGCCTCGGCCCACAGCGTGCTGTGGAACCTGGAAGCGTTCGGGCTTGGCGGCGAGTGTGGAAGCCAGTAGGACGACCCTCTGTTGACCTCGCGCGAGTTCCGTGGTAAATTCCATCAGTCCGTTCAACCTCCCGGAGATGCCTCTTCCGGGGCTCCGCGTGGACCTGGATCGTTGGCGTGGGAAAGGAGGTGGTGCCTGGGGTGGAACGAGGCGTTCTGCGGTCCTATCTGCGATAGCCGCAACTCGTGATTCTGCGTGTTTCAGACGGAGGAGAGGAAAGATGCTATCCACTCGCAAGTGGTTCACTGCCCTCGGCCTGCTGGTGGCGCTGAGCATGGTGCTGGCCGCCTGCAAGCCGGCGGCGACCCCGACCCCAGCCGTGCCGGTCGCGCCAACGGCTACCCCGCCAGAGCCGACACCTGCGCTGCCATACATCCCGGCTGAGGCGATGGTGCCGTGCAAACCCCTGCCCGAGCTCGCATTCTCGGGGAGCGGAGGACGGGCTGCCATTGCGGCAGCGCTCGAGGAGACTTCGCCCTCCGGGCCTTTTGGCACGTTCGAAGCAGGCCCCGTTGAACAGGTAGCCGGCAAGATCTACCGGGTGGGCGTCTTCGAGGACGTCACCACGCTGAACTACTGGGCCGCCAATGGGCCGGACAACACGGTCTGGAACAGCTACATGCTGCCGCCGCGGTTGGCCATGTACGGCCTGTCGGACAAGTTCTTCACGTTCGTCCCGGGCCTGGCCCTGGATCTGCCGCAGCCTTTGGTCCAGGAGGGAGACTTCTGGGTTGTCGAAATCCCGATCCGCAAGGATGTCAAGTGGAGCGATGGAGAGCCGCTGACGGCTGCTGACGTTGCCTTCACCGCCAACACGGTCTTGGGAATCGGTCTGATTTCAGGGAACTGGAGCAGCTGGTACGACAGCAACTTCCTCGACCGGGTTGAGGCGGTTGACGACTACACCGTGAAGTACTTCTACCACACCAAGCCCGGGCTGGCGCGTCACGAATGGGGCACGCTTCAGGCACCGATCGTGGCCGAGCACTACTGGAAGCCGGTGGTTGAGCAGGCCATGGCCCCGATCCTCGCTTTGGGCGCGAGCCCCAGCGAGGAGGACCTGGCAGCCGCCCAGGCGGAAGCCCAGGACATCCTCTTCGCCCATCAGCCGGAGGGTGAGCCTTTGGCCGGCGCCTTCACCTTCGACAAGTGGGAGCAAGGAGCCTTCCTACAGAACGCCAGCAATCGCGGCTACTACCATCGCGGCGTCACCGTCCGGGAGTATGCTGACGGCGTGTATCAGGAGGACCCAGGCGCCACCTACTACGGCGAGCCTACGGGCGATCCCCTGATCGAATACAGCATCGGCCCGAACGTCGAGAAGGTGGTCTACAGCATCTACGGCTCGCAGGATGCTGCGATCCTGGCCCTGCGCAACGGAGAGG
This sequence comes from uncultured Anaerolineaceae bacterium, assembly GCA_964575425.1. Lineage (GTDB taxonomy): Bacteria > Chloroflexota > Anaerolineae > Anaerolineales > E44-bin32 > DATEAV01. The sequence goes on along the minus strand of CAZNRD010000017.1, from coordinate 49,260 downwards.
TCGACTTCATCCTCAACCCGCTGGGCCTTTCCCGCGGGCTGGCGGCCCAGGTCGAGGGAGACCCGAACCTGACGGTGCTGAGGAACTCGGTCAACGGCTTCCGCTATATGAGCTTCAACAACCGACGGCAGCCGATGAACGACTGCTCATTCCGCCAGGCCGTGGCCGTCCTGATCGACAAGGAGTTCGTGACCAACACCATCCTGCAGCGCGTGGCCTTCCCGCTCTACACCTTCGTCCCCGAAGGCAATGCCGCCTGGTACTTCGACGATGTGCCCAAGCTCGGCCAGGGGTTGACGCGCGAGCAGCGCACCAACTTGGCCGTGGCCATCCTGCAGCAGGCCGGCTACAGCTGGGAGGGTGGAAAGGTTCCGGCGTGGGATGCGGAGAACCGCATGGTGATCCCCGGTGGCCGGCTGATCATGCCGGACGGGACTCCGGTTCCGCCGCTGCTCATGTTGGCTCCGAGCCCCGGCTACGATCCCCTGCGGTCGACCTTCGCCATCTGGATTGAGACCTGGCTCAACGATTTCGGCATCCCCCTGACGGCCGAGCTGGCCGGCTTCAACGTGATCGTGCCCAAGATCTTCACCGAGCAGAACTTCGACATGTACATGCTCGGGTGGAGCCTCGGGCTGTTCCCGAGCTACCTGCGCGACTTCTTCTCGGCGGAGCAGGCCGTGATGGATGGCAACAACGCGGGCGGGTACGTGAGCCCCGAGTTCGAGGAACTATCCGCGGACATCCTGACCTGCGATACGCTCGAAGCCTGCAAGGAGATCTCGGATCAGATCCAGATCCTGTTGTCGACGGAAGTGCCCTACGTGCTGCTGTTCGACACGGGCATGATCGAGGCGTATCGAAGCGCTTCGGTGGAGTACCCATACACGGAGCAGCTCAGCGGCCTCCAGTACACCCACCAGGGTGGCGGTCCGCTGCAGACCACGGTCCACGTGAAGTAACCGGACTGGGGTTGCCTCACGGATCCACGAGTTGGGGGAGGGCTGGGTGACAAACTGGCCCTCCCCCGCAAATGGCATGTGCTCAGCCCTCGCGCAAGGCATTGGGGTAGAACCGCGAGGCTCCGTCCAGGGATGAAATCGAGCGCGGGAATGTCTGGTTGGTCCCCGCCGGAGCTGAGGCTCTGACATGAGAAGCTATGTCCTGAAGCGCATTGCCCAGAATCTGTTTACATTTGCCCTCTTCCTGACGGCGATCTTCTTGCTGCTAGATGCACAACCTGGCGACTTCGGAAATCTGTACCTCAACGACCCTCGCCTGACGCCTGAACAGCGTCAGGTCCTGCGGGCGCGGCTGGGGCTGGACAAACCGGTGATGGAGCGCTATGTTGGCTGGGTGGCCAACGCGGTGCGGGGAGACTTCGGGATCTCGTTTTCCAACTACCCGCGCCCGGTGCTGGATGTCATTGCCGAGCGCGCGCCGCGAACGATCCTGCTCTTTCTGAGCGCGACCATCATGTCCTACTATGTGGGATTCCTGATGGGGAAGGTGCTGGCGTGGCGACGCGGCGGGTTTGTCGAATACGCCTCAACCGTGGGAGGAGTGGTCCTGTATACCGCCTTCCTTCCGTGGTTTGCACTGCTCATGATCTTCCTGTTCTCCTTCACCCTCGGGTGGTTCCCGCTGGGGAAGTTTATCAATCCCGTGCTTTGGCGTGAGGCGCCTGTGTCGGCAAATCTGGTCTTCATTCGGATGCTGCTGACTGCGCTGGTCGCCTCGGTTGCCCTCCTCGCATGGACGGCGGTGTCACAGCGATTCAACCCCGGCGCCCGCCGTCGAGCGCGTTGGGCAGGTGCGGGTATCATCCTGGCGGCCGTTGTCCTGTACTGGCTTTCGACCGGTGTGGGCCGCTTCGCGCTGGATATCCTGCATCACCTGATGCTCCCCATCATGACCCTTGCGCTGGTGAACTTCGCTGGCGTGATGCTCCTGACCCGTAACAGCATGCTGGAAACGCTGCGCGAGGACTACATCATGGCTGCACGTGCGAAAGGACTGTCGGAGAGGGTAATCCGCGATCGCCACGCGGCGCGCAATGCGATTCTTCCCGTGGCGACAGCGTTTGTGCTGGCGCTGGCTTTCGTGATGGACGGAGGCGTGATCACCGAGACGATATTCTCCTGGCCGGGAATGGGGTTGACCCTGCTAAATGCCGCTCTGGTGGAAGACATACCCATGGTGATCGGCGGCCTCGTCTTCACCGGAGTGTTGGCGCTCACGGCCCACCTGCTGGCAGACGTGTTGTACGCGTTCCTGGATCCACGCATCCGCTACTAGCCCACTTCCCCGGACGAGGCAGCAGCATGGCCATGGTCACTGAACCCTCCAAGCCCGGTCGTTCCCCACTTCCGGACCAGTCGGGACGGGCTCTACGAATGTCACTCTGGCGGATTCGCCTACGCCTGCTGTGGCGGTCGCTGAGAACCAACCTGGCACTCTTCAGCGAAAACCCCATCGGGTTGGTGGGCGTGGCCATCCTTGTGCTCTTTGCCCTGCTGGCTGTCGCGCATCCGGTCCTGATGGCAACAGTGTGGGACCGAAACACCTACGACCCCGTGATGGGGTATGACCTTTCGATCGTGGAGCATCCGTCCCCGCCCTCGGCCACTCATCTGTTGGGGACAGACCCGCTCGGCCGCGATGTACTCAGCCAGCTGATGTGGAGCACCAAATCCGAGTTTGCCCTTGGCTTGGTCGCGGCCTTCGTGACTGTGGTCATTGCCACCACGATTGGCGCGGTATCGGCCTACTACGGGGGGGTGACCGACGCCATTTTCATGCGTCTGGCCGACCTGATTATCATGACACCCCCGATCACCATCCTCATCGTGCTGTCGGCGCTGATCGACCTCGAGTTGTTCGAGTTGGCGCTGGTGTTGGGCCTTCTGGGAGGCCTTGGAGGCGCCACGATCATCATCAAGTCGCAAGCGCTCACGGTGAAGGTGCGTGCCTACATCGAGGCCGCGCGCGTGGCAGGCGGAGGGAACGCCCATATCATCTTGCGGCACATCATCCCCAACCTTCTGCCGCTCTCGTTTCTGTACATGATGTTCACCGTGTCGAGTGCCATCTTTTCGGAGGCGGTGCTATCGTTCTTTGGTCTGCTGAATATCCGTATGTCGTGGGGCCTGATGATTCACACCACCTCGTACTCCGGCTACCTGCTCGACGTTACCAAATGGTGGCTGATCTGGCCGGCGGGGCTTTCGATCACGCTCCTCTGCGCCGCGTTCTACCTGGTCGGCCGCGCCCTGGACGAGGTGGTCAACCCCAGGCTCCGCAAGCGGTAGGGATGCGATGGCGGCTCTTTGCCACCTGTTGACGTGAGGGATGCGCTGTGGGAGATCAACTTCTGAGAGTCGAAGACCTGACGATGCACTACAAGACACGCGGCGGAGAGGTGGCGGCCGTTGACAACGTTACCTTCGACGTGGGCAGGGGCGAAGCCGTGGGGCTTGTTGGCGAGTCGGGTTGTGGCAAGACCTCCATAGCCAACACCCTGATGCGCCTCCTTCCCGAGAATGCCGTGATCAAAGGTGGCCGGGTGTACCTGGATGGCATTGAGGTGACTGCGCTGAAAGAAGAGGACATGAGGCAGGTCCGCTGGAAGCGCATATCGATGGTATTCCAGGCAGCAATGAACGCGCTCAATCCGGTCTACAAAGTGGGAGACCAGATCATCGAGGCCATGGACGCCCACAGCCTGATCACGAGCAATCAAGAGGCACGGGAGACAGTCGCGAGTCTGTTCCGGCTCGTTGGCCTGGACCCCAAGCTCATGGACCAATACCCTCATGAGTACAGCGGCGGGATGCGGCAACGGGCGGTCATCGCCATGGCCTTGGCCTGCAAGCCCGACTTGATCATTGCGGACGAGCCGACGACTGCGCTGGATGTGATTGTGCAGGACAACTTGCTTCGCGAGATGACGGCCCTCCAGGAGAAGTTGGGCATGAGCATGATGTACATCTCGCACGATATCGCTGTGATCGCCGAGGTGAGTGACCGAATCGGTGTGATGTATGCCGGACACCTCGTAGAAATGGCTCTCGCCGCCGATGTCTTCAAGCGCCCGCTTCACCCCTACACCTACGGCCTGATGTCTGCCTTCCCCAGCATCATCGGGCCGAAACGGCAACTGACCATGCTGCCGGGCGAGCCGCCCGACCTGATACGGCCCCCAAGCGGCTGCCGCTTTCACCCTCGATGTCCCCGTGCCAGCGACATCTGCATCAACCAGGTGCCCGCGTTCGCCGATGTTGGGGGGCAGCGCCATGTCGCTTGCTGGCACCCGATGGAGGCCTAGGCATGACGCCCGCAGAGCCATCGCAAGCCCCCCTGGTCAGGGTCGAAGAACTCAGGAAACTGTACCCCCTCACGACTGGCCTGTTCCGAGAGGCCCGCTCGTTCATCCATGCCGTTGACACCATCAGCTTCTCGATCCCACTGGGCGAAAGCCTGGGCCTGGTTGGAGAATCGGGCTCAGGCAAGACAACGACCGGAAAACTACTGGTCCGTCTCGTTGACCCGACGGATGGTCAGATCGTCATGCATCTGGACGGCGGCCAGACCGATATTGCCCGGCTGAAAGGTCGTGCGCTGAAGGTCTTCCGCCGTCACGTGCAGATGATTTTCCAGGATCCGTATGAGTCGCTCAATCCCCGCCTGACGGTTTTCGATACCGTTGTAGAGCCGCTGGCTGTGCAGGGGATTGGCGACCTGCAGGAGCGCGAGGAGCGTGTGGCTGAGATGCTCAACCTGGTGGGCATCAGTCCTCCGGAGAGCTTCATGTTCCGGTTTCCGCACGAGCTTTCCGGTGGCCAGCGGCAGAGAGTGGCCATCGCTCGCGCCCTGGTGATCGAGCCCGCATTTGTCGTGGCCGATGAGCCCACGTCGATGCTCGATGTCTCGATCCGCACCGGCATCATGAACCTGATGCAGGAATTGGCTGCGCGTCTGGGCGTGACCTACCTGTATATCACTCACGATCTTGCGGTCGCCCGTTACATGTCGGGACGCCTGGCTGTGATGTACCTGGGCAAGATTGTCGAGCTCGGGGAGACGGAGGAAATCCTGAGCAGCCCGCTGCATCCGTATACTCGGGCCCTGCTGACTGCGGTTCCGGTTCCCGACCCGACCGTCCAGCGTGGTTGTCCCGACATCAAGGGCAGCATTGCCAAGCCCATCGACCCACCGCCTCGCTGTCGCTTCTATGAACGCTGTCCACTGGCTGACAAGGTCTGTGAGGACAACGATCACCCGCCGCTGGAAGACAAGGGGGCGAATCACGTTGTCAGCTGCTACCACGTCTAGCCGAAGGGTGACAAGGCCCGCATCGTGGCATATCAGGGAGCTTTCTTCCCCTCGCTGACGCCGCGTCTTGCCTGACCGATGTGCCGAAAGCGGCATTGGGATTGCCGTGCTGTCCTCTCTCTGGAGGTGAGGGAGAGACCGAGGAGTCTGTGCAATCCCTGGAAGGGTAGCTAGCCGATGGCCGGCTACGTGGTGCGGCGCTTGGTTCGGGCCGCGATCAGCCTGCTGATCTTTCAGAGCATCTTGTTCCTGCTCATCCAGGCCTTGCCGTGGGACTACGTCTCCACGCTACGGGCGCCCCCGGGCTTTCGCCAAGCCATGCGCGAGGCTCTGGGACTGAACCTGCCCATTTGGCAGCAATACGCACAGTGGATGCAGCGGTTCCTGGCCGGGGACCTCGGGACCTCCTACGTCGAACGGGGAGTGCCGGTGATCGTCCTTCTCTGGAGGGTGATGCCGCGTACGCTGTTGCTCTTCCTCCCCGGCATGGCGATCGGATATGGGCTGGGTTTCTGGCTTGGCAAGCACATCGCCTGGCGCAGGGGGGGATGGGTTGAATGGACGGGAACGGCGGTTGGTGCTGGCTTCGCCGCGTCCTTTGTGCCGTGGGTGGCCTTTGTCTTGGTCAGCGTGTTTGCCCACGGGTTGGGATGGCTTCCCGCGGAGAATGTGCTGGACCCCAACCAGTGGGTGACTAGCCCGATTTCCTCAGGAGCAGTCTGCTGGTGGATGCTCGCCACTCTTGTCCTGAATTTTGGGGTAATGGTGGTGGGGTGCCGGACCGTCGGTGTCAAGCGCCGGCGAGGGTGCCTCGGGCCGGTAGTGGCAACCGGGGCACTGAGCGCGGTACTCTGGTATGCTTCGGGCCAGGGGAGCTACGCTCTAGACATCTTGCGCCATCTGTTGCTGCCACTGGCCACTCTTGTTCTGGTGTCGTTCGGAGAGACAATGCTGCTCATGCGGGCTGCGATGGTAGGCACATTGACGGATGACCACGTGACAGCTGCCCGCGCTAAAGGGCTCGCCTCACGCGAAATCCGGGATCGGCATGTCGCGCGTGTGGCCGTCTTGCCGGTGCTGGCGCGCTGCGTCATCCAGCTTCCGATGGTGGTCGTAGGGAGTTTCGTTGTGGAACGGGTCTTCTTCTGGCAGGGAATGGGGGAGATGCTCTTCCGGGCGATTGACTCCTATGACTTGCCGGTGGTGATGGGATTTCTCTCGCTGGCAGGGATGCTCATACTGGTGGCCCATCTCGCCTTGGACATCCTCCAGGCGGGGCTGGATCCGCGCCTCCTTTCTCCCACCGGAAGGCCGTCATGAGTGCGTGGGCAGCATGCGCCTGAGACCGCGTTCCCTGGCGTCGCCGGCACGCGGCGGTGGTGAGACGATCGGAGCGCGCCGGCTGGGAAGAGGCAGGAACAGCGCCTGGGTTGCGTTCTGCCAGAATCGCTTGGGCATGCTCGGCCTGGGATTGATCATCGTGTTCGGGCTAATGGCCATCAGCCATCCGCTGCTGATGGCTAGTGTCTGGGACCGGACCACCTATCATCCGCTGGTGGGCTTCGATTACGATGCCGTTCCTCATCCCACCTCACCGTCGTGGAAGCATCCGTTGGGGACCGATGCCTTGGGCCGAGATGTCCTCAGTCAACTCCTCTTTGCCACCCGCACATCTTTCGGCGTTGGGCTTATCGCTGGATTGGTGGCCTCCACGCTGGCCGTCACACTGGGTGTCATCGCGGCGCATTTCGGAGGCGCGGTCGACAGCGGCTTGATGGTGGTTACAGATGCATTCGTGCTGATGCCCCCACATCTCTTGCTGCTCGTGATCGGGCTGCTTTTCGACATGAACTGGGCAATGGTGGGTCTCCTCTTCGGAGTCTTGGCCGGGCTCGGTGCACACGCATTGGTCGCCAAGTCGCATGCCCTGTCGATCCGGGTGAAGCCCTACGTTGAGGCAGCGCGGGTCGCCGGAGGGAGTGACTGGCACATCATTCTCAGGCACTACTTGCCCAACATGCTCCCGCTGGTATTGGTGACCATGATGTCGGCGGTCAGTCAGTCGGTGTTGGTCGAAGCACTGCTTTCGTTCTTTGGGAGGACGCAGATTCGGATGTCATGGGGCACGATGATCTGGTTCACCCAGGTGATGTTTAGATTGTCGCCTCATGGTCATCAATGGCACGCCCTCTTGCCTCCAACACTAGCCATCATCCTGTTCTGCAGCGGGTTCTTGTTGGTCGGCCGCGCGCTGGATGAGGTGGCCAATCCCAGGCTTGGCAGACGATAGGCTGCTCCAGAGAGGCGCCAGGAGTCGTGATATCCGCAGACGTTTGGGCTGCGTTGTGGCAACGCTCATGAGTGCCTCTGTTGGTGGTGTGGTGGACTCCTCGGCAGTGTGACGGGCATCGGTAATCCTCGATGTTCCTCGCCACGACGGAGGGACGGCAGCCTGTGTTTGACGGACTTGTCGCAACCGCCATCCGTCGAATCACCGGGGGGAAGGGGCCAAGCCAAACCCATCGTGGCGAACGACCCAGCGCCCTGGCATACCCTTCGGGGCAGGTGAGGGTCTGGCATGGCGTTCGATGCCGGGGTGGCCGCCACACTCCTTGAGATGGGGGACCTGCATACCTATCTCCCCAATATTGCCTCGTGCTCCATCCTGCGCCTCACCGAGTGGCCGGGGGGCCCGAAAACCCTCGCTGTGCTACAATCGCGGCTATGAGGGCGCCTCGAATCCTGCTGGTAGAAGACGAGCGCCAGGTCAGACGCATGCTGCGCACCTGCCTGGAGCTCTCGGGGCGCGAATATATCGTCACAGACATGCCGTCGGCCGAAGAGGCGCTGCTTGAGCTGGCCGGCGGCCCAGTCGACCTGGTGGTGACGGACTTGGTGCTGCCCGGGATGTCGGGGCTGGAGCTGGTGGCGCGCGTCCGGCGATCGAATCCCGAGGCGCGGGCAATCCTGATCACCGGGCATCCCTCTCCCGCGTCGCGGGCCGAGGCCGAGGCCCTGGGCGTTGTCGCCTACCTCCCCAAACCGATCCGCACGAACTTCTTCCTCGAGGCGGTGGACCGGGCGCTGTCCCTCTCGCGCTCGAGCGAACCGCCTGTGAGGGTGCATGAGGCCGGCAAGGCAGCCATGGCCGAGGGGCTGATGGCGGTCCTGTCGGAGCTCGGGGCGGTGGCGGCGTACCTGATCGACCAGAACGCAACCCTTGTCGTTCAAGCCGGCGAATTAGGAGACGTGAACCTGAAGTCGGCCCTTCCGGAGATGGTCGTGGGCTTCCGTGCCGCGCTGCGCGTGAGCGACCAGCTCGGCGAACTGCTGCCGGCAAACTTGCTCTACTTTGACGGCGACGAGAACACCGTCTTCCTGACGAATGTGGGCTCGTATTTCGGACTGGCGATCATCTTCGCCGGCAAGCTGGATGCAGCACGCCTGGAGCGGGTGGCCGACGTCTCGCGCCGGGCAGCCGACGGCATCCTGAGCGCCCTCTCGAAGATGGCCGAGAGAGGGACGGGGCGGCTGCGCGCGCCTGGTCCCGAGCCGCCGCAAGAGCAGCCGCAGCCGGCTGAGAAGCAACCCGCACCACCTGCGAGCGCACGAAGGCCGCGCCCATCCGCGGCACCGCCATCCATCCCGGACCGCGCTCTCTCGGACAGTCTTGAGGCTGCGGAGAGGCACATCGACCGCAGACAGGCGGATCGATACTGGGAGCAGGCGGCTGCGGCCGAGAACGAAGGCCCCGGCGAGGAAGGGGTAATTCCGTTCGATGAGGCGAAGCGGCGCGGCTTGATTTCCGGTCCAACGGAAGAGTGAGGCCAGGCTTCGGAAAGCGTCGGGGCCGCTATGTTACAATTCGGCCGCATCCGCCGCCCGGCGGAGAATATGGGGCGTGGTGCAAGGGCAGCACACCGGACTTTGGATCCGTGGATCTAGGTTCGAATCCTGGCGCCCCAGCCTGGATAGTGCATCCAGATCGATCGTGACCGGCGACGACCCCCACTTGTCTGACGTCTGCATGGGTGAAGGAAATCACGCGCTAGGCAGCTGGTATGCCTGCTGACCAGGCTTGTGGATGCCGAGGAGTGAAGCATGGACTGTGAATCCGTGATCCTGGCCGCGGGCCTGGGAACCCGCATGCGCTCGATGCTGCCGAAAGTGCTTCACCCCCTGGGCGGGCAGCCGCTTCTTGTCTGGTCGATCCGGGCCTGCCGCGAGGCTCTGGGCAGGCCACCGTATGTGGTCGTGGCGCCGGAGTCGGACGTGGTGCGGCAATCGGTGCAGGAAGATGTGCACTGGGTCGAACAGGCCAAGCAACTGGGCACGGGCCACGCGCTGTGCCAGGCGGGGCCAATGCTGCGCAATCGGGCGGACCTGGTGCTGGTGATCAGCGCGGATATGCCGCTGGTGCGCGTTGAGACGCTGCGGCAGCTTGTGGCGGCTCAGGAGCGATCGAGCGGGCCGATCACGCTGCTGTCGGTTCGGGGGGAGATCTCACGCGGCTTCGGGCGCGTGGTGCGCGAGGCGAGCGGGCACGTGCTGGAAGTGGTGGAAGAGGCAGTGGCTAGCCCAGATCAGCTGGCCATTCGGGAATACAACGCCAGCGTCTACTGCTTCGCTGCCGAATGGCTCTGGGATCACCTGCCGCGGCTGCCGCTTTCGCCCAAAGGAGAATATTTCCTCACCGACTTGGTTGCCATGGCAGCGGCGGAGGGGGGCGAGGTGAGCTGCCTGCAAGTGGATGACCCGGAGGAGGTGATCGGCGTCAACACCCGAGCCCACCTGGCCGAAGCCGAGGCGGCGCTGCGGCGCCGCATCAACCTGCAGTGGATGCTGGCGGGGGTGACCCTCCTCGACCCGGCAACGACCTACATCGAGCCCGGCGTACAGATCGGGACCGACACCGTCATCCTCCCCAACACCCACCTCGAGGGACGCACGACGATTGGCTGTGGTTGCAGGCTTGGACCCAACACCATTGTCCGGGACTCCGCGATTGGCGACCGCTGCATCATCCAGGCCTCGGTCGTGGAACAGGCTGTGCTCGAGGCGAATGTCGATGTGGGCCCCTTCTCGCATTTGCGCCCTGGCACCAGGCTGATGGAGGGCGTGCATGTCGGCAATTTCGCCGAGATCAAGAACAGCACGCTCGGCCCCGGGACGAAGATGGGCCATTTCTCGTATGCCGGCGACGCCACCTTTGGTCGGGACGTGAACATCGGCGCGGGCACGATCACCTGCAACTTCGGCCGCGATGGCAAGAAGCGGCGGACGGAGGTGGGCGCGGGCGCGTTCCTTGGCAGCGACACGATGCTGGTGGCACCCGTTCGAGTGGGGGAGGGTGCGGTCACGGGCGCAGGCGCTGTGGTGACCAAGGATATCCCCGATCGGCGCATCGCGGTGGGGGTCCCGGCGCGGGTGATCGGGCGTGTGGATAATGGGGATGGGTAGCGGGTCGATTCTGCTGTGGCTGGTGGGTCTGCTCCTGCTGGAGCTGGCCTTGAACGCCGGTCGCAGTGCCGTCGTCAACAGCCGCCAGGAGCGTCTGGCCGAATGGCAGGAGCAGGGGTTGCCGGGCTCGGGCCTGGCGCTGCGCGTGGCCCAGAACGCCACTCCCCTTGTGAGTTCGCTGCAAGCGGGGCAGGGACTGCTGCGGCTGGCGGTGCTGGCGGTGGCAGCGGGGACGCCTGTGGTGTTGCTGGCGCCGCACAACCTCCGGTGGTGGGCAGTTGCCAGCAGCGTGGCGGGAGTCGGATTGGTCATGGCTGCGCTCGCCTCCGCCTGCGAAGGCGTGGTGCTGCGATCTCCCGAGGCATGGGCAGTGAGATTGGCTCCCCTGGTGGCGGCGGGCGACTGGCTCTTCGCTCCGCTCGGTGGGCTGGTGCGGCGCGTTTCTGCCTGGAACGCTGGCCATACGAATGGGGGCTCCCATCCGCTGGTGACGGAAGAAGCGATCATGACGCTGGTCGACGCCGGCGAGGAGGGAGGCGTGATCGAGGAGGAGGAGAAGGCGATGATCTTCTCCATCTTCCACCTGGGAGACACGCTGGCGCGCGAGGTCATGGTGCCGCGCATTGACATCCTGGCGTTCGAAGAGACGACGACCTTGAGGCAGGCGGTTGATGCGCTGCTCGAGTCGGGCCACTCGCGCGCGCCGGTCTACTCGGGGAGCATCGACAATGTGATTGGCCTGCTGTACGCCAAGGACCTGCTGGCCGCCTGGCGGCTCGGCAGGCAGGAAGGGGTGGTGCGCGACCTGCTGCGCCCCGCCCACTTCGTGCCCGAGGCCAAGAAGGTCGATCAGCTGCTTGCGGAGATGCAGGCGAATCGAGTGCACATGGCCATCGTGGTCGATGAATACGGCGGAACGGCAGGGCTGGTGACGATTGAGGACATCGTCGAAGAGATCCTGGGGGAGATTCAGGATGAGTACGACGTAGGGGAGGAACTGCCCTATACCCTCCTGCCCGATGGCACCTGTCTCTTCAAGGGGCAGGTGACGATCGACGATGTGAATGGGGTCCTGCAGGTGAGGCTGCCGGAAGATGTGAGCGAGACGCTCGGGGGGCTGGTGTTCAGCCGCCTGGGCCGCGTGCCGGCCGTCGGGGACACGGTCGAAGTGGAGGGGGTGCGGCTGACGGTCGAGCAGGTGACGGGCAGGCGCATCCGCAAGGTGAGGGCGTCGCACGTGCAAGGCGAGGCGGCGCCGGAGACGAAGGATGAAGACACCAACGCCTCAGCAGAAGGCTGACCTGATCGAGCGGGCGCGGCAGGCCCGGCGCAACGCCTATGCTCCTTACTCGAACTACGCCGTGGGGGCGGCCCTGCTGGCCGATTCGGGCAAGGTCTACGTGGGTGTGAACGTCGAGAACGCAGCCTACCCGGTGGGCATGTGCGCCGAACGCACCGCTCTCTTCACGGCTGTTGCCCAAGGGGAACGCGCCTTCCAGGCAATTGCTGTGGTCACCGAAGACGGCGGCTCCCCCTGCGGCTCCTGCAGGCAGGCGCTCTCCGAGTTTGGCCTCGACACAATCGTCTGGATCGCCGACGCGCAGGGCCGCCTGAATGGCGAGACCACCGTGAGGGACCTTCTGCCGAAGGCCTTCGGCCCCGCCAACCTGGGGCGGGCCTAGCCGCAGGGTTACGTCTCGGGCAGGTCTGCCCAATCCGTGTGGAAAGAACCAGGGCGGTCGAGGCGCTGGTACGTGTGAGCGCCGAAGCAGTCGCGCTGCGCCTGGATGAGGTTGGCCGGCAGGCGAGCGCTGCGGTAACCGTCGAAGTAGGCCAGTGATGCACCCATGGCTGGCGACGGCAGGCTGAGTTCAACCATGGCCTGCACCGCTTGGCGCCAGGCAGCCTGGCAGGCGAGGAGCATGGGTCGGATGTTCGCTGCCGTGATCAGATTCGGCAGATCCGGCTCCTGGCAGTAGGCCGTGAGGATGTCCTCCAGCAGGGAGGCGCGGATGATGCAGCCCGCCCGCCAGATGCGGGCTACCCGAGCCAGGTCAAGGTTGAATCCGTGGGTGCCCGAGGCCTTGCGCAGCAGCGTGAAGCCTTGAGCGTAGGCCGTGACGAGGCTGGCGAAGAGGGCCTGGCGGCAGCCGTCGATGCTGGTGAGCGGCTGGCCCGTTTCCGCGGGGGCGGGGCTTTGCAGGAGGTCGGCGGCGCGCAGGCGCTCGTCCTTTAACGCGGAAAGGCTGCGCGCCTCGACCGCGGCGGTGAGGGTGGGGATAGGAACGCCCAGCTCGAGCGCTTCATGCGCTGTCCAGCGGCCGGTTCCCTTCTGTTCCGCCTGATCGAGGATCACGTCGACGAGCGGTTGGCCCGTTTCCGGGTCGATTCGCCTCAGGACAGGAGCGGTGATCTCAACCAGGTACGAGGCGAGTTCGCCCACATTCCATTCAGAAAAGACATCTGCGACGCGCTGCGGGGATAGGCCCAGGCCCCGGCGCATCAGGTCGTAGGTTTCGGCGATCAACTGCAAGGCGGCGTACTCGATGCCGTTGTGCACCATCTTCACGTAGTGGCCCGCGCCGCGGGGCCCGAGGTAGGCCACGCAGGGGCAGCCGTCTGCAGCGCGAGCGGCGATGGCGGTGAGGATGGGTTCGACGGCGGCGTAGGCTTCGGGTGCCCCGCCCGGCATCAGGCTGGGGCCGTGCAGCGCGCCCTCTTCGCCGCCGGAGATGCCCACGCCAAGAAAGTGCAGGCCTGCTGCCGCGAGGCGTTCGGCCCGGCGGGCGGTATCGGCGAAGTGCGAGTTGCCGCCGTCGATAACGATGTCGCCTGGCTCGAGCAGAGGCAGGATCTCGTCGAGGACGCTGTCCACCGGAGCCCCAGCCTTCACCATGAGCAGGACCTTGCGCGGTCGGCGCAGGGAGGAAATCAGGTCGGCGAGGGCGACGTATGGGCGAATGGCCTTGCCGCCGGCCCGTTCGGCCGCATAACGCTCCGTCACGGCCGGCGTTCGGTTGTAGACTGCGACCCGATACCCGCGCCGCTCGATGTTGAGAGCGAGGTTCTGGCCCATGACGCCCAGGCCAACCACAGCAATATCCTGCTCAGGCACTTGTGCTCCTATGGCGTGCGGACGTCGAGTGGGTAGGTCTTGAATCCCCTCCGCTTGCTGCCACGCGCGTTGATCCCTCCCCTCCTGACGCAAGACCAGGAAAGAAGGATGGCTGGAGTATAATCCGTTTGTGTCCCCGCGGGATCGCCTGTACCGGACGGAAGCGGTCGTGCTGCGTCGGCAGGACCTGGGCGAGGCTGACCGGCTGCTTACGCTCTACACGCCGGGGCGGGGCAAAGTGCGGGTGGTGGCCAAGGGCGTGCGCCTGCCGCGGTCACGCAAGGCTGGCCACCTGGAACTGTTCACTCGCGTCGACGTGCTGCTGGCGCGCGGGCGCGAGCTGGATGTGGTGACACAGGCGGAGGCCCTCGGCACGTGCGAAGGGCTGCGGGACGACCTAGTTCGCTTCGCGCACGCCGCCTATGTGGTCGAGCTGGTCGACTGCTTCGGGGTGGAGGAGGAGAACCGGCCGCTCTACCGTCTGCTGACGGAGACGCTGGAACGGCTCTCCCAGGCAGACCCGCCGGGGATTGTGGTGCACTACTTTGAGCTGCGGCTGCTAGAACTGGCGGGATATCGGCCGCAGCTCTTCCAGTGCGTTTCGTGCGCCGCCGAGGTGCGGCCGCAGGCGCAGTACTTCTCGGGGCGTGACGGAGGCGTGCTGTGTCCCGCCTGCGGAGCGGGGCGCAAGGAGGCGCAGCCGATCTCGCTTCCAGCGCTCAAGCTGCTGCGCCACCTGCAGAGGAGCAGCTACGCTGCAGCCGCATCCGTTCGCGTCGGAGTAGACACTGAGGCCGAGGTGCGGCGGCTGATGGAAACCTATCTCTCTTATCTGCTTGAGCGCAGGCTGCACACGCCGGCCTTCCTCAAGCGACTGCGAGGGCTTCTGGCGGGGAACGTCGAGATGGCCTGACGCGCGCCCATCCGAGGCGGCCAATGGCCTGTGTCTGGGAGAGGGAGCAGTCCTTGACAAACAGCCGCATCGGCCCAACCTTTCAACAGGTCATCCTGGCGCTGCAGGAGTACTGGGCAGACCAGGGATGCATCCTGTGGCAGCCGTACCACACCGAGGTCGGCGCGGGCACGATGAACCCGGCCACCTTCCTGCGCGTCCTGGGGCCGGAGCCCTGGTGGGTGGCTTACGTCGAGCCGTCGATCCGTCCCAGCGATGGCCGCTATGGCGAGAACCCCAATCGCTGGCAGCACTACTATCAGTTTCAGGTGATCCTCAAACCCGACCCCGGCGACTCGCAGGAGCGTTACCTGCGCTCGCTGATCGCCCTGGGGGTCGATCCCGCGCTGCACGACATTCGCTTCGTGGAGGACAACTGGGAGTCGCCGGCGCTGGGCGCGTGGGGGCTCGGCTGGGAGGTGTGGCTCGACGGCCAGGAGATCACGCAGTTTACCTACTTCCAGCAGGCCGGCGGACAGGTGCTCGACCCAGTGTCGGTCGAGATCACGTATGGGCTCGAACGCATTCTGATGGCGCTGCAGGATGTGAGCAGCTTCGTGGAGATTCGTTGGAATGAGCAGCTAACCTACGGCGACCTGATGCTGCAGGCGGAACGCGAGTTCAGCCGCTACAACTTTGAGACAGCGGACGTCGAGCGGCTGCGCACGCTGTTCGAGGAGTACGAGGCCGAAGCCCGCGCTGCGCTGGCGGCGGGGCTGGTGCAGCCGGCGCATGATTGCGTATTGAAGTGCTCCCACACGTTCAACCTGCTCGACGCTCGCGGCGCCATCGGCGTGGCGGAACGTGCTGCTCTGTTCGGGCGCATGCGAGACCTGGCGCGTCGAGCAGCCGAAACGTACCTGGCTCAGCGCCAGGCTGCCGGCTTCCCCTGGAGCGGGCGTGCGTTCGCCGCAACAGCCCCGCCGGCAGAGCAGGCCGGCGACGGGGCTCCTCCGACCTCGCCGGCGCCATTCATGCTGGAGATCGGTACGGAGGAGCTGCCGGCGGCAGACCTGGCCTCGGCGCTGTCGCAGCTGGAGAGGGCCTTCGTCGAGGCGCTGCGCGCGAACCGACTCGAGCATGGGCCGGTCCGATGCCATGGCACGCCGCGCCGTATCGCGGTCCTGGTGGATGTCCTGGCGCCCAGGCAGAGCGAATCGGTTCTCGTCATCAAAGGTCCGCCTGCGGACCGGGCCTTCGATTCCCAGGGCCGCCCTACGGCCGCGGCGGAAGGGTTCGCCAGGAGCCGGGGCGTTCCCGTGGAGTCCCTTCGGGTGCAGGAGTTGGAGGGAGGCCGGTACGCGGTGGCGGAGGTCCGCCAGGCCGGGTTGGCCGCAGACGATGTGCTCGGCCGGTTGGTTCCGGACCTGATCGCGGGCCTGCGGTTTGAAAGGACGATGCGCTGGAGCGCCGGTGCGGTGGCATTCTCGCGGCCGATTCGATGGCTGGTGGCGCTGCACGGCAGCCACGGTGTGCCGTTGTCCTATGCCGGTCTGCAAGCAGGCCGGAGGACTCGGTCCATGCGGTTTCGCGAGCCAGAGTCCATGTTGTTGCCCGATGCCTCGGCCTATGCCCGTGTCCTGGATGAGCAGGGGATCGTCCTGGACGCCGGCGAGCGCCGCCAGAGGATTGCCCGACAGGCCCAAGAGCTGGCGCGCGGCGTCGGTGGACATGTGCCGGAGGACCCCGACCTCCTGGCCGAGGTGGCCAATCTGGTCGAGGCCCCGACGGTCCTCTTGGGCTCGTTTGATCCCGAGTTCCTCAACCTGCCGCGCCAGGTGCTGGTAGCGGTGATGAAAAAGCACCAGCGCTACTTCCCGGTTGAGCGTGACGGGAAGCTGCTGCCGCATTTCGTCGCCGTGCGCAACGGAAACGGCCATGGGCTGGAGTACGTCAGGCATGGCAATGAACAGGTGCTACGCGCGCGCTTCGCCGACGCGGCCTACTTCGTTCGCCGGGACCTGGAACAGCCGCTGGAGGCCTACGTCCCCCGCCTGGCAACGCTCACCTTCCAGACTCAGCTGGGCTCGATGCTCGACAAGGTCAAACGCCTGCTGCGCCTGGTGGAGATACTGGGCCGCGACCTCGGTCTGAGCCCGCAGGAGCTTCGCCTGGCGCTCCGGGCGGCTCATCTATCCAAGGCGGACCTAGCGACACGCATGGTGGTCGAGATGACAAGCCTGCAGGGGGAGATGGGGCGCGAGTACGCCCGGGCTTCGGGCGAGCCGGAGGAGGTCTGCCAGGCCATCTTCGAGCATCATCTGCCGCGCTTCGCTGGAGATGAGCTGCCGCAGAGCCCCATCGGGCTGGCGCTGGGGCTGGCCGATCGCCTGGACACGCTCATCGGCCTGTTTGCCGCCGGCCTGCAGCCGAGCGGCGCAGGCGATCCGTTTGCACTGCGGCGGGCGGCGATCGCGGTGGCGCAGACGTTGATTGCGCGCAAGGTGCGCTTTGATTTGCGGCGCGGGCTAAGGGCAGCGGCTGAGGGGCTGCCGATTCCGGCGGGGCCACAGGTGGAGGCCGAGTGCCTGGCCTTCCTCGTCGCTCGGTTGCGGAATCTGCTGGAGGCGGACCATCGCTACGACGTAGCCGAGGCGGTGGTGACCGCCCAGGGCCATGATCCGGCCGGCGCCGCCGAGGCAGCAGGCCAGCTTGCGGCGTGGGTCAAGAGGACGGACTGGCCGCAGATCCTGCAGTCCCACGCCCGCTGCGTGCGCATCACGCGCGACCAGCCGCGGACGTACGCTGTTGATGCAGCGCGGTTTGTCGAGCCGGCGGAAGGCGCGCTGTATGAGGCGCTGACGCTGGCCGAAGCTCGCCCGCGCGCCGCCGGCTCGGTGGACGACTTCCTGGCGGCCTTCGAGCCCATGATCCCAGCCATCACCCGCTTCTTCGAAGATGTCCTGGTTATGGCGGAGGACCCGTCGCTTCGCGACAACCGCCTGGCGCTGCTGCAGCGCATCGTAGCGCTGGCCAGCGGGGTGGCCGACCTCTCCAGGCTTGAAGGGTTCTGATGAGTGAGAGGCGTGATCGGGGCTGAGTGCATCGATGGATGTGGTTGAGGAGATCAAGGACCGGATCGACGTCGTTGAGTTGATCGGCGAGACGGTCAAGCTGCGCCGCTCCGGCAGGAATTACACCGGCTTCTGCCCCTTCCATCCCAACACGCGCACCCCGGCCTTCGTTGTCTTTCCGGAAAGCGGAACGTGGCGCTGCTTCGGCGCGTGCAACGAGGGCGGGGACATCTTCAAGTTCGTGATGAAGAAGGAGGGCTGGGACTTCCCCGAGGCGCTGCGTCAGCTGGCGCAGCGAGCCGGGGTCGAGGTGCGGCCGCAGCGTCCCGAGCAGGAGGCGGAGGAGGAAGCCCATCGGCGGCTGAGGGAGGAGCTCGATGCGGCCGTGGTCTTCTACCGCCACATGCTGCTGGAGAGCAGCGCCGGCGCTCAGGTGCGAGAATACCTCTGCGGCCGTGGGCTCCGGGAGGAGACGCTCGAACAGTTTGAGATTGGCTACGCGCCTGTGTCGTGGGATGCCCTGCTCAACTACCTGCGGCAGAAGGGTTTCAGCGAGAAGGAGCAGGTGGAGGCCGGGCTGCTCAGCGAACGGCAGGGCGGAGGCCACCACGACCGCTTCCGTCATCGCATCATGATCCCCATTCGCGATGCCCGCGGCCGCATGGCGGGTTTCGGCGCACGGATCGTCGATCCGAACGATGTCCCCAAGTTTCTCAATTCGCCGCAGACCCCTATCTTCGACAAGGGCAGGCTGCTGTACGGGCTCGACAAGGCGCGCAAGGCCATCCGGCAGGCAGGGCAAGCCGTGATCGTCGAGGGCTACCTGGACGTCATCGCCCTGCACCAGGCAGGGTTTGCCAACGTCGTCTCTCCGATGGGAACGGCCCTGTCGGAGGACCAGCTGCGCCTGCTCAAACGCTTCGCCCGCCGCATGGTGCTGGCTCTCGACCCCGATGCCGCCGGAGATCAGGCCACGCTGCGCGGCCTGACGCTGGCGCGTGAGGCGCTTGAACGTCAGGCGGACCCGGTCTTCGACGCCCGGGGCCTGGTCCGCTATGAGGGCCGGCTGGACGCGGAGCTGCGCGTGGTCACTCTTCCGTTGGATCAGGATCCCGACGAGGTAGTGGCCCGAGACCCGGCGGCCTGGGGCGAGATGGTGGCGGCGGCGCAGCCGGTGGTGGCCTACGTGCTCGAGGTGATCACCCGCGGCCGCAACCTCGAAGATGCCAAGGTGAAAGCAGAGGTCGCTCGCACGGTGCTGCCGCTGATCGAGGATGTCGCCGATCCGGTGGAACGCGATGCCTACCGGCAGGCGCTGGCGCGCCGGCTGAAGGTGGACGAGCGAACGCTGCAGTCCTGGCGGCCGACAGCGGCACCAACCCGACGCGGCCGGACCGCGGCCCAGGCCGCCGCCCCCGCCGAGTCTGTGTCGGCGCCGCGCGACCCCGCCCGTGTTGAGTGCTTCTGCCTTGGCGTCCTTCTGCGCGATCCGGAGGTGCTGTATCGCGTCGACCGGCAGCTGCATGCCCTTGGCCTGGAACGCCTGTCGGCGCAGGACTTTACAGGAACGGAGCGTCAGGTTATCTTTCACGCCATCCGTGGCGCCCTGGGCCAGGTTGATGATGAGCCTGCCCAGCATTGGCGGCACAACATGGAAGAGCCGGTCCTGAGCATTGCGCTGTCTCTCGAGGCGGAGGCGGCGACCCTGGCTCTGAACGAGGCGAGGGTGCAGGAAGAGATTGTGGCAAGTTTCTTGCGACTGAGGAAGCGCAACCTGGCAGGAATCCGCAGCCAGGTGCAGTTTCAACAGCTGGTGGCGCAGGAGCAGGGAGATCTGCCGACAGCGCTCGAGCTCAGCCGCGAAGTGATGCGGCTCTCACGCGATTGGGCGCGGCTGGACCAGGCGCTGGCGGGGCCTCGCGTCAGCCGGCCCGTGTGGACGACCGAGGATCGCCGGTAGACTTCGATGACCAGACGCAAGACCGGACTGACCAAGGAACCCGAATCGACCGCAGCTGACCTGGACGACGAAGTTCCAGCAGCGTTCGACTCGGATTCCGTCGACATGCTGGACGGCGAGACGCTGGATATCGAGCCCGATCTGACCGAGGCGCCCGAGCTGGAGGAGGAAGCGGGCGAAGCCCTCAAACTCGAGGAGGGCGCTGCTGGCGAGCTGGCGGATGACCCCGTCCGCCTGTACCTGAAGGAGATCGGCCGCGTCGAGCTTCTCGATCCTGACCAGGAGCTCTGGCTGACGGTGCGCATGCAGGCGGCGCGCCGGGCGGAAAGCATCCGCGCCGGCCGGGCTGCTCTGCCGAAGACAGCCGACTCGTACGTCATGGTCCAGCAAGTCTTGTTCGACGACCTGCGCACAGCCTGGAAGCGCGTCCTCGAGGACACGCGCCGGCTCAAGCAGCCGGCGCCAGACCTGCAGCTGATCGTCGAGGAGGCGCGCCAACTGCGGACAACCTGGCAGGGAGATGCTCCCTCCTACTTGCGAGCCTGGATGGACAACGGGGTGTGGGGCAGCGACTCGGCATGGGAGCAGGTGGCTCGCAACGCTGTCGACGCCTTCGTTGGGACCTACCTCTTGCCGCCTGGGGTGCAGGCGCGCCTGTCGGAGCGATTGGCAAAGGGCAAAGGGCTGCCCAGCAAGCGCACCTTCCTGCGGTGGCTGCCGGAGCCCGAGGCGCTGCAGGCCGACGCTCGGGCCGTGAGGATGAAGGCGGATGAGGCCCAGGCAGCGCTGATACGGGCCAACCTGCGCCTGGTGGTGAGCGTGGCCAAGCGCTACATGGGAAGGGGCATTGCCTTCCTCGACCTGATCCAGGAGGGCAACATCGGCCTGCTGCGGGCGGTGGAGAAATTCGATGCCGCCAAGGGCTACAAGTTCAGCACCTATGCCACCTGGTGGATCCGGCAGGCTATCAGTCGCGCCATCGCCGATCAGGCGCGCACCATCCGCATTCCCGTGCACATGGTCGAGACCATCAACCGCCTGATGCGCATCCAGCGCCGACTGCTGCAGGATCTGGGGCGCGAGCCCACTTCGGAGGAACTGGCGCTGGAGATGGAATTGCTGGAGCCGGAGGAGGTGTCCGCCATCCTCAGGGCGACGGCCGAGGAAGGCATGGTGGAGCCGGCGCTCGACCGGAAATGGCGCCGGGCGGCGGCCAAAGTGCGCCGCATCATCCGCCTTGCCCAGGAACCGATGTCGCTGGAGACGCCGGTGGGCGCTGAGGAATCGAGCCAGCTGGGGGATTTCATTGAAGATGAGACCATGCCAGAGCCGGTGGACGCGGCAGCGCGCGAGCTGCTCAAGGAGCAGGTCCAGAACGCCCTCTCGGTGCTCACCGAACGCGAACGACAGGTGCTGGAGATGCGCTTCGGTCTGGTGGACGGCAAGGACCACACGCTTGAGGAAGTGGGCAAGTACTTCAACGTCACCCGGGAGCGCATCCGCCAGATCGAAGCCAAGGCCCTGCGCAAGCTGCGCCACCCGACGCGCAGCCGACACCTGCGGGATTACCTCGCCTGAGGTGCCGTTCACATCCAGCCATCCATCCGAATAGGATCGAGCTTGTTCCACGCGGTCCGACTTGTTGGTACCGATTACCGTACGGTCTTCCCGGTTTCACTCGATCGCGGACGCGCCGGGTACAACCCGGGCGCGCAACTGACCTTTGTGAAGGCGCACCGGACCTGGCAGACTGTGGGGGATGGGATTGTCAGCCCGTCCTCGGCGGAACGACCTCTTGTCGCGCGCGGCTCTGGAGGTGTCGCATGGGCTGAACGGGAACCATTCCGTTGGTCTCGATCGGCCAGGGGGTTCTTTCCCAAGCGATGTGCCATAATGGATTGCCCTCCGGCCGGGTTGATGTCCCGATGGACAGGATGGGGTTGAGGAGCAGGGCAGATGCGTAGATCAGGGGGCGCTGACCCGACGCGTGGTCCGTTGAAACGTGCACTTGTCATTCCCTCTGGGGCTCTCAGCATCTGGCTCTTCGCGGAACTGCTCTTCCTGCATGCCGTCGGCCTCCCGACCATGCGAGAAGTCCTCGCCGCGGCGTATCGTGGAGAAGCGCACCCACTCGTCAACATGCTCTTCCAGCGGGTTGCGACGGATGCCTACAAGACCCCTCTCTGGATGTATCAGGACAAGCTCACCTACGCCTATGAGGCAATGAAGGTCCCGGTGCTGGTATTCGTGCTCGGCGCAACAGGCTTCTTGTGGCTGTCCACGCGACATCAGAACGCTGCACTCGCGATCCGCGATTGGCCCCAGCGGCTCGGATATCTCGTGTCCTGGTTCCTGCTGCTGCCCCTCTTGGTCTACGCCAAGCTGGGGACATACACGCGGTTCATGGCCGATGACTATTGTTTCGCTGCAGCGGCGAGAACGATGGGGATGATCGGCGGCTTCGTCCACATGTATCTGACTTGGAATGGAAGGTACTCCGAACTCTTCCTTGGATCGCTTGCCGGCGCGCTTGGGCCGAACCCGGTCCCCTTTGGCACAGGTGTGATGCTCCTCATGTGGTTTTCGGCGACGGCATTTGCGCTGTACCAGTTGGGATTGGCTCAGCGGCAGCTTGCGCGTCTCTTCCTCGCGGCGCTTCTCTCAGCAGCATTGGTGTTCTCCACTGCCCAACTTTCGTTCCACCTGGTTCAATCGCTGTACTGGGGGTCGGCAAGTCGCTACTCCCTGCCCCCTCTGATGCTCTTGGCAGTCTGCCTCGGCATCCTCAAGTACCGGCTTACTCATTCTCAGCCGTCGAGATGCAGCTGGCTCTGGGGGCTTGCTGCGAGCGGGCTCACGTTCGTGGCGGGTGGCTTCAATGAGACCTTTTCTGCCCTGCAGGTGAGCGCATGGGCGATGCTCATGCTTGGGGCGGTGATCTGCGCTCCGGGCGGTCTCAGGAACAGGATACTTCGGGAAGCTGCACCTCTCCTCCTCGGCTCGTTGGCCGCACTTGCGGTCATTGCCGTGGCTCCAGGGACAGACGTTCGGCTGGGAATCCTGTCCCCCGCCCCAACCCTCACAGCCATGCTGGAAATCGCATGGGCCAGCACGTGCGACTTTTTGAGATGGGCTTTCTTCTCGTGGCAGCGAAGCCTCTCGCTGCTGGCGCTGATGCTCCTATCGATGCTGATCTCCACAGGTCGCTTCGGGGGACACGTGCCGCTGATAGCGAGAACGCAGACTGCGCGGCGAGTCCTGGTCCTGCTGCCCGGCGCAACTCTTGTGCTCCTCTACTCCTGCTTTGTTCCGGCAGCCTTTGCAATGGGCGGTTCGCCGCCCGGCCGTATCCTGATCATCCCTGGATTCGTCCTCGTCTGCGCAGCAGCCTGGTTGGGTCTGATCCTTGGGCAACTCGTGGCCCTGGATTTCAACCGGCCACGCTTGGCTATCCCGCGGTCGATTCTCGGTGTGGTCTCCTTGTGTGTGCTGGTCCTGTACCTCGTCCTCGCCTGCCAGGCAGTATACGATCAACTGCGGCTGCTTCGGCCGTTCGCGCGGTACGCGGAAGCCTGGGACGCCAATGAGGTCCTGATCCGCGCTGCGCAGGCTCAGGGGGACGATCATGTTACCGTTGCGACATTGCCGGCCAATTGGTGGGGGCTGGATGGTCGGGACTTCGGCCCCGACCCCAGCTTCTGGGTAAACGAATGCGCGGGCCGGTACTATGGCGTTCAGATCATCGCGCTGCCTCATGAGACTGATTGAACCGCGCGTGCCTGTCCCCTAGCAGTGCGCGGGTGCCGAACAGTGACATGCGGAGGCCTTGTCTCCGTCTGCTGAGAGGGCAGGCGTTCCCCGATTTGATAGCTATCATCCTCGTCAACACGGAAGTGCTATCAGCAGGCGCGCTGGAGCCCGCCCTTGTGGTCGCGATGCTCCGACCGGAGAAATATCCGGGGCCAGGTTTGCGGCAGAGGTCCCACATGCCTTGGCGCATAAGCGACTCACAGGCAGAATCCGGAGGAAGGCGGATCGCTGGTTGACGCCCCACGACAGCAGTGATAGACTGCAGGCATATTGGAGGGTATCTGTCGCATATGTGGTGGGTGAACAACTGGTGAGGGTTTCGGATGCCTTCTGACTTTTCGCCCATCCTTGTCCTAATCATCCTGGCTGCTGCACTGGCCCTTGTAGCAGTCGCCATAGGCCACCTGTTCGGCCCGCGGCGGCCAACGCCGCGCAAGGCCGAAGCCTACGAGTCGGGCATGCGCCCCATTGGTCCGGGCCGGCGCAGGGTGCCGGTCCGCTTCTATCTGGTGGCCGTGCTCTTCATCCTGTTCGATATTGAGATTGTCTTCATGCTCCCGTGGGCCCTGGCGCTCAAGGAGCTGCGCCTTCTGGGGTTGGTGGAAATGGGTATCTTCGTAACCATCCTCTTGGTGGGATATGTGTACGCGTGGAAGAAAGGGGCGCTGGAATGGGAGTAGAGCAGAAGTTGGGGAACCTGGGTGTGGTGACAACCGCGCTGGAGCAGGCTGTCTGCTGGGCGCGGACGCGGGCGATGTGGCCGATGCTCTTCGGGCTGGCGTGCTGTGCCATTGAGATGATGAGCGCGCAGGCCTCGAGCTACGACATGAGCCGCTTCGGCATGGAGCTGATGCGGCCAAGCCCACGGCAGAGCGACCTGATGATCGTCGCCGGCCGGGTGAGCCAGAAGATGGCCCCGGTGCTGCGCCGACTGTACGACCAGATGCCGGACCCAAAGTGGGTGATCTCGATGGGCGACTGCGCGTCCTGCGGTGGCGTGTTCAACAACTACGCCATCGTTCCCGGGGTGGACGAATTGGTCCCGGTCGACGTCTACGTGGCCGGCTGCCCGCCGCGACCGGAGGCGCTCATCCACGGCGTGCTCACCCTGGAAGCCAAAGTGCGCGGCGAGAAGCTGACCCACTGGGCCTGACCCGACGGCTTCGTCCCTGCGGAGAGCCCCGCCATGGCACACGACATGCAAACCGCAGAAGCGCTCAAGGCTAGGTTCGGGCCCCGCGTGCTGGGCAGCCAGACCTTCCGTGACGAGGTGACGGTGACCGTCGAACGCCCGGCGCTGGTGGAGGCGGCGCGCCTGCTGCGGGACGATCCCGACCTGAACTACGACCTGCTGGCAGCCCTGACGGCTGCGGACCACTGGCCCGCCGAGCCTCGCTTCTCTCTGATCTATCAGTTCTACAGCCTCGCGCACCGCACCTTCCTCCGGCTTCGCGTCGACCTGCCTGGCGATGAGCCGCACGTCCCCACCCTGGAGGGGGTCTACCCCAACGCCAACTGGCACGAGCGCGAGGTCTTCGATCTGTTCGGCATCACCTTCGCGGGCCACTCGGACCTGCGCCGCATCCTCATGCCGCACGACTGGGAAGGCCATCCGCTGCGCAAAGACTATCCACTCGGATACGAGGAAGTGCAGTTCAGCTTCAACCACGAGGAGATCGATCGCCGCAAGCCGTATGCCCGGCGGTAGGGCGGGGCGGAGAGCCGAACGATGGCGACGGAAGTCACGCTTGATGACCTGAGGCACCTCGTTTCGGAGCACGCCCTCGCAGGCGACACGATGCTGCTCAACATGGGCCCGCAGCATCCCAGCACGCACGGCGTGCTGCGCCTGCTGCTGGAGCTCGATGGGGAAACGGTTGTCAATTGCATCCCCGACATCGGCTTCCTGCACACTGGCATCGAGAAGAACATGGAAGCCAAGACCTACCTGAAGGCCCTGGTGATGACCGACCGCATGGACTACTTAAACACGGTCGGCAACAACCTGGCCTACTGCCTGGCGGTGGAGAAGCTGGTGGACCTCGACGTTCCACCGCGCGCCCAGGCGGTGCGCGTCATTCTGACCGAGCTGCAGCGCATCGCCTCCCATCTGGTATGGCTGGGGACGCACGCCCTGGACCTAGCGGCGATGTCGGTGTTCCTGTACTGCTTCCGCGAGCGCGAGATCATCCTCGACATCCTGGAGATGTGCTCGGGCCAGCGCATGATGACCTCTTACATCCGCCCCGGCGGCCTATGGCGGGATGTGCCCAATGGGTTCGAAGAGGCCGTGCGCCACTTCCTGCGAATCTTCCCCCGGCGCATCGATCAATACGAGTCCCTGCTGACCCGCAATCCCCTTTTTGTCGATCGCACGCGCAACATCGCTGTCATCTCAGGCGAGGAGGCGCTGCGCTGTGGCCTGACAGGCCCGAGCCTGAGAGGCTCGGGTGTGGCGTTCGACGTGCGCAAATCGAACCCCTACAGCGGCTACGAACAGTACGACTTCGAGGTGCCGGTAGGGTCGAAGGGAGATGTCTACGACCGCTACCTCGTGCGGATGCAGGAAATGCGGCAGTCGCTGCGCATTGTCGAACAGGCGCTGAAGCACCTGCCCGACGGCCCGGTCCGCAGCGACAATCGCAAGTTCGTCCCGCCGCCGCGTTCGGAGCTGGCGCACAGCATGGAAGCCCTGATCCACCATTTCAAGCTGTGGACGGAAGGCTTCCCGGCGCCGAAGGGCGCGGTCTTTGTGGCGGTGGAGTCGCCGCGCGGGCTATTAGGCTGCTACCTCGAGGGTGACGGCGGCCCGAAGCCGCACCGCGTCCACTTCCGCACGCCCAGCTTTGCGCATCTACAGGCGCTGCCGCGGCTGGCCAAGGGCCATCTGGTGGCGGACCTGGTGGCCATTATCGGAAGCCTGGACATCGTCCTGGGAGATGCCGACCGCTGAGCCGTTGCTTGGCACAGGGAGGACGACGACTTTGCTGGCCGACAAGTACCGCGCAGAAATCGATACCATCCTCTCGCGCTATCCCCCGGAGCACAGGCGTTCGGCCGTGATGCCGCTGCTGTATCTGACACAGCGCGAGTACGGCCATGTCACCCCTGAGGCAATCGAGGAGATCGCCTCCCTGCTGGAGGTCGACGCCACACAGGTGGGCTCGCTTCTCGGCTTCTACAGCCTTTACTACGATCGGCCTGCCGGCAAGTATCGCATTCAGGTCTGCACCGATCTGCCGTGCGCGTTGCGCGGCGCCGAAACCTTTGCCCGGGAGCTCTGCCGCCGCCTGGGCATCGAACTGGGCGGCACGACGGCGGATGGCCTGATCACCGTGGAGCCGGTGATGTGCCTGGCTGCCTGTGACCGGGCACCCGTATTCCAGGTCCAGGGAAGGGACGGCATCCACTATCACGAGAACCAGACCGTGGAAACGGCCCTGGAGTTCATTCAGTTCCTCCAGCAGAGAACGACGAATGGCTGAGCACGTCTTGCTGCGGCACCGTGACATCCCGGACCTGCATCGCCTCGAGGTCTACCTCGAGCATGCCGGCTTCCAGGCCCTGCGCAAAGCGGTGACCTCGATGACTCCGCAGCAGGTGATCGAGGAGGTGAAGGCCTCCGGCCTGCGCGGGCGCGGCGGCGCCGGCTTCCCCACGGGAGCCAAATGGTCTTTTCTCACGCCAGGCGTTTTCCCCCGCTACGTCGTCGCCAATGCCGACGAGTCCGAACCCGGGACCTTCAAGGACCGCGAGATCCTGGACCAGAACCCCTTCCAGTTCCTGGAAGGGCTGGCCATCTGCGCTTACGCCGCGCAGGCCAACACAGCCTACGTGTACTGCCGAGGCGAGTTCTGGGACCTGGCGCACGACCTCGAGCGCGCCATTGTGGAGCTGCGCCGGCGCGCGCTGCTTGGGCCCGCAATCTTCGGGAGCGGCTATTCCCTTGAGGTGCACGTGCACCTCGGCGCCGGCGCCTACATCTGCGGCGAGGAGACGGCGTTGCTCGAATCGCTCGAGGGCAAGATTGGCCAGCCGCGGCTTCGCCCGCCGTTCCCTGCGGCGGAGGGTCTGTACGGCAAACCGACGGTCATCAACAACGTGGAGACTCTGACCAACGTGCCGCCGATTATCGAACGCGGGGCGGCGTGGTATCGCTCGATCGGCACGGAGACGAGTCCGGGGCCGAAGATCTTCAGTCTGTCCGGCCATGTGCTGCGGCCGGGAAACTACGAGCTTCCCCTGGGCACCACCTTGCGGCAGCTCATCTTCGACCAGGGCGGTGGAATCCCGGGAGGACGCCGGCCGAAGGCGATCATGCCCGCCGGCGCCTCGTCCTCGATCTTGCCCGCCAATGACCGCGTCCTGGATACGCCGATGGACTACGAGTCGCTGGCGGCCGTCGGCTCGGCCCTCGGTTCGGCCTCCGTCATCGTGATGGACGACACTGTCGACATGAAGTGGGTGATCGAGAAGGCGTGCGCCTTCTTCAAGCACGAATCCTGTGGCAAGTGCACGCCCTGCCGCGAAGGGACCTACTGGATGTTCCAACTCGCCCGGCGCGTTGCTGCCGGCCAGGACGGCAAGCGCGCGGCCCTGCTCGGCGATGTGGCGCGCGGCATGCAGGACAAGTGCCTATGTGCCCTGGGTGAGTTCGCAGTCCAGCCTGTCCTGACAGCCCTAGAGCGCTTTCCAGCCGATTTCGATGCGGCCAACCCGGGATGAGCGATACCATCGTCACCCTCACCATCGACGACATTCGCGTGACCGTGCCCAGAGGCACGCTCCTCGTTGACGCCGCCAAGCAGGCGGGCATCGACATCCCGGTGTTCTGCTACCACCCGAAGATGAGGCCGGTGGGCATGTGCCGCATGTGCCTGGTCGAGGTCGGCCGCCCGCTCATCGACCCGAGCAGCGGCCAGGCGGTGTTGGGCGAGGACGGTGAGCCAGTCATCCAATTTGGGTCGAAGCTCGAGACGGCCTGCACGACGCCTGTCGGAGAAGGCTGGGTTGTGCGCGGCCTGACGGACAACGTGCGCCAGGCTCGAAGGGAAGTGCTCGAGTTCCTTCTCACTTCCCATCCTCTTGACTGCCCCATTTGCGACAAAGGCGGTGAGTGCCCGCTGCAGAACCTCACCATGGCCCACGGGCCGGGAAAGAGCCGCTTTCTGTACGAGGACAAGAAGCACCTCGCAAAACGTGTCCCACTCGGGGACCTCATCCTGCTCGACCGCGAGCGCTGCATTCAGTGCGGGCGCTGCGTGCGCTTCCAGGAGGAGATCGCCGGGGATCCCGTCCTGGCCTTCACCGATCGGGGTCGGGGTCTGGAAATCACCACTCTCTCCGAACCCGGATTCGATTCGGTATTCTCTGGAAACACCACCGACATCTGTCCCGTCGGCGCGTTGACGACGGTTGATTTCCGCTTCGAGGCGCGGCCCTGGGAGCTCAAAGCCGCTGCCTCGATCTGCCCGCACTGCCCGGTGGGCTGCAACCTGACCCTCAACCCCCGCCGCCAGCCGGGCGCCGGCGGACGCATCGTGGTGCAGCGAGTGATGCCGCGGCAGAACGAGGCGGTGAACGAAATCTGGATCTGCGACAAGGGCCGCTTCGGCCACCACTACGCCGGCAGCCCTGAGCGACTTCAGCGGCCGCTGGCGCGCGATGGCCGGGGCACGCTGGCCCAGGTTTCGTGGGAGGAGGCGCTGGCTCGAGTTGCAGAAGGGCTGAGGCGCGCCGCGGGCAGTGTGGTGGGCCTGGCGGATGGCAGGGCCACCAATGAGGACCTCTTCGCCTTCCGTCGCTTGATCGAAGGGATTGGGGGCAAGGCGGTCCTCGACTCGCCAATGGCGGGTGGGGACATCGTGCGCCTCATGGGAGCCGGGAGCGAGGTGAATCTCGGCCTACTCGGCGAAGGCGACGCGGTCCTGGTGGCCGCAAGCGATCTGCACGAGGAGGCGCCGATTTGGTGGCTCCGTCTCAAAAAGGCCGCAGAGCGTGGGGCGCGCCTCATTGTCGTGAACGCCCGACCAACGCGCCTGGATCGGTATGCCAGCCATGTGGTGCGCGGCGAGATCGGCCGGACGGCCCATGTGGTGTTGGCCCTGGTGAGGGCATTGACGGATAGGCCGGACCTGCCCGAGTATGTGGTGGAAGCAGACGAGTCCCTGCGCTCGTCCGGGGAAGTCCGACGCGCCGCCGGGGCGCTGACGCAGAGGCGCCGCCTGGTTGTCTTCTTCGGGAGTGATGGGCTGGACTACCGCGGCAGCGAGGCGCTGGCGCGCGCCTGCGGGGCGCTGCTGCATGCTGCGCGGCCCGCCGAGAAGGCGGCCAGCGGCTTGATTGCGGTGTGGCCGGAGGCCAGCACGCAGGGCGCGTGGGACATGGGCCTGAGGCCCGCGGCGGAGGGCGCGGCTGCCGCACTCCGTGAAGTGCGTGCGGCTTATCTGCTTGCCTGCGATCCCGCGCGAGAGGACGCTATCGCTGCAGCCTCGTTGGAGGTGTTGGATTTCCTCGTGGTGCAGGACCTCTTCCTGACCGAGTCGGGCAAGCGGGCGGACGTCGTGCTGCCGGCGCAGGCGTTCACCGAGCGCGAAGGGACCTACACCTCCGGCGAGCGCCGCGTGCAGCGCTTCTATCCGGCGGTGCCTGCTCTTGTCGGGACAAGGCCCGACTGGCAGATACTGGTAGATGTGGGACAACGGATGGGGCTTGCTATGGATTGGGGCTCTGCTGTGCAAGTGATGGAGGCAATTGCAGCAAGCGCCGCCGACTACGCCGACGTCAGCTATGGTTCGCTGGCGAAGGTCGAACCGCAGTGGCCGGATATCGGCGGCAGCGGACTCGACTACGCAGGCACGGCGTACCGCAACGATCAGGGCCTGGGCGTTCACCTCCGCTCCGCCCTCGAGCGAGGCGAACCGGTCGACATTGACCTCATCAGGCCTCCAGACCCGCCTGCAACCGAGGGTCTGCTGGTGGTGCCGGTGGCGCACGTCTATGAACCCGAGGCGACCCTGGCTCGTTCCGACGTCCTGGCGGGCCATCTCGCCTGCCCCACCCTGACGTTGGCACCGCAAACCGCCACTCGGCTGGGGCTGCAGCAGGGGCAGGTGGTGGAGGTGCGTTCCGACGGGCGCGCGGCACGGCTGTCGGTGATGGTGGACGAACAGGCGCCTGTGGAGGTGGGCCTAGTGCCGAGGCGATGCGGGCTTGGTTTGCGCGGGCCGGCTGCCGCAGAGATTCGGGCCGTCGAGCGAGTGGACGCCTGATGAACACCTCATTGCTGCTCGAGTGGCTCATCAAGTCCGTCGTCATGGTTGCGATGCTCCTTGGCGGTTTTGCCTACCTGACGCTCTTCGAACGTCGCGTGCTCGCCCGAATGCAGGTGCGCATCGGCCCCAACCGGGCAGGACCCTGGGGGCTGCTGCAGCCCGTGGCCGACGGCCTCAAGCTGGTTTTCAAGGAAGAGGTCATTCCTGAAGGCGCCGATCGGCTGCTGTTCCTCCTGGCGCCGATCGTCACGGTCATCCCGGCGTTGATCCTGCTGGCCGTTGTCCCCTTCGGGCCGGAAATGCGCGCCTTTGGGCGCACGATCGACCTGGGCCTGGCCGACGACATCAATGTCGGCATCCTGTACATCCTGGCCGTCACATCGATCGCGGTCTATGGCATTGTCCTGGCGGGCTGGTCCTCCAACAACAAATACGCGCTGATGGGTGGCATTCGCTCCTCGGCGCAGATGGTGAGTTATGAGCTGGCTCTGGGGCTGACGCTGGTGGGGCCGATCCTGCTGGCCGGCACGATGAGCCTGCGCGACATCGTGCTGGGCCAGGAAAGGCTGTGGTACGTGGTGCTGCAGCCGATCGGCTTCGTGGTGTGGATGATCTCTTCGCTGGCCGAGGTGAACCGCGCGCCCTTCGACATGCCAGAAGCCGAGCAGGAATTGACGGCGGGCTATCACGTGGAGTATTCGGGCATGAAATTCGCCCTGTTCTTCATGGCCGAGTACGTGAAGATGATTGCCGTCAGCGTGATCGGGGCGACGCTGTTCCTGGGTGGCTACTGGGGCCCGTGGGTGGAACGCCTGCCATGGCTGGGGCCGATTTACCTCTTCGTCAAAACGGCGGCCCTGGTGTTCCTCCAGCTGTGGGTGCGGGCCACCCTGCCGCGCTTCCGCTACGATCGGCTGATGGCTTTCGGTTGGAAGGTCCTGCTGCCGGCGTCGCTGCTCAATGTGATGGTCACGGCTGTGATCGTGGTGTTGAGGCGGTAGCGAGATGGAAATCAGACCAGGAGAACTCCTGCGCGGGTTGTGGACCACCTTTCGCTCGATGTTCGAGCGGCCGGTGACAATCGCCTATCCAGAGGTCAAGCGGCCGGTGCGGGAACGTTTCAAGGGTCGGCATGCGCTCAAGCGCTACCCGAACGGTCTCGAGAAATGCATCGGATGCTCGCTGTGCGCTGCAGCCTGCCCGGCAGACGCCATCTTCGTCGAGGCCGCCGAGAACGCCGATGACGGCCGCTACTCACCAGGCGAGCGCTACGCCAGCACGTACGAGATCAACATGCTGCGCTGCATCTTCTGCGGATACTGCGAGGACGCCTGCCCGACGGAGGCCATCGTGCTGGAGCACAGCTACGAGCTGTCGTTCATCCAGCGGCGGCAGTCGGTCTACACCAAGGAGATGCTCATCGAGCCGGTGCCGCCCGGCGGGCGTCCGACGCCGATGGCAGTTGAACCCGGTCAATTCGACAAGGCGATCCCGCCGATGAAGGACTCCGACTGATGAGCAGCGGCAACGATGCCCCGGGGACTGCGCCCTTATGACCCCCGACCTAATTCTCTTTTTCTCCCTGGCCTTGCTGGCGGTGGTCACGGCCATTGGCATGCTGACCAGCCACAACCCGGTCTATTCGACGCTGCTGCTGGTAGTCAACTTCGTGGTGGTGGCCGTGCTCTACCTGCTCCTGCAGGCCGCCTTCATTGCGATGGTCCAGGTCACGGTTTATGCCGGGGCCATCATGGTGCTCTTCTTGTTTGTGGTCATGCTGCTGGGGGCGGAGAGGCTGCCGCGCAGCGCGCGGCTGCGCTGGCAGGTGCCGGCCGCCGCTGCGCTGGGGGTCGCCTTGTTCGCGCAGGCCATCCTCGTCATCTGGATGGGACGGGGGGCGGTGACCCGCGCAGCACCGCCGCGAGGTTTCGGCAGCCCGGCCGAGGTGAGCAGGCTATTGTTTCGGGAGTTCGTAGTTCCGATTGAGGTGGCCTCGATCCTGCTGCTGGCAGCGATGGTCGGCGCCATTGTGCTCAGCCGCAGGGAGAGGAGGAACGCGGGATGAACGTCCCGACGTCGTACGTGGTCGGGCTATCTGCGGTGCTGTTCACGATCGGCGTCGTGGGTGTGCTGGTTCGGCGCAACGCCATCGTCATCTTCATGTCGGTCGAGCTGATGCTGAACGCCGCCAACCTGGCCTTCATCGCGTTTGCGCGCGCTCTCCATTCGACAGCAGGTCAGGCGTTCGTCTTCTTCAGCATCACGGTGGCGGCGGCTGAGGTGGCCGTCGGCTTGGCGCTCATTGTGACCATCTTCCGCACCAAGCACAGCATCGACGTCGACCAGATGAGCAGCCTGAGGGGATGAGGCGGGGGCAAAGATGTCGCTGACGGACACCGCCGTGCAGAATCTGTTCGCCTTCGCCCCGCTGGTCATCTTCCTGCCGGTGGCCGGGCTGCTGCTCAACCTGGTGCTGGGCCGGTGGATGGGGGAGCGCGCTGTGGGCGCGGTGGCCAGCGGGGCAGTGGCGCTCGCGTTCGGGGTGTCGGTCCTTCTGTTCGCGGCACTGCAGGCGGAGCCTGCAGGTGTGCGCGTCCCGGTGGCGGAGTGGATTCGCATCGGTGACCTGCACGTCCCCTGGGCCCTGAGGGTGGACACGCTGTCGGTGACGATGATGCTGATGGTGAGCGGGGTGAGCACGCTGATCCACCTCTATTCCATCGGCTACATGCACGCCGACGTGCGCTTCCATGGGGATCTGAGCCGCTACCGCCGCTTCTTCGTGTACTTCAACCTGTTTGTGGCGGCCATGATGGTTCTGGTGAGCGGGGACTCTTTCCTGACGCTGTTCGTTGGTTGGGAAGGCGTGGGATTGTGTTCCTATCTACTGATCGGGTTCTGGTATGAGAAGGGCGAAGGGGAGATAGGCAACGCGCTGGCTGGCAAGAAGGCCTTCATCACCAACCGCATTGGGGATTCCGGCTTCCTGGTGGCGATGTTCCTGGCCTACTGGGGGTTCGGCAGCCTGCAGTTCGATGAGGTCTTCGCTCGCGCCGAGCATCTGGGGCCGGCGGCGGCGGGGCTGGCGACGGCCATCACTCTGTTCTTGCTCGTGGGAGCGACGGGCAAGTCGGCGCAGCTGCCGCTCTTCGTCTGGCTGCCCGACGCCATGGCCGGCCCCACGCCGGTCTCGGCGCTGATTCACGCCGCCACGATGGTGACGGCGGGTATCTACATGATCGTGCGGACGCATGTTCTCTTCCACCTGGCCCCTCTCTCGTCTATGGCGGTGGCGATCGTGGGTTCGGCCACGGCGCTCTTGGCTGCCACCATCGCTGTCGGTCAGTACGACATCAAGCGGGTCCTGGCCTATTCGACGATCAGCCAACTCGGCTTCATGGTGGCGGCGGCCGGGCTGGGGGCGTATGTGGCGGCCATGTTCCACCTTGTGGCGCACGCCTTCTTCAAGGCGCTGCTCTTCCTCTCGGCGGGCTCGGTAATTCAGGGGCTGGAGCATGCCCACCACCGCGAGGGTCAATACGGCGCCAGCCACTCGTCCTTCGACGCCAATGACATGCGCGGCATGGGCGGACTGCGCGAGCGAATGCCGGTGACTTTCTGGGTGTATGCCATCGGCGCGGCGGCGCTGGCCGGGATTCCGCCGTTGGCGGGGTTCTTCTCCAAAGACGAGATCCTGGCCGAGGCGAGCCATCTCAACCCGCTTGTGTATCTCCTGCTCACGGCGGCCGCGTTTTTGACGGCGTTCTACATGGGCCGCCAGGTCTGGATGGTGTTCTTCGGGTTGCCGCGTTCCGAGCCGGCGCGCCATGCCGTGGAGAATCCGGCCATCATGACGGTGCCCCTGATGGCGCTAGCCGGGCTAAGCGTGATGGGCGGGGCGCTGAACCTGCCGGGCCCTCACACCCTGTCCCGCTGGCTGGGACATTCGTTGGGAGAGGTTGAGGCAGGCACGTTTGAGCTCCCTGTGGCCGTCCTCTCGACGTCTCTGGCGTTGTTCTCGATCGCGCTGTCGTGGTGGGTGTATGGCCGCAAGTGCCTACTGGCCGGCCAGCCCGATCCACTGCGCCGCGCGCTGGGAGCGGCCTTCGTGGCCCTCGAGCGCAAGTGGTGGGTGGATGAGTTGTACGGAGCGGTGATCATCCGGCCCTACGTTCGCCTGGCGGGCTTCCTTTCCGAAGTGGTGGAAGGTCGCTTCTGGCACGACTGGGCCCACGATGCAGTGCTGGCGCGCGGCTTCCGCTCCCTCACAGGCTGGTTGTCGCAGGGGTTCGACCTGCCGGTAATCGATGGCGCGGCCAACGGCCTAGCGCGCCTGACAGGAGAGGCCGCAGCGCGGCTGAGCCGCCTCCAGACAGGCTACGTGCGCAACTACGCGCTCACGCTGCTCCTCGGCGGCGTGGCGCTGCTCGGCTACCTGCTTTTCCGCTGATGGTTGAGGACGGGTCATGACCTCACTTGATCCCTACGTGCTTTCCCTGGTGGTCTTCTTTCCAGTCGTTGGAGCGCTCGCAATCCTGCTCCTTCCGGGCAAGCGCGAGGAGGGGATGCGCTGGATGGCGGTGGCGGCCTCGGCCCTCACCTTCGCGCTGTCGCTGTGGATGCTGGCGCGCTTCGACCGCTCGGACCCCGGCCTGCAGCTGGTGGCGCGGGTGCCGTGGATCCGCCTGGCCGGCTGGACTCTGGAGTACCACCTCGGCGTCGACGGCCTGAGCCTGCTGCTGGTGCTGCTGACCACCCTGCTGACACCGATCGCCATCTTCTCGACCTGGACCGCGGTCCAGGAGAGGGTGCGGGAGTTCATGGTCTTCTTCCTCCTGCTGGAGGTCGGGATGGTGGGGGTCTTCCTGGCGCAGGACCTCTTCCTGTTCTACATCTTCTGGGAGTTCACCCTGGTGCCGATGTACTTCCTGATTGGCATCTGGGGCGGCCTACGCCGCATCTACGCCGCCATCAAGTTCTTCCTGTACACCATGGCCGGCTCCATCCTGATGCTGCTGGCGATCATCTGGCTCGCCCTGCGCGGCGGCACGTTCTCTCTGCCGGACCTGATCGAGCAGGGAGGCCTGTCGGCGGATGTCCAGATGTGGCTTTTCCTGGCCTTTGCTGCTGCCTTTGCGATCAAGGTGCCGATGTGGCCGCTGCACTCGTGGCTTCCGGACGCGCACGTGGAGGCGCCGACCGCCGGCTCGGTCATCCTGGCGGGCGTGCTGCTTAAGATGGGCACCTACGGCTTTCTGCGTTTTAACTTGCCGCTCTTCCCGGAGGCGTCGGTGAGGGCCGCGCCGTGGATGGCTGTCCTGGCGGCGATCGGGATCCTGTACGGCGCGGCCGTCTCCTACGCCCAGAAGGATGTCAAGAAGCTGGTGGCGTTCTCTTCGGTCAGCCACCTGGGCTTCGTCATGCTGGGCCTGTTCGCGCTGAATCCGCAGGGGATTCAGGGCGCCATCCTGCAGATGGTCAACCACGGGCTCAGCACGGGGGCGCTGTTCCTCATCGTGGGCATGATCTATGAGCGGCGCCACACGCGCGAGATGGACGCCTTCGGCGGCCTGTGGAAGGTGATGCCGGTGTACGCCGTCCTGACGCTGGTGGTGACGCTGTCCTCGATGGGGCTGCCAGGGCTGAACGGCTTTGTCGGAGAGTTCACCATCCTCCTGGGCGCATTCGGGTCGGAGGCCATCGGCTCCCCTTGGTATGCCGGGCTGGCGGTGCTTGGCGTGATCCTGGCAGCCATCTACATGCTCAACATGTTTCAGAATCTCTTCCTCGGGCCGGTCGACAAGCCGGAAAACCAGCAATTGAGAGACCTGAACTGGCGCGAAGTGATCTCCCTGGCACCGCTAATCACGCTGATCTTCTGGATCGGGCTCTACCCGCGGCCGTTCTTCGACCTGATGTCCCCCTCGGTGCAGCACCTGCTGGGCGGCCTGCAGGCGGCAGCGCTGGCGCTGAGGTAGGCCGTGTCCGTCTCCGATCTCACTGCCATCTTGCCGCTTTTCATCCTCGCAGGATGGAGCTGCGGCTTGCTGTTGCTGGACGCCTTCCTTCCAGACGGCCGCCGAGGGCTGACAGCGCTGCTGGCAGCGTTCGGCATGCTGGCCAGCATGGTTCCCCTGGTCCTGGGTTATGGCCAGGCGCGCTGGGCCTTCGCTGGCATGATCATCGCCGATGACTTCGCCGCGTTTGTTGGCGCGGTGACTCTGGGGCTTGGGTTGGGGGGGATCGCCCTGGCCTGCGACTACCTGCACCGGATGGGCATTGAGCGCGGCGAGTACTACAGCTTGCTGTTGTTCAGCCTGACCGGCATGCTGCTCATGGGCTATGCGGGGGACCTGATCATCGTGTTCCTGGCGCTGGAGCTCCTGTCGATCCCGCTCTATGTGCTCTCCGCTCTTGGCCGGCCCCAGCCTGCGTCGGAGGAGGCCGGACTGAAGTACTTCCTGCTGGGCGCCTTTGCTTCGGGGTTCGTCCTCTACGGCATTGCGCTCACCTTCGGTGCCACAGGTGCCACGCGCCTGACGGAGATCGTTTTGACCGTCAGTGCCGGTGTTGACTCGCCTGCCATGTTGGCGTTCGGCCTGGGCATGATTCTGGTCGGGTTGGGTTTCAAACTGGCGGCCGTCCCATTTCACATGTGGACGCCGGACGTGTACCATGGGGCGCCGTCGGCGTTGGTCGGTTTCATGTCCGCCGGTGCCAAAGTGGGTGGCCTGGCGGCGCTGGTGCGAGTCCTGCTCCTCGCTTTCCCGGCGCTGGCAGCCAAGTGGACTGCGGCCATCGCCATCGTCGCGGCGGTCACCATGATCTGGGGAAATGTGGCGGCCATTGCGCAGCCGAACATCAAACGCCTTCTGGCCTATTCCAGCATCGCCCACGCAGGATACTTGCTGATGGCCCTCGCTTCCAGCATCGGCCCTGAGTTCACTGCGCAGGCGGCGGGCGCGGCCCTGTACTACCTTGTGGCGTACGCAGTGACCAACTTGGGGGCCTGGGCGGTGGTGGTGGCGATGGAGAAGCAGGATGGTGGGGGCTTGATGCTGGAGGACTACTCCGGCCTGGCCTCGCGCCGCCCGGCCCTGGGCGTGGCCATGGCAGTCTTCATGCTGTCCCTCACCGGCATCCCGCCAACCGTCGGCTTCCTGGGCAAGTTCTACCTGTTTCGCGCTGCGCTGGATGCCGGCCAGGTCTGGCTGGCCCTCCTGGGCGTGCTCACTTCCCTGGTGTCGGCATACTATTACCTGCGGGTGGTGGTGATGATGTTCATGCGTCCGGGCGCACCGGAGAGCCGCTCCGAGGCCTGGCTCAACGCCACGGTTGCGCTGACGGCGCTGGGGACCGTGGTGCTAGGGATTCTGCCTGGTCCGCTGCTGGCGCTCGCCGCCCGCGCCGGCACGCTGATTCCGCCACCGTAGTCCGCAAAATGGCCTGACCCGCGCAAGCGGGCTGATTGGCACTCCGTGGCTGCTGGGATAGACTAATTTTCAGCGGGAGGTGCCTATGACTCTGCTGCGATCGGCCGCGCACTTCGTGAGCGATGCCTATCGTGCGTCCCTGACCAGAGCCCAGGCGGCTCATCTGCCGCTGCCCCTCATTGCCCTCAACCAGTTGATGAACATTGGGGCCACCACCTGCTTCGCGTTCTCCGGCCGGGCAGCCAGCTGGACACAGTTCCTCATCTGGCAGGCCGTGGGCAGCGCGTTTGGCCTGGGGACGCAGCTCACCTTTGCCAGCATGGCGCGCCTGGGAAGCGTGCGCACGGCGAGCGCGTTCGGCATTGGCCTGGCGTTTGTCTCGGCGGAACTGGTGAGCGCGCACATCATTTTCCGTGAGGGCTTCACGCGCGGGCAGTGGGCGGGGGTGGGGCTGGTGTTCGCCGGCCTGGTGCTCATCTCGACCGGAAAGCCCTGACGCCTGTGCCGCTTTCGGCCGCCTTCGCCAGGCTGTGCATTCGGGCAATCGATGGCATCCTGCGCCGAGCTTACGGGGTGCGGCCCTTCACGCACGAGGCAGGATGCATTCTGCGCGTGTCCTACGGACCGTCGCCGCGCGACGCTTCGCTGCGGGATGGGACGGTCGTGAGGACGGGCGATCCGATCGTCCACCTGCACCTGTGGAACGAGCGACTGCTCAAGCTTTTTCGCAGGAACACCTCGCTGGGGTGGGGACGCTACCTCTTGCAGCAGAGCACCCGCTCCCTGGAGCTGCTGGCTTGCCACCTGGGCCAGCGCGCGCCCCAGGGTTATGTTGCCTTGCGCGGGGAGCTCAGCTTCGTCACCCAGCTCCGTTCGATCCGGCCGGCGCTGGAGCGCCTGGGTTTCGAGGTTGTGTTGAAAGAGGCACCGGGATGGCGCGTCTGGCGGCGTGCCTTCTGGGACAACTTCTACTCCTACCTGCTGCTCTGGACGTTCGGGCCTCAGAGCCTGCGTGGAAAGAGGCTTGGCGCGCTGCAGCGTGTGGAGGTGTGGATGTCGCGGGCAGAGCTGCTGGCGCGCTATGCCGCAAGGAGCCAAGGCACGCCTTCCCAACCCGCCGAAAGCGGTGTATCGTAGTTGCGTGAGCCGCCGTGGAGGTGGGCCATGCCGGTGCGTCGGGCACATCTCTTTGTCCATGGGTGGGTACAGGGTGTGAATTTCCGCTACTACACCCGGCAGCAGGCCACGCGTCACGGGGTGGCCGGATGGGTGCGCAATCTGGCCGATGGCCGCGTGGAAGCGGTGTTTGAGGGCGAGGAGGATGCGGTTCGGGCGCTGGTCGAGTGGTGCCGGGAGGGTCCGCCAGCGGCCACCGTGGAGCGGGTTGAGGTCAGGTGGGAAGACCCTGTCGGCGGGATGAAAGGATTCGACATCCGCGGCTGACGCTCGGCGGCGTGAGAGAAAGTCAGAAGAGGCTGCCCGCGCGGGCAGCCCCTTCATGTGTCGAAGGCGGGTTCTCTAGCTGCAGGTGGCGCAGGAGCCACCGCTGCAGCCGCTGCAGCCTCCACCGCCGCCGGCGACGACCTTGCCACTGCTGTGCGCGGCGAACACCGAGACCGTGCGGGAGGTAAGTTCACTCTTGCAGCGCGTGCAGCGGATGGCAGCATCGGCCTGCGCCATTGGGCGCAGGGCGTCGAATCGGGCGCCACAGTCGAGACAGATGTACTCGTAGATGGGCATGGTCTTTGCTGGAACCTCGTTGTCGGCCGCGATTCTAATCGGTCGAAGGACTGTGGTCAATCCATCCGTCTTGGAGCGCATGAAGTCCTGGTCCGCCTGCGGCCCAAACAGGTCAGGCGGATGGCCAAGCCGACGGTGCAGAGCGGAGCCTCACCTCCCGAGCCGTGCTCTTGCGCGTTCGGGGAAATCTGGGCCCCGAGGGGGAAGGTGTCAGTCTGGGCGACGAACCTGGATCAGGTCGAAGTCGCGCACGACGGTGGTCTGAGGGAAGACAGTGCGCGCTTCGTCGAGCACTTCCTGCTCGTGGTAGCGGCGGGAGATGTGGGTCAGGTAGAGGTGGCGCACGTCTGCCCGGCGCGCCAGGTCCGCTGCCTGACGGGCGGTGAGGTGGCCAAACTGCCGGGCCATCTCGGCCTCAATCTCGAGGTAGGTGGCTTCGATGACGAGAGCGTCGGCGGCGCGACACACGTCGACTAGGTCATCCGTGCGGCCGCAGTCGCCGACGTGTACCAGGCGCGTGCCTCGTGTGAGTGGACCCAGGACGTCATCGGGGCAGACAGTCCGCCCGTCGGGCAGGGTGACTTCTCGCCCGCTGACCAGCTCCCGCCGAACCGGGCCGGCAGGAACGCCAAGCGCCTCGGCCCGATCCGCCAGGAACGGGCGTCGAGGCCTCTCTTCGAAGAGGAAGCCGAAGCTGTTGGGTCCGCGGTGGCTTACGGAAAAGGCCGAGAGCCTCAGGCCCCCCTCTTCCAGGAGAAGGCCCGCCTCGATCGGAATCAGGTCGAGTTGGAATGGTGGTCGGGCGCCGCGCAGCACAACGCCGAAGAGCAGATCGTGGATGCGCTCCAGCGCCCAGCGCCCGCCCCAGATCTCGAGACGCTCGATGGCTTCCCAGCGGGCGAAGGTCGAGAGCAGGCCGGCCAGCCCGAGAATGTGATCCAGGTGGCCGTGGGTGATCAGGATGCGGTTGAGACGGCGGAACCCTATGCCGGAACGCAGGATCTGGCGCTGCGTTCCTTCGCCGCAGTCGATGAGGAAGCGCTGGTCGCGGTAGCTGACGACCTGGGCTGACAGGCCGCGGTGGACCGAAGGAGCGGAGGCGGAAGAGCCAAGGAAGACGATCTCAAACAAGGGTGTCCCCGGCTGGGCGGCCGTCTGGGCCGGCAATCAGGTCGCTCATTGTACCCCAGGCCGGGATGTGAGGCTTGCGCGGCCTAGACAGGGTGCAGCGACACTCGCGAGGATGCTCGCAGCGAAGCCCAGCCCGCCAATACAGCCGCCGCGGCCACGACCGCGGCGGCAGCCGAGGCCGAAGCCCAGGCCAGGCCGATCTGCGCCAGCGCCGAGATCGCCATCGTGCTTGCCAGGTAGCGGAGGACCACGGAGCGCTGCCACCAGGGGCGAATGCCACTTGGTCGCCAGATGAACAGGGCAAGCACCAGTAGGCCAGTGGCGACCGGAATCATGCGCATCGCCAGCCGCCATGGCTCGTAGCGCAGGAATAGGACAGTGGCGGGCAGGTAGATCGCCGAGGCCGCGGCGGCTGCTCTCAGGCTCTTCCCCATACGCATGTGGCGTATGGTGGCGCCCTGTGCGGCGGCGAAGGCGAAGTAAAGGGCACAAGCGCCCAACCAGGTTCCCGCTTCAAGCAGCAGTGGCATCCTTCGTCGTCCCCTTTGTGGACAGGCTGGGATGCAAGGACCGTGCCCGCGGCGGCCCCGGGAAGCGACGAGGGCGACTGGGCCGAGCGGAAGAGCCACCAAGGATGGAAATCACAGCCGGCTGGGGGAACCAATTGGGCTTGCTTGGTCTTTTCGCACGACCATTCGGTCCGAGGAGGTATGCGTTTCGATTGAGCAATCTGGACCGGGCGGGGCAACTACTGCGTCAGCCGCCCGGGCCAGGAGGGGCTTCCGGGGTTGGCGTGGGGGTTTCGGTGGCTGTGGGCGTAGGTGGCTGGCTGGCGCGGCAGCGGTCGTCCAGCGTCCGCGCTGCGTCGTACAGCGGCTGCAGTACGGGGAAGTCGCTGGGCCACTCCCATTCTTCGTACGCCTGGAGTGCGGCACACGGGTCGGGCATGGCACCGAGCTGTTCGGCGTAGCGCTGGGCTGCCTGGGCGACGCGGTCGCACGAGGCCCACAGGGCTGCCGGCACGCAGATGTTGAAGAACATGTCGGCAGCCATGCCCCAGTCGAGGCCGAAGTACGTGTTGGCCAGCAGGTAGTAGCGGGCGGAGGTGCGCCAGTCTTCGGCTTCCTTATCGAGCGGACCGAACCGCTCGGCGCGGCTGAGGTCGTACAGGCCTGCCTCGAGCTGCCACTCGTAGCGGATCAGGCGCAGCCCGCGGTTGCGCAGGGCCAGGTACATCATGCCATCGGCCTCGACGGCGCGGTACTGGGGATCCTTGGCGCGCAGCGCGAGCAGTGTGTCGATGACGCGCGTCCAGTCCTGCTCGGCGAAGGCAGCTTCGGCCTGGTCAAACAGTTCGGCGACCGGGGCCAGGTTTGGGGTTGGGGTGGGGGCGGGGGTGATGGTGGGGGCGGCGGCGCCCATGGCCACCAGCACTTCCGCAAGTCTTTCGATCACGCCCGGGTAGGATGGATCGATGCGGATTACGTACTCGAATCGCTGACGGGCGAGGTCGTAGCGGCCCGCTTCCAGGTCAGCCAATCCCTGTTCGAACTGGGCCTTGGCAATGTCAAGCAGCGCCTGATGGTGGGCAGCCTGGCGGGCCTTGATGCCGTCCCGATAGCCGGCCAGCGCGGTTAGGAGCACGACCAGGGGAATGATCGGGACGAGCCACAGGAGGCGGCGCTTCGGGACTGGAGAGGCGGGGGGCTGCTCCAGCGCCTCGGCGGCCGCAGAAGGCCGCGTCGCTTCCAGATCCGCCGGCGTCGTTTCATCGGGAGACATGCGGCGCATTATACCGCGCCCGCTGCGCTTGACGCTGCGCCGCGCCGGATGGTAAGATGCATGCCCTGTTCCGCCAGTCCACCATCCATCCATGTACCTCAGCGGCAGCAAGTGGAACCTCCGGAAATCGCGCCGCCGGCGCTCCCGTCCAGGCCGCATCCTGGCCTTGCTGGCGTTGATCGTGGCCGGCCTGTATCTGCAGTTTGCCGTGGTTCCCACAGTCCCGCCGCTCCTGATCCCCACGCCAACGCCCACGCGCAGCCCGGCCTCGTTCATCCTCGAAGCCGAGAGCCTGTTCGCTTCCGGCAAGCTCGCTCAGGCGGAGCAGGCGTATCGCCAGGCCATCGCTGTTGATCCCGGTCAGGCGGCCTACTACATCGCACTGGCGCGAGTGCAGGTCTTCGTCGGCCGCCCGGAGGATGCGGTGACCAGCGCTCAGGACGCCGTGCTGATCGATCCCAACTCCGCGCTCGGGCATGCGGTGCTGGCCTGGGCCTACGATTTCACCGGGGACCTCATCCGAGCCCGACAGGAGATCGAGACCGCCCTCGCTCTGGACCCAGACAACGCGCTGATTCATGCCTACCGCGCTGAGATCCTGGCCGACTCCGACCTCTACGACGAAGCCGGAGCCGCGGCGCGGCGCGCGCTGGAGCTCGACCCCCGGCTGGTGGAAGCACATCGGGCCATGGGATATGTGCTGGAACGCGTCGCGCGCTACAGCGATGCGGTCACCTACTATCAGACGGCGATCGCCCTCAATCCCAACTTACCACTCCTGCACATCTCCCTCGGCAACATGTACCGCGCTCAGGGTGAGATTGAGCTGGCCGTCGACAGCTACACCAACGCCATCGCCCTGGCCCCCACCGATCCCACGCCCCTGACGCTGTTGGCCCATACCTACGCCGGGATCGGGGAGTACGGCAAGGCCAGCCAATGGGCAGCAGAAGCCGTGCGGCTCAGGCCCTCTGATCCCTTCTTGCACGGCAACCTCGGCCGCATGCTGTATCACAACTTCCAGTACGCAGAGGCCGTGCCCGAACTGGCCCTGGCCGTGCGCGGCGGCAGGACGAATGAAGGCATAGTGGTGGAGGGACTCCCGTTGGACCCGGCCAGACCCCGCGTCGTCGAGTTCTACTACACGTACGGGCTGACCCTGGCCCGAAGCGGCGACTGCGACCAGGCCATTCCCTTGTTCGAGACGCTGATCCGCGGCGTGCCCGATGATGCCATTGCGCAGGCCAATTCCGTGCAGGGGTTGGTTCTGTGCGGCGTGATTGAGCCCACCCCCACCCCTCGACCGACGCCCGCTCCTGCACGGTGAACCCATTAGGGCTGTAGAGATGCGCCTGACCGGCGATCGGCTGCGCCTCAGCCAGGAAGGCCCCCGCTCTCATCCGATCCGGATGTTCCTCTACCTGATGCTGATTGCAGGTGGGGTTGCAGTCCTGTGGATGTTGCAGACCAAACGCATCCAGCCCCTGTTCTCGCCGCCGCCCACACCCACCCGCACTTCCCTCTCCTATGCCGACGCCGGTGCCGCCTACTTCTCTGCTGGAGCCCTGGAAGCGGCAATCGCCGCCTACCGTAAGGGCGTTGAGTCATATCCCAATGACGCTCGCCTTTGGGCCGAAATGGCCCGCGTCCAGACCTATTTCAGCGCGCTTCAGACGACGGCGGAGGAGCGGCGCGCTCTGCTGACTGATGCACGCCAGGCCGTGGACCGTGCC
This sequence comes from uncultured Anaerolineaceae bacterium, assembly GCA_964575425.1. GTDB lineage: Bacteria > Chloroflexota > Anaerolineae > Anaerolineales > E44-bin32 > DATEAV01. Next base: position 4,522 of record CAZNRD010000017.1, on the reverse strand, counting down.
GTCGAACTGGCGCCCGATGACGCCTTCCCCCAGGCCATCCGTGCTTTGGTCTACGACTGGTCGGCCTCGGCCGAAGCCGTCCTTCGCGGGCCGAACCGGCGTGAGGAATTCCTCACGGTTGCCCAGACCGCCGCCGTCCGCGCCCTTCAACTCGAGCCCGGTAATCCACTGGCTCTCGCCTTCGCTGCGGAAGTGTTGATCGACCAGCAGTCGTTTGCCCAGGCCATCGACCTCGCATCCCAGGCTGTCTCCCGCGCCGACCCCAGGGACCCGTACAGCATGGATATCCATCGCGTTTTCGGCACGGTCCTAGAGAGCAACGGTCAGTACCGGCTGGCGATCGAGGAATACAGCGTCGCTGCAGCGGTAGCGCCGAACTTCACATACCTCTATCTCTTGATCGGCGCCAATTACCGCCGGCTGCGCGAAATCGACACTGCGCTGGAGTACTTCGACCGGGCAGCCCGTATTAACGCTCAGCTCAAGATCGAAGACCCCACCCCCTACCTGGCCATCGGACGGACCTACTTGCAGCAGGGAGAGTTCTTCATTGCCGCGCGCAACATCCAGCGCGCGCTGGCCATCGATCCGGCCAACCCCGACATCTACGGCCGACTGGGCCTGGTCTTCTTTCGCGCCCGCAACTACGAAAGTGCGGTTGTCGTGCTCGAGTGCGCCGTGGACGGCTGCTCAGCGGAGGTCAGCCGCCGCGTGATGTGCGAGTTCATCTACGGCTGCGATCCCGACAGCGCCGAGGCCCGGCAGTATGGGGTAGACGTACCCGGGTTGGAGCTCAGCGACGACTCGCTCGAGTACTACTACACCTACGGCTCGGTCCTGGTCTACTTCCGCACCGCCCCCGACCGCCCCACCGCCTGTCAGGACGCGGAGCGCATCTTTTCCTTGCTCTTGGCCGCCTACAGCGACGACCCGGTGGTGACTGGGATTGCCCGCGAGAGCCTGGCGCTGTGCGCCGCCGCCCCGACCACCCCGGTCCCCACTGTCACCCCACCTCCTCAATCCACTCCGTAGGCTGCCTGGTCGCTCTCAACTTGCGCTTGGCTGAAACGGCGGAGTAGGAAGCGCGCCAGGCTCTTGGGGAAGCGCTGGGCGGGGCATCATCTGCTGCCGCCCGATCAGGTGGCGATCGGCTTCAGCCTCGCCAGCGCCTCCTCGGCCTGCTGCCGCAGGTGGTCACGTAGTTGGCCGCTGCGCCTCAAGCCTTGCTCCAGGTCGCCCCGGGCTTTCTCCGGCTCTCCCATCTTCTCCAGCAGCAGCCCTCGGCAACACAGCGCCTTGGCGTTGTGCCGATCGAGTTCCAGCACCTTGCTCCAACTGGCTGCTGCTCCGGCCAGATCGCCCATCTTCTCCAGGACGACTGCGCGGCCGGTGTAGCCGAAGCGTGGTTCGCCCAGTTCAAGGACGCGGTCGAACTCGGCCAGGGCGCGCTCGTGCTCGCCGCGCTGGAAATACACCATGCCGCGCCAGTTGTAGCTATCGGCGTCGGCCGGGTCGAGGCGGATGGCCTGGTTCAGATCGGCCAGGGCCCGTTCTTCATCGCCGTGTTCGAGCCAGGCCAGGGCACGGTTGTAGTAACCCAGAACCTGGGCTGGGGCGAGGCGGATGGCTGCGTTGAAATCATCCAGCGCCTGTTCGACCTGTCCGCTGTCGAGATGGGCGATGCCGCGGTGCAGGAACGCGTCCGCCTGCAGGGGGTCAGCGGCAATGGCTTTGCTGAGCAGGGCGACGGCGCGGCGGTAGTCCCCCTGCATGGAGCGTTCGGTCCCCTGGTGAAATGCACGTCTGGCCTGAATCTTGCGCCACCAAACCTTCAGCATACTGCCTCCTCAGCCTCTGGGGCGCCGCCGCCAGAGCCACATGCCCTACGGGCACGGGCACTGAGTGCCGATCCAGGCGCCCACGATCCCGGCCACCACCATCCAGATGCTCATGCTTCCTCATCCTTTTGCCACGGGCGATAGGGCCAGAAGTGATGGGCGTTGTATTGAGCCAGCCCGATGGCGAAAATGCGGAACATGAAGGCCAACACCACGAGCCTGGGGTCGACTTGGCCTGCTGCAGACGGCCCTCCATGCAGGCCGAAGTTGGCACCCAGGACGCCGGCGGTCACCATCAGGGCGGCCGGGCTGCCGAAGGCGAGCATCTTGAAGCTCAAGCGGTCCTGGGCGTAGGCAATTCGCCTGGCGGCCTTCTCGGAGATGGCAGGGAGGAGCCAGACCAGGGTGAACAGCGCGATCGAGACGCCGTTGACGATCCGGTTCCACGGCGCTGCAAGGAGGGCGTCCCAGTAGATGACGCCTCCCGCCATGAACAAGGCGGAGAGGTACACAGTCCCTAGCACGGAGCCACACTACCGCAGCCAGCGGCCGTGCTTGCGCCGCGGCCGCCAGGCCCACCACATGTAGATCGACATCAGAGTGAAGAACCAGAAGTGGATGACGGGCCAGACGGTGAGGCCCCAGCGAAGGTGGAGGATGGATGAGAACAACCAACTGGCAAACGCGAGAATCAACCCGCCCCCCAGGCCCACCAGCAGCAGTGCCTTCCAGAACGGCATGGAGGCGATGGGCGGCAGGAGACCAGGGTGGGCCGCAGGCTTCGCCAGTCAGTATGGCGGCTATTTGGCAAGCACTGCAAGCGTCATCAGTTGCAGCCATTGTCACACATAGTACGATGGAGGCCAAGATGAGGGAGCGAGGGGCCTGGCCGAACGCGCGGCTACCATCGCAAGACGCCCGTAGGCCGAAATCGGCTCGACCGCCACCCTCGGTGTGAGGTTACCTAGCGCTCGAGCGCAAGGTCAATATAGGCTGCGACAGGTTCACCAAAGCCGTGATCCTCATCCCAGATGCGGCCAATTGCCAGAACGCGTATATTGATCGCATCCAGAAATTCCTCGAGGATGGGCTTGAAGTACACCGCCGTTGCGTTTGGCAGGCCTCCTCCACGAGGGCCTAGCCCCAACACAATGTCCGGGTAGACAACAACGTTTTCGATCTCCACCCATTCGCTACCCTCTGCGTCATACACAAGACCCACAATGCCTTCTTTCGGCGAAAACGCGACGGTGTGATCACTCTCGTTCACGAGCTCGAGTGTGACGACACGCCCAATCGCGGTCTCCGTTACTCCCTCTATGGTGTCCAAACAGAGAGTGCGGTTGAGGTCGCGATAAGGGAACTGCTCTTGGAACTGCCGCTCGCGGGCATCACGTTGGAGTATCTCACACCCTGCCAGTATTAGGGCAACAACACATGAAACGCCAGGCAGTACCCGGGAAAGGTTGGATATGATACACGGAGGGCTGCAGCGTCGTGTAGACGGACGCGTCGGCAGTCGCGCGCAGCCCAAGCGCACGTCTCTCATTGTGCTGAGTTCCCAGGCCATTGCACTTGCCAACTCAGAGAATACGGTGCTTCCGCTGTCGTGAGATACAACAACACTTCCGCCGTTGGCCCAAGTGCTCCCCCGCCCGGCGAATTGTCGAACCAGACCCAGGCCGTCTCGCCAGGGCCCGCCGAGGGCGGAAAGGAGAGGAATCCGCCGGATTCCACCGGGTACACGGTCTGACTACCGCCTGGTCCCTCTATCTCGACGTTAGCAACAAAAAGCCTCGCTGTCGAGCGATTCTCGAGAATGGCCCCCCGAATGCTCAGCGTGCCGTCCGCGTAGCCGGCGTAGTAGAGAGTGACATCTACGTTGGGTGGTGCTGTTCGAAGATAGTCAGCGTTCGCGAATGGGGCAAGAACCCTGTGAAGAAGCCTCAAAAGGAGGAGTTTCCAGGATGCCCCGGCTCCTCCGATCGCAATAGCTGGATCGTTAGGATTCCCTGGAATGGGAGCGTACGGCGCAGAACCCACGAAGAACTGCGCATGCAATGACCCATTTCTCAAGGCAGTTGAATCCCACAACGGGGGAACGACCTTGTGAACCGCGGTCAGCTCCTGCAGGGATGCCTGGCTATCAGTCCTCTGCCGGCCTGGGGATGGCCCGTACTCCTGCTGCTTCCATTTCGCCAGGTCGAATGGAGGCGGCTGTCCTGCCGCTGGTGTCTGCGGCTGGTGTGTGCTTACGAAGCGGCTCTCCGAGGGCCATCCCTCGTCATCCTCGGCCTTGTCCTTCGCGGCCTTCGCCGTCGCGGCCGCTGCCGCCGCCGCCAGCACCGCCAGATGTGCCAGGCTCACGTTGTGCTGGATCTGCGCTTCAATTGCCTCGGCCTCGGCGTTCTTCCTGGCAATCTCGGCCTTCAGCCGCTCTTCCTCCTCCTGCCTCTTCCTGGCCGCCTCCAGCGCAGCCGCCGTCGCTGCGGCAATCACCGCCGCTGCCGCCGCTCCCCACAGGACGCCCGAAGACGTAGTCGCCCCGCCGCCAGAGGGAGACCCGGACGCCGCCCCGCTTTCCAGCCCCACACCGCTGCCCACCGCCACAGCCGGGACACCGCCCTGCTGTCCTGCCGGGATGCCGCCAAACGACGAGATCAAGGGCGTGCGCGTCGGCAAGG
>CAZNRD010000016.1:0-59497 GCA_964575425.1 uncultured Anaerolineaceae bacterium | reverse complement strand
ACGGCATCTCTTCGAGGCGTTCTTTCACGGCGCCGGATTGGAATGGTGAAGCGTATCATTGCTTATGCAAGGATCAATAGGTGTCGTGTTCCCCACGTCAGCCCACAGCCCTCTGAAAGCCCGAGTGGGGCAGCCCCGGGGTCTTGTTGGGGTACACGGCACTGCGCTGACCTCTTCCGACGACCCCCCCCATCTGTCTTCGGCGGGTCCAGGACCAGCTCAAGGATATTGCCCAGGCCCGCGCCTTCCAGGCGCCGAGACTGCTGACAAGGATCTTACCGCCCTCGAGTCTTGCCCCCTGAACCAGCCCCTCCTCTACCAGTCACGGGAGGTCCTTTCGTGAGATCGAGTAGCGCCGCGAGGCTTCTGAGATGCCGGTCAAAGGCTCAAAGCGAGCAGTCGCGGCGATGGCTCACAACCCTTTGCTTCCTCGGCGTTTGAGCAGGCAACCGGTCGAGGGATGCGCGACCGACCTGCCGGCCCCGAGGGTGATGGGGCGAAAAGAGGACGGGCGGATGCCCGTCCTCCGATTTCGTCCGGCGAGCTCCTCGGCCAGGACTCGAACCTGGAACCTAGCGGTTAACAGCCGCCCGCTCTGCCGATTGAGCTACCGAGGAAGGCGCAGGCATTATAGCCGACCCAGGAAAGGAGCGTCAAGGAATGGCAGCCTTGCCATGGGAGGAAGTGAGCAGCGCGTCGCGCACGACGCGCTATAATGCGCCCATGTCTTCTCCCGCAACGGCCGCGCAGCCTCCGACTGCCCAGCGGTCTGTCCGCTTGCTGCGGCGCGCCTACCTCGCGCTGCCGCTTGTGGCTTTCGCCATCTGGCTGAGCCTGGCGCCCTCCGGCCTGCTCGGCAAGGCGGACGCCCTCGGCTACGCCGTCTGCCACCGGATCGACCTGCGGTCCTTTCACCTCGGCGAGCGGCCTTTCCCAATGTGCGCCCGCTGCACGGGCATGTACCTGGGCGCACTGCTCGCACTCGCCTACTACCAGGCCCGCGGCCGCAGCCGCTTCTCCGCCTTTCCCCGCTGGCCGCTCCTCATCCCGCTTGGCCTGTTCGTCCTGGCCTGGGCCATCGACGGCCTCAACTCCTACCTCCAGCTCCTTCCTGGTCTGCCCCACGTCTATCCGGCCAGCAACACGCTGCGACTTCTCACCGGGACCGGGATGGGAATCAGCCTGGGGACCATGGTCTACATCGGTTTCAACCAGACCGCGTGGCTCGACCTGACTTTCGAATCCCCACTTCGCTCCGGGGCCGACCTGGCGTGGCTGCTCCTGCTGGCAGCCCTTGTCGACGGAGCCGTCCTCAGCGAGAATGTGCTGCTGCTCTACCCGCTGGCGCTGCTGAGCAGCCTCGCGGTGCTGGTGCTGCTGACGTTGATCTACACGATGGTCCTGACGATGCTGCTGCGCCGCGAGAACAGCGCCCGCCGCTGGCGCGACCTGCTCGCCCTTTTCGCAGGCGGAGCAACGCTGGCCATCGCTCAGATCGCCATTCTGGATGGAATCCGCCTGGTGCTTACAGGCTCGTGGGCCGGGTTCACCCTCTGAGCCAAGGAGTGGGTCAGTGGAAATCCTGGGTGCAGTTCTCTCGGCGTTCGGCCTCTCCGCCAGTGCTGGCCTGAACGCCTACGTTCCCTTGCTCATCGTCGCCCTGATGGCGCGCTTCACCAACTGGATCACGCTTGCCACACCGTGGGACACCCTGGAGAGCTGGTGGGTGATCGGGGCTTTGATCATCCTCGGTGCGATCGAGTTCTTCGCCGACAAGGTCCCGGCAGTCAATCACATCAACGACGCCATCCAGACCTTCGTCCGTCCTGCGGCCGGGGCGATCCTGTTTGCCGCCAGCACCCAGGTGATCGAGGAGATACACCCGGTGCTGGCCTTGATTGCCGGGCTGATCGTTGCCGGTGGGGTCCATGCCGTGAAGTCGGCGGCGGTGCGGCCGGCCGTCACCGCCACCACCGGAGGCACGGGCAACGTGCCCGTCAGTGTGGCCGAAGACGTCACGGCGACGATCCTCTCAATCCTGTCGGTGCTCGTGCCGGTTGTCGTCGCAGCGCTGATCATCGTCCTGACTGCCTACGTGGTCTGGCTGCTGTGGCGCCGCGCCAACCGGGAACGGTTGGCTTGATCCCATCGTCTCACTCTCCATTTCGTCCCGAGGAGGCAGCCGTGTCCGAGTCGCCCAGTTTCCCGCCGCCTGTGATGCCCATGACCCAGACGAGCACAATGGCCATCGTCAGCCTGGTCAGCGGCATCGTCAGCTGGTTCGCGCTTCCATTGCTCGGCGCAATTGTGGCTGTGATCACCGGGCACATGGCCAAGAAGGAGATCCGCAGCAGCATGGGCCGCCTCACCGGGGACGGCCTGGCAACGGTGGGCCTGGTCCTGGGATATCTGCAGCTGGGGATGATGGTCCTGGGCATCTGCGCAACGGTCGTGGCTGTGGTTGTGTTTGGCGTCAGCCTGCCGATGTGCTTTGGCTTGGGGAATACGATCACCTACTGAGGTACAACGGCAGTTCTGGTCAGGCGGCGGCAGAAGTCGAGCAGGCGCCGGGCTGGTAAAGACACGAGGGATCTCGCTGGTCCCTCGGATCGTGATGCTTTGCTGAGCGTGTCCCGCGGCGGTGGCCTGGGCGGATGCGTCGCGGGCCACCGCAGGAGTAGGCCGGGTCAATCTCGCAGCGCACGAAAAGGGCCTTCTCTGCGCGCTGCCAAGGACTGCAGCTCGGCGAGCGCGCGCAGTGCCTGCTGTTGCTCCCCTGCCGCCAGGGGGAGAGCAGAGAACTCCTCTTCGTCCATCACCTGCCAGCGCCCATCGGGATAGACCACAAGGTCGAGCGCCAGGTCCTCGGCGTAGATATGGCCGCCGTCGTCGAAACGGGCCGGCCGCGTGATGTTGCAGTAGAAGCCCTTCAGGCATTCGCCGTCGTAGACCGCGAACACGTTGTACCAGCGGTCGGCGTAGAAGGTCTCCACGAAGCGATCGCCGCGCTGCAGTTTGAGCTGCGCCACCATCTCCCCCTCGCGGTCGAAGAGCGCCTCCAGCCTCCAGCAATTGCCCTGGCGGTCCAATGTCCACCCCTGGTAGCGCAGTACTTCTCGGCCCGTGTGATCCAACTTGTGGACGGTGACCGGTTGACTCACGGCAGCACCTGGATGGCCTCCGGCGGCAGGACGAGGTGAGCGGGCTGGCCCGGCCCAGGCAGGTCTTCGGTCGAGGAGAAGTCGAAGGACAGGAGCACGCCTGAGACCTCCACGGTCAGCCGGCATGTGCCGCCGTGGAAGACGCGCTCGACGACGCGGCCTCGCAGGGACGTCCCCTCGCCGCGCAGGCGTGCCGCCTCCGGGCGCAGCAGCACATTCACCAGGCCGGAAACGGCGCTGGTCAGAGGAAGGAGACCGAGCGCCGTCTCGACCACTGGGCCGTTGACAGTTTGGCGTGCTGTTCCCGGGAGAAGGTTGGTGAGCCCGAGGAACTCGGCCACGAAGCGAGAGGCCGGCTGACGAAAGATGGCCTGCGGCGGACCGACCTGCACCACGCGGCCGGCATTCATCACCACCACGCGATCGGCGAGGGCGAAGGCCTCTTCCTGATCGTGGGTGACGTAGAGGGTGGTCTGAGGAGGCCCGTCGGGTGTGTCTCGCAGGATATGGCGCAGGTCCTGCAGCAACCGTTCGCGCAGCGCGCGGTCCAGCGAGCCCAGGGGTTCGTCGAGCATCAGCAGGCAAGGGCGAGGGCCGAGCGTGCGGGCCAGGGCCACGCGCTGCTGCTCGCCGCCGGAGAGCGTGTCGACGGCGCGGCGCTCGAAGCCCGGCAGCCCGACGCGTTCGAGGACCTGGCGCACGCGGCCCCGGATTTCCGACTGCGGCAGCCCGGCCATCTCGAGGCCGAAGGCGGCGTTGCCGTAGACGTCGAGGTGGGGGAAGAGGGCGAAGTCCTGAAACATCAGGCCGAAGCCGCGGCGGTGAGTGGGGACGTCGGCCAGCGCCCGGCCGTTCCAGCGCACCTCGCCGCTATCGGGTGGGATCAGCCCGGCGATGATCGCCAGCAGCGTGGACTTGCCGCATCCGCTGGGGCCGAGCACGGCAACGGTCTCCCCCAGGCCGACGTCGAAGGAGACGCCGTCCAGTGCAGGCATCCCCTCGAACGACTTGCGCAGGCCGATGACGGAAAGGCCGCTCATCTGGGCTGGTTCCATGTCCTGTTTGCGGCGTGGTCCTCGGGCCGAATCAGAATTCGCCCACCTTGGCGATGCGCAGGCGTTCGATGGCCAGCATGCCGACGCCGCAGACGGTCATCAGAATTGTACTCAGGGCCAGCGCCTGCCCGTAGTTGATGGCACCAGGCCGAGAGAGGAAACGGAAGATGGCAAGGGGAATGGTGGGGTACTCCGGCCGGGCGATCATGGCGGTGGCGCCGAACTCGCCGAGGGAAATCATGAAGGCGAACGTCGCAGCCGCCAGGGCCGCCCGCCCGACCAGGGGCAGATCGATGCGCCAGGCGACTTGTGCCGGGCCGGCGCCCAGGACCGCGGCTGCCTGCCGCAGTCGAGGCCGAATGCTGCGCAGCGCCGGCGTCAGGCTCCGCACGACGAAGGGGAAGGCGACGAGACTGTGGGCGAGGGGAATCAGGAGAGGCGAGGCCCGCAGGTCGAGCGGCGGACGATCGAGGGCGATGATGAATCCCAGGCCGAGAGTGACCGCCGAGGTCCCCAGCGGGAGCATCAGCACCGGATCGAGAAAGCGGCTGAGGCGGGACTGTGTGCGATAGGCCAGTGCCCAGGCAGCGGGCAGGCCCAGGGCGAGCGCCAGCACGACCGTCGCGCCGGCGTAGGCTAGGGAGATGCCGGCGGCCGTCGTCGGTGCGGCGTAGAAGAGAGACTGCTGCGGATTGACCGACAGCTGCCGGTAGAAGTCGAGGGTGAGGCCGCGAGCGACAGGGCCGTGCTGGCCGCGTTCGGGGTCGAGGCGGGCGAACGACCGAACAGCCAAGCTGGCGAGCGGGGACGTGAGAAAGACAAGCAGCAGGGCGATGAGACACCCAGCCATCCAGCGCTGCCGTGAGGTCCGGAGGCGCTGCTGCGTGATGCGTGCCTGGCGCAGAGGGAGCGGACGCGTCACGCGGCGCGACAGGCGCGTATACAGCAGGGTGATGACCAGCGTGCAGGCGAGCTGGAGGATCGAGAGCGCAGCGGCGACTGGCAGGTCGAACAGGCTGATGGTCTGACGGTAGATTTCGACCTCCAACGTGGCGAAGCGCGGCCCCCCGAGGACCAGGACCACGCCGAAGGAAGTGAAGTTGAACAGGAACACCAGCAGCGAGGCGGCAGCGATGGCCGGCATTAGAAGCGGCAGCGTCACGCGACGCAGCACCTGCCAGCGACCAGCGCCGAGGGTCTGCGCGGCCTGGGCCAAGCGAGGGTCGAGATGGGACCAGAAGTCGCCGACCATGCGCAAGACGATCGTGGTGTTGTAGAAGACGTGCGCGGTGATGATGGCGGCAAGCGAGTTCATGAAGTTGATCGGAGGGGAAGCGAGGTTCAGCGCCTGCATGAGGGCGATGTTGATCCAGCCGCGTGGCCCGAGGAGCGCGCTGAAACCGGCGGCGACAACGAGGGTCGGCATGACGAAGGGGATGCCGGTCAGGGCGCGCAGCAGCGACTTGCCCCGAAATTCGTAGCGGGCCAGCAGGTAGGCTCCGGGCAGGCCGAGGGCCAGGGTGAGCAAGGTGGAGAGCGCGGCCTGCCCGAAGGTGAAGCTGATCACACGACGCAGGTAGGCGGATGCCGGCAGCTCCAGGAACAGAGCGGCGGGACCCTCCGCGCTGCGCGCCAGGCTGAGGTGGAGCAGGCTGGCCAGCGGGTAGAAGTAGAAGAGGATCAGGAAGGCGAGAGGCGCCAGCCAGAGCGCCAGCGCTATCGTGTCGATCTGCAGCCGGCGCGGCGCGTTCACTGCAGGACGACCTCCGTCCAGGCCCGGATCCAATCCTCGCGATGTGCCGCGAGGTCCTCGGGGCTGACGTAGGCTGGCCGCTCAGGCACAGCCAAGTAGCGGACGAAGAGCTCGTCGAGCCGGGCGTTCGGGTTAACGGGGAAGACATACATCTGCAGCGGCATGTCCTCCTGGAATACGGTCGAGAGCATGTGATCGACCCAGGCCTCGGCTGCGCGGCGGTTCTTGGTTCCCTTCAGGATGCCCACGAACTCGATCTGGCGGAAGCAGGATCCATCACCGACGACCGCGGCCGTGGGCGGCTCGCTCACCGGTTCGGGGGCGAAAATGGCTTCAAGGGCAGGGCTGGACCCATAGGAGACGACGATCGGCCGCGGCCCGCGGCCGGAGGAGCCACTGAACTCGGTGTAGTAGGCGGTCTCCCAGTCGTTGACCACCAGCACGTCATTCTGCCTCAGGCCGCGCCAGAAGTCGAGGTAGCCGTCCGGGCCGAAATGCCCGACGGTTGCCAGGAGGAAGGCGAGCCCCGGCGACGACGTGGCCGGATTCTGGACCACCAGCAGGCCGCGCAACTCGGGCCGCAGCAAGTCCTCGAGGTTGGCAGGCGGCCGCAGGCCGTGCTGCTCGAAGTAGGCGCGATCGTAGTTCAGGCAAACGTCTCCGTAGTCGACCGGCAGGGCACGGTGAGTCGGATCGAGGTCGAAGCTGTCGGGGATCTCGGCCAGCAGCGGGGAGTCGTAAGGCTCGAACAGGTCGGCCTCGAGCGCCCGGCTGAGAAAGGTGTTGTCGACGCCATAGAAGACATCTGCCAGCGGATTGCCTGCGGAGAGGATGGCTTTGTTCAAGGCTGTGCCGGTATCGCCGGCGCTGAGGAACTGCACGTCGACGTTGTGGTCGGTTTCGAAGGCTGTCACCACCGGCTCAGAGACGGCGAAGGAGTCGTGGGTCATCACCGTCAGGACCTTTGGGGTGGGCTGGCCACATGCGGCAAGAAGCGGGAGCGTAAACACGAGAGCAATGATCTTGCGAGACATCCGGACCTCCTAGGTGGACTCCTCGTTGCGGTGGAGTATCAGGCAGAGCAGCAACCCTTGACCGAGGGTTATGGATGCACGGCGGGAGACAAGGGTGTTGCTCACGCCCAGGGTTGAGCCAAAGGTGAGCGTCCCGTTGGACAGCGGAAACTCCAGTCCTTCGGTGGTGATGCCGAATGCGTCGCCGCTGAGCGGGATCAGCGACACCGTGTCGCCGGGATGGCCGCTGATCTCCAGCGAGTGCCCGGCGCGCAGCGGGATGATTTCCTGCGGTCCGTCCAACAAGCGAATTGAGAGGCCTTCCAGGCCTGGGGCGGCTGGGAGCAAGAAGTTCGCGAATGTCTGGTCCCAGCGCTTGCCCAGGGCGCCGAGGATGAGCACCTCCTGTGCGCCGCGGGCGACGGACAGGTGCAGGGCAAGTTCGAGGTCTGTCGCGTCCTTGCGGGCGGGGTAGGCGAGGACTTCGACTTGCTGCTGGCGGTACGTTTCCAGCTCCGAGGCAGAGAGCGAGTCGAAGTCGCCGATGAGGGTTCGGGGGACGACGCCCAGGGCGCGGCAGTTATGGACGCCGCCGTCGGCGGCGATGAGCCAGTCGTCGGGGCGCAGGTGAGCGCGATCGAGATCGGCGTGGGTGAGGCTTCCGCTGGCGATGATGACGGCGCGCAAGGCAACTCCCTCCTCGGAAGACCGGGGAGGGAGCAGGAGTGGTCGTGGCAATCCCTCCGCCGGCATTACCCGGATCAGGTTCAGCGGGTCGAGGGCTGGTGGCCCTCCTCTCAGCCCGGAAACACGGGCTCCCCGTGCGTTTGTCGAGCCAGAGTATACCCTGAGGGCTGGCCGTCGTCAATGGGAAGGGGCAAGGGGCGAGGGCCTGTCGGCGCGCCAGGCACAAGGCGCGTGGCTGGTGGAGAACGGGATCCTGCGGGCCGTAGGCCCGCAGGAAGACACGGTGCCGGCGGGCTCAGTCCAGGGGGCGGCGGGCGACGACGACAGTGCAGGTCGGGTCGCCCATGGCGATGCAGGCGGTCTCTTCGACGACGAAGTTCTTGCCGCCGCTCACCCAGAACAGCGCTTCCTGGAGGATGCCCACGGTGAGGTTGCAGCAGGGGCTGTCGGTCTTGCGGCCCCAGCAGGCAGGGCAGCGGTCGATATGGAGGCGGAAGCGGTCGGGGTCCTCTTCCAGCCGCACGATCTGGTCGGTGTAGCGGTTGAGTGTGTTGGTGAGGACTTCGGCGCCGACCTTGAGTTTCATGTTGAGCGGAAGGAGGCGGAAGGCCAGGTCGGAGATTCCGAGCACGGGGCCGAACTCGCGCAGCCCGTACTTGAAGCAAGCCCGGCCGGCCCGCGTCGCCAGGCCCCGACCGCCGCGCGGGCCGTACATGTCCTCCAGCGATTGATGGATCGCTCCCAGCTCGTCGAAGGGGAAACCCAGGTCGAGGTTGTTGGGCGGGTAGTTGTTGATGAGATGTTGAAGCCCGGCCAGGTTGAGGACGGCGTTCACGCCGTTGTGGCCCATGATCTCCTCCAGTGCCAGGAGGATGATCCGGCCCATCTTGTTGGGGTAGTAGTAGACCTGGGGGGTTTGGCTCATCGATCGCCTGCTGTGGCGCCGCTCACGGCAGCCTACTTCTCTCCCATTTCTTCCAGGATGCTGTACAGGAGCTCCAGCAGCACTTTCTTCACCATCTCGCGGTTGGTGGCGATGCAGGGCAGCATCTTCACCTTCTTGTCGAGCTTGAGGGCGATGCGCAAATCCTCAATGGACCAGGCGTCTTCCCTGTCTTGCTTGTTGGCGGCGACGACGTAGGGCGTGGGTGCATAGGCGCGGAAGGTCTGCAGGATGCCTTTGGCCTCGCGGAAGGTCTCCGGCCGGGAGCTGTCGACGACGACGATGAAGCCGAGCATGCCCTCCGACAGGATCTCCCACATGAAGTCGAAGCGCTTCTGGCCCGGAGTGCCGAAGAGGTAGAGCACCAGGTCTTCGTCCACGGTGATGCGGCCGAAGTCCATGGCAACCGTGGTGGTCTCCTTGATCTTCTGCTCCGGTTCGCTGGAAATCCTGCGCTCGGTGGAGACGACGTCGATCTCGCTGATGGATTGGATGAAGGCCGTCTTGCCAGCGCTGAAGGGCCCGGTGACTACCATCTTGACGGTTTGCATCGGCGCCTCTCGCCTACATCGATCGGACTCGCTGGATCAGGCGATTGACCAGCGAGGACTGCTGCTTCTTGTCGACCGGCGGAAGCTGCCGGGCCTGCGGCGGCAGCGGCATACCATGCGGCCGGACGATGTCGACCAGGCCGGCCTGGAGGAGCCCGAAGACGATGCGCCGGATCTCGAGGTCGCTCATCTTGTTGGCGCGTGCGATGGCGCGGATGGTGTTCTTGGGGTTGATGTAGGAGACCACGCGCCATTCCTCCACGCTCAGGTTCACGTCGCGGATGTTGGCCCCGGGGCGATCGACGAAATCGAGCGCCATGTCGAGGTTGGGGATCTCTTCAGCGAGCTGCTCGAGCTCCTTGAGCCGGCGCGAGCCCTGGATGATGATGTCCTCCAGGTCGAGGCGGATGGTGATGCGGTCGTCGGGGGGAAGGACGTCGGGATCGAAGCGGAAGTACCCGTCCAGCCAGGAGAAGAGGTCGTAGACGATGTCGAGGGTGTGCTGGCGGATGGCGGAGAGGATGGCCTGCTGGGTGAGGTAGCCGGCGTTGATCAGGAGCAAGCCAAGTTCCTTGTCGCTCTTGTTGCCGGCGCGGGTCCGGATGAGCTGCGCCTGCTGGGAGGTGATGGTGCCGGCCTTGGCCAGGATTCCGGTGAGGGCGGAGTCCTCGCTGCCCACCTGGGCGTAGATCAGTTTCCCCTCGCGGAAGGAGACCCAGGCGGCGCCGTTGGGGCCCTCAAGGGTCAGAGTGCCTGTCTTACGGGCGAGGTTGATCAGGTTCAGCAGTTGCGTGACGGTGAAGTCACGCAGGTTGCCCTTGAGCGCCATCCAGGCCTCGGTTCCGCCGGCGTCCTTGGGGTGGCGAGATTATACCCGCGGGGCAGGGCCATGGCAAACACGGAGCCGGCGAAGTGATTCTGGCCCAGGCGGTGCGGCCTGTCCAGCGGGAAGGCAGGACTATCGCCTCAGGCCCGCCAGCCGCCTCGCAGTGCTCGCACGTTCTCGGCGGCGATGAACGCCTGGGGATCGACGGCGAGCACCTGCTGCCGCGCCTGCTCGAGGTCGCGGTTGCGGATGTTGCACAGCAGCAGGCCCATGGTGCCGCCGGGTCCCTGGGCTGGCAGGGCGGTGACGCCAAAGCCATGGCCGCGCAGCGACTCGGCGACGGCGTCGCCGCGGCTGGGACTGAGCACCTGCAGGAGCGTGTGCCCCATGCCAAAGCGGCCCTCCAGGATGATGCCAACCACGTTGCCCGTGGCGAAGCCGGCGGCGTAGGCGATCAGGTTCCACACGTTGTCCAGGTTGGCCAGCATGCCGACCACCGCGGTGATGAACAGCAGCGCCTGGGCAAAGCCGGTCATCCAGGCCAGCCAGCGGTTGCCGCGAATCACCGACAGCATGCGCACGGTGGAAAGCGTCAGATCACTCGTGCGCAGGGTGAAGATCACCAGGGGGAGCCAGGCCGCAGGGACGACCTCGATCAGGGCGCGGCTCTGAGCCATCACCTCCCTCAGCCACTGCACCGCCAGCAGAACGATCTCAGCCAAGTCTGCAGCCCCGCATGTCAGGCTCGCCAGAAGCCGCGGTGGAGTGGGCGAACCTCTTCGACAGTGACAAAGGCTTCGGGGTCGACCCTCGACACCTGCCGCTGCAGTCGGCTGACGTCCCTGCGGCGCACGCTGCTGAGGACCACCGAGACTGTCCCGTCTTTGCCCCGGCCGAACAGTTCGGTGGCGGCATAGCCGGCGTGCCGCAACTCCTCGGCGACGGCAGTCCCGCGCCGCGGGCTGATGACGCGCAGATTGGCGTGGCCAATGGCCAGGCGACCCTCGATTGCCATGCCGACCACGTTGCCGGTGGCGAAGCCGGCAGCATAGCCGGCGATGTTCCACGGGTTGTCGAGGTTGCTCAGCACGCTGGTGATGGCGATCACCCACAGCGTCGACTGGAAGAAGCCGAGCAACCAGGCGCTCCCCTTGTGGCCCCGCACGACGAACAGGACGCGCAGCGTGTCGAGCGACATGTCGGTCACCCGCAGGGCGAAGATGGTCAGCGGGAAAAGCCAGACGGGGATGGAGAGCCATCCCAGCAGGCCGCTCACGCCGCCTCCGGTTCGGGCATTGCCGGCAGATACATCTCGGCAACGTACTGCTGGAGCATTCGCGTGGTGGAGAACTGCGGCGCCAGCGTGCGAATCGACTCCTTCATGTGGCGAACCCAGGCCCGGGGGATGCCGTCGACCCCGCGCGAGGCGTAGTAGAGGGGGATGATCTCGGCTTCGAGGGTTGTGTAGAGGCTTTCGGCATCGCGCGCGTCCTGCTGCGCGGGGTCAGCGATGTCGTCATCGCTGCCGATGGCCCATCCATTGCGGCCATCGTACCCCTCGCGCCACCAGCCATCGAGCACGGAGAAGTTCAGCACGCCGTTGATCGCGGCTTTCTGTCCGGACGTGCCCGAGGCCTCGTTGGGGCGGCGCGGCGTGTTGAGCCAGACGTCCACGCCCTGGATGAGGTAGCGAGCCAGGTTCATGTCGTAGTCTTCCAGGAACACCAGGCGTCCACCGTTGTCGGCGCGCTTGACCTCGCGATAGACGTGCTGGATCAGGTGCTTCCCCGGCTCGTCTGCGGGATGGGCCTTGCCGGCGAAGATCACCTGCACCGGCCTGCCGGGCCGGTTGATGACTCTCAGCAGCCGGTCCACATCGCGCAGGATCAGGTTGGCGCGCTTGTAGGTGGCGAAGCGCCGGGCAAAGCCAATCGTCAGGGCGTAGGGATCAAGCAGCGCGCCGCTGGCGATGACCTGGACCGGATGCACCTGACCTCGCAGCCACTGCTTTCGGGCGCGCTCACGCATGTAGGCCACCAGGCGCCGCTTGAGGTGGCGATGCACCTCCCACAGCTCCTCGTCCGGGACGCGCTCGATGCCGCGCCACATCTGTGGGTCGCTGAGGCGCTCATGCCAGTCGGGATCGAGGTAGCGGTCGAACAGGTGGCGCAGGCGCCGGGCAAGCCAGGTGAAGGTGTGGACGCCATTGGTGACGTGCCCGATGGGAATCTTTTCCTCCGAGGTGCCGGGCCACAGGTAGGCCCACATGCGGCGCGCCACGCGCCCGTGGAGCTCGGACACGCCGTTGAGACGGCCAGACATCCGGATCGCCAGGGTGGGCATGCTGAAGGTCTCGCCCCAGGGTTGGCGGTGGCGTGCCAGGTCGAGAAATGCCTCACGCTCCAAACCGAGCTGCGGCCAGAAGGAGGCGAAATACTTGTCGATCAGCCAGAGGGGGAACTCATCCAGGCCAGCGGGCACCGGCGTGTGGGTGGTGAAGAGGGTCGAGGCGCGGATTCTCTCCACAGCCTGCTCAAAGCTCCGGCCGGCAGCGACAAATTCGCGGGCGCGCTCCAGCGTGAGGAACGCCGAATGGCCTTCGTTGAGGTGCCAGATGGCCGGGTTGTAGCCCACGGCGCGCAGGCCGCGCACCCCGCCGATGCCCAGGATGATCTCCTGCGAGATGCGCAGTTCCAGGTCGCTGGTGTAGAGACGGGCGGTGAGGGCCCGGTCGGAAGGAGCGTTGCTCTCGACGTCGGTGTCGAGCAGGTAGAGGGGAACGCGACCGACCTGAATCCGCCACAGCCGGGCGGCCACCTCGCGGCCCGGAAGCTCGACGCTCACCGTCAGGCGCGTGCCGTCGGGGGCCCACACCGGATGCACTGGCAGGTCTTCGAAGCTCAAGACCGCGGGGAGGGCCTCCTGCCAGCCGTCCTCGGTGATGCGCTGCTTGAAGTAGCCCTGGGTATACAGAAAGCCCACCGCCACCAACGGCAGGCCGAGGTCGCTGGCTTCCTTGAGGTGGTCTCCCGAAAGGACACCAAGGCCGCCGGCGTAGATGGGCAGGGTCTCGTGCAGGCCGAACTCGGTGGAGAAATAGGCGACGGGTTGGTTGAGGCGGTCGGGGTGGTTGCGGGCGTACCAGGTGTCCTGCCTCTGCAGGTACTCGTCGAAGGCGCGCAGGACGCGTTGATAGACGTCCATGAACTCGCGGCTGTGCCAGGCCTCGCTCAGGCGGCGGCGCGGCACGGTGCGCAGAAAGCGGACGGGGTTGTGTTCGGTCTGCTCCCATGTCTCGGAGTCGATGAGCTTGAAGATGCGGCCGGTCTCGCCATGCCAGGTCCACCACAGGTTGTAAGCCACCTCGGCGAGGCGGCTCAGCCGCCTCGGGAGATCGAACCTGTTGGGAGGCGCGGGAGGGGGTTCGGTGACGGACGGCATGCCGGTTGGAACTCCTGGTCGGTCAGGGGACCTTGCCATCTTACCATGTTCGGGCTGCCATGGTGAAGCGCCGGGTCACCCGGGCAGGCCCGCAAACAGGTCTTTCTCGCGACACCGGTGGTCGGCGGGTGGATGGGCGCGGCAGAACGTCTCCCGGCCGCCCAGCATGCGGAACAGCCAGACGGTGACCCTGCCACTGGAGGCTCCGCCCTGACTGGCGTGGCAGGCGCTGGCGCGGCGCTTGACGTCGGCTACGGCCCGGACATCGATGCAGGCATGGATTGGGATGTCGTTGGCGGCCATCGCCGTCAAGTCGATGTCGCGATTGCGCCCCCAGCGGCTCGGGTCTCGACCCAGGAGGCGCAGCAGGCGGACGAGCAGGCGCAGGGAGCGGCGCGGGAAGGTATGGTAGTAGAGCTTGAGCGGGCGGTAGGCGGGCGGGTCTGACGGGGAGCGACGGATCGACTCGAACGCCAGGACCGTGGCGCGGTGGACCGCGACGTGGTCCGGGTGGCGGTAGCCGCCGAGCGGATCGAACGTGAGCACCACCTGAGGCTGGAGCCGCCGCATCCACTCCGCCACCTGGCCAGCGACCTGTTGGGTTGGGGCGGCGCTGAGGGCGCGTGGGTGCCGGTTGTCGGGGGAGCCGGGCATGCCGGAGTCGTGGTAATCGAGGAAGTGGACTCCGCTCAGGCCGAGAAGCTCAGAGGCGCAGCGGAGTTCTGCCTCGCGCAGCTCAGCCAGGGTGTTGAAGCGGCTGAGCAGCTCGGCTGGGGCGCCGCCGGCCTCGCCGCGTGTGGCGCACAGCAGGTGGACGGCGACGCCGCGCCGCGCGTAGAGGGCGAGTGTCCCGCCGGGGCCGAACGTCTCATCGTCGGGGTGGGCGAAGACGGCTAAGAGAGTGCGCGAGGAGGGCGAGGCCATGAATTCCGCCGATCAGGAAATGGGCGGGAATGATACCACGGTGGGACCAAGGGAGACCCTTGCTGCCAGGAGGGAGGCTCTTTGCTTCGGGTGACAGCAGAATCAATCGGCCTCGCCGATGACCTGCACGATGACCTGCCTCTGTCGCGGGCGCAGGTCGAAGTCGATGTACAGCACCTGCTGCCAGGTGCCGAGCGTGGGGCGGCCGTCGAGGACCGGAATGGTCAGGGATGCCCCGAGCAGGGCGGCTCGCAGGTGAGCGACGCCGTTGCCGTCGCCCCAGGCCAGGTTGTGACGGTAGTCGGCGTCGGAGGGCGCCAGGCGCTCGAGCGCCTGACGCAGGTCCTCCAGCGCGCCTTGCTCGTACTCGATGGTGGTCAAGCCACTGGTGGAGGAGGGAGCGAACAGCGTGACGGTGCCGCGCTGGATGCCGCTGGCGGCGATGATGCGTTCGACTTCGGCAGTCAAATCGTGCATATCGCTGTGGCCGCGGGTCTTCAGCCGAATGGAGTCCGTGTGAACCATGGACACCTCGTGTGAACAGCCGGGTCGGCCACGGGACCGTCCGGGAAAGGACCGCCGCCGGGCGCAGGCGGCAGCTACCTGGGGAGTTGAATCTCCAGCCGGGTTGTGCCAGCAGCTACGCTCTTGGCCATGAGCAATGCGGTGTCGGCGCGCGTCAGCAGGTCGTCGATGGAGCCGTCCTCGTCGTGGAGCTGGGCGACGCCGATGCAGACGGTGAGCGGGGTGACGGCCGGCCCCAGCCGCTGGCTGTACGAGGTGAGCGCTCGATGCAGTTTGGCGGCGACGTTCTCGGAGCCGGAGAGCGGCGTCTCGGGCAGCAGCACGGCGAACTCGTCGCCGCCGATGCGGGCCAGCAGGTCGGTGGAGCGCAGGACGGCGCGCATGGTGTTCGCCACGTGGCGCAGCACCTCGTCACCGAACATGTGGCCGAAGCGGTCGTTGATCGCCTTGAAGCCATCGAGGTCGAGGTAAAGCAGGCCGAGGGGGCGGCGGTAGCGACGGGCGCGGCCGTACTCCCGCTGCAGCTGGTCGATGAGCTGGCGGCGATTGGCCAGGCCGGTGAGCGGGTCGGTGTGAGCCAGCTGGGTCATCTTCTCGTTGTGCTCCAGCAGCGTGGCCCGTACTTCCTCCGTTTGGCGTGCGATGGAGTGCATGGCAATGGCCGTGCCGATGTAGAGGGCAATCTGGCCGATGAGAAAACCGGTACCGAGCGCGTGACTGCGGAGAGGGCCAGTGAGAGGATCGGCACCGGGCAGGCTCAGCCAGGCAGCCGCGGCGACAGCGGCGGCAAGGAGGGCGAAGGGATAGCCCGAGAGACCGCCCACCACAGCGCCGGCCAGCAGGATGCATAGAGGGAAGACCGGCACGACGACGAAGAGAGCCTCGGGGTAGCGGAAAAGATTCGCGGCGGTCAACAGGAAGAGTGCGCCTGCCAGGACGTAGCCGGCCGGCAGAATGCGGCGGCGGCGAAGCAGGAGTAAGGAGGCCCCGGCGGCCGCGGCCAGGGCGGCTATGCTGGCCAGATCGAGGGAGAAGTTCAGCCAATCCTGGATGCCGCTGTCGAGGCGATAGGCGAGGTCTCCCAGAAGGGAGAAGGCGGCGAGGCCGAGCAGGATCCAGGCGCCGATGCGGGCGTGGCGGATGCGGTCCTCCTGCTGGCTTGGATCGACGCGCGGCAGCAAGTTGCGGCGCAGGCGTTCGAGCCAGATCATCGTGCTGTCTCCTGCGTGGATGGGCCTTCGTCCGGCGGTTCCGGCACCCCGAGGATATTGTAGCCGGAATCGACGAAGAGAACATCGCCGGTGACAGCGCGCGAGAGGTCGGAGGCCAGCCAGACGGCGGCGCCCCCGATGTCCTGCAGGGTGATGTTGCGGCGCAGCGGAGCCACGTCAGCGAATTCGCGATACATGCGTTTGAACCCGGCAACGCCTGCTGCTGCCAGAGTGCGGACCGGGCCGGCGGAGATGGCATTCACGCGAATGCCGCGTGGGCCGAGATCGGCCGCCAGGTAGCGTGTCGAGGCTTCGAGCGCAGCCTTGGCCACGCCCATCACATTGTAGTGTGGGACCACTTTCTGTCCGCCATAGTACGTCAGGGTCATCATCGAGCCGCCCTCGGGCATCAGGGCCTGCGCGCCGCGGGCCAGGGCGGTGAACGAGTAGACGCTGATGTCCATGGCGAGGCGGAAGCCCTCCCGGCTGGTCTGATAGTAGGGGCCGGTCAGCTCGTCGCGGTTGGCGAAGGCAATGGCATGAACCAGGGCGTCCAGTTTTCCCAGTCGTTCGGCGGCGCGGGAGAACAGTTTCTCGATCTGCTCATCGCTGGCGACGTCGCAGGGTTCGATGAAGTTGGCCCCGACGGATTCGGCCAGCGGGCGGACTCGCCGCTCGAGGGCGTGGCTGGCGTAGGAGAAGGCCAGCCGGGCGCCGTGCGCGTGCATCGCCTGGGCGATCCCCCAGGCAATGGAATGGTCGTTGGCGACACCGAAGATCAGGGCCGTCTTGCCAGCAAGCAGGCTCATCGCGTGACCTCCATGGCGGGAAGGGAGAGGGCCTCGGGCACCATGCGGAAGCGCCAGGGCATGCTCTTCCATGGCTCCGGCACCTTGTTTAACCCCACGCGCGGCCCGGTGGTGACGAGATTGTCCGGCACAGAAGGGCAGGCCTCGAGGAACAACATGGCCTTGGGGGAGCACAAGTCGTGGCCGTCCAGGCGGCGGTCGACAAGCAGGGCCTGGCAGATTTTCGCCGGGCCGTCGGTGAGTTGGAGGTCGGGGCGGCCGCCACGCCTGCGGCGCATGCGGCTCAGCCCCTCCTCAGGTAGCAGTGCCCGGATGAGCACCGCCGCCGCGAAGCCTTCGGCTTCTGTCACGATGTTCAGGCACCAGTGCATGCCGTAAGTGAAGTAGACGTAGGCGTGGCCGGGCGGCCCCCACATCGAGGCGTTGCGACGCGTCTGGCCAACACGGGCGTGGCAGCCCAGATCGCGCGGCCCAACGTACGCCTCGGCTTCGATGATGCGGCCCGCGAGGCGGATGCCGCGGTCGAGGCGCACCAGGCGTTGTCCGAGAAGAGAGCGTGCCACCTCCAGCGTCGGCCGGGCGAAGAAAGAGCGCGGCAGGCGGCGGGCTGTCACGGGGCGATTCCAGCCTGGGCTGCAGGCTCCGCTCAGGCCTCGCTCGCGCTCAGGGGCTGAAAGCGCGCGTCGGAGGCGATGGTGCGCCGCAGGCCCTCTTCGAGGCCGACGCGGGGTTGATAGCCCAGCTTCTGCCGCGCCAGGGTCAGGTCCGCGCACATGCGCGACGGCCCGGGGTCTTCTTCCTCGCGGAAGAGCCAGGCGGCGCCGCCGCCGTAGGCTTCGAGGACGAGCTGGGCCAGGTCGCGAATGCTCGTCTCAACGCCGCTGCCGACGTTGAGGATGTGGCGGTCTATAGTGGGGGCGGTGGCGGCGTTGACCATGGCGTCGACGACGTCGTCGAGGTAGACGAAGTCGCGCGTCTGCTCCCCCTTGCCGTGGATGACCAGCGTCCCGGCGCGGGCGGCCTGGCGCAGGAAGTGGGAGATGACCGGAGGGTGCGCCGCTGGCAGGGGCTGGTTCGGGCCGTAGACGTTAAAGACGCGCAGCACGACGGTCTCAATGTGCCACAGGGTGCCGATGGTGCGGACGTAGTACTCGGACGCCAGCTTGGACACTGCGTATGGCGAGCGAGGGTCGGGCGGGGTATCCTCGCCCAGGGGCTGCGCGGCCTGGTCGCCGTAGACCGCGCCGGAGGAGATGAGCACCACGCGCTTGACGCCGACGTCGCGCATGGCCTCCATCACGCTCACCGTGCCGCCGACGTTGACGGCGTTGTACTCGCGGGGGTAGAGGATCGACTCCGGCACCGACACCCGCGCCGCCAGGTGGTAGGCACAGTCAATGTCCTGCAGCAAGGTCCAGAGCTTGGGACGGTCGATCACATCGCCGCGGGTGAAGTGGATGTCGGGATCCAGTCGCGCCGGATCCCCTGCCGAGAGGTCGTCCAGACCGCGCACGTGATGCCCTTCGCGCGCCAGCCGATTGGCCAGGGCGGAGCCGAGGAAACCAGCGGCACCCGTGACAAGGAAGTTCATCGCGTTCTGCGGCGTCGACCGTCCCCCACGGCCGAGCAGGGGTGCGCATTATAGCACGCCCCGGCCGGATCGGAAGCCGGGCTCGACAGCCGTCGGCGGGGGCGGTAAGATGCGGCGCATGTGGGCGCGAAGACCGGTCTCCTGGTTGGGGCGATGGCTACGGCGGGCTGCATCGCTGGTCGTCCTGGTGATGCTGCTTGGTGGGGCCAGCGTGGCACTGCGCGACGAGACCGAGCGCGTGCGTCGCTTCACCCGATGGACGGAGTTCGACTTTCTCACCTGGACCCTCGGCGCCTTCGCCCGCAAGTTCGGGCAGGCGGGGTTGGGGGCAGCGAGTCACCTTGCTGAGGACCAGCGGTGCCAGATTGTGCTCGAATACGCCAGCCTGGTGACCGAGGCCTCCCGGGCGGAGCAGCGGCTGGTGGAGATCACGGCTAATCCGTCCGGCACGTCCGGCCAGGAGGTGGCGCAGGCGACCGCCGAGGTCCAGCGGCTTCGCCGCCGCATGGCCGCCCTGGAGCCCCTCGTCGAGTCCACGCTGCAAGAGCAAGTGGCGGTAGCCCTCGACGACCTCGGGCTCACCCTGTGTGGTGCCCCCTTTCCGCCCGTTGCGTTCCGCTTCAGCCGCACCCCGCTGGCGCTCATTGTCTCCCCACGTTCCGTCATCCGACAGGATGTCAATATCCAGCTGCGCGCTGACCTCGACCTTGAGCAGCAAATCACGCTGGAGCGCCAGGTTGAGGCCGCGATGAGCGTCTCGGCGCTGGTCGTCCCCGTCGGGGGGTTGGGGACCTACCCGACAATGGTCAGCGAGAGTTCATCGATTGCCTGGCTGGCTGAGGTGGTCGGTCACGAATGGACCCACAACTACCTCAGCCTGCGTCCCCTCGGTCTCAGCTATGATGTCAGCCCCGAACTGAGGACGATGAACGAGACCGCGGCTTCGCTCATGGGCCAGGCCATCGGCCGGCGAATGCTCGAACGCTACTACCCCGAACTGATTCCGCCCCCCGCCCCGGCTCCCTCCGAGGCCCCTCCCCTCGAGCCCCCGGCCTTCGACTTCCGGGCCGAGATCCATGCCACGCGGGTCGAGGTTGATGCCTTGCTGGCGCAGGGCCTGATTGACGAGGCGGAGGCCTACATGGAAGCGCGGCGCAAAGTGTTCTGGGAGAACGGCTACCGCATCCGCCGCCTCAACCAGGCCTACTTCGCCTTCCACGGTGCGTACGCCGATCAGCCCGGGGGCGCTGCAGGGGAAGATCCTGTGGGCGCAGCCGTGCGTGATCTCTGGGCGCGCAGCCCCTCTCCGGCTGCCTTCCTGAAGACGATCGCCTGGATGAACGACTTTGCCGACCTTCAGGCGGCTCTCACCAACCCCCTCACCACTCGCTGAGAAGAGCCGCCAGCAGGGCCGCCCGCTGGGGGAGACTGCTTCGCAGCACATACTCCCGCTCGGAATGGGCCTGATTGCCCACGGCGCCAAGGCCGTCCAACAGGGGGCGATTCAGCGCGGCCAGGAAGTTGGCGTCGGAGGCACCGCCGGTGCTGCCCTCGCTGAGGGATATGCCGATCTCGGCTGCAATGGCCCTGGCCCGGGCGAAGGCCTCGGCGATTGCCAGCGTTCGCGGCATCGGCGGGCGATTGAGTCCGCCTTCCACCAGGATCGATGCGCCCGGCAGCACCGGCGACAGGGCGCGGATGGCCGCATCGACGCGGGCCGCCTCCTCGGGCGTGCGGACGCGTAGGTCGAGGCGCGCCCGGCACAGCTCGGGGACGACGTTGGAACGCGTTCCACCGTGCACTACGCCCACGTTGATGGTGGTTCCTCTTGCTGGGTCTGCCAGCATCGTCACGTGCAGGACCTGGTGTGCCATCTCGACGACCGCATTGACGCCGTCTTCGGGGTTGGCGCCGGCGTGCGCCGCCTGGCCGCGCACCTCGATGCGGTACAGCCCCACGCCCTTGCGCTCGGTCTTCAAAGCACCGTTCGGCAACGCCGGTTCGAGCACGAGAACTACCTGGTGCTCGGCACCCAGGCGCTCGATCAGGGGGCGAGAAGAGCGGCTCCCAATCTCTTCGTCGGAGGTGCAGAGAAGCGTCACTTGCTGGCCGAGTCCGGGGCCGACCTCGCGCAGGGCTTGCAGGGCCGTGAGGGCCATCGCCAGGCTGGCTTTCATGTCGAGGACGCCGGGGCCAAAGAGGCGCTCGCCGTCGTCGCGGAATGGCTGGCGCGCCAGTGTGCCCAGGGGGTGAACGGTGTCCATGTGGGCCAGCAGCAAGATCCCTGGACCATCCTCTTCCCAGCGCGCGATCCAGTGGTCACCGACCTTGCTCTGTGGGACGCGCTCCACCGCAGCGCCGCTTTGCTGCATGCGCTCCGCGAGGAATGCGCCGAGGGCGTCGACGGCGCCTTTCTCCGTCGACGGGGACTCGAACTGCACCAGGCGCCGCAGGAGCTTGATCATTTCGGGCAGTCGCTGTTCAAATTCAGCCAGTGGGAGTGGCGTCATGCGAAGGCCCCCGCCAGCAGGAGTCTA
The DNA here is from genome assembly GCA_964575425.1 of uncultured Anaerolineaceae bacterium. Classification (GTDB taxonomy): domain Bacteria; phylum Chloroflexota; class Anaerolineae; order Anaerolineales; family E44-bin32; genus DATEAV01. Next base: position 38,470 of record CAZNRD010000016.1, on the reverse strand, counting down.
CGGAAGCACAGGGCAGACATCCTGCGGAGTGTAGGTCGGGTTGGCGTATCCTTGGTAGAGTGGATCGAGGATCTCGGTAGGATGGGCCTGGGCGAAGGTCTGGGCGGCGGCGCAGGCCAAAGCGAGGTCGTTGCTCGCGCCGTACTCCTCCCAGAAGGCCCGCGCCATCTGGGCATAGCCGCGGCCGGCGCTTCCTTCTGGGTAGCCATTCTGCAAGATCCCATAGGCAACCTGAGCGTCGCCCTGGTCGCCCATGCGCAGGTAGGTCAGGACTTTGCGGAAGGTTGCATACGCGGCCATGTTCTGTCTTCCCGATTCCCCGGCCTCCCAGTCGTCAAGTGAATCGTCGGTGACCACCCGGTGGTACAGGTCCTGCGCCAGGGCATAGTCGCCCTCGAGGTAGGCGCGATCGGCATCGTGCAGGACGTGGATGCGGTAGTTGGTCGGCAGCGTGGTCTCACGCGTGACGACGAAGCGCTGCGCATGCGGGTCCCACGACCAGGTGCGGACGACTGGTCGGTAGGGTCCGGCCCCGACCGAGCCGACGCCCGTGCCCTGAACCTCGACCCGACCGCTCCCACCCGCACCCGCCGGCGTGACGTGGTACGTCGGATTGGGGAGATCGTCGCTTGATCCCTCAAGTCGGTCTACAAGCGTGGCTCCGTTCCACACCAGGAGTAGCGCCTGCTCGAAGCAGGTATGCGCTCCGCAGGCTGGCAAGCCCACAAGCAGGTCGGCCGCGCCGTCCCCTGTCAGGTCGGCTGCCGCATGCAGGACCGGTGCGCCGCGGTCCGTGGATGTCAGTGCGAAGGACAAGGTGTAGGCGGAGCCCGAGCACCTCAGGAGCGACAACGTCCCGCCGGGCGGGATGGTCAGCGCGTCGGAGTGGAGGATGACCACCACCCAGTCCATCCAGCCGTCGCCGTTGACGTCAGCCTGCAAGGGTGCGAGGCCGCCGCTGGGCATCCATGGCTCGAGGCGATCTATGGAACCACCGGCGTTGAGGTAGTTCGCCAGGGCGAGGCCGGGATCAGGATCGTTGGCCAGGTCCGGCAGGGGTGGGCTGCCCGGCGCGACAGGGCATGAGCGCGCCTCGGCGGGAGTGAGGGCGGTAGGGGGCGCGGCGGTGGGGGCCGGTTGGGTGCCCGGAAGGATGGTGCAGGATGCCAGGGTCAGGCCAACGAGGGCGTGAGCCATGAGCTTGACGCAGGCCATAGATGGTTTATACCCCTCGGCGAGGGCTTCCACAACCCGGGTCATTGGGCCAGGACATCCACCAGCGCCAGGCTAGATGCCGTATACTCGAATCGATGGACATCGCCTTTCCGCCCGGCGTCCCGGTCGCGCTGGCGGGCCCGCTGGCTCGATTTCTCCCGCCGCTTGAGGAGGGTGCCGTCCGACGCGCCTTGGAGCGCTTCGGGACGGCGGGGGACCTGGTGCTCGATCCGTTCGGCGCTTCGCCGCGGCTGGTCGTCGAGGCGGCGCTGGCGGGCCGGGCGGTCCTGGTGGCAGCGAACAATCCAATCAGCCGCTTCGTCATCGAGCACACGGCCACTCCCTTCCCGCTGCTGCTTCTCCAGTCGGCGCTGGCGCGCCTAGCATCTGCCCCAAAGGACGACACGCGGCTCGAACCCTTCCTGCTTGATCTCTATGCCAGCGTATGTGCTCGGTGTGGGGGACGGGTGATCGTCGACCATTTCGTTTGGGAGCGCGAAGCTGAATTGCCGGTGCTCAAGGGTTACACGTGTGAGCACTGCAACCACAGTGCAGAGGAGACGGCAAGCGACGAGGACCGCAGCCGGGCCGCTGCCTACGCTGGCCGCGGGCTGCAGCACGCGCGAGCACTGGAGCAAGTGGCGCCTGCAGGTGACCCCGATCGGTCGCACGCCGAGGCAGCGCTGTCCGTCTATCCAGGACGGACGCTCTACGCCTTGATCACGCTGGTGGGCAAGCTTGAGCAGCTGAGGCTGGAAGGCCCCCTACGGCATGCGGCCGAAGCGCTGCTGCTTTCAGTCTTCGATGCTGCCAACGCCTTGTGGGGTCACCCGGAGGGTCGTGCGCGCCCGCTGCAGCTGACGGCCTCACCTCGCTTCCGTGAAGTGAATGTGTGGCGGGCGCTGGAGCGGGCCACTTCCGAGTGGACGGCTCGGCCGACGGCGGTTGAAGTTCGCTCCTGGCCCGAGAGTGGGCTGCCTGCGCCTGGACAGGTGGCGGTGTTTCCAGGCCCGGCGCGGGAGATGGTGGAGGCGCTTCCCCGGGATACGGTGCAAGCGCTGGTGACGGTGTTGCCTCGGCCGAACCAGGCCTACTGGACGCTGTCGGCGCTGTGGGCGGCATGGCTGTGGGGCCGTGAGGCGGCAGCTCCGATCAGGGTGGCGCTGCGCCGCCGACGCTACGACTGGGCGTGGCATGCCTCTGCGTTGCGCACAGCGCTGGCCGGCGTGGCTTCCGCGCTGCCGCCGGGGACACCCGTCCTCGCCTTCATGCCCGAGGCCGAGTCCGGGTTCATTGCCGCCGCCCTGGCAGGCATGGATGGCGCTGGATTCCGACTCAGCGGCCGGGCGGTTCGAGCGCTGGAGGGACAGGCCGTTTTCACCTGGAGGCTCGATCCCGGGCCCATCCCTCCGCCCGAGGCCAACCTCCAGCCCCGCATGGCCGAGGCCGCCCGCCGTGCCCTGCAGCAGCGCGGCGAGCCCGCACCGTTCCTGACGGTGCACGCTGCCAGTTGGTGTGAGCTGGCCTTGGATCGCCTGCTGGCTCCCTTCTGGAGAATGGATGACGGGAATCCCATCCTGTCGCTGGCCGATGCCGTCGCCGGCATGCTCAGGGAACCGAGGGTCTTTGTGCGGCTCGGGGGCGGAACCGAGCCTGAGCACGGCCTGTACTGGCTGGCAGACCCGGCGGGCATCCTGGTCCCCCTGGCGGAGCGCGTCGAGAGGCTGGTGCTGGAGGCTCTGCGAGGCGCACCGGTGGTAGAGGAGATTGAGGTTGAGTCAAAGGTGTGCGTCGCGCTGCCGGGGCTTCTGACTCCGGATCGCCGCTTGATCCAGGTCTGCCTGCGATCCTATGCTGAGCAGGAGCCGGGGACTCGACGTTGGCGGCTGCGCGCCGAGGACGAACCGGAGGCCCGACGCCGAGACTGCCAGGAGATCGAGGAGTTGTTGATTGGCATGGGCGAGCGGCTGGGCTTCGGGGTGGAAGCGGGGGAGCGCATCGCCTGGAAGGACTCCGCGGGGACCGCGGCCTATACGTTCCGTGTCAGTGAGCTCGCTGCGGTGGGCGCGCTGCTGCAGGACACAGGAGCGCCGAACTTCATTCACGTGCTCCCCGGTGGCCGCGCTTCACTCGTAGCCGAGATGGCGCGGCGAGACCCTCGCCTGCGCGACTGGCTCGCCGGACGGGGACGCGTCCTCAAGTTCCGGCACGTGCGCCGCCTGGCGGCCGAGACGACCCTGCGGCCCGAAAACCTCGCCGAGCGCCTGGTCCTGGATCCGCCTGAGCACCGCGACCCTCAACTGCCGCTGCTGTAGGCGCTCGTACCTTGCTCAAGGCTGTCCGGGCTACAGTATCCTCACGTCGTGGGGGTAGGCGCGGGAGTCTCCGTCGGCGTCGGCGTAGGGGATGGCGTCGGGGTATCGGTTGGGGGTGCAGGCGAGGGGGTGAGGGTGGGAGTCGCTGTAGGCGTCGGCGTGGGCGTGGGAGTTGCCGGCAGGTTGAGGTTGATACGGATTCGCGTTTCCACGCGGCGGCCTTCGCTGCCGATGAGGACTAGGCGCAGAGTGATGACGCCGTTGGGCAAGCCGGCCATGTCCCAGCTCGCCAGCCGGGTGACCTGCTCCTGCGGGGAGCGGCTGTCGACGATCCTGGTCCATTCGGAGGGGTCGAAGCCGAGGCCGTGGTCGAGCTCCCACTCTTGGAAGTGCGCGGTGGCGGAGGCGCGGCCGAAGATGTCGAGGGGAACGGCGGTGATGAGCGCCCCGTCGGACGGCGCGGTGATCTGAAGGATGGGGCGTGGGCTGGAGGCCGAGCAGGTCGAGTGGGGGATGAAGAACAACTCCTCATCACGGAAGCCGAAGCGCTCCACCCACTCGCGGCCGGCGGGGCTTTCCTGCAGCCACTTGCGGGCCCAGGGGTCGTTGACGTCCAGGCCGCGGCGCTGCTGGGCGTGATCGGGGCACTCGGCGGAGGCCAGCTCGAGCGACCAGCCATCAACCCACACTTCCTGCCAGAGGTCGAGTTCTTTCGGAAAAGGCAGCTGGTCGGCGGCGAACATCTCGGCTCGCTGGGTGGGGCACCACTGCGAGGGCTCGGCTCCGGAGATGGCGCAGATGACGTGGTCGAGGATGCCGGGCGGGCGGGGGAAGGGGGTGGGCTGGCCTCCGCTGACCGCCGGCACGGCGATCTGCATGAACTGGCTCCAGATCGGGGCGGCACCCGTCAGGCCGGTGGTGTTCTGCATCTGCGTGTTGTCGGCATTTCCTACCCAGACGCCGACGGTCAGGTCCGGGGTGTAGCCGACGGTCCAGTTGTCGCGCGTGTCGTCGGTGGTGCCGGTCTTGACGGCGGCAGGGAAGGGCAGGTTGAGCACCGAGTTGGCGCCGAACATCGGCGTGCGGGCGGCGTTGTCGGACAGGATCGAGGAGATCAGGTAGGCATGCTCCGGGCGGACGACCGGTTCGCCCGGCGGCAGTTGATATTCGTAGACGGTGTTGTCCTGGTGGTCGACGATGCGGCTGATGGCAAATGGTGGGAGTCGGAGGCCGCCGTTGGCGAAGACCGAGTAGGCGGAGGTGAGCTCAAGCAGAGTGACGTCGCCGCCGCCCAGGGTCAGGGATAGGCCGTAGTCCGGGCGATTGAAGGTGGTGATGCCAAGGCGGCGGGCGAACGCCACCAACCCTTCCTGCTGAGGGGTGGTCGGGTCGTCGTAGATACCGACGAAGGCGAGGACCTTGACGGCGGGGATGTTGTAGGAGTTGGCCAGGGCGCTGCGCACGGTGACCGGGCCGTGGAAGCGGCCGTCGTAGTTGCGCGGTCGGTAGGGAGGGTTGGGGTCGTTGGGGTTGCCGGAGGGAGGGAACTCCGATGGCACGTCCCAGATCAGCGTGGCCGGCGTCCAGCCGCGCTCGAAGGCGGCGACGTAGGTGAGCGGCTTGATCGACGAACCGGGCTGGTTGAGGGCGATGGCGTTGTTGACCTGGCCGTCGATCTCCTCGTTGTAGTAGTCGGCCGAACCGACCATGGCCAGGATCTCGCCGGTGCTGGGGCGGATGGCCACCAGTGCGCCGTTGGTGACGTGGCGGTCGGCCAGCGTGGCCACCTGCGCCGCGACGATGTCTTGGGCCAGCTGCTGCAGGTCGGGGTCGAGCGTGGTGTAGACGGTGAAGCCGGAGCGGTAGATGGTCTGGGCGTCGAACAGGGCTTCGAGCTGGGCGCGGACGAAGTTGACCCAGTGTGGAAAGCGCATCTGGACGTCGGGCGGGTCGAACTGGTAGGTTTCGAATTCGGCCGCGGCGGCGCCGGCTTCCTCGGGTGAGACGCAGACCGGGTGCCGCGAGTTGCTGACGTAGACGCAGCCCTGTTCGCTGCTGGCGGTGACCATCAGCCCCAGCACTTGCCGCTGCCTCGCCAGGGTGGCCCAGCGGTTGGTGAAAACGTCGTAGACCGAGGGTGCCTGCACCAGCCCGGCGAGGAAGGAAGCCTGAGAGAGGGTGAGGCGATCGGCGGTGGTTTGGAAGTAGGTCTCGGCGGCGGCTTCGACGCCGTAGGCCAGGTTGCCGTAGTAGTTCTGGTTGAGGTAGAGCTCGAGAATCTGGTCCTTGCTGTAGCGGCGTGTGATCTCCGCGGCCAGGATGATCTCGCGGATTTTGCGCATGAAGGTGCGCTGCGAGCGTTCCTCGGGGGTGAGCAGGAGGTTGCGGGCGATCTGCTGCGTGATGGTCGAGGCGCCGGAGACTGTCTCGCCCTGCTGGTAGTTTTGCCAGATGGCGCGGGCGATGGCCAGGGGGTCGAAGCCAGGGTGGCTGTAGAACTGCGAGTCTTCGGTGGCGATGGTGGCGGCGACCATGTAGGGCGAGATGCGGTCGAGCGGGACGTACGTGCGGCGCCCGGCGTGGGGGTCGAGTATCTCGTAGAGCAGATTGCCGCGACGGTCGAGGATGCGCGTGGTCTCGAACTGAGCCGCGTGCGACTGCAGGTCCTCGACGGACGGCAAGGTCCGGGCGATGGCGTAGTATTGGTAGATGAGGAACGAAGCTGCCGCTACCAGGATGGCGACGCTGGCGAACAGGCCCAGCACGGCCAGGCGCAGGAGGCAGCCGCAGCCCGAGCTCGACCAGAGCCCGACGCGCTCTGGTTTCTCTGGCTTCCCCGGCGGCCTGGGCGGGACGAAGGCGGCCGGGGTGACGCGCGTGGCGCTCAAATCCCGCTCGGTGACGCGGCGGGGCAGCTCGCTCTCGTCGCGGGCGAGGGGCGGCGGTGGAGGCGTGCGCGTCCCCCCGGGGATTGGGGAGGCGCCGGTCGACCCTTCAGGGCGGGGGGGATTCTCCTCGGGGAGCGGGACGATCTTGCCGAAGTGCACGTTTCGCGAGCGTGCGGACGCGCTGTCGGAGCGATCGGGCGGGGTCTCCCCAGCACTGCGGCCGGCCATTGCGCCGATTATAGCATGGGCGTTTCATCCCCCTGGCCTGGGAGCGGTCGAGTGAGGCTTCAGGCAGAGGGGCGGCTCTGAACCAGGACAGACCAGTGGCCCTTCATCACCACCTCGTCGTCCTGCTTCTTCACCTCGACCGAAATGAGCAGCGCGCCGCCTCCCAAACGGGGCAGGGCCCGCGCTTCGTCGACGACCAGCTCGGCCCAGATCGTGTCGCCGATGTGGACCGGCCGGGTGAACTTCCATTCCGTGATCTCGCGGAAGGCCAGCACGGTGCCCTCCAGAATGCCGGTGCGCGTCGCCAGGCCGCTGGCAATGGCCAGGCCCAGGATGCCGTGCGCCACTCGCTGCCCGAATGGCGTCTGCTGGGCATAGACGGCGTCGGTGTGGATCGAATTGAAGTCACCGGAAAGCCCGGCGAAGGCGACAACGTCGGCTTCGGTCACAGTGCGCGCCGGCGTGGTCACGCGCTGCCCGACCTCGAACTCCTCGAAGTACATCCCGCGGCGCCGGTTAGGGGTGTGGCTCATGTCCGTCTCCTGGGAAACGCCGCAGGATTGTAGCATGCCTTGGAGCCGAGCGCGCTCCTCGGTACAATGGCCTAATGCGCACCTGGTCTGTACCGGTCCAGCCGTCGATGGCCTTTCGACTGGCAGCCGACTCCCGCCTCAGCCGACCCGACTACGTCAACGACCAGTGCTGGGAGTTCCGTAGCAGTGCCGGGGACCCGCCCGCGCTGTGCTTTTCCACCACCTACGGGCTGCGGGCGCGCGAAATGCGGCTCTTCGTGGCCTTCGGGCGCGAGGCGGAATATGTGACCGACCCCGCGCAGTTCGCTTCCCCTCCCATCCTGAAGCAGGTCTTCCCCAACTACCTCTCCCTCCAGTTCGCGCCCTTCTCGCGGCTGGAGGCCCGGCTTGAGGTCTGGGTGCCGGACTCCCACTCCCTGGCCGGAAGAGTCCGGCTGACCAACCTCGATGGCGCCCGGCATCGTGCGCGGCTGGTGCTTCACGCCGCATTCCTCCCAGGGGAGAACCCCGAGCCAATGCACGAGGCGATGGCTCAGGGCGTGAACCTTCTAGTGGGAAGGACGGCTGATCTGGTGCCCGTCGTCTTCCTGGCAGGAGGGGCTAGCCCGGCGCAGGCGGCGCATCCGGCCCTGGCAGTCACGTTCGAACTTGAGCCTGGCGAGGGTAAGGCTGTGGGCTGGGCAGAGGTCGCACTGGGGTCGATGGAAGAGTCCTTTCTCCTAGCGCGCGAGCTGGTCGGCCGGCCGTGGGACGAGGAAATCGCCCGCCTGGAAATGGTCAACCACGGCCAGGTCGAGATCGAATCTGGCGACCCGGATTGGGACTTTGCCCTGAAGATGGCGCAACAGGCCGCCCTGGGGTCATTCGTCGGGCCCACGCCCCACCTTCCGCACAGGTCGTTCGTCTGTGTGCGGGCGCCGGACCGCGGCCACTCGGCGCGCGGCGACGGAGGCGATCATCCGCTCGGCTGGGATGGCCAGTCGGTCCAAGACGTATATGCGATTGTGCCCATGGTCCTGCCCGCTGCCCCGGACTGGGCGAAGGGGTTGGTGCTCAACTATCTGGCCGTCCAGTCGGCCGATGGCGCCATCGACGGCCGGCCGGGGCTCGGCGGCCAGCGGAGCAAGGCGCTGGCAGCGCCGCTCCTGGCCAGCCTCACCTGGCGGATCTACCAGCACACCGAAGACCGCCCCTTTCTGGAGGCCTGCTTCGACCGGCTGCTCGAATTCCTCGATGCGTGGTTTACCCCTGCGCACGACCGCGACCAGGACGGCTTTCCGGAGTGGGACCACACAGTTCAGGCCGGCTTCGACGACTGGCCCACCTTCGCGCCCTGGGGCGATTGGGGACAAGGCCTCGAGCTCACGAAAGCCGAAACGCCGGACCTGGGGGCCTACCTCTACCGAGAGTGTCTGTCGTTGATGGAGGCTGCGCGAGAGCTAGGCAGGGGCGAGGTCGTGGCGCGACTCAAGGAGCGCGCTGAACGCCTGCGTGCTCGCGTCAGGGCCTCATGGTCCGGGCAGACGGCGACCTATCATCATCTTGACCGTGACCTGCACGTCTCACCGAATGGTGAGCTGCTGGGCGAGGGTGTGGGGGAGTTTACGGTCCGCCTGGAACGGGACTTCAGCCCCGGCGCCCGCGTGCTTGTCCGCTGCCGGGGTCCGGAAGCCGAGGCGGCCAGCCTGAAGGTGACGATCAAGGGCCGGGCGACGCGTGGGCGCGGCACCAGTGAACGCCTGACCAGAGTCGACTGCCGGTGGTTCTGGGGGCAGGGGAGTGCGACCAGCAACCGCGCCTACGCCAGCCTGCAGGAGATCACCGTGCGCGGCCTATCGGCGGCGTTCCTGACGTGGATCTTCGCGGCAGACTACTCGCGGCAGGATGCGACGGTGCTGCTCCCGCTGTGGGCAGGGATTCCCGAAGGACAGCGCGCGGGGATCCTCATTGACCGGGCGCTGCTGGACCCGAAGCGATTCTGGTGCGCCTTTGGCATCGCCAGCAACGCGGCCTCAGACCCTGCCTTCTCTCCCGATCACCGCACCGGTGTCGGCGCGGTGCAGATGTCGTGGAATGAGATGCTGGGCGAGGGGCTGCTTGCCTACGGCAGGAGGGCCGAGGCGGCGGAGCTCACCCGCCGGCTGATGGCCGCAGCCGCAGGATGCGTGCGGCGGCACGGAGGCTTCCGTCGCTGGTATCGCCCGGACGATGGTGCAGGTTTCGGCGAGGCTGACCACCCGGCCGGCCTGCCGCCGTTGCCGCTGTTCCTGAGCTGCCTGGGGGTGCGGCTGATCACCCCGCGCAAGGTCCGGCTGGAGGGTTCGAACCCGTTCCCGTGGCCCGTGACCATCCGCTGGCGGGGGTTGGAGGTCAGGCGTGAATCCGGCTCGGCAGCGGTGGTTGTCTTTCCCGATGGTGAACGGGTTCAGGTGAGTGGGGAAGAGGCGAGGACCGTTGAGCAAGCCCCGAGTCTCGCGACCTCCTGATGCTATAATGCCTGTCACGGCGAGCGGGAACGCCCTTCGGCCATCGATGGACTCACAAGGAGCAGGGGCCGCTGTTGAACCTGCAGGAATTCCCGGCTCTGGCTGGTGGTGGCGGATCGGCGCCCGGAATCTTGCCGGTGCTCCTGCTGCTGGCGATCCTCATCCTCTCCGCCAAGCTTCTGGGAGCGCTTGCTGCACGCCTTGGGCAGCCCCCCATCTTGGGTGAGCTGTTCGCTGGCCTGCTGCTCGGCCCAAGCGTCCTCAACATACTCTCGTTTCCCGCAGTGAGCGCAGAAGGTTTGGGAGACTGGGTGCACCTGCTCGGGCAGGTGGGTATGGTGTGGCTGATGTTCGCCGCCGGCCTGGAGACCGAGCTTAGCGATCTGCGGCGTGCTGGCCGCCCTGCGTTGTTCGGCGGTGTGTTGGGCGTGGTGGCGCCGACGCTGCTGGGCCTCGGCACGGGCTGGGCCTTCGGCTTCCCGCTCAGGGAAGCGGTCTTCATCGGGATTGTGTTGAGCGCAACCAGCGTCAGCATCTCGGCCCAGACGTTGCTTGAGCTGGGCTGGCTGCGCACGCGTGAGGGCGTTGCTCTTCTCGGCGCGGCAGTGATCGACGATGTTCTGGTGGTGGCCTTGCTTTCGGCCTTCATCGCTCTGGCTGCCGGAGGAGGGATGCTTGGCAGCGCAGCCCTGCAGTTGGCGAGAATGGTCGGCACCCTGGTGGTGGTGACCTTTCTAGCGATCTTCGTGCTTCCGCGGGTAGCGGAGTGGGCCAACCGTCTGAGGGTGAGCCAGGGGCTTCTGGCTGTGGTGCTGGCCATGGTTATGCTGCTGGCGTGGATGATCGAATACCTGGGCAGTGTGGCGGCCATTACCGGAGCCTTCATGGCCGGGCTGGGGATCGGGCGCAGTCATCTGCGAGATGAGATCGAGCGCGGGCTGAACTCGCTGGCCTATGCCTTCTTCGTCCCGCTGTTCCTGGTGGATGTCGGCCTTCAATCCAACGCGCGCGCGTTGGGCTGGGCAGCCGCTGGCTTCACCGCCGCGCTTCTCGTGGTGGCCGTTGTCTCCAAGATCATCGGCTGTGGACTGGGGGCGTGGTTGGGCGGCTTCGACCGCGGCGCCGCGCTACGCATGGGAATGGGGATGATCTCCAGAGGCGAAGTGGGGCTGATCATCGCCGGAGTCGGGGTCGTTGAGGGAATCCTGCATCGCGAGGTGCTGACGTCCGTGGTACTGATGGTCCTGGCTACCACGCTGGTCACCCCTCCGCTGTTGCGCTGGGCGTTCTCAAGACGGGAGGCTGCCGATGCCGCAACTGGTTAGCCTTGTGGTCCACGATCCGGGGAGAGTGGACGCGATCGTGCGCGCTTGGTTGGAAGCAGGGGTGACAGGGATGACGCTGCTTGACAGCAGCGGCCTGGGGCGCCACATGCGCGACCATGACCTGCGCGATGACCTGCCGCTCTTCCCGTCAATGCGCAAGGTGCTGGAAGGCGAGGAGCACCACAGCCGACTGCTGTTCAGTGTGGTTCCAGACGGCTTCGAGCTGGAGCGGCTGATCGAAGCCACCGAGCGCGTGCTGGGTCCGCTGGATCGGCCCGACTCGGGCATCCTGTTCGTCATCCCGGTGGCGCGCGCCGTGGGGCTGCAGCCGTACCCGAGCCGACAGAAGCCCTGAGCCAGCCCGGTCGGGAAGGAGGAGCTCGTGATCATGCAGTCGGTGATGAAGGAACGGGCGATCTCGATCGGGGCGGATGAGACGCTGGAGAGCGCCATGCGTCTCTTCGTGGAGGAGCGAATCGGAGTGCTTCCTGTCGTCGATGATCAGCAGCGTCTGGTCGGCGTCTTAGGCCTGGACGAGGTGCTTGCATTGGCGCTGCCGGCGTTCATCAAGATGATGGAAGACTACGATTTCGTCGGCGACTTCGGTGCTGTAGAACTCGCCCGCATTGATGACAGCGTTCGCCGCCAGAGGGTCGGCAGCCTGATGCGTGAGGCAACTTCGGTTCAGAAGGACTGCAAGTTGGTGCGGGCGCACGCCGTGATGCGGCAGCACAACCTGCGCGACCTGCCGATCGTAGACGGCGAGGGGCGGCTGGTAGGGGTGGCATCGTGGGTGGATGTCGGCACGGCGTTCCTGAGGGCAAGCCTGGAAGGATGAACGATGTCGTGGGCCGCTTTGGCTCCCCTCGTTGTGTCTCTGGTCATCTTCCTCGCCACGCTTGCGTTCATCTTCGGGGAACGGGTCGATCGCACCATCGCCTCGATGGCCGGCGCGGCAGCGATGGTCACGGCAGGCGTGGGGCTTGGCTTCTTTGATGACCACAAGGCCGTGCAGGCCGTCGACTTCGAGACGCTGGGTCTGCTCTTTGGAATGATGCTCCTGGTGACCCTGCTGCAGCCAACCGGGTTCTTCGAATTCGTGGGGGCAATGGCGGCGCGTGCCTCGCGTGGCCGCCCGATGCGGCTCCTGGTGCTGCTGGGCAGCCTGACCACCGTGCTCTCGATGCTCCTCGACAATGTCACCACCGTCGTCCTGATCGCGCCGTTGACGGTCTTGGTGTGCGAGATCATGGGCGTTTCCCCGCTTCCTTTCCTGGTGAGCGAGGCCTTGCTCTCCAACACCGGGGGCGTGGCCACACTGATCGGCGACCCGCCCAATGTGCTGATCGGAACGGCGGCGGGGTTGAGTTTCAATGATTTTCTCACCCATGCCCTGCCGGTTGCGGTCATCGCCTGGCTGGGCGCGCTCGGCCTCTTGCTGTGGCTCTTCCGTCGGGACCTGAGAGCGGCGGGGCTGGACGCGCAAGCCCTCGGCCGTCTGAGGCCGGCTGATGCCTGGCGCGACCGGCCGGCCGCAACGAAGGTTCTGATTGTGCTTGGCCTGACAGTGGTGCTGTTCCTGCTTGAAGAGTGGCTCAGGATCGGGTCTGCCTTCATCGCCCTCACTATGTCGGCTCTGGCCCTGGTGTGGGTGGGGCCAAAGCCAGGTGCGGTGCTGCAGCGAGTGGAGTGGTCCGTGCTGGTCTTCTTCGCTTCGCTCTTCGTGTTGGTAGGAGGGCTGGAGGCAGCGGGCATCATGAGCATGGTTTCGGGTTGGGTCCTCCGGCTTGGCCGGGGTCACCCGGTGGTGACGGCGGTGAGTCTGGTGTGGATTGTGGGCATCCTTTCGGCCGTGATCGATAACGTCCCGATCACGGTGGCGCTGATCCCGGTCATTCAGCAGCTGGGGCAGAATGGGGTTGCCGTCAATCCGCTTTGGTGGGCCCTGGCCTTCGGGGCCGGCTTCGGCGGGAATGCCACCATTATTGGCTCTACGGCAAACATCTTCGTGACCCAGCTTTCCCAACGAACGCGCCAACCCATCACGACCCGCCTGTGGAACCGACGAGGGCTTCCGGTGATGATCCTGACGTGCCTGGTGAGCAGCTTGGCACTGACTCTGGACTATGCCTTGTTCACACGCTGAGCCCGGGCGGCAGCCATGGAAAGGCCGGGCATGAATCAGATCGTTCGTGTTGGGAGGCTGGTCCTGGAGATGCTGCCGATGGTGTCGGTGGTGGCGATCGGTGTACGTCGCTTTCACATCCTGCACGCGATACCCGCGGTGCTTCTGGAGATGGCTCTTTCCCTGCGCCCCAACGTGTGGATTGGGCCTGTGCCGGAACGCATTCGGGGCGGTTCGTCCCGCCACTGGTTCTCGAGGCCGCGTTTCATCAGGATCTGGGCGCGGTCCGCCGACACCGGACGAGGATTCTACACTTCGCCGCCTCCGGCGTTGTCGTCCGTATGACTGCGGTCGGATGAGTGGTGAGCCGTGGGGCGGACGGGTTGCTTGTGCTGGCGCTTTGCGCTATTCGGACAGGAGCCGCTCAGCGGAGCCGCTGCGCCTCGGGGAAGATGACGCCGCCCAGCACAGCGAGAGCCGCAGAGGCGCTGGCCGAGATCAGGACCGCAGCGGGTGCTCCGATCGCATCCCCCACTGCACCGATGAGGAGGGCTCCCAGGGGCCAGAAGCCGCCCAGTGCCCAGGTGTAGATGCTCATCACACGACCGCGGCGGTCGTCGGGCACGAGCAGCTGGATGAGCGTGTTGGTGATGGCCAACTGGGTGATGAAGGCGTAGCCTGCCACCACGAGGGCCGCCATCGACAGGGCGGGTGTCCGCGAGAGAGCAAGCGCGGCCAGCGCAGCGGCGAACAGCCAGCGATTGAGCCCCAGGAGCCAGCCTTTGCCGCGACCGCGGTCGCCGCCGCGGTCGCCAAAGACCGCCAGGCCGAGGGCTGCCACCAGGGCCCCCGTCCCCATCGAGGCCATCAGGGCTCCCAGACCGCTGGCTCCGATCCGGAGGATGTCGCGGGCAAAGGCGGGCAGCAGCGTGAAGCAGGGGAACCCGATCAGGCTGAAGGCGGCGATCATCGTCACCAGGCCGAGAACCCGGCGATCTTCCAGCAGGTAGTGGAGGCCTTGCTTGAGCTCTGTGAGGGCAGTCGCGGTGTGCGGGGCCCGGATGGTGGGAGGCAGCCGCATCAACAGGAGACTGGCGATGACGGCCAGGAACGTCAGGGCGTTGATGGCGAAGGCGGGCGCCTCCCCCAATCGCGCCACCACCACCCCTCCGAGGGCCGGGCCGATGATGCGAGCCCCGTTGAAGACCGAAGAGTTCAGGGCAATGGCGTTCATCAGGTCGTCTCGCTCGACCATGTCGACGAAGAAGGCCTGTCGGGCAGGCATGTCCAGGGCATTGGCCAGGCCGAGGAGGAAGGCCAGGGTGAGGATGTACGAGTAGCGGATGACGTCGACTGCGGTCAGCCACGCCAGGACGGCCGCACCCAGCATGAACCAGGTCTGTGTGAGGAGGAGCAGACGCCGCCGCGGCACCCGGTCGACAATGACGCCCATGAAGAGCGAGAGCAGGAGTACCGGCAGGAAGGAGGCGAAGGTCACGGCGCCCAGGCTGAGCTGAGAGCCGGTGAGGCGGTAGACCAACCACTGCTGGGCGGTGGTCTGCATCCATGTTCCGGAGAGGGAGACTAGCTGCCCGAGGAAGAACAGGCGGAAATTGCGGTGGCGCAGCGCGCGCAGGGCGGTGGGCCAGCGCCAGCCGAGAAGAAGACTGGGGTGAGCTTCGGGCAGCAGGGAGCGCAATCCGGCCTCAGGCAGCGGTGATCGAAGGAAATCGGTCAGGACCGGCTTGCCTCTCCTTCATGGAAGCTTCCGACCTGGTAGGTGAAGATCTCAACGCGGCCGTGCCGCCAGGCCTCGGCAGGCAGGCCAGCCTTCTCGCACAGCATGCTCAGGAACAGCTCCGCATCGGGCACCTTCTCCCAAACCTGCGGCAGGAAGGTCGCACGATGAAGCCCGGACACCACGATCACGCCGTCGATGCCCGGCCGCATGCGTGCAACCAGTTCCTCCGGGGTGGAGTAGGGGAGCGGCTGAGGGTCGGTCAGGATCGAGACCTCGATCTCAAGCTGGGGCAGTTCGTCCGGTTGGACGGGGGGAAAGCGGTAGTCATCGAGCGCAGCGGCGATGGCGTGCTGGCGGACGTCTTCGGCCAGTGGCATCTCGGCCTGCAGGCCCCCGATGCAGCCGCGCAGTGCGCCGCGGCGAGTGAGGGTGACGAACGTGGCGGCGGGCTCGCGAAGCCGCTCGGGCAGCGTCGAGAGGTCCAGCGGTCTGAGGCGCTGGCCGCGAACTCCTTCCTCCAGGGCCTGGCGTGCCAGGTCGAGGACGATCCGGCGCTCTTCTTCCGTAAGCTCCCCTGCCATCCTGCCACCCCCGCGTGAGCTCATCCGGCCAACCGGTGGTAGCCGCGCTGGAAGTATAGCAGCGGCGGGGCGTCGCGGCGACGACCGGTTGCGAGCACTTCGCCGACGAAGAGGGTGTGCGTGCCGGCGGGGTGGCTGGACGCGAGGCGGCAGTCCAAATAGGCCAGGCAGCCATCCACGATGGCGGATCCGGTTTCCGCCGTCGTGAACGGAATGCCTTCGAATCGGTCTGCATCGTCGGGGACGGGACCGGCAAAGCGGTCCGCAAGTTCGGCCTGCGACTCGTGCAGGATCGAAATGGCGAAGACGCGGCTGTGGCTCGCCAGGCGGTGCGTGCGCGAGGTGTTCTCCAAGGACACGAGCACCAGGGGTGGGGAGAGGGACACCGAGGCGAATGAGCTGACGGTCATCCCGTGAGGTTGACCGTGGTCGTGGGAGGTGACCAGGCACACGCCGCTGGCCCAGAGGCGCATGGTCGATCGAAGCTGCTCAGAATCCACTGCCATTGCTACCGTCCGGTTGGGGGACATCCGCGCTATCCCGCGGCGGAACGCTGCGCCAGAGAAGTGAAAGCCTGGGCATCATACTGCCCGGCGCGCTGCCCCGTCAACCTCAGGAGAGCGGCCAAGTGTTCAGTCCCCTAGCTCGCCGCCGCCTCGTCTGACCGATTGAGGAGGATCTGCAGGAGGGCCGGAGCGAAGTCGGTCAAGTCGCGCAGTTGCGGCGCCACCACCTTGCGCAGGGAAGCGGGGCCGATGAGCAGCGCTGGAACAGGCACAGTTGTGTGGCCGCGAGCCGTGATGTCCTCCAGGTTGCCGTGGTCCGAAGTCACGACGGCGAGGTCCTCGCGGCCCTGCCAGGCGCGGGCCAGGCCGCCCAGCACTCCGTCCAGCCTCTGGACCAGTTCGATGGCCTCGGGCATGACTCCTCGGTGTCCGACGTAATCGCTGGGCCAGAAGTCGAACCATGTGAGGTCGTGTTCGCTGGACAGGCGGGCGAGCAGGTTTCCAGCCTGCGAAGGCGTGAAGATAGGAGCGGGGGGGAAAGACGGCTGGGCTGCCCAGCCGGCGCCGGTGAGGTCGGCTGACAGCGCCTGGCCGGCCTGGAGGTCGGAAGCGGTGCGCAGGCGGACGCCTGCCAGGGATGCTGCCAGCGGGATGGCCGAGTACAGCCGGCGGCGGCTGTCGATGGCCTCGAAGTAGCGCGGCGGATACGCGTTGAGCAGAGCTGAGCTGCCGCCGGCGCGCGCCACCTGTAGGAACATGTTGTCCTGCTGCAGAATGGCGGCGATCTCGGGGTTGGGCTTAGGGCCGTAGTGTCCCCCGATTTCGGCGGGGATGTTGCGTCCGGTGAGCAGCGCCGCCTGCCCGCTGGCCGACTGCGGATTTCCGGGAACACCGAGGCAGGCGTCGACGGCGAGCAACGTCGCGCACTCGCTCTCGCATGGGGCAGCGCTGCGGACCAGCTTCCTGCCCCCGAGCAGCCACAGCAGGTTCGGCGTGTCTGCAGCCGCCAAGGGGTTGCGCGAGGGATCGTCGTCCCCGAGGCCGAGGCCGTCTAGGAAGAGGAACAAGACCTTGACCCTCAACCTCGCCGCACCATTCTCGCCCACACCGAGGGCCGGTCCTGGTCGGTGCCGACCTGATAGTGGACGAGCTCCAACGCGCTGCCGAACCGCTGCTGCAGCGCCTGCGCGGTCAGCCAGGTCTCTGGGGCGGCGAGATCGCGGCGCTCGAAACCGTAGAGCAGGAACGTCGCGCCAGGCCGCAGCACTTGAGACAGGCTGTCTGTGTAGCGCTCTTGCTGGGAGGCCGAAAGCCCGTGGTAGCAGCCGATGTCGAGGGCCAGATCGAAAGTACCGCTGACGCCAGATAGGTCGCTGGCATCTCCTACCAGCAGAACAACCTGGACGCCAGCTCGCCGGGCCTTTCGCCGGGCGCGGCAGATGGCCAGGTGGGAGAAGTCAATGCCTGTCACCTGCCAGCCTCTCTGCGCCAATGTGACGACGTTGGTGCCCGAGCCACAGCCCAGGTCGATTGCCCGCCCTGGCGGGTGGCTTTCGAGGAACTCCAGCAGCTCAGGCGGCGAGATGCCCGTGTCCCATGGGCTGCGGCCCAGGAGGTAGCCCAATTCGAAGAAGGTACGCCGGCAAGGAGCCACGCGGTCATGGCCACGGATCAAGGAGCGCCCAACGACTGGCGCACAACGGTCGGGTCTCCGATCCCAACGCTGCGCCAGACCTCGGTGCCCTGGGAATCGAAGAGGAGGAAGGTCGGGGTGGCACGGACGCCGAAGCGCTCGGCAATGGCGCGGCCCGCCGGTTCCTGCACGTTCATGCGAATCACGACCAGCTGCGGCGCGTGCTCGCGTTCAATCCTGTCCACAATAGGCCTGGCTGCCATACAGCCCAGGCAATATGGGCTCTGGAGCTCAAGCAGCACGGGCTGGCCGAGGCCGAGGCGGTCGAGCACTTCCTGTGCCTGCTGGGCCGTGCTCGGCCCGGGCTGGCCCAGGCCGTACGCCAGGATGAAGCCCAGCGCCAGGGAGGCCAGTGCGATCCAATCGCTTCTGCGTGCTCCGTCGCGCAGGAGGAAGAAGGCCAGGAGGCCGATGGCCACAAGCGTCATCAGCAGAAACGAATACTGGTTGATCAGGCTCATACACCCTCGACGCATGAGGATTGTATCAGATAGCGTCGCGGGGACCTTGCCCCTGCGGCCACGATCGGCCAGGTGCGCGGCCGGGATTCCGACATCCTCGCAGGCGTTCTTTGACAACCCGGTGGTCCTCCTTTAGAATGGCCGTGTTTGACCACCACCGCTGGAGGCCCCTCATCCCATGAAGGAATACGCAACGGAATCCATCCGCAACGTCGCCATGGTCTCGCACGGCGGAGGCGGCAAGACATCGCTCGGTGAGGCTCTGCTCTATCTGACCGGAGCCATCACCCGACAGGGCAAGGTCGAGGAAGGGAATACCGTCTCAGACTTCGAAGACGAGGAGATTCGGCGCAAGCTCTCCCTCTCGACTGCCATCCTGCCCTGCGAGTATCGCGAGCACAAGATCAACCTGCTCGATACACCCGGCTACACCGACTTCATCGGCGAGGTCATCTCGACCCTGCGAGTCTCCGACGCAGCCCTGCTGCTCATCGACTCCGTGGCCGGCGTTGAGGTGGGGACGGAAATCGTCTGGAGCTACTGCGACGAGTTCAAGCTGCCCCGCATTGTCGTCATCAGCAAGATGGATCGCGAGAACGCCAACCTCCAGAACGCGCTGACCTCGCTGCGCAGTCTGGCGCCAGACGTTGCATTCATCCCTGTTCAGCTGCCGCTGGGCGAGAAGCAGGGCTTCCGGGGCGTGATCGATCTCTTTCGCATGGCCGCCCGGCCGGGCGACGGCAAGTCCACAGAGCCTATTCCCGAAGAGCTGAAGGAGGCGGCTGAGGAGGCGCGCGTGGCCGTGGTCGAGGCGGCAGCCGAGGGCGATGACGCGCTGCTGGAGAAGTACCTCGACGGTCAGGACCTCAGCCCCGAGGAAATCGCGCGCGGGACGCGGCAGGCCATGCGCTCCGGGCGCCTGGTGCCCGTCTGCCTTGCGGCGGGGACAGCCGCCATCGGCACGGCGCCCCTGCTCGACCTGATCCTCGACCTCTTGCCCTCCCCAGCCGACGCGCCTCCCGCCGTCGCGCAGGGCAAGGACGGGGAAGAACTGCTGCCCGCGTCCGATGCCGGGCCGCTGGCAGCCTATGTGTGGAAGACCACCGCCGATCCGTTCGTCGGCAAGATCACTTACCTGCGCGTCTTTTCCGGCATTCTCAGCTCCGACAGCCGTGTCTGGAATCAAACCAGGGGCACCGAGGAGCGCCTGGGGACGCTGCATGTGCTGCGCGGCAAGGAGCAGTTTCCGGTCAGGAATCTTCACGTCGGAGACATCGGCACCGTGCCCAAGCTTGGAGAGACCGGCACCGGCCACACGCTCTGCGACAAGGGACGCCCCCTCACCCTGCCCATGCCCAGGTACCCGAACGCGCTGTACTCCGTGGCCGTTGTCCCCAAGACCCAGGCCGACTCAACCAAGATGGGGGCCTCCCTGACCCGACTGTGCGAGGAGGACCCGACCCTGACCTGGCGTCAGGAGCCGAGCACCAACCAGACCATCCTGCAGGGGATGGGCGACCAGCACATCGACGTCGCCATCCGCAAGGCGGAGACCAAGTTTCAGGTGGGCCTGACTGCCGAGCTGCCCAAGGTCCCCTACCGCGAGACGATCACCCGTGAGGGGATCTCGCAGTACCGCCACAAGAAACAGACCGGGGGCGCGGGCCAGTTTGCGGAAGTCCACATGCGCGTCGAGCCGCTGCAGGAGGGCGAGTTCGAGTTTGTCAACAAGGTCTTTGGCGGCGCCATCTCCTCCTCGTTCATGCCCGCCATTGAGAAGGGCGTGCGCGGCGTGATGAAGACGGGCGTGCTCGCCGGTTATCCGGTGGAGAACATCCGCGTGGCCGTCACCGATGGCAAGGAACACCCGGTGGACTCGAAGGCGGTGGCCTTCGAAGTCGCCGGGCGCGAGGCCTTCAAACTGGCATTTCGCGAGGCGGGCCCGGTCCTGCTGGAGCCGATCATGAACGTCCGCATCACCGTGCCCGAAGCCAGCATGGGTGATGTGCTCAGCGACCTGAACACGCGCCGGGCGCGTGTCCAGGGGATGGAGAGTGAGCGCGGGCGCAGCGTCGTCACCGCCACAGTCCCGCTGGCCGAGATGCTGCGCTACGCCACCGAACTGCGCTCCATCACGGCTGGGCGCGGCGTGTTCACCATGAGCCTGAGCCGCTACGAAATCGTGCCGCAGCATGTGGCCCAGGAGGTCATCGCCGCGCGCCAGAAGGAACTCAAGAAGGAAGAGGCCGAGTAGCCTGTGCAGGAGACACCCGTGAAGGCGGCCCTTCTGCCGCGCCTCCTCCTGACCCTCGCTGCTGCCGTGCTCGGCGTGGGGCTGAGCCTGACGGGCCTGCACATCCGTCTGTTCGGTTTCTCGCCTGCGCTGCCGAGGTGGCTGGGTCCGTGGGACGTGGTGCCTCGGGCGCTGGGCCTGGAGCCGACAGCCCTCGGCTGGGTGCTCCTCGTGATCGGGCTGACCTGGTTCGGCGCCGTGGCCGGGCTGTGGCTGCGTCTGTCGTGGGGGAAGCCGGTGACGTTGATTCTCAGCGTCGCCTCGGCTCTGGCCCTCGGTGCTGGAACCGCGCTGGCCGCGGTCGTGGTGGTGTGCATGGTTCTGTGGAGGCCTGTGGACGCAGGGCAGCCGCCGTCGGAGCGGTAGTGTGCTCAGGGTGATCGATCACGGGCCGGTGTGCGAGCTGCGGATGGCCACCGGCCTGCTCGGCCAGGGCCTGTATTGGGTCTCGGCGTTCTACTTGCAGGGCGTGCTGATCGATGCCGGGCCGCCACGGACCGCAGGCGAGCTGGCGAGGTGGATTGGCACGCGGCCGCTCGAGGCCGTCCTCAACACCCATCATCACGAGGACCATGTCGGCGGGGACATTCAGCTGCCCGTGACGCCGCGCGCGCCCGCGGCTTCGCTGGAACGCATGCAGCACCCACAGCGCGTGCAGGCGTTCCGCCGGCTGGCATGGGGCCAGCCCCAGGCCATCTGCGCGCTCCCGCTCGACACCACCTTCGAGAGCGGGCGTCTGAAGTTGGAAGTCATCCACACACCGGGGCACAGCGACGACCACGTCGTCTTCCTGGAGCCGGATCGAGGGTGGCTGTTCAGCGGCGACCTGTTCATCCACGAGCGCATCCGCTACGCGCAGGCCGACGAAGATGTCCTCACTACCATGGCGTCCATACGGGGCCTACTCGAGCGCGATTTCGGGGAGGTCTACTGCGGACATGCTGGCCGCGTGCGCCAAGGGAAGGAGGCGCTGCGGCGCAAGGCCCAGTTTCTGGAAGATGTGCAGGAGCGATCCCTTGAGCTGAAGCGGAAGGGCTTTCGCGACAGGGAGATCGCAGAGCACATCTTCGGCAAGCTGGGGCGCTGGCACTGGGTCTCGGGCGGTCGGTTTTCGGAGATCCATCTGGTGCGGCAGCTCATGCGGGGTGAGGATGTCGCCTGACCCGGTGCCGGTGCGTTTCATCGGCCGTGAGGTCGAGGTCGAGTTCGCGCGACCTCCGCTGCTGAGCAAGAAGCCGGAGGCGCCGCAGGCGTTCCGCTGGGAGGGGGCGCGATACAGCGTGGTCGAGGTGCTGGCGCGCTGGTTCGATTTCGAGCGCAAGGGGCGAGCCAGCAAGAACATGGAACCGGCCCACCTGCGAGCGGCGGTTCGGCGCGGGTCGTGGGGAGTGGGCCGCTACTACTTCAGGGTTCGCACCGACTGCGGGCGCATGTTCGATTTGTACTACGACCGCGCGCCGGAGTCCGCCGCCGACCGGGGCGGTCACTGGTTCCTGTGGCGCGAATTGAAATGACGCAGGGTGCGGTCTCGCAGAGAGACCGCTCTTGCGTCGCGCCGGGATGGCGTGGCGCTGCGGTCAGGACAATCGAAGCCAGACGAAGAGGCGGGGGGCCAGGTAGGTCACCCACATGCCGACCGCGGCATAGCGCAGGTAACGCAGGGTGAGCGCCAGCAGGGTCTCGCCGTCGGGGAGCACCGCTCTCAGACCCATCCACAGAGCCAAAACGCCGACAAGCCCTAGAGCGTAGCGAGCCGGTCGCTTCCAGGCGGGGCCCTTCGGATTGAACTTGCCCCAGGCGTAGAGCAGCGCTGCCCCTGCGCCAAGCCCGAAGAACACGCCGCTCCCGGAGAACATCCCCTCCAGGCTGCGCGGATGGATCGGTTCGGCGCCAGGGGCTGCTGCCGCCGCTCGCTCAACCCATGCCGCAGGTATGTCGCGCCCGGCGGTGAACTGGTAGATCGCCAGCTGCACGCCCAACAGGAGCAGGGATACGAGCAGGGCGGTGAGAACCTGCTGGCCCGGGCGCAGCCGCGCCAGCCACCGTCGCCCGGCCTCGTCGCAGCGCAAGAAGGCCCACAGCAACAGGCCCGCCACGAGCCACCCAGCCAGCATGTCGGTTGGGAAGTGGACGCCGAGATACAGGCGAGATACCGAGACGAGGAAGATCACGGATGCCAGCAGGGCAACGGCCCAGCGCCGCCGGATGGCCGCCCCCAGGCGTCCCCAGAGCGCTAGCGCGTTCTGAGCATGGCCGGAAGGAAGGCCGAAGGACGTCTCGCTGCTCAGGGCACGGACCTGATCGCTCACCCAATAAGGACGGGGCCAGCCGAAGGCGAGCTTCAGGGCACCGTTGACCGCGTCACTTGTGAGCAGGACCAGGCCCAGCCGCACCCCGAGGCCGACGTCGAAGCACCACAGCACGGCGGGCATGACGAGCATGAGGAACTCCTCGGTGCCGAGGAAGGTGAAGAACTCCATCGGGGCTTGGAGCCATTCGCCCAGCCCCTGCAGCCAGACGATGATCGGCACGCCCCAACTCAGCCATTCGTTCATGGACTCTCCCTCCCGAGGTCTGAAGCGGAAGCCAGCGCGGGTTCTGGCGCCACGGAGGCTGGATGCGTCTGGGGTGTCAGCCGCAGCGAGAGGATCAGCAGGACAGTGATCAGGGCCAGGGAGACAGGGAAGGGGAGGTCAGGCCGCTGATGATAGAGCAGACCGGCGAGCGGCGCTGCTCCGACCATCGCCGCGCTCTGCGCGGTCTCGGCCAGGCCGTAAGCCAGTCCCATCTCTGATGGCTGGACCAGCGTCTGCACCACGGCCGTCACCATGGCGCGTGCGGTGCGGAAGCCTCCGGCCAGGAAGTAACCAAGAGCGAACCAGGGTGCACCGGTGCCATGCCACAGGAGAAGTACCGACAGCCCCACCATGGCCTGCGCGAGTACGTAGGCCAGCCGCGGAGGCAGGCGGCCAATGGAGAGGTTGAGCGCCACCATGCCAAGGGCATTGAAGGAGCCGAAGACGCCGATCTGAGCCAGCGTCACGCCGCGCACTTGCTGCAGGAAATTCGGGGTGAGCGGCCAACTGAGATACAGGCCAAACACGACGGCGGCCGCCAGGCCGAGGAAGCCGAGGAAGCGAGGCCGGCCGAGCAGAGAGCGGTAGCGCGATCCACCGTCATGCGGCTCCGGAGGCTGATGGCGGATGGCAAGCATTGCCAGGGTGCTGAAGACGAAGAGCACAGCCGCCACACCATAGACGGCGCGCAGCCCCAACTGCTCGCCGATCTGGCCGCCCGCAAGTGGGCCGAGCGTGGCGCCGAGGTTGAATCCGGCGGAGACGGTAGTCAGGGCGCGGCCGACGGTCCAGTTCCCCCGCGCCGCCGTGATGTAGCTGGCCATCGGCGACATGACGAACGATGTGGTCCAGTAGCCGAGCATGCCCACCACGAACAGCGGCAGGCTGGGAGCCAGGAACATAATCCACGTGGCGACGAGTCCCAGGGTCCATGAGGCCGCCATGAGCTGCTTGCGCCCCAGCAGGTCGGCCAGGGCGCCGGCCGGGATGTGCGCCAGGGTCATCGCCAGGCTGGCCGCGCCCAGAATCGCGCCGATCTGCACGGGGTCGGCGCCCAGCTGCTTGAGATACAGTGGCTGGAAGTAGAAAAACATCCCCTCGCCGATGCCCCAGATGAAGAGGGAGACCATCACCAGGCGCAAATCTCTGTTCATTGGGTCGGGCCGTCCAGTCGGCGCACGAAGTCCGCCACGTGCTGGTACACCTGCTGCCGGGCGCGGTCGAGCGTGAGGATGTGATTGCTGTCCTCGAACAGGATCAAGTTCTTGTCGCTGGAGCCCAGGGTCAGCAGGATGCGCCGTGAGTTCTCGGGAGGGACGAAGTCGTCTTCGATCGAGTGCATCAGAAGCGCCGGCACGGTGACGCGCGGCAGCGCGGCGCGCATGGCAGCCATGGCCCTGGAGACCTCGGCCAGCGCGGCCAGCGGGTAGACGTCGTAGGCGACGCGGCTCTTGCCGGCTTCCGGGTCGCGCCAGTCCGGCGGCCCTTTGGGGTAGTAGGGGGTGAGCCAGCGCAGCAGGCGCGCTGCATGAAAGCGGATGTCCCGCTTCTCGCTGTGGGGGGTGGAGAGGGCGACTACCCCGGCAAGAGGCTGCTTAGCTGCCAGCAGCAGCGACAGGACGCCGCCCAGTGACAGCCCGACCACAACCACTCGCTCAGTGCCGCCGCGAAGCAACCAGCAACCGTCTTCGACCGAGGCATACCAATCCGTCCAGCGGGCGCGCAACATGTCGGGCACGTGCGTGCCGTGAGCGAACAGGCGCACGCCCAGGACGGTGTGGCCCTGCTGGGCCAGGTGCTCACCCAGGCCGCGCATCTCCTGCGGCGAAGCGGTGAAGCCATGGACCAGGAGGCAGCCGGTGGGTCCGCTGGCGAAGAAGAAGGGCTCGGCGCCACGGGTGAGCGCGCTCACGCGGTGGTGCCTCCAAGCCGGCGCACGAACGCGGCAGCGGCGGCGAAGACGCGCTCGCGCTCCGCGTCGCAGGTGACGACATGGCCGCTGTCGTCAACCCAAAGCAGTTCTTTCTGTGCCGAGCCGATGTTGGCGAAGATGGCTTCGGCGTGGGACGCCGGAACGGTGAGGTCGCCGCGCGAATGGACGATCAGGGCCGGACAGGTGACCGACGGCAACGAGCGGCGGAGCTCGGCCAGGAGGTCACACAGCTCGGCGCCACCGAGCACGGGTGCCAGCGGATACTCGAGGTGGCCAACTGCCGCCTGGGGGTCGTGCCAGTCCGGCGGGCCTTTCTTGGCGAATCGCCAGAAAGGTGAGATCAACGAGACCAGGGGGCGAAGGCGCATGCGAGGGTCCGGCGGGAAAAACGGAGTCGACATGGCCACCACGCCGGCCAGGGGCAGGCAGGCGGCCATGAGCAGTGCCAGGACGCCTCCCATTGACAGGCCCATGGCGATCACGGCATCGGTCTGTTCTCGCAGCAGGTGGTAGCCGTCCTCCGCCGATGCGTACCAGTCGGTCCAGCGGGCGCGCAGCATGTCCTCCTGTCGCGTGGCGTGGGCGAAGAGGCGCACGCCGAGGACGCTGTGGCCTTCGCGCGCCAGATGTTGGCCGAGGAAGCGCATCTCGCGCGGCGTGCCGGTGAAGCCGTGAATCAGGAGGCAGCCCGTGCGCCCGCCGTGAAGATAGAACGGTTCTGCGCCTTGCATGATGGTGGTCATCCGATTTCCCTCAGGGTTCGGGGCAGGGTGGTGAGGCATTCGCTGCCCAGCGGCGTGATGAGGATGTTGTCCTCGATGCGAATGCCGCCCTTGCCGGGGAAGTAGATGCCGGGCTCGATGGTGAAGGTCATGCCGGAAGCGAGGCGCTCGGCGCTGTCGGCGCGCACGAAGGGTGGCTCGTGCGCCTCCAGCCCGATGCCGTGGCCAGTGCGGTGGAGGAAGGCATCGCCGTGTCCGGCGGATTCGATGACGACACGTGCAGCGCGGTCGACGTCGCCGCAAACTGCTCCCGGTCGCGCGGCCTCGCGCCCCGCGCCGTTGGCCTGCTCGACGATCTCGTGCAGGCGGCGCCATTCGGCGCAGATGGGAGCGAGGCAGAACGTGCGCGTCAGGTCCGAGACGTAGCCGCGCACGGTCGCCCCCCAGTCGATGAGGAGCAGGTCGCCGGGCTCGAGCCTGCGGTCGGTCGGCACGGCGTGGGGAAGCGCGCTGTTGGGTCCGCTGGCGACGATGGGCGAGAAGGGAAGCTCAGTTTCGGAGCCTGCCTGCAGGAGGTGGATGGTGAGTGAGGCAGCCACCTGGCGCTCGGTCATGCCGGGTCGGATCTCGGGCAGGGTGGCCTCGAGGGCGGCCTCGGCAACCCGCACCGCCTGGCGCATGGCGTCCATCTCGCTTGCATCTTTGATGAGGCGCAGAGCGCCGATGACGTCGTCTGCCGGGATGAACTCGGCCTCCGGGGCGGCTTGCTGCAGAAGCCGCAGCTCCATCACTCGCATCCGCAGAGGTTCGATGCCGATGCGGGCGTGGGTAAGGGAGAGGGAATGTAGCGCGCGTTGAAGGGCCTGTGCGCGAGCGGGCTCGTCTTCGCCGTAGGCCGCAAGGCGTAGCCCGAGGCCGCCGGCCTGCGCCTTGTCCCGTTCCAGTTCGGGGAGGACAAGGCAAGGCGATTGCGCGGGAGTGAACAGGCCGATCACCGGCCGCTCCATCAGATGGAAGGAGAGGCCAGTGAGGTAGTAGAGCGTGGGTCCCGGGTTCAGAGCCAGGGCGTTCAGCCCGCTGGACCGAAGGGCCTGGTCGAGGCGCTGCCAGCGATGGGCAATCACGAGCACCTCCGGAGAGATGGCGGATTATAGCCGGGCAGTCGAGTGTCAGCAAACCGAGGCGAACGCGAGCGCCGGTGGCGCACGGACGGTTGCGGCCGGTCGAGGCCTCAACTCAATCAGCGCCATCCCCGATCGATCGTAGACGCCGCCCATGACTCAGACCCAGCCGAGCCTCGGCCGCCAGGAACAGATGCTCGCTGAAGTCCATTGCGGCTCCCACCCCACCGTAGCGCACCCGTTCCAGCAGCCGATTAGCTTCGCCATGCGTGAGGGCCCCGTGCGAATCCACGAGTTCGAGATGAAACCCTAGCCAGATTGCAGCACTGATGTACCTGCTGGGCGGCGCCTTTGGTTCAACGGTCGCTTGAATCGGGGCTCACATGGGCGGCCCGTTCGAGGTAACTGCGGATCCACTGGGCGTATTGGCCCGTGTTGAGCTCCCAGATCGCGCGGAGCCGCTCGGGGTCAAGTAAGTCTCCCGCGGTGATCAGGTGGATCCTGTCATAGAAGAGGGCCAGGTCGGCGTCGGCGATGCGGTTCTCCTCTGTCCGAATGCTCTCGATGTACCCGTCAGGAATGTCCCGTCGGAAGTGGCCGATGCGCCAGTTCTCAAGGTCAGACGTGGGCAACCTGGCAAGAAGCGGGTCGGCCAGTCCCATCATGTCGACGATGTGAACGCGAGGGCCGGCAAAGAAGCCCAGGTATCCGATCGCGGAACCTATTTCCACTCCTGCCCCTTCCTGTCGCAATGCTCGCCCCAGTTCTGCCCACTCGTGTGGGGGCCTGGGCACGTTCCGAACGAGTCGCAGCAAGCCAGCTCCTTCGTAGTAGAAGCACCGTTCATCTTCGATCCCGTTGAAGCGAGGTCCGGTGCGAGCACATGTGGAGTCGCGCGTGAATGTCGGGGTTGCAGAGGCGAATCCCATGATGATGGTCAGCCCAAGGATAATCGATTTGGTGCTCGGTGTCTCGGTGAGAAGTGCCTCCATGAGGAGTACGGTTGCGACGAGGAGCGGTGCCGAGAAGAACCTCCCGCTCATGAAATCGCCACCGATCATCAGTATGTAGATCAGGTACAGCAGTATGCCTGTGGCCAAGCACCGATGGCGTGCGGAGCCCTTGGCAAGTGCAATGGCTATTCCTGCCGCGATCACAGCCATGGTGAGGGGATCCCGTTCCAGTGCGTCCAGATAGTACAGGCTGCCCTGTTCGACCAAGTCTTTGGTTGGCACACCGGTGTTCAGCTTGGCGTAGGCCGTGTTGGGTAGGGGTGATCCGTAGTAGAACGTCGAGAAGAGTTCCCATGCGATCAGTGGAAGGAAGCCGACCACAAGGATGGGGACCCGTTTGCGGATCGCCGGCGAACGTGCCACCTCGAAGATCAAGGCGGGCGTCAGAAGAAGGAGGGCATCCAGTCGGTTGAGGCCGGCAAGGGCTACGAGCAACGCGCACAAGGACAGCCGACAACGGCTGTGCGTCGAGGCAGTGCCGAGGTAGATGATCAAGAACAGGGCGAGGATGAGATGGGTCGCCGGGTTCTCGAGACCCGAGGTTGAGTAGTCAATGAAACTCTTGGACAGCAGAAGAATGGTCATGCCGATGAGCGAGCCCCACCACTCGCGTGCAATCCTTCCTCCGACCAGGGCGAATGCAAGCAGGGAAAACAGGATTGAGAGCACGGTTGTTGTCAGATAGCTCTCTCTGGTCACAGCGTAGGCCGGCGTGATGAGTAGCAGCCACAGCGGGTGTGTGTAGGCCTGAGCCCGTTCCGCGGGGTTCCATGTAAGCCCATAACCGTTGACGAGGTTGTCTACCGTGCGCAGAGTGATGTAGGCATCATCACTCACCCAGGCTGTTCGCAGAAGGACGACGGCGAAGACCACCGTCCCAAACAAGACCAAGACGCCGCGTTCGCGTTGAGAACCCTCGCCGGTCAACAAAACAACCTCCTATGCGGGTCGAAGATGAAAACGCGGCTGCTCAGGCACGCCGTCCGCCTCCGATTCTACACCAGCGCGACTCCCACGGATGTCGACCTGCGAATCTGTCAAGGACAATGATTGCGTTCCCGGGTGATTGTTGATCCCTCAATGGGAGATGTCAGCCACGCCCTGTCAGGTGCAAGAGGCGCAGTGGCTTGGAAGCAAGCCGGTGTTCGCATGCAATTGGGCAGCTGGCAGACCGGGCAACTACCGCCGCCCGGTGAGGCGGTGGGGGGCGTGCCTAGCTCTCCTCCTCGTAGCGCTGGCGCAGGCTCTGCACGACCGCTGGATCCGCCAGGGTAGTGGAGTCACCCAGAACACGGCCCTCGGCGATGTCGCGAAGCAGCCGGCGCATGATCTTGCCGCTGCGGGTTTTGGGCAAGTCGGCGGTGAAGAGGATGCGGTCGGGCTTGGCGATGGCGCCGATCTTCTCGGCGACATGGGCTCGTAAGACATCCACGGTGGCCTGCTCGGGCGCAGTGCCCTCCTTGAGTGTGACGAAGGCGGCCAGCGCCTGCCCCTTGATTTCGTGGTCTACCCCGATCACCGCTGCCTCGGCAACGGAGGGGTGCGAGACCAGCGCGCTCTCCACCTCCATGGTACCGATGCGATGCCCTGCCACGTTGACCACGTCATCCACGCGGCCCAGCAGCCAGAAGTAGCCGTCGCGGTCCTGGCGCGCGCCGTCGCCGGTGAAGTACGCCCCGGGGAACCTGCTCCAGTAGATCTGCTGGTAGCGCTCGGGATCGCCGTAGATGCCCCGCAGCATCGCCGGCCAGGGCTGGCGGAGGACAAGGTAGCCGCCCACATCGGGTGGGACCGGGTTGCCCTGGTCATCCGCCACCTCGGCTTCGATGCCCGGAAACGGGCGGGTCGCCGAGCCTGGTTTCAACGTGGTCATCCCAGGCAGCGGCGAGATCAGGATCATGCCGGTTTCGGTCTGCCACCAGGTGTCCACCACAGGACAGCGGTCGCTGCCGATGTAGCGGCGGTACCACATCCACGCCTCGGGGTTGATGGGCTCGCCCACGGTGCCCAGCAGGCGGAGGGTGGAGAGATCGTGCCGCGCCGGCCACTCGGGGCCCCACTTCATGAAGGTGCGGATGGCGGTGGGCGCGGTGTACAGGATGGTGACGCCGTACTTCTCGATGATGGCCCAGAAGCGGTCGCGCTCTGGCCAATCAGGCGTGCCCTCGTACATCACCACCGTGGCGCCGTTCAGCAGCGGGCCGTAGACGACGTAGGAATGGCCGGTGACCCAGCCGATGTCGGCGGTGCACCAATAGACGTCATCCTCTTTGAGGTCGAAGACCCACCGCGTGGTCAGCGCTGTCCCCACCATGTACCCGCCCGTGGTATGGACGATCCCCTTGGGCTTCCCCGTGGTCCCGCTGGTGTACAGGATGTAGAGCAGATCCTCGCTGTCCATATCCTCGGCCGGCAAGTCCAGCCGCATGCCGTCCAGGGCCCGGTGCCACCAGCGGTCACGCCCCTCGGTCATGTGGATGGCCGCGGCCTCCCCGATGCGCCGGACGACCAGGACATGCTGCACCGTGGGCGTCTCGGCCACAGCCTGGTCCACGTTGCGTTTCAGCGGGACGATGGCCCCGCGGCGGTAGCCGCCGTCGGCGGTGATGACCAGCCGGGCCTTGGCGTCGTTGATGCGATCACGCAAGGCTTCGGCCGAGAACCCCCCGAAGACCACCGTATGCACGGCACCGATGCGCGCGCAGGCCAGCATGGCGATGGGCAGCTCGGGGACCATGGGCATGTAGAGGGCCACCCGGTCTCCGCGCCGGACGCCCAGCGCCAGCAGGGCATTCGCGCAGCGGTTGACCTCTCGGGCGAGGTCCCAATAGGTGAGGACCGTTTGCTCGCCGGGCTCGCCCTCCCAGAGGATGGCGGCTTTGTTACGCCGCGGGCCGCTCAGGTGGCGGTCCAGGCAGTTGTAGGCGATGTTGGTGCGGCCGTCGATGAACCACCGGGCGTAAGGGGGGTTCCACTCAAGGGTCTGGTCCCATCGCCGGAACCAGTGCAACTCCTCGGCGGCCTCGGCCCAGAACCCCTCGGGGTCGCGCCGGGCCCGCTCGTAGACCGCTTCGTCTGCCACATTCGATTGGCTCCGAAACGCCTCCGGCGGGGCGAAAGTGCGACGTTCGTCCAGCAGAGACTCGATCGGGCGGTCGCTCATGGCCTCCTCCTGGCTATGAAGATTATGCCATGGTTCAAGCCGCCCTTGCATGCTGTCGGTACCAAGGAGGAGCTGGTTGTCGACTGGAGCACAACTCCTCACGCGGGCCCCTCCCAGAGAAGTGGTTGCCGATCAGGCCACCGTCTGACAGGCGAATCCCCAGGCGGTCGTCAGCCGGGGGTCGGCGGGGTTGTTGTCGTACAGGACGGTCAGCGTGATCACGGATGAGGTTGGCTCCATAGGTGCGGCGGGCGAAGGGCTGATCGAGGGTGTGCCAAGCCCCGATTGGCCAATTGGGGAGAAAGCGGTTGGCGATGGGGTCCGCTACTGCATGGATGTGGCGGTCTGCGTATTGTTGCTGAAGAGCTGCGCGAGGAGCAGCGGAAGGAACTGGTGGCCGAGGCAGAGCAGGCCCAGAAACAGGATGAGGGCAAGCGCAACCGCCCGTCGTGCGAAAGGCCTGGGAAACCGGGGCTTTGCCCTTGCTTTCCTCATCGTCATGCGTGTCCTCTTGAGGCGACCTTCCTCCCGGCCTTCTGACTAGTGAAGTCGTCGCATGAAGAACGTGGCCCCCTCGTATGTCAGCTTCACCAGCTTCCCCTGCTGGAGGAGGTGCTCGACGGTCTCCCAGCTCTCCCCCTGGCGCAGGAGCAGGGCCTGCACCGCGTCTTCGCGCATCGGGTGCACAGACGTGATGCTCAGGAGATCGCGCTCGGCGTCGCCGGACGCGGCGAATTCGGTCCCCTCGTAGGCGGTGAGGAACTCCACCCTCCCGACGCACTGTCGCAAGACTTGATAGGCCTGGTGAAGTGTCTCCTCGTCGGGACCTGTCACCCACGTCTCGGCCGGAGGGCGGGTGGGGATGGCGAGGTAGGCCACCGAGGGTTTCACCGTGGCCAGGAAACCCCCCACGTGCTCGACTTCACCAGGAGAATCGTTCAGGCCGCGCACCAGCATGGTCTCGGTCACCAGTCGGCGAGCGAAGTCATCTGCAAAGGCCCGGATGCCGTCAAGCACGGCGCCCAGATCGAGGGAGCGGTGAGGCCGGTTGACCTTGCGCCAGGTCTCCGGCCGGGCTGTGTCGACCCTGAGGGAGACCCAATCCATCGCGGCTAGGTCCCGCCGGACATCGTCGAGCCAGAGGAGAGAGCTGTTGCTGATGATGGCCATGGGGATTCCCAGATCGTGCAGCAGCTCAGCCTCGCGTCCGAGGTTGACGTCGAGGGTTGGTTCGCCGTCGGGGACAAACGTCAGGTAGTCGATGGCACCGCCCTGGCTCCGGACGTGTTGGACTCTCGTTCGAACCGCATTGGCGATTGCCTGCGGCTCGTAGAATGGGCGGCGCGCTCGCTGCAGGCGCAGCGTCCGGCCGATCTGGCAGTAGACGCAGGAATAGGTGCACTCCTTTGGGGGGATGTTGTTGATGCCGAGGCTTCTGCCCAGGCGCCTCGAGGGGGCCGGCCCAAAGACGTACATGGTCTCGGCCGCGTCAGTCATCACGAATCCTCCCTGGGAGGCGTGGTCGCACGTGCTGAGGCTGGGCGGCGACGAGGGGCAAGCCCGCTTCTTGTGGGCCTAGCTGGATGATTGAGGCCCGAAGGCTCATGCTCCCCGTGCCGCGGATGCCCGTGTTGTCTTCCGTGATCTACGCCTTCCCATGCTTCGCTCTATCGGAGAGCGCCTGCTCCAGCAGCCTAGTCAACTCCTCGGAACCGATCCAGCCGACGATCTCGATCTTCTGGCTAGTCACCCCCGGAACCTCAGCCACGGCGCGCTGAATATCTGCGGCAAGCGGGATGGCTATGGGGCACAGTGGCGAGGAGGGGCGAAATCGGTATGAGACCGCGCCCTGGTCATCCACGGTGAGATCCTCCACAAGCCGCATGCGCACGACATCAACGCCCGTCTCCGGGTCCATCACGGAGCCGAGTCGGTTCAAGATCGCCAGTCTCAGTTGCTCGCTCCGATCCATGTTGTCCCCGCTCTCGCCCTGGTGGTTGGGGCTGGAAAGGGCGGCGTCATCCTGCAGCCACAAGAGACGGACGTAGCGTCTCTCCCAGAGATCGATCGAGCTTTGCCATCAATGCCTGCCACAAGGCGTCCAACGCCTGGCTCACCGGCGCGTTGGGCGTGTGAACCGTCACCGGTTCACCCCGCACCATGGCACGCGTCACCGCTTCGTCGTACGGCAGGCAGCCAGCGACTTGCACGCCCCTCTCGCCACAGGCAGCCTGGATCCGTTCCACACCCGCCGGGTACAGATCTGCCTTGTTGATGCACACCCAGGAGGAGAGGCGAAAGTGCGCGGTCATCTCCAGGATGCGGACCATATCGTGGATCCCGGAGGCACTTGGCTCAGCAACGATCAACGCCAGGTCGGCACCGGCGGCGGCGGAGATGGCCGGGCAGCCAATGCCTGGAGGACCATCCACAATCAGGATCGGACTTCCCGTCTCGATCGCGTGCAGACGAGCGTGCTGCTTGATCAGTGTCACCAGCTTGCCGGAGTTGTCCTGCGTGGGTCGGAGTTCGGCGTGGAACAGACGACCATAAGGGGTCTGGGACTGGAACCAGTGCCCAGCGAGCCGGGACTGCATCGAGATTGCGCCATCCGGGCACTCGAAGGCGCAGGCGGCGCAGTCGTCGCATGCAATGGGATCAACCTCGAATCGACCCGAGGCCGTGATGCGGGGAGTAAGGATCGCCCCGAAACGACAAATCTCCTCGCACACTCCACAGCCCTGGCATCGATCGGGGTCGATGACGGCGAGCGCACCACCGAAGAACTCATGGCTCTCGAGTCGCTCAGGCCGGAGCACGAGATCCAGGTTGGCGGCATCCACGTCGGCGTCAACAAGAACAGGTTGGTGCGGACGCGTCTTCCCATGGGCGAGGTGAGCGAACGCGGCGGCGACGCTCGTCTTTCCGGTTCCGCCCTTGTCGCTCAGGATCACCAGCTGTTTCATCGTTAGTCGTGCGCCTGTTCGCTCTGGCCGCCGGGTCTTGCTGCCAAGGGTTGGGGGTGCTTCCGTCCTGCTATGCCCTGAGTGATGCTGCGGAAGACGCCGCGCAGGTGCTCGCAGTATTCCGGCCGGATGCTGGTCAGGGGTTTGCCGCGCGCCAGGCCCTCCGCGATGCCGCGGTCGAAGGGGATGCGCAAGAGGATCGGAAGGTTCTGTGAGGCACAGAACTCATCGACCTGCACATAGTCCGAAGATTGGTCGCGATTGATGATGACGCCGGACGGCATGTCGAGCTGTCGGGCGACCTCAGCAGCCAGCCTCAGGTCGTGGAGGCCGAAGGGTGTTGGCTCGGTCACCAGCAACAGGAAGTCTGCTCCCCGCACCGCCTCGACCATGGGGCAGGAGGTTCCCGGAGGACAATCGAGGATGACTGTCTGCTCCGGTCGGGTTGGGAACCAGTGCTTGAGTCGGCGGATGATCGGCCCGGCCATAGGTTCGCCGACGGTCAGCACGCCGTGTGCGAAGGCGATGCCGGCTCTGGCCTCTCCTGATTCGAGGAAGCCGATGGGCGACGGGACTTCCTCGAGTGCCTGCTCGGGGCACTGGCGAGAGCAGCTTCCACAGCCATGGCAGAGCTGCGGGAACACCAACACCTTGTTGCCGAGGACGGCGATGGCGTGGTACTGACACACCTCCGAGCACCGCCCGCACGCTGTGCATCGCTGCTCATGCACGCGCGGAATCGGAATCGATACCTGTTCCCGCCGCGTCAGCCTCGGCGCCAGGAACACATGCGCGTTGGGCGCCTCTGCGTCGCAGTCCAGCAGCAGGGGGGCTGAGCCGGCGCCGTCGTTCTTCCTTGCCAGGCTGAGCGCCAGGCTTGTGGCGATGGTCGTCTTGCCAGTCCCCCCTTTGCCGCTTGCCACCGCGATGCGGAGCGGTGCTGCTCGCCCTTCATCCACGCCTGCGAGGCCCGGAGGCGGCACCTGCGCTTTCTAGCTTGCCGGCGGGGAAGTCGGCAACGACCTGCCGGGCTGTGCTGGAGCCGCCGCTCAGGTACATCTCGATCCCGGCAGCCTGTAGGGCAGCGAAGGCGTTCGGACCGAACGCGCCGCTGACGACAGCCTGTGGCTTAAGCCGGGCCGCGAACTCCGCGGCCCCGGGGGCGTCCACGGCTGGATTGGAATGCGCCTCCCAGGCCATCGTCTCGTTGTCCACCAGCACGAAGCAGGTGGCTCGCCCGAAGCGCGGGTCCACTGGCGCGTCGAGATCTGGTGCAAGCGTGGTCACGAGGATTTTCACGGGTCAGCTCAGTAGCGTTTCGAATTCATCCTCATGCTCGATCTCTTCGCCGAGGATGTGGACAATCAGGTTGTAGGTAATGGGATCCTTGCCGTGGGTCTTGGCGGCCAGGCGGTTGTAGACTTCGATGGCGCCGCGCTCGGCCTGGATCACCGTTCGCACGATTGCCTCGAAGTCCTTCTCATCGGCTGGCGGCGCCGGATATCCGTCGTTGCTCGTCTCGATCAGCTTGCTGATGTCGGCCAGCGGCTTGCCGCCCAGGGAGACGATGCGCTCGGCGAGCTCCTGCTGATGCTCGAGCTCATCCTTGGAGGTATCGATGAGAAGGTCTGCGAGGTGCTTGGCGGCGGGTCGCCCCGTGACTACCTGCCCCATGTGGTTGTAGGCGTATACCGCCAGCCACTCATCCGCATAGGCCCGATTGAGGTCGCGGATTACCTCACTGACGTCCAGCCCAACGATTTCCTTGCCTTTGGTGCCCATATCACTCCTCCTCTGTGAATGTGAATCGAGTCCTCGGTCGATGCCATCCGCACTGCGCCCGTTGCCTTGAGCGCATGGCGCCCAGCGCGGAACAGTCAACCGCGCCGTGGGTTCGTCCGAGGCGACTAGGCGCGCACCATCATCGTGCCGCACTTGGGGCACGGCGTATCCAGACAGCGCTGTCCGGCCTGGTGCGGGACGCGGTGGCCGCACTTCGGGCACAGGCATTCGCCGCCTGACCCAGAGCCTGGCTTTGTCCCTCCTCCCCAGCCCCGACGTCCCTGCCCGCGCCCGCCCGGGCCACCTGCTCCTGGTGGATTCCGTGGTTCCATTGGTGTTTCTCCTGATCCGTTGCCGCGGCCTCAGCCCCGGAGGTCATGCCTCTCGAAGCAGGCAGAGGCCGCCCTCACTTGGACTCCAGTTCCTCCATTCGCCTGTTGATGGACTCCAGCGCCTCTGCCATCCACTTCGCCTGGGCCTTGAGCGCTTCTCGCTCCTGTTCGGGCGAAGGCGCAGGGAAGCCACCCCGCGCCCAGAACGGCAGACCGGTGGCATGGAACCAGTGGCGCCATCCGTGTCCGCCGCCCCATGGCCACCTGGCCCCCCGGAATGCGGCGGGGGCGCTGGCGAATCCAGGAGCAGGATAGCCGGCGCAGTAGCCTGCGCCCCGTCCGGTCATGGGGCCTGCGCCCCATGGTCCTGTTCGATCCCCTCTTGGCATTCTGTCCTCCTTTCCATACATCAGTTGATGCGAAGCTGGCCGCCGCGCCGACGCATGCGATGACGATGAGCTTGGCCGGGGATGTCGGTAGCTGCAACCGCAGGTCGGTCGCCCTGAGTTGTTGCCGGCGAAGCGGCCGGCGACAGGCGGCGCTCAAGCAGACCAATCAGCCGGTCCGAAGCCATGGGCAACAGCCAGCGCTCGACGAATGCCCTGCCCGCGGTCAGCCACATTGGAGGATTGCGTGAGCCGACAGCGGGCGCACCCGTCCTGAGAGGGTAGCGCGTCGCAGGCAGCGTCGGAGCCAACGGAGCGATCGCTGAGAGGGCGCCTGTCGGACACGCGTCGATGCAGATGGCGCAGCCCGTGCACCGACCTGTGTCAACGGCCGCTTTCTGATGGATCAGTGTCAAGGCGCCTCGCGGACAGACCTCCGCGCAGGTTCCGCAGCCGGAGCAGAGTTCGACATCCACCCTCACCATGACCGATCACCTTCGGTGGCGATGGATCTCCTAGTGCAGGCGGTCCACCTGATCGACGATGGTCCCATCCATATACGCCGCGACCGCCTGATCGATTTCTTCAATGTCCGTCACGATCGGCTGTATGCCGCGTTCGCGCATGCTTTCGTAGGCGCCGTAGCCCATGCCACCGCAGAGCAGCACCTGACAGTCGGAGATGGCGGCTGCCATTCGTGCGTGCCGGCTCTGCGCGGCCGGTCCCGTCCCGTGCGCCTGGCCTCCGGGCTCCGGGTCATGGGCCTCGTTCGCGAAATGGGCATGCCCCATCTTCTCCCTGAGTTCCCGGCTGACAATCTTGCCGTCATCCGCCGTCACCACCAGGTAGTACGGCGCCCTCCCAAAGTGCTGACTGATCGTCTTCCCGTCCTCTGTGATTGCGGCGATTTTCATGGTCCACTCCGAATGTAGGGGTCAGTGACCCCGGCTCTGACTCTCCTCGAGTGTGCGGGCAACGCCGAAGTGCTGCATGGCAGGCCGGCCCGGCCCTCCGAGCGGGCATAGCACAAGGATGGCCTTGGAAGGCTGAGGCTGCGAGTTCGACCAGCGGTGAGGCAGAGACGCCTCGAAGAGCAGGCTGTCCCCAGGGTGTAGCTCGTAGACGCGGTCCTCAATCGAGTAATGCAAGATGCCCTCGAGGCAGAACACGAACTCCTGGCCTGTGTGGGCGATTGGAGCTGGGCCGCTCTCGGCATCAGGGTTCAGGGTGATGAGGAATGGTTCCATGGTCCGATCGGCCATGCCCCGTCCCAGGTCCTCCAGGTATCCGTGGGCGAATTCCAGCCTGTGCCGTCGCGGTGCGGAGAGGTGGGCAACTTCGCCCTGTGCCGGCTCAGATTCGAAGAAGGCCGTCATCGGCACGCCCAGGGTCAGCGCCACCCGCTGGAGCGTGCTGACGCTGGGGGAGACCTTGCCGTTCTCGATCAGGCTCAGGGTGTTGACGGCCAAGCCACACCGGTCCGCCAGCGCACGGAGCGAGTAGCCCTGGTTCACCCTGAGGCTCCGCATGCATCTGCCCACGTTGATGTCGTGGACAGCATCTGGTCGTGCGGTCCCTTTGCGCCATCGCCGTGGGCCTCGCCTCATCAGCCAAGCCTCCTACTGAGACAGCCTTGTACCAACATGTTAGTACAAAGCGGGCCATCGGTCAAGGCCTCTTCCAATGAAAATGGTACCTTGCTGGCGCCGCGCGCGACTTTCCCGGACATGGGAGGCTACGCAAAACCTTGGCGGATCTCGTTGCCGCTTGCCCTGTTGTGGTAAGGGAGAGCTCAACGCTTGGTCTTGGTCAGGAGTTGTGCCTGCTCGCCGGCGGGATGGGGTGAGAGTGCGAGGGAGCACACAGACACCGTTTCCCCTGAGCGCGATGCGTACAACCCGTTGACAGCCCCTCCGGGCAAGGGTACAATGCGTTTCTCGACCAGGGCCTGTAGCGCAGTTGGGAGCGCGCTTCAATCGCACTGAAGAGGTCGCGGGTTCGAATCCCGCCAGGTCCACAGGCGAGTTTCCTGGGCCCATAGCGCAGTTGGGAGCGCGTCTCAATGGCATTGAGAAGGTCGTGGGTT
>CAZNRD010000015.1:0-61419 GCA_964575425.1 uncultured Anaerolineaceae bacterium | reverse complement strand
TGAACGCAATCAGCCTTCGGCTTAAGCCCGTCCGGTCTTGCCCGGCGTCACCAGGCGCAGCATCAGCCTCCGCCGCGTTCGACGCCCGACGGGGGCATGGCATGACCGCCGCAGCCCGACCACCCAGAGCAGACGGTCTCCCGCTGCCACCACAGGCCAACGCTCACGCGTGATCCGCGGCACATGCAGGTTGACGAACACGTCGGAGAGCTTCGTGCTCCCGCTCATTCCCATCGGCTCGAGCCGATCGCCGGGACGGGGCGAGCGCAGGGTCAGCCCGGCCTCCAGCTCGTCGGCATCAAAGGCGACGCAGCGCCGGTCGGACAGGGGCTGGCGCTCTCCCGGCGCCGCGATCGAGGCTTCCAGCTTCCAGCCGGAGGCCAGCATGGTAGTTCCCGGCAGCGGCAAACGCCTGGGCCTGAGCGACCTCAATTGTGGGAACTCGGGCAGGAGAATGACGGCGCCTGGCGAGGCGATCACCACCTGCTGTCCGACATGCCACAGCTCCAGGCCTCCGCCCAGCGAGGTCCTTCCGCCGCGCGGCGGAGACAGGATCCACTGCCGGGCGCGGTCTACGGCCGCCAGCGGGAATTCGCGAGCCTGCTGGTTCAGGCGGCTTGCCACCTTGCGGATCAGCGCCAGCTGCAATGCCTCGGGCTGCTCGCGGAAGGCAGCCACTCGGAACGCGAGCGCCCCTTGCCCTGCCTCCAGGACGACCGCATTCCAGGCGCCGTCAACCAGCCGATCGAGGAGTTCGGCCACGGTCGACATGAGACGACCGGTCCGGCAAAGTGCAGTGCGGATTTCCGGGTTGTATTCCTCGAGTGCCGGGAGGAGGTTGTGGCGCAGGCGATTGCGCAGGAAGGCCAGGTCGAGGTTGGACGAGTCATGGCGAGGAGTTAGCCCGCGTTCGGCGCAGTGGGTAGCGGTCTCGTCCCGCGTGACGGCGAGCAGAGGCCGGATCAGCCGCAGGCCCCTCGCGCCCGGAAGGTCCGACCAGTCATCCAGCGAGGTCGAGGGCAGCATCCCTCGCAGTCCCTCAGGGCCAGCCCCGCGCAGGAAGTGCATGAGGACAGTTTCCGCCTGGTCATCGGCCGTGTGACCGGTGGCGATGGCCCTGGCCCGATGCTCGCGCGCCGCCCGGACCAGAAACCGGTATCGCACAAGCCTGGCGGCCTGTTCGAGGGAGACGCCGCGGCGTGCCAGGGCTCGCACGTCCTCGCGGGCCATCACAGCCGGAAGTTCGTAGTGCCGGGCGATGGTCAGGGTGTATTCGGCATCGTCGCGGCTCTCTGGCCGCAGCCGATGGTCAAGATGGGCGACGACGACGGCGTAGCCCAGGCGTGCCAAGCAGTCGAGCAGGCACAGACTGTCGGCCCCGCCTGACACGGCCGCCACCACCCGTTCCTTAGGGCGAAGCAATTGGTGGCGACGGATGAAGTCCGCCACGCTCGGCAGGAGATCCATCGACGCGGGATTATAGCATTCCACCTGGCGACAGCTTTTGACATAACTTGAGATGGCGGGCGTGTGGTATACTCGACGACCGGTTCCCTGAATCCCGTTAGGAGGGCTCGGGCGTTGGGCTTCAATCCGCTCAACTGGCTGCTGGGGCTCTTCTCCCTGGACATCGGCATCGACCTGGGCACGGCCAACACCCTGGTCAACGTGCGCGGCAAGGGCATTGTGATCAACGAGCCGTCCTGGGTTGCGATGGAGAAGAAGACCAAGCGCATTCTGGCCATCGGCGCCGAGGCCAAGGAGATGGTCGGTCGCACGCCGGCCAACGTCGTCGCCATTCGCCCGCTGCGCGACGGGGTGATCTCCGAGTTCGACGTCACGGAGGCCATGCTCGAGTACTTCATCGGCAAGGCCCATGAGCAGAGCATCGTTCCCGTCCCCCGGCCAAGGGTGGTGGTGGGTATTCCCACCGGGGCTACCGAGGTCGAGAAGCGGGCAGTGTACGACGCTACGATGGCTGCCGGGGCAAGGGAGGCTTTCCTCATCGAAGAGCCGACGGCGGCGGCGTTGGGGGCCATGCTGCCCATCGCCGAAGTGCGCGGCTCGATGATCGTCGACATCGGCGGCGGCACGACCGAGATGGCGGTCTTCTCGATGGGTGGAGTGGTCGTCACCCGCTCGCTGCGCGTCGCTGGCGATGAGATGGACCAGGACATCATCGAGTACGTCCGCAACAAGTACAACATCCTCATCGGCGAGCGCATGGCGGAGCGGACCAAGATCGCCATCGGCTCAGCCTATCCACTGAAGGAAGAGAAGACCCTCACGCTGCGAGGCCGCAACCTGGTCAGCGGGCTGCCGGAGGCGATCGAAGTCTCATCGGTCGAGGTGCGCGAGGCGCTTTCGGGGTCGCTGAAGGTCATCATCGACACCATCCGAGACGCGATTGACGAGGTTCCGCCGGAGTTGATCGCCGATTTGATGGAGACGGGCATCTGCCTGGCGGGCGGCGGATCGCAGCTCCAGGGGCTCGTCGAGCGGCTCAGCAATGACCTGCGCATGCGAATCTGGTTGGCCGAGGAGCCAATGACGTGCGTGGCGCGCGGGGCCGGCATGCTGCTGGACGCGTTCGACCGCAACTCCCGCTACATCGTCGGCCTGCAGTACGGCAGCGCCTGAGGCCGCAGGCTCATGGCCGCGCACGCCTGGATCGCCCTCCTTCCATGAATCGTCCTCCTGCTCGCAGCATGACCGTTCTATCCTTCGTACTGCTGGCCACGGGCCTGCTGGTGCTCAGCCTTGCCGGGTTCCTCGACCCAGCGCGCGGGCTGGCCCTGCGGCCGATGTCCCAGCTGCAGGGGTGGATTGCAGCGCGCGTGGCCGCCGTGCGCGACTTCGCCACCGTGCCCCGCGACGTCAGCGGCTTGATCCAGCGCAACGCGGAGCTCGAGGCCGAGGTGGCGCGGCTGCAGCAGGAGGTCATCCGACTGCAGGAGCAGGTGGCCGAAGTCGAGGTGCTGTCGGCGCTCCTCAACTACGCCCGCACCCGGCCGGAGAACCGCTACCTGGCTGCCAACGTCGTGGGGCAGGATGTCAGCCCCTTCCTGCGTTCCATCTGGATCGGCAGCGGCTCCAATGCCGGGCTGATGCGGGGGATGCCGGTGGTCACCGAGCGCGGCCTGGTCGGACGTCTGGTGGAGGTCTATCCGACAGTGTCGCGGGTTCAGCTGATCATCGATCCCGAGGCTGCGGTCAACGTGCGGCTGCAGACATCGCGCGCCGAGGGAGTCACGGCCGCTCAGCCGAACGGAGAACTGTGGGTCGATCTCATCGGCCAGGACGCGCACGTGACTCCCGACGAGTTGGTGGTCACATCCGGTTTGGGCAGTGGCTATCCTCCTACTATCCCGGTGGGCCAGGTGGTGAGCGTGCGTCGGCGCGACTACGAGATCTTCCAGCAGGCTGCTATCCAGCCCGTCGTCGATTTCGACCGGCTGCGCATCGTCTTGGTCATCATCAACTTCCCCTCCCTCCCGGAGGGGCTCCCCTCGCGGTAGCAGCCAATGGCGTCGTGGATCGGCGTATTCCTGCTTGGCCTCTTGGCTGCGCTGCAATCATCCCTCCTCGGCCACCTTCGCTTGCTCGACGGCCGGCCTGACGCTGTCCTGCTGGCCGTGGTCGGCTGGAGCCTGGTGGCCGGGCCGAAGCTGGCCATGACCTGGGGTCTGGCCGGAGGCCTGTTCCTGGATCTGCTGTCGGGTCACCCGTTCGGGACCTGCACGCTGATCCTGACGCTCATCGCCTACCTGACTTCGATCGCCGCCTCCCGCTTCTGGAGCGCTCACCTGCTGATGCCGCTTGCCGCAGTCCTGATGGCCTCGGCCCTCTTCTACGGAGCCGAGATCGCCGCGCTGCTCCTCGCCGGCCGCGCGATGGACCCAACCTACGCCTTGCTGCGCGTGGCGCTCCCCGGCACCTTCCTG
This sequence comes from uncultured Anaerolineaceae bacterium, assembly GCA_964575425.1. GTDB lineage: Bacteria > Chloroflexota > Anaerolineae > Anaerolineales > E44-bin32 > DATEAV01. Next base: position 57,475 of record CAZNRD010000015.1, on the reverse strand, counting down.
AATCTGCTGCTGGCGCTGCCCGCCTCGCAGCTCGCCGTATCGCTGCACCGGCTGCTCTTCCCACCGCAGGTGGCCGTGTGATGGAACGCTCGACAGGCGGCAACCGAATCTCCGTCTGGCGCCTGCGCGTGACCTACTGGTTGATGCCGGCGCTTCTGGTCGCGTTCGTGCTCCGTCTGTTCCAGCTGCAGATTGTCGATGGCGCCGATTTCACCGACAGGGCACGCGACAACCGTCAGGACACGGTGAGCGTCCCGGCCCCGCGCGGCGTGATGTACGACCGCAACGGCGTGCTGCTGGTGCGCAACGTTCCGCAGTTCAACGTGATGATCACACCGGCGCTGCTGCCCGACAGCCAGGCCGAGATCGAGGCGATCTACAAGCGCATCTCTGCCCTTACGGGCGTCCCGGTCGACCAGGAGGGCCCCCGGGCCGCGCCCTGCGTTCCCGGTCGAGGCATCATCCAGCTCGTCGAGGAAGGCCTCACCAATCGGCCCTACGACGCCTGGCCCGTCGCCTGCGATGTGGAGGAAGAGGCGGCTCGCATCCTGCGCGAGGAGCAGGTGGACATGCCCGGGGTGAGCGTCGTTCCCGTGGCGGTGCGTGCCTACCCGACGGGCGAATTGACGGCAGCCGTCATCGGCTACCTCGGCCCCATCCCTGCTGCGCAGGTCGAGCGCTACACCGCCCTCGGCTTCCGCCCCGAACGCGATCGGGTGGGCTACTCGGGGATCGAGCTCTCCTACCAGAACGAGCTGGCAGGCCGCAACGGACAGCAGACCGTTGAGGTCGATGTCGCGGGCCAGGTGCTGCGGCGGATCGGGGAAGTTGTGCCGCCCCAGCCGGGCTACAGCCTGCGCCTGAGCATCGACACCCGTCTCCAGGCGGCAGCCGAGGCCGCGCTGATCAACCGCATGGAGTTCCTCAACCGCTTCGCCGGCGAGACCCGCACCTCCATCGGCGCTGTCATCGCCATGAACCCCCAGACCGGCGAAATCCTGGCGATGGTCTCGATCCCCACGTACGAGAACAACCGGATGGCGCGCTTCATCCCCGAATACTACTTCCGCCAGCTCGAGGCCGATCCCGGCTCGCCGCTGATCAACCACGCCATCGGATCCACCTTCCCCCCTGGTTCCACCTTCAAATTGGCCGCGGCCGTCGGCGCCCTGAACGAACGCGTCATCACACCGGAACAACGCATCCTCGACCCGGGCACAATCACCATCGCCAACCGCTACTACCCCACTGACCCGGGCCGCGCCAAGGAGTTCTTCTGCTGGAACAGGGAGGGCCATGGCTGGGTGAGCTTCCTGCGCGGCTTGGCCGCATCTTGCAACATCTTCTTCTACAAGATCGGCGGCGGCTTCCCTGGCGAAATCCCGGGCGACGGCCTGGGTATCGACCGCATCGGCCTGTATGCGCGCGCCCTCGGCTACGGGAGCACTCTAGGCATCGACCTTCCCGGAGAGCTCGGCGGGTTGATCCCCAGCCCGGACTGGAAGCGCATCAACCTCGGAGAAAGCTGGTCCACCGGAGACACCTACAACGCCGCCACCGGCCAGGGTTTCGTGCTGGCGACGCCGCTGCAAGTCCTTACCTCGGTTGCCACCCTGGCCAATGGCGGCCGCGTCCTCCGCCCGCACGTCGTCACCGATGTCCTCGACGGTGAGGGAAATGTTGTGCAGCACTTCGAACCCCGAGTGCTGTGGGACCTCACCGACGGCGTGATCACACCGGGAACGTCCGACCTCGAAGTCGAGCCCTGGGTGATCCGCCTGGTGCAAGAAGGCATGCGCGGCGTGGTCAGCGACCCCGAGGGGACGGCTTACCGATATGCCCGCCTTGGCGCTGCCGGCCCGGATGAGCCGGAGGTCATCACTTCAGCAGGCAAGACCGGCACCGGGGAGTTCTGCGACGCCCGTGCCCTGGCGCGCGATCTATGCATCCCCGGTCGCTGGCCAACCCACGCCTGGTATGCCGCTTATGCGCCATATGAAAACCCCGAAATCGCGGTCGTGGCCTTCGTGTACAACGGCGGCGAGGGCGCGGTCACATCGGGGCCGATCGTGCGCCAGGTGCTCGAGACGTATTTCGCCCTCAAGGCCATCGACGCCGCACGGGCTCCTTAGCGGAAGCGACCGCGTCCTTCGACCTTCCGGCAGCGGCGCAAGCCCCCGCCCACTGTCGCCCCGAGGGCGCCGCATGCTATAATCCGCCCTCAAGGTGCCGCATGGTCGCCTCGATCTCGATCAAGGGCGTTCGAGACGGGTTGCTCATCACCTTGCCGGACGGCGGCTGGCCCGAAGTCCAGGCCGGGCTGCTGCAGACCATCGACCAGCAGGGCGCCTTCTTTCGGGGTGCGCGCGTGGCGCTGCAGGTGGGCGAGCGTGAGTTGGGCGCAGCCGATCTGGGAGCGCTGCGCGACAGCCTGTCGGACCGTGAGGTGCAGCTGTGGGCGGTGCTGTCGGACTCAGAGGTGACGCGCGCGGCAGCAGCGGATTTCGGGCTGGCCACAGCACTCGGGGGCGGACCGTCCGCCGATGAACGCGCCCCCTCGACGGACCTCGCCGCCGACGGCGCGGTGCTCGTCGCCCGCACCCTGCGCTCCGGCCACCGTCTCCACCACCCCGGCCACGTCGTCGTCATCGGCGACGTGAACCCGGGCGCGGAGATCATCGCCGGCGGCAATGTCGTCGTGTGGGGAAGACTGCGGGGGGTGGTGCACGCCGGGGCGGCCGGTGACAGCGAGGCCGTGGTCTGTGCCCTGGACCTGTCGCCAACGCAGCTGCGCATCGCCGATCACATCGCGGTCTCACCCGAGCGCCGGGGGAAGGCTCGGCCGGAGATGGCCTTCGTGCGCGACGGGCAGCTGGTGGCTGAGAGCTGGAAGCAGGAGCGCCGCTGAGCGCGGGAGGGACGAAACGCATCCATGACTGCCAAGGCCGTGACGATCACCTCAGGCAAGGGCGGCGTCGGCAAGACGACAGCGACCGCCAATATCGGAGTGGCCCTTGCCTCCTTTGGGGAGCGGGTGGTGTGCCTCGACGCCGACATCGGCCTGCGCAACCTCGATGTGGTGATGGGACTGGAGAACCGCATCGTCTACGATCTGGTCGATGTCGTCGAAGGGCGCTGCCGCCTTCGTCAGGCGCTGATCAAGGACAAGCGGCAGGACAACCTGTACCTGATCCCGGCTGCGCAGACGCGCGACAAGACAGCGGTCTCGCCGCAGGACATGGTCCGCCTAGTGGACGAGCTTCGCGCCGAATTCGACTGGGTGCTGATCGACTCGCCCGCCGGCATCGAGCGGGGCTTTCGCAATGCCGTCGCGCCCGCCGACATTGTCATCATCGTCACCAACCCCGAGGTGTCGGCCGTGCGCGATGCCGATCGCATCATCGGCCTGATCGAAGCCGAGGAGAAGGGCCCGGGCCGGCTGCTGGTCAACCGCTTCAAGCCAGAGATGGTCCGCCGCGGCGACATGTTGGCCACGGACGACATCCTGGACGTTCTCGCCATCGAGCTGATTGGCGTCGTGCCGGAGGATGAAACGGTGCTGGTGGCCTCCAACCGCGGCACTCCGGCCGCCCTCGACGAGCGCAGCAAGGCGGGCCGCGCCTTCCGCAACATCGCCCGGCGCCTGCGGGGCGAGGATGTCCCCTTCGAGGACTACGAGGCGCGCGACGGCTTCTTCGGGCGGCTGGCGCGCCTGGTCCGCCCGGGAGATGCAGGACGATGAGCTTCTTCGATCACCTGCTTCGCGGCCAGCGCCGCAGCGCTCACGCCGCCAAAGAGAGACTGCAGCTCGTCCTCATCCACGACCGGGCCGACCTGTCCCCGGGCAAGCTGGAGATGCTCAAGGACGAACTCATTGGCCTCCTCTCGCAGCACCTGGAAATCGACCGGCGCGGCGTCCAGGTGACCCTGACGCGCGATCGCGAGCAGCAGCGCCTCGTCGCCGACATCCCCCTTGCTCCCCCTCGAGCCCGGCGCCGCGGGGCGGGCTGAGTCGGCCATGCAAGCGTCCTCCCGACTGTGGCGTCATTTCGACGTCTGGCTGCTGGCTGCCGTGAGTGTCCTCACGATCTGGGGCGTCGCGCTCATCCAGTCGGCCATCGGCGGCAATGTCCATCTGGCTGAGCTCGTGCCGCGCCAGGCCATCTATGCCGCCATCGGCCTGGTGGTAGTGATGCTTGCGGCTGCCATCGACTACCGCGTCTGGTCGGCGCTGGCCCGGCCGATGTACCTCGTGACCATCGCCCTGCTGGGCTTCATCCCGGCCGCGGGCTTCGTCGGTTTCGGCGCAGCTCGATGGTTCAACGTCGGAATCGCCTACGTCCAGCCCTCCGAAGTGGCCAAGGTGATCATGATCCTGGTCCTGGCTGACTACTTCGCCAGAAACCAGGAGTCCATCGGACAGGTCAAGACCGTGCTGCGCAGCCTGCTGCTGGTGGCTGTGCCGGCAATGCTGATCTTCTCCCAGCCGGACCTGAAGACGACGTTGATCCTGGCCGTCATCTGGGTGGCGCTCGCCTGGTTGGCCGGGCTGCGCGCGCAACACCTGGCGATGCTGCTGGGCGTGGGAGCCCTGCTGCCTTTTCCGGCCTGGCCCTTGTTGCAGCCCTACCAGCAGGCACGCGTGATCCAGTTCCTCTTCCCGAATCCGGAAGCGCAGTACGGAGCCACCTACAACGTCAATCAGGCTCTGATCGCCATCGGCTCTGGAGGGTGGTTCGGGCAGGGGTACGGCTCAGGCACGCAGGTGCAGCTGCGCTTCCTCAAGGTGCGGCATACGGATTTCATCTTCTCCGTTCTTTCGGAGGAGTTTGGCTTCGTCGGCGCGGTCACCGCGCTCCTGCTCCTGGGTCTTGTCATCTTCCGCTGCTTCCGCGCCGCGCGCCTAGCCCGCGACACCTTTGGCGGGCTGATCTGCTACGGGGTTGGGACGCTCCTGCTGCTGCAGGTCACCTTCAACGTAGGCATGAACCTGAACCTGTTTCCCGTCTCGGGCCTGACGCTTCCATTCCTCAGCTACGGCGGTTCATCGCTCGTCGCCAGCCTGCTTGGCATCGGGCTGGTGGAGAGCGTCGTGCTGCGCCAGAAGCGAATCGAGTTCTAGCCGAAGGAAACTCCCGAAGAAGCGAGATGAAGGTCTTGCACCCGGCACGCGTCCGCTTCGCCCCCTCCCCCACCGGCCGCCCCCACATCGGCAGTGGACGCACTGCACTCTACGACTTCCTGCTCGCCCGCCAGACGGGTGGGCAGTTCATCCTACGCATCGAAGACACCGACCGCAAGCGGCTCGTGCCCGGCGCGGAACAGGAATTGATGGAGGGCCTGCGCTGGCTCGGCGTCGAGTGGGATGAGGGACCCGATATCGGCGGTCCCTGCGGGCCGTATCGTCAGTCGGAGCGGTGCGAGATCTATCAGCGCTACGCCGAGGAGCTCGTCCGCCGCGGCCACGCCTACCATTGCTTCTGCTCACCGGACCGGCTGGCGCAGGTCCGGCAGGAGCAGCAGCGGCGCAAGGAGCCCCCGCGCTACGATGGTCTGTGCCGCTCGCTCTCCTTGCAGCAGGCTCAGGCCCGCTGCGACGCCGGGGAGCCGCATGTCATTCGCTTCCGCACTCCGCGCCAGGGCACGACCACAGCGGTCGATCTCCTGCGCGGCCCGATTACGGTCGAGAACACCAACCTCGACGACTACATCCTTCTCAAGTCCGACGGCACGCCCGTGTACCACCTGGCGGCCATGGTCGACGACCATCTGATGGGTATCACCCACGTGCTCCGCAGCTCCGAGTGGCTGCCCACCTTCCCGCTCCACGTCCTGGTGCTGCGCGCGCTCGAATGGGAGGAGCCGGTGTGGGTGCACCTCTCGCTGTTCCTCAACCCCAGCGGCAAAGGGAAGATGAGCAAGCGCCATGCGGTCGATGCCCAGGGCGGCGAGAAATCCATCTACATCACGGATCTGCGCGCCCTGGGCTATCTGCCCGAGGCCGTCGTCAACTGGATCGCCCTGATGGGGTGGTCCTACGACGACCACACGGAGCTCTTCACGATGGACGAGCTGATCGAGAAGTTCCGCCTCGAGAAGCTTACACCCAGCCCGGCAGCGATCAACTACAGCAAGCTGGACCATTTCAATGGGGTCTACATCCGGCGTCTGCCCCAGCAGGAGTTGGCTCGGCGGGTGCGACCCTTCTTCGAGGCGGCCGGCCTGACGCCGGATGATGATACACTGCTGCGCCTGGCACCACTCATCCAGGAACGCATCCGCACCCTCGACGAGGCGCCTGAGATCGCGGGCTTCTTTTTCCACCCCACGGTTGCACCGGATCCCGCGCTGCTTGTCGGCAAGGGCATGACGGCATCGCAGTCCGCCGAAGCGGCGCGCCGCGCGGCTGCGGTCCTGGCCTCTCTGCCCGAGATCTCGCCAGCCAGTGCCGAGGAGCCTCTGCGCCAGCTGGCGAACGAGCTGCACCTGACCGCCGGCCAGCTGTTCGGCATCCTGCGCATCGCCGTCACCGGGCGTCCGGTCAGTCCGCCCCTCATCGAGAGCATGCAGATCATCGGCCGCACCGAAGTCCTGGCTCGAATTCGCCGAGCAGCGGAAGTGCTCGAGAAGATGGCAGGCTGAACGGCGCCGCGCATCAGCTCGGCCAGCGCACCCCCTTGCCCGTCGACATAGCGTGTGGGCCTGTGGTAAAATGGCGCCCGCGCTGGGGGTTCGTCTAGCGGTAGGACAGCGGACTCTGGATCCGTATGCCGAGGTTCGAATCCTCGACCCCCAGCCAGATCGGTTGATGCTCGCCGCCCGACCATCGTGCCGGGCGGTGAGCATCTCCGTTCGATTGATCCTGACGTGCCCTTGTGAGGCCTGGGCGACCCTCTTGCCCGTTGGCCGCCGGCAGGATACGATTGGGCGCGAACGCCATTCCGTCACCCCGGAAGGAGGGACCCGCGATGTGTTGCCACGATCGCAACATTGACCACACCTGCTGCTGCCAGCGGTGCGAAGGCGGACGAGGGTTCGCCAGGCGCTTCCAGACGAAGCAGGAGCGCATTGAAGAGCTTCAGGAGTACCTGCGCCAGCTCAAGGCCGAGATCCAGGCGGTCGAGGAACAGCTGACCGATCTCGCCGGCTGAATCCTGCCCCCGATCGCGATCTTCGCCGCGGCTCCCGGGGGCTGCCCGTCCGGATGACTCAGAGAAGCCAGAGTAGGAGGGACATCCGTGCGGCCAAGAAGGGTCCTCTTCTTATGCACGCACAATAGTGCCCGGTCGCAAATCGCCGAAGGGCTGCTGCGCGCCGCAGGAGGTCCGGATCTTGAGGTGCACAGCGCAGGAACAGTGGCCAGCTCTGTGCGGCCTGAGGCGATCGCGGTCATGGACGAAATCGGCATCGACATCCGCGGGCAGTCGTCCAAGACGCTGACGGCCTACCTCGACCAGCCGTTTGACCTCGTCATCACCGTGTGCGACGACGCCGACGAGACTTGCCCGATCTTCCCTCATGCCGGTGAACGACTTCACTGGTCAGTCGATGACCCCTCGAGCGTCCAGGGCGCTGAGGCGGAACGACTGGCAGGCTTCCGCCAGGCCCGCGAGGCGCTGCGCGCTCAGATCGAACAAGACCTCATGCCTCGCCTCGTCGGCCGATCCATGCAGGACCCCTGACCCGGCACGCCCAGGGTTCTTACTGCACGTTGGCCGCGAGCCGTCCTCCGCGCCCTCCTCTCGCGACGGGCCGTCACGGCGGATGGTATAATCCCGCCGTGAACCGCAGGGATTGGCGTCAGGCTCTCAGTCGGACGCGGCGCTCGGCATTTGCACGCCTCTCGGCGCTGCTCGCAGCACCCGCATGGACGGCGGAACTTGAGGCACAGATCGAGGCCGCGCTGATTCAGGCAGACCTGGGTCCGGCCCTTGCCCGGTCGCTTGTTGATGAGCTGAAGGAACGCGGGAAGGCGCAAGACCTGAAAGAGGGGCTGCGAGCGTCCCTCCTCGGCAGGCTCGACTCCGGACCTCCGCTCCGCCCGTCCGTTCGCCCGGAAGTGATCCTGGTGGTGGGCGTCAACGGCTCGGGCAAGACGACAAGCGTCGCTCGCCTGGGCTCCCTGTTCAAGGACTCCGGCAGGCGAGTGCTCCTGGCAGCGGCCGACACCTACCGCGCCGCTGCCGGCGAGCAGCTGGCCATCTGGGCCGAGCGCCTCGGCCTCGAGCTGGTGCACGGGAAGCCCGGCGCAGACCCTGGAGCGGTCGTGTTCGATGCGGCGCAGGCCGCGCTGGCGCGGGACGTGGACGTGCTGATCGTCGATACTTCCGGGAGGATGCATACGCGCCACAATCTGATGGAAGAGCTGCGCAAGGTGGCCCGTGTGGCCGGCAAGGTCATCCCCGGGGCGCCGCACGAAGTGCTGCTCGTGCTCGATGCAACGACGGGCCAAAACGGGCTGGTGCAGGCAAGGGGTTTCATGGACGCCGTCGCTGCGACGGGCGTGATCCTGGCCAAACTCGATACCTCCGCCAAGGGCGGCGTCGGCTTCGCGGTGGCCTGCGATCTCGGATTGCCGATTCGCTACGTCGGGCTCGGCGAGGGGCCCCGCGATCTCCAGCCTTTCGATCGTGAGGCCTTCGTCGACGGGCTGCTCAGCGATGTTGCACTTGAGCCCGTCGGACGCACGGCCCAGAACTGACACCCGACTAGGAGCCAGGTGGAGTCATGGAAGAACTCGTAAGCTCACTTCGCGAAACCGAAACGCGCATCCAGGACCTCCTGGTGCGTCTTTGACATCCCCCGACAAGAAGTCGAACTAGCCGAGGCCGCGAAGGCCGCCGAGGACCCGGCAATCTGGACCGATCCCGAACGCGCGGCAGACACCATGCGCCGCCTGGCGCGGCTGCGGGAAGAGGTGGAGAGCTGGCGCGCCCTTCAGCTTCGCGCCCGGGAGGTGCTTGAGCTGGCTTCCATGGGCGACCCGTCGCTGATGCGGGAGATCGAAGCGGAAGCGACTGCGCTGCAGGAAGAGCTGTCCCGGCGCGAGCTCGCCGCGCTGCTCTCCGGCCCCTACGACCGCGACAATGCCTTTCTGGCCATCCACGCCGGAGCCGGAGGGACGGACGCTCAGGACTGGGCCGCCATGCTGCAGCGCATGTATCTCCGCTGGGCCGAACGCCGCTCCTATCAGGCGGAAATCCTCGACACTACCGAAGGCGAGGAGGCCGGCATCAAGAGCACGACCTTGGCCATCAACGGGGAGTATGCCTTCGGCTACCTCAGGGCCGAGAAGGGTGTCCACCGTCTGGTGCGGCTCTCGCCATTCGACTCGGCTCACCGCAGGCACACCTCGTTCGCCCTCGTCGAAGCCTACCCCCAGGTCGAGCGCGACGACGAAATCATTATCAACCCCTCCGACCTGCGCATCGACACCTTTCGCTCAGCCGGCGCTGGCGGCCAGAACGTGCAGAAGAACGAGACGGCCATCCGCATCGCCCACCTGCCAACCGGAATTGTCGTCACCTGCCAGAACGAACGATCACAGACGCAGAACCGCGAGAACGCCATGCGCGTCCTGCGCGCACGGCTGCTGGACCTGCAACGGCGGCAGCAAGAGGAGGAGCTCGCCCGTCTGAAAGGCGAACACATCAAGGCCGAGTGGGGCAGCCAGATCCGCTCCTATGTGCTGCACCCCTACCAGATGGTGAAGGATCACCGGACCGAGGTGGAGACCCCGAACACGGCGGCCGTGCTGGGCGGCGAGATCGACACCTTCATCGAGGCCTACCTCCGGTCCAGCATCGGACAGCGGCGCTGAGTCGATTCGTATCTCACCTTGTCCGCGCCGTGCCCGTCTGCTATAATCCCCGCCTTGCTTGCGAGGAGGTCGAGAGCGCATGAAGACGTCGTTGGACTTGGCGATGATCGTTGTCTCCGTCGCCCTGATCGCCGCCATCATCCTGCAGAGCCGCGGCGCCGGGCTCGGAGGTCTGACCGGTGGCGACTACGGCGGGTCCGGTTTTCATGTCCGGCGCGGCATCGAGCGCCTCCTGTTCAACATCACCATCGGCCTGAGCATCGTCTTCTTCCTGCTGGCTATCCTCATCGTCGGCCTGACCGGCTGACCTTCATCGCACCCCCTCGGCCGCGGTCCCATCCCCCATGCGCAACATCCGCTGGCAGCTCTTGATCGCCATCGGCGGGCTCTTCCTGGTCATCGGCTTGCTTCTTGGCCAGACGCCGGGGCTGGAGACGCCAGCATCCCAACCTGCCCGCGGGGGCGTGTATGTGGAGGCGCTCATCGGTTCGCCAATGCGCCTCAACCCGGTGCTCGACATCCTCAACCAGGTGGACCGCGACGTCGACCGGCTGATCTTCTCCGGCTTGGTCCGCCACGACGCCAACGGCCGACCCGTGCCCGATCTCGCCGAGAGCTGGTCGGTGTCAGCCGACGCCACGCTCTACACCTTTGCCTTGCGGCGCGATGCCCTCTGGCACGACGGCACCCCTGTCTCCTCCGCCGACGTCGTCTACACCTTCTCCAAGCTACAGTTCCCCGACTACCCGGGCCCGCCCGACCTCGGCGCCCTGTGGCAGCAGGTCCGGGTCATTCCCCTGGATGAGCACACAGTCCAATTTCAACTCCCTGAGCCCTTCGCACCCTTCTTCGATTACCTGTCCATGGGCCTGCTGCCAGACCATCTGCTGCGCGGCGTGAGTGCCGCGGACTTGATCGATCATCCGTTCCACCTGCAACCCGTCGGCACTGGCCCCTTCCGCTTCGAGCGCTTTCTCGTGGAAGACGGAGCCATTTGCGGGGTCAGCCTGTCCGCCTTTCCGGACTACTACGGCCAGGTCCCGTTCCTCGAGCGCGTGGAGTTCCGCTACTATCCCGACGAGACTTCGGCTCTGGACGCCTACGAGCGCGGCGAAGTCCAAGGCATCAGTGCGATCGGTCCGGAGATTCTGGCCCGGGCCCTCTCGCTCCCCGACCTCGATCTGCACTCGTCCCATCTCCCGCGCATCACCCTCGTCTTCCTCAATCTGAAGAGCAGCGAGCATCCGTTCTTCGCAGACAAGAAAGTGCGGCAGGCCCTGCTGCTTGCCCTCAACCGGCAGTGGATCATCGACCATGTGCTCGGCGGACAGGGCACGGTAGCATTCGGCCCGGTGTTTCCCTGGAGCTGGGCTTCCGCCAGCGGACTGGAAGCTGCTCCTTACAGCCCCGACCAGGCCGCAGCCCTTCTCGACGAGGCAGGTTATCTCCTCCCCACCGGCGCCGCGCCGGGCAGCCCGGAATACCTGCGCAGCAAGGACGAGATGTCCCTTTCGTTCGAGCTCCTCCACCCGGACAATGACGCCCATGCTTCGGTGGCGCAGGCCCTGCAGTCCTACTGGCGGGCGATCGGAGTGCAGGTGACGCTGCGGGCCGTCTCGTCCGAAGACCTCCTCACGGAACACCTGCAGCCGCGCGACTTCCAGGCCGCGTTGGCGGACCTCAACCTCTCACGCTACCCCGACCCGGACCCGTACCCTTTCTGGCACGACTCGCAGGCTGAGACCGGCCAGAACTACGGTCGTTTCGAGGACCGCAATATCAGCATCTGGCTCGAGCAGGCGCGCGTCACCCCGGATTTCGAGCAGCGCGCCAACCTGTACCGGAGTTTCCAGCATCGCTTCCAGGACCTGGTCCCTGCGCTGCTGCTGTACTACCCCGTGCACACCTACGGGATCGACGGCGCCATCCATGGTGTGACGGTGGGCCCTCTCGTGGACCCGAGCGACCGCTTCTCGACGATCGCCGACTGGTACCTGGTCGTGCGCCGCAGCCTGGTTGCCACGGCCGCCCCTACACCCTGACAGAGCTTGGCTGCCGGCATGGTATAATGCCCGCGCTTTCCTCACAACAACCCCCAGCGGAACCGAGGATGCCGTGACTGTGACCCCTTCCCCCTCTGCTTCCCTCCACCTCTCCGACCTGAAACCGAAGATGCCCCTGCAAGGCAAGGTCACAAAGATTGAGATGTTCGGGGCCTTCGTGGACGTCGGGCTGGAAGTCCCCGGGTTGGTGCATCTCTCGATGCTAAGGCGGGAGCCGGTCAACCGCGTGGAAGAGGTTATCCAGCCAGGTCAGCAAGTGCAGGTCTGGGTGCATCGAGTCGACCCCGTGGCCAGGCGCCTCGAGCTGACGATGCTCCCCCCGCTCCTGGTCGAATGGAAAGACCTGAAGCCGGGACTCTCTCTGCGGGGCAAGGTCGTGAAGTTAGAGAGGTTTGGCGCCTTTGTCGATGTGGGAGCCGAGCGGCCCGGTCTGGTCCACGTGAGCGAGATGAGCCGGGACTATGTCCCTGACCCGAGTCAGGTCGTCAAGGTCGGTGATGAGGTGGACGTAGTTGTGCTGGATGCCGACCGCAAGAAGCGGCAGATCCGCCTGAGCATGAAAGCCGCCGAAATGTCGCCCGTAGCCGAAGAAGAGGTTGAAGCGCCTCCGCCGACGCCCATGGAGCTGGCGCTCCGCAGGGCGCTCGACCGCCCGCAGAAGCCCGAGCCGGCCGCAGGAGGCACGACGGCGCCCGCGCCCAAGCGGCGAAAGACGCAAGAGGACATCCTCGCCCGGACGCTCGGGACTCGCGTCCGAACCGGGCCGTCAGAGCAGTGACCGAAGGCTAGGGAAACGCGAATGCGGAGCCCGCCTCGGGCGTACCGCCTTGATTGCCACCGGATTGCACAAAGACACAGGGACGCACACGCGGCACCCGGACTCCCACGACGACATCAGGGCAGGGCGTCGGATGACGCCCTCTGCAACCAGGAAGTCACGGGAGGAACCCGGGATGATAAGTTACAAATCCTCCTCTTCATCGAGCCAGTTTTCGTCTTCCTCTTCGTCATCCCGGTAGAGATCCTCGTCCTCTTCTTCCCAGATCTCTTCCAGGTCTTCCTCGTCCCATTCTTCCTCGGCCGGGACGTCATCGATGTGGGAGTACGTGAGACACCCCTCGTCGGGGTCGATTTCGACTGCTGCTGCGCCGCAGTAGCCGTCCTCGAGGAAGACGCAGTCCACGTATCGGCATCGAATCCGAGGCATGGCCACCCTCCCTAGGAGCCCGCCTGCCGCACTGCGCTCTGCTCGGGCTCAGAGATGCTACGCATCGACATTACTCCCCTTCCCAGCCCGGCCGCGACCTTGCCCAAGTATACGCCAGCGCCGGCATCCACAGGCCGCCGAAGGCTCAAGTGCGTCGCCCGCCAGCCTGGACCCGCCGGCCCGCATCGGGGTGGAAAGCATACTCAACTTCTCATTCTCTGCCAGCCCCGTCGCGGGCACCAGGACCGAGGCCAAGGCAAACACGCCAAACCCATCCACCACGGATGCTGTGCAACTGGCGCAACCATGCCAGGTCAGTCCCTCAACCCACTTTCGGCGGCCCCTGAACGGGACCCTCGGCCGGCGCTGGGTCGCAAGCGCAGCATCGACGGCTGCAGACATCCCGGACGAAGAGTGATGCGAAGACTAGCGGCGACAGCAGCGCAGGACCGGCAGGGTGCCAGGAAAGCAGCGGGGGATTATACCATCTGCCCGCGCAGACCTACCCGGGTCGGACGCGGCACGCCTCCAGGACGTTTGGCAGCGCCTCAATGCGGTTGAGGATCCGGCTGAGTTGGGAGATATCGGTGACGCTCAGCTCGAGGTTGAAGACGGCGAGGCTGTTCTTGGTCGTCACCTGCGCCGAAGGCATGTTGATACCCTCGTTGGCGACCAGCGCTGAGACATCACGCATGAGGCCCTCCCGGTCGTAGGCCCGGATGCGGACCATGACCGGATAGGTGCGCCTCGGCTGCCCCCACGAGACCTGGATCAATCGCTCCTTGTCGGCGATGCGCAGCATGTTGGGGCAGTCGCGGCGGTGGATGGTGGCGCCGCGGCCTCGGGTGATATAGCCGATGATGGGATCACCCGGCGCTGGCTTGCAGCAGCGACCAAGGCTGGTGAGCAGACCGCGCACGCCGAGGATGCTCACCTCGCCGTCTTCTCCGGGAGGCGGCTGCGAGGCGGCCGCCACTGCCAGGTCGAGCAGCTCAGGTTCCTGCTGCTCCACCAGCCGCGATAGGATCTTGCCCAGGTGGACGTCGCCGCAGCCGATGGCAGCCAGCAAGTCCTCTGCCTGGGCATAGCCGAGGTCCTTGGCGATCTGCTCGTGCGTGAGGCCCTCGATGCCCAGGCGATGGAGTTCGCGCTCCAGCAGCGCCCGCCCATGAGAAACGTTCTGCTCCCGATCCTGGCGCTTGAACCACTGTCGGATCTTGCCTCGCGCCCGCTGTGTGCGGACCATCTCCAGGCTCGGGTTGAGCCAATCCCGGCTCGGCCCGCCGCGCTTGGCAGTCAGGATCTCCACCGTCTCCCCGGTCTGCAGCCGGTAGTCGAGTCCAACCAGTTTTCCGTTCACCTTCGCGCCGCGGCAGCGGTGGCCGATGTCGGTGTGAATGTGGTAGGCGAAGTCGATCGGGGTCGAGCCGCTCGGCAGGTCGATGATGTCGCCCTTGGGCGTGAAGACGTAGACGCGGTCGTCGAAGACGTCGCTCTTCATGGCGTCGACGAAGTCGGAGGCATCGTCGACGTCCTGGCGCCACTCCATCAGCCGCCGCAGCCACAGGATGCGCTGCTCATAGGTCTCGTCGCGCTGCCGCCCTTCTTTGTAGCGCCAGTGGGCTGCGATCCCGTATTCCGCGTTCTCATGCATTTCCGGCGTGCGGATCTGCACTTCGACCGTCTTGCCGTCATCGAAGATCACGGCCGTGTGGAGGGATTGATAGAAGTTGTCCTTGGGCGTCGCGATGTAGTCGTCGAAGGTGCCCGGCACCGGACGCCAGTGGTTGTGGATCACGCCCAGGGCCAAATAGCAGTCGGATTCGTTCTCCACGACGACGCGCACGCCGCGGACGTCGTACACCTGATCGAAGGCGACCGTCTTGCGTTCCATCTTGCGGTAGATCGAGAACAGGTGCTTGGGGCGACCGCTCACCTCGGCCAGGATGCCAGCCTGCGAGAGGACGGTCTGCAATCTGTCACAGATCGATTGAAGTGCCTTCTCGCGGTCGACCCGGCGTTCGGCCACCAGCGCCGCGATTTCCTTGTACTTCTCGGGATAGAGATAGCGGAAGCCGAGGTCTTCCAGCTCCCATTTCATCTGCCAGATGCCCAGTCGGTTCGCCAGGGGGGCGAAGATCTCGAGGGTCTCCTGAGCGATGCGCTTGCGCTTCTCGGCCGGCAGGTGGGAGAGCGTGCGCATGTTGTGCAACCGGTCAGCCAGCTTGATCACCACCACGCGCACATCATCGCCCATAGCCAGGAAGGTCTTGCGGAGAGTCTCCTTGGCCAGTTCGGCCTTGCTGCTGCGCTCGTCTTTGCCGCGTCCCTCGCCGCGCGAAACGCGGGGCAGCTGCGTGAGCTTGGTCACACCATCAACGAGGTGAGCGACCTCGGGCCCAAACCCCTGTGCCAGACTCTGCAGCGTCAGGCCCGTGTCCTCGACGGTGTCGTGCAGCAGGCCTGCCACAATCACCGGGACCGGCAGACCAAGTTCGGCCAGGATGGTAGCCACGGCGGCGCAATGCTGGACGTAGGGCTCACCCGAGGCGCGCTCCTGCCCGGCGTGCGCCTTCTCCGCCGCACGATAGGCGCGTTCGATCAGCTCCCGGTCCGCATGGGCGATCGTCTTCGGCAGAGCCTTGAAGAGGCTATTCAGGCTCATGTTGCATCCTTCAACAGTATAGTCCAACGGCAGCCACCCCAACAAGGGTACCCCCGACGATGCCTGTTCGGGATGCAACAGGGCGGGCTTTGGGCAGCCCGCCCTGGAAGGCTCGCGTGCCTGGCAAGCTTGGGCCATCACCTCCCGGCAGCGAGGGTCGGCTGCAGCGGAACACGATCTACCCAGAAGGGCTTGGTCTCGATCTGGCTCTGGGCGCGCTGGGCGCCAAGCCAGGCCTCGAAGGCCGCCTGCACGGCCTGACTGTACTGGCTGTCGTCCAACGGCCTCACTTCGCGGCCCAGAACCTGGATGACTACCCACCCCGACTGAGTCTGCACCGGCTCGCTGATTGCCCCCACCGGAAGCTGGAAGGCAACTGCCTCGACCTCGGCAAGGAGGGTGCCGCGCGGTCTCCAGCCCAGGTCGCCGCCCGCTTCCTTGGAGGCGGCGTCCTCCGAGTACTGGGCAGCCAGCGATTCCCAGGGCTCCCCGGCCAGCAACAGGCGCTCGACCTGGGCGGCGGCGGACTCATCGGCTACCACGATATGCCGGAGCCACACCTGCTCCGCCTCGCGCGGTACGGAGGGCTCAAAGGACTGCAAGAGCTTCTGCCGCCAGAGGCGTGCTTCGTAGCGTGCCCGCAACGACGATTCACCGATTCCGGATTGCTGCAAGTAGTCCAGCCAGGTCCGATAGTCCGCCCGGTAGGCCTCGAGGGTGTAGGGCGTGGGGGTCGGCGCGGGCGGGAGGGTCGCGGTGACGGTGGGGCTGGGGCCGGCGGTTGGGGAAACGGAGGGCGTCGCTGTGGGAGCGGCCGTTGGGCTCGGTGTCGCGGCGCGGGCCGTCTGGGTGGCAGGAGCGATGGTGGCTGTGGGCGCCGGCGTGGGGGTGCCCAGGGGATAGAACCCAAAGTCAGCGGCCACCTCGGCTTCAACCTCATCGGGGGAGACCGTGATGCCCCGCCTTTGGGCCTCCTGCTGTATCAGCCGTTCCTCGATCAATTCACTGAGAGCCTGGAGCCCGAGAAATGCCGTGCTATCGAGCTGCGACTGGATTTGCCTGAGGTTCTGTTGGATGCGCGACTGGAAGCTGGGGTCGCCTTGCAGCAGCAGCCCGAACTCCTGCAGGTTCCTGTACTGTCCGATCAAGTCCAGCCGGATCAGCCGCACTCGTTCCTGGAACTCGCGCGTCGTGATGGGCTGTCCATCCACCAGGGCCACGGGTTCCCGCGGCAGGATGTAGGCTTCGCGGACCCAGCCGTAGACCAGCAGTCCGATGACAGCTAGGGCCGTGAAGATGGTCCCACCGAGGATCCAGCGGCGCTGGATGCGCTCCCTCTCGGCGCGCGCCAGGTGTTTCTTCGTCACCCGCGGTGCGGCAGCTCGCCTGGTCATGATGGGGGTCTCCTCGCTTCAGGCGTGGAAGCGGGGCGCAGGCCTGGCGGCCCGGCCCTGTGAGCAGGCACCGGTCAGCGCATGCGCGAGGCGCTGAAGGGGAGCAGGGCCATGTGGCGGGCGCGCTTGATGGCCCGCGCCAGCACGCGCTGGTGCCGGGCGCAGGTGCCCGTCTGACGGCGCGAGCGGATGCGGCCCTGTTCGGTCACGAAGCGCTTGAGAAGTTCCGTCTGCTTGTAGTCGATGGCAGTCGTCTTCTCGGCGCAGAACTGACATAGGCGGGGATGACGGGTGAAGCGCCGCCGCCCGGTCTCTCGCTCTTCACCGGTCGAGGTCTGCTCCTCTTCCGGTTCGAAATCACGAACGTCTCTGGCCAAGGTATTCACTCCTGCGCCGGCCAAGCCGGCGCTCTTTCGCTCCGGTTCGAATCACTCTCAGAAGGGGAACTCCTCTTCGTCGCCTGGGCCGGCCTCTAACTGACCCGCGCCCTCGCGTCGCTCCCCCAGGACGATCATCTCCTTCGCCACCAGCTCGGTGGCGAAGTGCTTCTTGCCTTCCTGGTCATCCCAGCGCCGTGTCTGCAGGCGGCCTTCGAGGTAGACCTGCTGCCCCTTTCGCAGGTGCTGATTGCAGATCTCTGCCAGGCTGCCCCAGGCTACGACATTGAACCACTCGGTCTCTTCTCGCCGCTCCCCATCGGCCGTGTTCCAGCTACGGGTGGTGGCCACACTGAATGTGGTCACCGGCCGTCCTGATGGCGTGTAGCGCATCTCGGGGTCTCGACCCAGGTGACCGATGATCATCACCTTGTTCAGGCCGCGGCTCATCTCGTGCTCCTTTCCCAATCGCCACTGCTTCTCAGCCGGATTCCTGCAGCGTGATCATATAGCGCAATACCTGCTCGGTCAGGCGCAGGTCGCGCTCCAAGGGCAGGCTGGCCCGGGCCGGGAGTCTGGCTTCAAGGATGACATAGAAGCCATCCATGCGCTTGCGGATCGGGTAGGCGAGCCGGCGTCTGCCCCAGCGGTCGACTTTGGTGACCTGGCCGCCAGCAACTTCAACCCATCCCTTCACCTTGTCCTCAAGCGCGCCTAGAGCCTGCTCATCCAGCTCGGGATCGGCGATATAGGCGATCTCATAGCTGCGCAAGGGGAAGTCCTCCTTTCCTCGGGATTGCCCCCTCCTCAACGCCGGGCGGCGCGGTTGGGAGCGGAAAGCCGCGCCCGCATGGGCACGGAAACGTGCGCAGTTTACCACGACCCGACCGGTCTGACAACCTGCGCCAGAACGATGGTTTTCGGTGGTGACTCGCCCCATTTTGCAGCAGCAGAAACCCGATGGTTACGGCACCATGGCCTCGCTCGGGCGCGGGCCTTCGTCCCCATGGACCCGGGCAGCACCACGCGCGCTATAGCGGTATAATTGCCCTCATGCCGAGGCTCTGCAGGCGACTGCGGCGGCTGGCATGCTCGATGAGACTTTGAGCGCGGCCTAGGCGATGCTATCCATCAGGTCGCGGTTTGCCTGATTGATCCGTCACAGACACCTCCCACGGAGCGACCGTTGGCGGACGGAAAGCATCCTGCGCGCATCACCTTCGGTACCGACGGCTGGCGTGGCCGCATCGCGGACGACTACACCTTCGCGGCCGTACGCCGCTGTTCCCAGGGTTTCGCCACCTATTTGCTCTCCACCCAGGGCAGCGGTCGCCCGGTGGTAGTGGGCTACGATCGCCGATTCGCCTCCGAACACTTCGCCGAAGCCGCCGCCGAAGTCCTGGCCGGCAATGGCTTGCGCGTGCTCCTGACCCAGGGCCCGACGCCAACCCCGGTTATCGCTCACGCCGTCCTGGAGCGCCGTGCCATCGGTGCCATCAACATCACCGCCTCCCACAACCCGCCGTGGGACAATGGCCTCAAGGTGCGAGACCACCTCGGCGGCGCGGTCAACCCCGCCGGCCTGAAGCAGATCGAACAGGAGATCCCCGACGACGATGCAAAGGTACGCCGCCTTCCTTACCACAAGGCAGTGGCCGAGGGCCTGGTCGAGCTTATCGACCCTTCTGGCCCCTACATCGAGCAGTTGGAGAATATGGTCGACCTGCCAACCCTGCGCAGAGCAGGCCTGAGGGTCGTCGTCGACGCAATGTGGGGCAACGGCGCCGGCTGGCTGCCGAGCCTGCTCGACGGCGGCTCGACGCAGGTCATCGAGATCCACCACGACCGCAATCCAGTCTTCCCCGAGATGACCCGCCCCGAGCCGATCCCGCCCAACATCGACATCGGCCTGCAGCGCACCCTGAGCGAAGGGGCCGATGTCCTGTTGGTCACCGACGGCGACGCCGACCGCGTGGGCCTGGGGGACGAACACGGCCGCTTCGTCGACCAGCTGCGCGTCTTTGCCTTGCTTGCCTACTATCTGCTGGAAGTGCGCGGCCTGCGCGGGCCGATCGTCAAGACCCTTTCCACCACCTCCATGCTGGAGAAGCTCGGCCAGTTGTATGGTGTTCCTGTCTGTGAGACCGGCGTCGGCTTCAAGTACGTGGCTCCCAAGATGATCGAGGTCGACGCGCTGATCGGCGGCGAGGAATCCGGGGGGTATGCCTTTCGCGGGCATGTCCCCGAGCGCGACGGCATCCTGTCGTCCTTGTTCCTGCTGGATGCCATGGTCAGGCAGGAATGCAAACCATCCCAGCTGGTGGAGAGACTGTTCGCCGTCGTCGGACCCCACTTCTACGGCCGCATCGACTCCCCCGTGGCACCGGACGAACGCCCTGCTCGCCAGCGGGCCATCCTCAGCGCGCAGCCGGCGACCTTCGGGGGGCTGAAGGTCACGGGACTCAAGACGCTGGACGGATTTAAGTACACGCTCGAGGACGGCGGGTGGGTGCTGATCCGCTTCTCCGGCACGGAACCGATCGTCCGTGTCTACTGCGAGACAACCCAGCAGGAACGCGTCCACGAAATCCTGCAGGACGGCCTGCGCCTGGCCGGTGTCGGATGAAGCAAGAGATCCCTCCTCTGGCGGATACGCACTGCCATCTGACACTGCCTGACTTCGGAACCGACCGCCAGCAGGTGCTTGAACGCGCTCGGGCGGCTGGCGTCGCCTACATCGTCGTCCCCGGGATCGACCTGCCAACAAGTCGCGCCGCGGTCGCGTTCGCCGAAGCCCAGCGTGGCGTGTTCGCCGCCGTCGGCGTACATCCGCACCACGCATCAAGCTGGAATGGCTCTACCCGGGATGAGCTTCGGGCGCTGGCTGGCTCAGCGCGCGTCGTAGCTGTCGGCGAGATAGGGCTCGACTTCTTCCGAAGCCCCTCGCCGCAGTCGGACCAACGGCGAGCGCTGGAGGAGCAGCTCGACCTGGCGAAGGAACTTGGCCTGCCCATCATCGTCCACAACCGCCAGGCCATCCATGACCTGCTTCCGCTGCTCGAAAGCTGGGCATCCGCCACTGCTCCTGCCTCTCGCCCGCGGGGCGTGCTTCATGCATACTCAGCGGACCTGCCCTCCGCCCAACGCGCCCTCGCCGCGGGTTTCGACCTCGGCATCGCCGGGCCTGTGACCTACCGCGGCGCCTGCCGCCTTCGCGCCTTCCTGCCCGAGCTCCCGCTCGATCGCATCCTGCTCGAAACCGATGCGCCCTACCTGCCCCCGGACCCGCACCGGGGCACGCGCAACGAACCGGCCTACACAACTCGGGTGGCCGAGGAAGCTGCTCGACTGCTCGAGCTGCCCTTCTCCCACTTGGCGGAGGCAACCACCAACAATGCCGCCCTCCTCTTCAATTGGCACCATGACCTCGACCGTCACCTCCTTCTATGACCTGATCCGTCCCCACCTGCCAGAGGTGGAGGCCCGCATGCGGTGTCGGGGCCAACACCACCCCGACCTCGACGCCGCCCTCGACCACCTCATCGCCTCCGGCGGCAAGCGCCTGCGCCCAACCCTGGCTCTGCTGGCAGGCATGATGCTGGGCGGTGACCTCGATCGTCTCATCACACTGGCCGCAGCCATTGAGATGCTGCACACCGCCACCCTCGTCCACGATGACCTGATCGACGGCTCGCTCATGCGGCGCGGCTCCCCCACCCTTAACGCCCGCTGGACACCCGGTGCCACCGTCCTCACCGGCGACTACGTCTTCGCCCGGGCCGCTCAGCTGGCGGCCCAAACCGGATCCCTGTCCGTCATGGAGAACTTCGCCCGCACGCTCATGACCATCGTCAATGGCGAGATCTCCCAGCTCTTCAGCTCAAACCGGCTCCCCGACCGCGACGAGTACTTCGCCCGCATCTACGCCAAGACCGCCTCGCTCTTCGAGCTTGCGGCCGAGGGGGCGGCGATGCTCAGCAACAGCCCGCCCGAAATTGCCTTGTCCATGAAGGACTTCGGCTACAACGTGGGCATCGCCTTCCAGATCGCCGACGATGTCCTCGACTTCATCGCCAGCCCCGAGGAATTCGGCAAACCAGTGGCCAGCGACTTGCGCCAGGGCATCATCACCCTGCCCACCCTCTGTTACCTGGAGCGCAATCTTGACGACCCACATCTGCAGCGCCTGCTCGCCGGGGAGAAGCTGGACGAGCCCATGCTCCAGCAGATAGCGGAGGCGATCCGCCGATCGAGCGCACTCGAGCGGGCGATGGACGAGGCAAGGGAATACGTCCGCACCGGGGAGCGCATGTTGGAGAACATGCCAGCCACGCCCGAACGCGAGGCCCTGCATCAATTGGCCGAGTACGTTGTTCAGCGCAGCCTGTAGCCAGGAAGAGGACCGCGTGGAGATCTCGCTACAGGGGCACAGAGGGGTGAGCGTCGTCACCGTCAAGGGGCGAGTCGACTTCGCGGCTTGTGGCGAGCGGGAGAGCACGATCCGCTCCCTGCCCGACCGCGGCCAGGTGAACCTTGTGCTCGACCGACCTGTGCGAGGTGGAATTCCTCTCGTCCATCAGCCTGCGGGTGCTGGAGAGTGCCCCGAAGGACGCTCACTCCGCCCGGCGCAACCGCCGTCTCCGGCCTGGACCCCATGTTCTCAACTCGCCCGGACCGTGAGGCCGCTATTGCCTCCTTCTTGGCTTGGGATGGCCGATTGCTTCCTCCACCTTCCCTCTTCGTGCCGCAGACACCGCCCCACCATCGAAGCGACCACGGGATGGTCCTCGGCTGTGCGAGGAGCTGAGAATCGCCCCACACGCCCTGACCTTCCCGCCAGGCGCGCTGCTGCTGTGCACCGACGGTGTGACCGAGGTTATCGATTCGCAAGGGGATTCCGTCGGCTTGCACCAACTTGAGCTTCTTGTCCTGGGAACGGACAACTGGCACGCGCAGGACGTAGCCACTGTCGTGCTGCGAAGACTTGCTTAGCTGCCCTCGCCGGAAGGAGGTGTACATGGAGCTGGAGAACCTCTACCCCTCGCCGCACCCACTGGTCGCTCACAAGCTGGCCAGGCTTCGCCATCGCGACACTGATCCGAAGCGCTTCCGCGAGCTGCTGCGTGAAATCGCCGCCCTGCTGGCCTACGAGGCGACGCTGGACCTGCAGACGGAGCCAATCGAGCTGCCCACGCCGCTGGGGGTGGCAAGAGGAGCTCGTCTGGTGGAGAAGATCGGACTGGTGCCCATCCTCCGGGCCGGACTGGGGATGGTCGAGGGAGTGTGGGAGCTGATGCCCTCCGCCGAGGTCTGGCACATCGGACTCTACCGTGACGAACGCACGCTCAAGCCAGTCGAGTACTACAACAAGCTGCCTGTTGAGCCGACCGTCTCGACGGTCCTGATCCTCGATCCGATGCTGGCGACGGGGGGCTCGGCGGTTGCCACAGTCGACATCCTCAAGCGCTGGGGGGTGCGCCGCGTAAAGTTCGTCGGGCTGATCGGCGCCCCGGAGGGCATCTCCCGGTTACATCAGGCTCACCCCGAGGTCCCCATACACCTGGCCGCCGTCGACGACCGCCTGAATGACGTCGGCTACATCCTCCCCGGCCTCGGCGACGCAGGCGACCGTCAGTTCGGGACCGGCTAGACAACACGTTCCGTGCTCAGCTGTGCCCGTGGCTTCCCGGTGGCTATGCGCAGCCAGCCTGGCCCCCAGCCCGACTCGCCGCGCGCACGATCGCGACAAACTCGTCCACCTTCAGACTGGCACCACCAACCAGCCCGCCGTCTATCTCGGGCTGCGCAAAGAACTCATCCGCGTTCGAAGCGCTCAGGCTCCCGCCATACAGCACCCGCATCGCTTCCGCCGCCTTCGATCCCAGCATCGCAGCGATGGCAGGCCGAACCGCTTCTCGCACGACGCGGTTCGCATCCTCTCCGCTCGCCGCCCGGCCTGTGCCGATGGCCCACACCGGCTCATACGCGATTACCAGGCTCTCCGCCGCCTGAGGTTGGAGCCCTTCCAACGGCGCCCGCACTTGCCGCTCGACTACCGCCACCGTCTGGCCCGCCTCGTTCTCCGCCAGCGTCTCGCCCACACACACAATCAGGCGCAGCCCATGACGAAGCCCGGCCACCACCCGACGGTTCACCGTCTCATCCGTCTCGCCGAAATGGGCGCGCCGTTCGGAATGGCCGACGATGACATAGCGGCACCATACCCTGAGCATCGGCGCCGACACCTCCCCCGTGTAGGCACCCCAATCTTCCCAGTGCATGTGCTGTGCGCCCAGGTGAACGCCGCTCCCCGCAAGGCGCTCACCCACGCTTCCCAGCGCGACAAAAGGCGGGCAGATCACACGCTCTACATCGTTTACTTCTCGCAGCCCAGGCAGCATGGCATCGACCAACTCTACAGCCTCGCTGGGCGCCTTGTTCATCTTCCAGTTTCCGGCCACAACAGGGATTCGGTTCACGAGTTTCCTCCGGATCGAGTCTGGTCGTGCGGGTGCTGGACGCGCGCGACAGCATGATATGAGCCAGGCGGCGCGGCCTGCCCGCTCTCCAGGGGGTGAGCTAGGGTGTGCGCGATGCCTGCAGGATCGCCTCCAGAAACGGGCGCAGCCAATCCGGCGTCAGCGGGTAGGCAAGCGTTCGCTCGGCCACTTGCCTGGCCTCCATCCGGCTTCCGGCCTTCAGCCTCATCTCGGCCAGCACGCTCCTCGCCACCGCGTCCTCCGGATTCCTGGCCAGCGAACGGACGAGGATCAGGCGCCCCTGCTCCAGCTCATCGCGCAGGACCAGAGAGCGCGCATGCACAGGCATCAGAATGCCCCACCCCGGATACGACGCCACCAGCTCATCCACGGCTCGCCATCCTTCTTCGCCTTCGACCGCGAAGAACAGCGCATGCACAAGGCCATCAACCAGCGCCTTGTCCGCCCGGTCCGGCCCGCCTCCCAGTTCGAGCGCACGGGCAAACAGACGCGCCGCGGAGACGTACTCCTCGTTGGCGAGCTGCAGGCTTCCGGCCTTGGTCAGCTCTCCGTACGCCGAAGGAAGATCGCCTCGCGCGAAGTATGCATCTGCCAGTGCCAGCCTGGCCTGGGGGCTCGATGGGTCCGCTTCCACCGCCGCCAGCGCGCGCTGCAGGTCGGGGGAAGGCGAAGGGGAGAACACGACGGCGGTGGGGGGTTCGGCGGTGGCGTCGGACGGGATCGATCCCGTCGGCGAACGATTGGCCGCTACCACAAAGGGGATCAGGCACAGGCAGGTCATCCCAAGGCCGCCCGCCGCCCAGAGCCATGCCCGGCTGCGTCTGGCCGCCGGACGCGTTGGCGGTGGTGGTGCCTGCAGAACAGGCGGCATGTCCGACGGCTTCGCACTCTCCGCGTGGCCGGCAGGCCGCGTCGCAGGCGACGGCAATCTCGTCGTCTCAATCGTGGGGATTCCGTCTGGCGTCCTGCCCTCGGCCACAGCCGCGTGGAAAGCGGTCACCATCTCCGCCACGGTCGCAAAGCGAGCGCGGGGGTCCTTGTCCAGCGCCTTGAGCAGGACTAGCTCAACAGCCTCGGGGATCCCTGGGCTGATGCTGCGCGGCAGCGGGAGGGGGCTGTAGATGTGGTCGTGGATGATTGAGAAGGGCGTGTCGGCCCTGAAGGGGACGCGCCCGACGACGAGCTCATACAGCAGCACCCCGAACGAGTAAACATCCGTTCTCTCGTCCAACTCGCGCTGGCCGCGCGCCTGTTCGGGTGAGATGTACTGCGGGGTCCCCAGCATGACATCGCTCGAGAGCGTCGAGGTGCCCGACTGCGCCATGCGCGCCAACCCGAAATCCGACAGAAAGATGTGCCCGTCCCGTCCCAGCAGGACGTTGGAGGGCTTGATGTCGCGATGCAAAACGCCGCGGCTGTGCGCGTAGTTCAGCGCCTCGCCGACCGCGCGGACGACGTCCAGCATCTCCTGCTGGCTGAGCGGCCCGCGCGCCAGCCGCGCCTTGAGCGTCTCACCCTCGATGTACTTCATGACGAGGTAGGGCTGCCCGTGGTGCTCCGCATAATCGTAGATGGGCACGATGTTCGGGTGCTCGAGCTTGGCGATGACCTTGGCCTCGCGGTCGAAGCGCTGGTGGAAGCTGGCGTCCTCCAGAAACGCCGGGTGCAGCACCTTGATGGCGACGTACCGGTCGAGCGCGGCGTGGTAGGCCTTGTAGACCGTTGCCATGCCGCCGTGGCCCAGCTCCTCGATCACTCGGTAGGCGCCGACGCTCTCACCGGGGGCGAACGGCATCGGGCATCTCCTGCAGCCGTGTCTTGATCATTATAGGGCCGAGAGTATTGCTCCAACAACAAGCGGGGGTGGACTGTGAGTAAACTGTAAGGGGAGGCCGGCTGGCCTCCCCTACCTTTCCGCGCGTTCTTCCTATTTGTCCATCAAGGCGGCGACTCCGGGCAGAACCCTGCCTTCCAGGAATTCGAGGGAGGCCCCACCGCCAGTGGACACATGCGTCATCTGCTTGGCGACGCCCGCCTTCTTGACCGCGCTGGCGCTGTCGCCGCCGCCGATGACCGTCACAGCGCCGCTCTCCGCCAGCAGCCTGGCCAGGCCGAAGGTGCCCTCGGCGAAGCGGGGGAACTCGAAGACGCCCACCGGCCCATTCCATACGACCAGCTTCGCCCCCTGCACGGCCTGCTTGATCGCCTCAAAGGTCTTGGGGCCGATGTCAAGCACGCGCCATCCCTTGGGCACCTTGTCGACGTCCACCGTTTTCGACTGCGCTTCGGCGTCGAACCGATCCGCCACGATGGCGTCCACCGGGAGCAGGATCTTGTCGCTGTGTTGAGCCAGGATCCCCTTGGCGATCTCCACCGAATCCGCTTCCACCAGGCTGTCGCCCATGTCGTAGCCCTCCGCCGCCAGGAACGTGTTGGCCATACCGCCGCCGACGATCAGGCGGTCGCACTTCTTCAGCAGACTCTCGATGACTCCGATCTTGTCGCTGATCTTGGCCCCGCCCAGGATGGCGACGTACGGGTGCTGAGGGTTCTCGGTGGCGCGGCTGAGGTACTCCAGCTCCTGTTCCATCAGGAAGCCTGAGACGGCCGGCAGGTAGTGTGCCACCCCCTCAGTGCTGGCGTGCGCGCGGTGAGCCGAACCGAAGGCATCGTTCACGTAGACTTCACCCAGGGCCGCCAGCTTTCGGGCGAACTCGGCGTCATTCTTCTCCTCTTCCTTGTGAAACCGGAGGTTCTGCAGCATCAGCACCTCGCCTGGCTGCAGGGCCCGGGCCATGGCTTCGACCTCTGGCCCGATGCAGTCCGGCGCCATCTTCACCGCTCTGCCCAGGAGAGCCCCGAGCGCTTCCGCCACAGGCTTGAGACTGAACTCGGGGTCCGGCCCCGCCTTGGGACGTCCAAGATGGCTCATCAAGACGAGCGAGGCACCCTGATCGAGGACGTGCTGGATGGTGGGCAGGGCGGCGCGGATGCGCTTGTCGTCTGCGACCTTCCCTGCCTCCATGGGCACGTTGAAGTCGACGCGCATCAGCACGCGCTTGCCCTTCAGGTCGATGTCGCGAACTGTCTTCTTGTTCATGGGACACACCTTCGCCCCGGGCACTAGGCGCATGGAGCCGGGTGCCCGGGGCACAGAGACCATGCCTGGACGATCAGAGTGTCTTGGCGATGAGATTGGCCAGGTCGGCCGTCCGGACCGAGTACCCCCACTCGTTGTCGTACCAGGCCACGACCTTGATGAAATCGCCCTTGTCCTTGCCAAGCACCGAGGTGAAGGGCAGGTCGACGGACGAACTGTGGTCGTCGCCCTTGAAGTCGATGCTCACCAGAGGCTCATCAATCGCGGCAAGGATGCCCTTCAGCGGCCCGGCGGCAGCATCACGGAAGGCCTGCCTCAGCTCGTCGGTTGTCGTCGGAACTTCGATCTGGGCGGTGAAATCGACCACCGACACCGTCGACGTCGGTACGCGCAGGGCATAGCCATCGAACTTGCCCGCCAGGTCCGGGATGACGAGCTTGAGCGCCTTGGCCGCGCCGGTGGTGGTGGGGATGATGCTCATCGCCGCCGCCCGCGCGCGCCGCAGGTCGCTGTGAGGCAGATCCAGGATGCGCTGATCGTTGGTGTAGGCGTGGATGGTGGTCATGAAGCCGCGCACAATGCGGAACCTGTCGTGCACCACCTTCACCGCTGGCGCCAGACAGTTCGTGGTGCACGAGGCATTGGACACCACGTGGTGGACCTTGGGGTCGTACTTGTCCTCGTTGACGCCCAGGACGATCGTCAAGTCCTCGCCTTCAGCCGGGGCGGTGATGATGACCTTCTTCGCCCCGCCCTTGGTGATGTGGTTCTCGGCGCCCTTGACTTCCTTGCCCTTCTTGTTGACACCGTCCTTCTTAATCGTGTACAGGCCGGTGCTCTCGACGACGATCGACACCCCGAGGTCGGCCCAGGGGAGCGTCGTCAGGTCGCTCTCCTTGAAGGCCTTGACCTTGTGGCCGTTGACAATGAGCGCGTCGCCGGCCTCCTCCACCTTGCCCGGGAACCGTCCGTAGTTCGAGTCGTAACGGAACAGGTGGGCCATCGTCTTCAGGTCCCCGATGTCGTTGAAGGCCACGACTTCGAGCGTCTCCGGATAGTTCTCCAGGATGGCGCGTAGGACCTGCCTGCCGATGCGTCCAAATCCGTTGATACCGATGCGTGTGGTCATGGTCTGCTCCTGCGTTGAGATCAGTTCAACCCTGCGGCGCGATCCGGCCGCTCCGCCAACGGAGCGCCGAGCGGCCCGGTTCGCTCTTCCAGCAGGGCGAACAGTTTGTCGGCAAGCTTATCGGAGTCATGCCGCCATGGGTGGGCGGCGTCCACCAGGTCGGCCCGATGGATGGGAACCATGCTCAGCGCCCCGGGGTCGGCGCACACCCACGACGCGCTCTCGGGCAGCTCACCCTGGAAGCAATCGTTGGCCAACACGATGTCGACCAAGCCGGGGCCGACGTGGTCCTCGATCGCCGCCAGGTGGCGCAGGCAGTCGTACTCATCCGTCTCGCCTGGCTGCGTGGCGACGTTGCAGACATAGACCTTGAGCGCCCGGCTGGCCCGAATGGCCTGGACCAGATCTGGCACCAGCAGGTTGGGCAGAATGCTGGTGAAGAGGCTGCCGGGTCCGATGACGATCATCTCCGCGCCGAGCACAGCGCGGATCGCTTCGGGATGTGCCGGCGGCTCGCTTGGCTCCAGGCTCACGTGGCGAATCGTGCCCGGCGTGCGCGGGATCTGGCTCTCGCCAGACACACGGATGGGATTGGCACCCACAGGCAGCGCCTTGTCGGCCACCAGCGACACATCGTTCAGCGTCGAAGGCAACACCTGTCCTTTGACCGCCAGCACCCGACCCGCCTCCAGCACCCCCTTGTCGAAGCTGCCCGAGACTCCCGCCAGGGCGGCGATGAACAGATTGCCGAACGAGTGCCCGTCCAGCCCGGTCCCCTCGCCGAAGCGATACTGGAAGAGCTGGGTGATCAAGTCTTCGTCATCGGACAGAGCGGCCAGGCAGTTGCGCAGGTCTCCTGGCGGCGGCAGGCCCAACGAGCGGCGAAGCTTGCCCGAGGATCCCCCGTCATCCGCGACGCTGACGATGGCTGTCAGGTTACCTGTGCGCAGCTTCAGCCCGCGCAGCAGAGTGGCCAGCCCGGTGCCTCCGCCGATGGCGACGACCTTCGGGCCTCGTCCCAATCTCCGGTGCTCGGCCACCGCATCCACAACTGCTTTTCCGGGCCGCAGGTACGGGGCCAGCAGAGTCCGATTCAGGCGGAAGATCGAGAACCCCACCAGCCCAAAGCCCGCCGCGCCCAGGACAATGGCACGCAGCCAGCGCGGCATTGCTCGCAGGCTGAGGATTGCGAGGTATGGCGAATCCGGGTTGGCTCGATAGATGTCGAGCAAGATAACGGCCAGGCCCAGCCCGATCAGCGCCATGCCCAGGATTGCCAGCGCAAACCAACGCTTGACGCCAAGGCCGGGCCGGAGCCAGCGCCACAACCGGTGACCCTGGCTCCTCGAACTGCCGTTCGAGCGTGTTGACTCTGGGGGCATCGTTGAGACTATACCAGAGGTGGGCGGAGGCGTCAACGCGAGCACCATCCGCTCGACGCCATCGTGAGCGATCTCGAAACGTGAAGGAGCCTTGGAACAAGGCATCCCCGCAGGTATAATGGCGGCCGCAACTCCAACGGAGACGCCCGCGCAGCCCAGCCACGCTGCGCCAACCCCGGACGTGAGAGGATTCCCTTCCATGGCTGACTTCCAACGGATGCGAGAGCTGCAGCAGAAGGCCCCGACCAAGATCGTCCTGCTGGTGATGGATGGTCTGGGCGGCCTCCCCATCGAACCGGGCGGGCCAACCGAGCTTGAGGCCGCCAGCAAGCCCAATCTTGACCGCCTGGCTGCCGAGGGCACGCTGGGTCAACTCATCCCCATCCGCCCTGGCATTACCCCGGGCTCAGGCCCGGCGCACCTGGCCCTCTTCGGCTATGACCCACTTGCGTCCGAGGTCGGTCGCGGCGTCCTGGAGGCGATTGGGGTCGGTCTGGAGGTGCGCAAGGGTGACGTGGCGGCGCGCGGCAACTTCTGCACGGTCAACGCGTTCGGCAAGATCACCGACCGCCGCGCCGGCCGCATCCCGACCGAACAGGCCGCCCCGCTGGTCGAGCGTCTGGCCCGAATCCAGCTCACCGGTGTGCGAACCGAAGTTCGCCAGGTCAAGGAGTATCGGTTTGCCGTTGTGATGCGCGGCGACGGTCTCTCTCCCGAGATTGCCGACACCGACCCGCAGCAGACCGGTGTTGAGCCTCTTCCTGCCCGCGCCCTGGCCCCGGCCGCGCAGCGCACCGCCGACCTCTTCAATGCCTGGATGACGCGGGCGCGGCAGGTGCTGGCCGACCAGCCAAAGGCCAACTCCCTCACCCTGCGCGGCTTCTCCACCGAGCCGGGACTGCCGCAGTTGCCGGAGATCTACGGGCTGCGCGCGGCGTGCGTGGCCGTGTACCCGATGTACAAGGGCGTCTCTCGCCTGCTGGGCATGGACATCCTGCGCGTCGAGGGCGACCGCCCCGAAGATGAGTTCGCCACTGTCGCCCGCTCCTGGGACGAGTACGACTTCTTCTTCATCCACATCAAGAAGACCGACAGCATGGGCGAGGACGGCAACTTCGCGGGAAAGACACAGGTCATTGAAGGGGTGGATGCTGCCCTGCCCGCCCTAATGGACCTCAAGCCGGACGTCCTGGCGGTCACTGGTGACCATTCGACCCCGGCCCGCATGCGCACGCACACCTGGCACCCGGTGCCGCTGCTGCTGTGGGCCCCGAAGACGGGCCTGCCCGACGACCAGGTGGCCTTCGGCGAGAGGGCGTGCTCGATCGGCGGGCTAGGCACACTGGCAGCATCGGACCTGATGCCGCTGCTGATGGCGCACGCCGGCCGCCTGGTCAAATTCGGCGCCTAGCCCCACGCCCTGATCGCGCTGCCAGCGAAGTCAAGACGAGGCGCCCGGCGTTGTGCGGTTGCGTCCTCGGCGGCCGATTCCCCACAGCGCGGCGGCCTCGGCTGCCGTGGCACCAGCAATGAAGAGAAACGCGTCTTGCCAAAACCGCTCGGGGAAGAGGCGGATCAGGGTGTCGCTGTAATGGAAAATCCAGGTGTCGCCCTCGAAGAAGATGCGGTGGAATCCAACAAAGACGAATGAGAAGCTGAGAGTCAGGGCAAGCCCGAGGGCCACCATCAAACCAAGCGTGAGCCGCCCACCCACCGACACTGCCCGCCACGCTTCTCTCCCGCCTGCGCGCCATGCCAGCAGCGCAAGCCCGGCGGCGATAACAGCCAGGCCCAGCAGCCAGAGACGGAGCGCCGCCTGCGTCAGGCGCTTGACATCATCCATGTGGCGCAGCTCGCGCTCGTTGTAAACCGGGTTTCCATCCTCAAAGCGCAGACCACGAAGGAACTCCGTGCCCTCGTCATTCAGCAGGTAGTCGAGGGCGATAGGTGCCCAGTGGAGTCGGTCCTCAAGCGCGAAGCCATACGGGTCCTCTGGGAATCCCGGCAGGCGGTATTCGATCTGAAG
The DNA here is from genome assembly GCA_964575425.1 of uncultured Anaerolineaceae bacterium. Classification (GTDB taxonomy): domain Bacteria; phylum Chloroflexota; class Anaerolineae; order Anaerolineales; family E44-bin32; genus DATEAV01. The sequence continues at coordinate 25,812 of CAZNRD010000015.1, read as the reverse complement.
GAAGCCCCGCGTGAGCAGCAGGCGAACGTTCGTCAGCACGAGCGTCGGGGGGATCAGCATCGTCACCACCCATGCTAGGATGGCGGCCCATTGGGCGGCCCTCCTCCCCGCGCTTCTTCCCTGGGACTGATCCACTCTCCCCTCCCAAACTGCTAGCGCAACATGTTGATGTCGCCCTGAAGGATGAAGCCGATGGCCATGGCGTTCGTCAGCTGCTCGATGGGCGCCCAATCATCGGTGAAGACAACCTCCGACTCGGGCGTGGGCCGGAGGTTCGCCTGGGCCCGGGCCAGGACATCCAGAAGAAGTGACGGCGCTCCCTCTGTCAGCAGGGCACGGTAGTTTGCCGAAAGGTTGCCGGCAGCCGTCTGCAGCACGGTTCCATACACGATGGTGTTGAGTGTGTCGGGGACATCCACGACGTACACCGACGGAAAGACTGTCTGCAGCGTTCCCGCCATGGCCTCCACCAGCCGCCGGTCCTGCGGCGTCCGGCCGACATTGATGACAACCACACCATCCGGCAGCAAGTGCTGCCGCACTTCCAGGAAGAACTCCCGAGTGGTCAAGTGCCATGGGATGTACGGCAGGCGGTAGGCGTCGACGGCGATTACGCTGTAGCGTCGGGTGCTGTGAGCCAGACCCCAGCGCCCATCTTCCACCTCGACGTTCAGGTTCGGCTCGACCATGGCGAAGTAGCGTCGCCCCACCTCGACGATGGCTGGGTCGATCTCCCATCCATCGATCGGAATCGGCCCGAACACCTGCGTGTACTGCTTGGCGATTGTGCCCGCCGCCAGGCCGACCACGCCCAGACTCCGAACCGACTTCAGATTTACCGGAGGCGTGTTGAGGAAAGGCGCGGCCAGGAAGTAGTCCCACGTGCCGTAGGTTGCGGGATCATCGGGAGTGTAGACCGAGTGAATCCCCTGTCCCTCGTTCAACAGCAGGTAGCGCTTGTTCCCCCGCTCAACGACCTGGATGTAGTTGTAGGCCGACTCGGCCTCGTACACCTGACCGGGGCTTGCTTTGATCGGGCCGGACAGCGCCCACCAAGCCAGCGCCGCCAGAATAAGCGGCATCCACAGCAGACGCAGCATGGCTCGACGGTCAGCCGCGCCGAGGCCCGCCAACGAGGTCAGCAGCAGCAGCCCGGAAAGGGCGAGAAAGGTACCCACCGTTCCTATGGCCGGAATCAGCCACAGGATGGGCAGGAAAGTGCCGATGATAGAGCCGAGCGTTGAGACGGCATAGATACGCCCGGATGTTCGTCCTGCCTCCCGCGTATCGCTGATAGCCAGGCGGATGGCAAAAGGCGAGACACAGCCCAGCAGCGTCACCGGCACAATGAACAGGACGAGGACCGACAAGAAGGACCCAAGCATCACCGCCGCATCGAGGCGTTCCACCGCCACAGCAGCCTGCCGGAGCACCGGGCGCGCGATCATCGGGACAAGGCCCAGCGTGAACGCGGCCCAGGCCATCAAGCGATAGAAGGTAGTTGCTAATGGCGAGCGGTCAGCCCATCGCCCGCCGATGAAGTAGCCTGCCGTCAGGTAGACCAGGATCAGTCCGATGATGTTCGCCCACACGATGTTGCTCGTGCCGTAGACGTTGCCCAGCAACCGAGACGCAGCCATCTCCGCTCCCAGGGTCGTCAAGCCGGCCACGAACACGGAGAACATCAGAAACTTCGGACGCAATGCGCCTCCTCCATCCCGAGGCAAGTGCCCACACCAGAGATGCCGGGGTCGGGCGCCACCCGCACGCACACGGCGCATTCAGCAGCCCGGATGAAGCCCATTATATCCGCCGCCAAGGCTTGCCCCGACCGCTACCCGGCACTCTCATTCGTTGAGGAGGACGGCAAGAAGGGCCACCCAGAAGAGAGAGTAGTTCAGCGGCCGACGCTGCGCGCTGCGGCTGGCAAAGAGCAGGAGCGAAAGCACGAGCCCGTCGGCGAAGCGGAGCAGGCCGAGCGGCTCGCGGAAGGTTGAGAACGGCAGGAACAATATTGCGCCTGAGTTGAGCAGCAGCGCCCACGAGTCGGCGCTGGCCAAGCGGCGCAGCGCCGCTCGCACGGAGACCGCCAGACCCCACGCCGTCGGGAGCAGCACAGTCGGCCCAAAGATGGCGAGGTACAGCGCCAGCACTGGCAGCGAAACTGCCCCGATGCGCAGCAAGCCCATCAGCGGAATGGCTTCGAATGGCGTGGAGAGCGCCCCTCCACTCCCCAGCCCCAGGCTGCCGAAGCGGCTGAGCAGCCAGAGCTGCCAGCCTGCAAATGCGGCCCCACCAGCCCCGAGCGGCATGACCGCACGCCAGCGTCGGTGCAGGAGGTCATCGAGCAGCGCCGCGCCCCAGAACAACAGGCTTGTCTCCTTGGCGAACAAGGCAAGCGTCAGGAGCAGCGCCGCAGCCAACTCGCGACCTCGAAGCCTCGACTGCCAGGCGCCGACGATCAGCGCGAAGGCGAGGGGTTCGTTCAGATCGGTTCCTACTGCCGCCACCAGGCCCACCCAAAGCCCAAAGCCCAGAGCGTAGCGGGCAGACTGCCCTCGCGCAATCAGGATCGAGCCCAGCATCCACGTGGCAACGAAGTGAGCTGCCAGGTTCACCGCAATCAGGGTCCACGGAATCAGGGCTGGCCGGCCGAGAGCCAGCAGGCGAGCCAGGAGCGGGTAGAGGATCCTCTGATAGCGGTAGGCGGGCGCGTCAAGATGTCCCCGGACGCGGTCCGGATCGAGGTCGCGTGCGAGGTAGAATGCGAACTGACCATCGTACCCTTCCTGCTCTGAGCCCTCCACTCCGGAGTACCGTGACCCGAGCTCGGCGAGTCCGGCGGGATCGCCGCCATGCTCCACCAGCCGCAAGCCAACGTAGGCAAGGCAGACTGCGAGTGTGATCAGGGCTGGCCACGCCGCTCTCAGTCGCGCCGCCACCGTCGCACCGTGCCCAGAAGCGCCATCCAGGTCAGCCCGCTGACAACCGCGCCCAGCCGGAACGACCAGGGGCCATACTCGAACAGCACCTCATGCTCCCCTGGAGAGATCCAGAGAGCGCGGAAGAGATAGTCCGCCCGGTAGATCCGAACCTTCTCGCCATCGACGCGAGCGTGCCATCCTGGATACCATGTGTCGGCCAGCAGCAGCCATGTCCCCTCCGGGGCCCTCACCCGCGCCCGCACTCGATTCGGACCGATGTTGTGCACCTCCAGGACTTCGCCGGGGCCTCCCACAAGCTGTCCGATCTCATCCGCCTTGCCCTCAACGACAAGAGCACTCAGCGGATCGAAGCCCGGTGAGAAGAGCATCCGCAGTGCCGCCTCGCCATCGGCCGCCGCCGTCGCGCGGGAAAAGAGCCGCACACGCGCCGGTCCCTCTACCGGAGCGTACCGCACGCGCTCGCCCTCGAGCATCCCCAACCAGCCCACATCCATCACAGCGAGGAGCCGGCTTCGCTCGGGTTCCGGGGTAGCCTCGAGTCGGTCCATCCACGCGACGTAGCGGGCGGGTAGCAGTGGGTCGAAATTGTCGGCTGAGGGCAGTCCATCGAGCACGGTTGTGTTGGGCAGCCCATACTCGCGCACCAGGCGCCAGTCTCCGGTGGATTCGAAACTGTCGAAGCGGAAGAAGCGGTCGAATATCAGTTGCCTGTTCACTGCTGCGGGCAAATGCAGGCGATGTCCACCCGCTGCGAGACGGACCAGCGCGCTGCGACCCTGGTAGAGCGAGGACGAGGTCGCCGGACTCAGGCCCCAGTTGGCCGACACGAGGTCGGACACGATGCAGACAGATACAGCCGACATCCACAGCAGCCCTGGGCGCGCGCGCCGCATGAGTGCCAGACCACCAGCCAGGAACAGCCAGGGCCCCGCTGCAGCAAACGCCCGGATGAAAGACGGTTCGACACTGAGCAGACGCGGCCCAAGCTGCCAGGCCGATAGCCCGAGGGCTGCAGCCCCTGCCGTGCCCAATCGCGCCCAGTACAGGGCTCGCCCCCTCAGCGCTTCCCACTGCTCAGCACCGAGTCCGGCCAGCAGGGAAAGTGAGAAGACGAACAGCAGATTCCATCGCGTCGGCGCCTGGAACAGGTCGAAGGTGGGAACGTGGCGAAACAGGAACACAAAGACCGGCGTGTTCCTTCCCAGGGCCAGGAGCAGCGAAACCAAGGCGACAGCGACGAGGAATCGCGCCTCGGTGCTCCATCCAGGATGGGCGCGCAGGCCGCGCACAATGGCTGCCAGGCTGAGCGCGAGCGGAATCACGCCAACGTAGAGAGCATCCTCCCAGTAGTTGGAGTAGCCCCAGTAGTCTCCTTGCACCGGGCTGCCGAACAAGCCGGGCAGCAGCAGGCCGAGGATGCGCCATGGCCAGAAGGAGTAGCTGAGCGCGTATGCTTCGTCCAGGCCGCTGCCCCGGGCCGAGACAAGGAGATACTCCGCGGTCGGCAGAAGCTGAATGGCAGCCAACGCAAAGGCCATCCCCGCCGCAAGAGCCATCCGACCCCATGCCTTCCACAGACCGGCCCAGCCGGCTCCCCGCGCCCCACGCCATCCGCTCCAGCAGGCAACCAGCACCATCGTGTACCATGCGATCTGGGCATGGCCTGCCAGCCACTGCATGGTGAGGCACAGCGTTAGGAGCACCAGCGAACGGAAGCGAAGCCTGATGTTGGCCTCCGCCCCCGCGCGGTCGCACGCGGCCACGATCCAGGGAATCCAGGCTGCAGCCGCGTTGATGCTCAGGAATCCAGCCCGTGCCACCAACGCGCTCGACAGGCTCCACGCAACCGCAGCCACAGACTGGGCCGGCGGCCCCAGCCCGAGCCGCCGCGCCAGCACAACCATTCCGGCGCCCGCCCAGATCCAATGAAACAGGACCAACCAGCCATGACCAATCGCCGATCCAAGGACAACGAGCACCCAGTTGGGAGGGTAGAACAGTGCCGTCTGGTAGTTCGCCACAAGAGGGGCGCCCATCCCCAGCAGCGGATTCCACAGCGGCAGATGTCCCTGGCGGATAGACTCCACGGCGAAATCTCGCCAGGGGACGAACTGTAGCAGCGGAGTACCCCAGAACAGGACCTGCCCGCGCAGCAGCATCGGCCCCAGCAGCGCGGCCGGCCCTATGAGAATGCTCACCCATGGCAGCAGGCGTTCTCTCGTCGCCATGTCAGTTCCCGCCGGTCATCACTCGATAGAGGCTGTACTCTCCGAAATCAGCCGCCTTCTGCAGATATGGAGCCGCGTCCGGGTTCCAGGCTCCCAGCGATCTCTCTTCTGGGCCGTAGAACACGTACGCAACTTCGTGCGTCCGCAGAATTGCGAGGCGCTGCCCATCGGTAGTTGTCCTGTCAAAAAACGCTTCCACCTGGGGCTGAAGCTCTTCCAGGAAAGCGCTCTCGGGCCCGTGGCCGATGATCACCTCCACGGGTGCCCAGGCCGGCAGGGCGTTGCTGGTGGGATACGACGCCAGCACCACATCGCCTGGCTCGACGTCTGCCTCCAGCCAGGCGAATGCCCTCACCTGGGGTGACGGCAGAAACGCTGGCGAAGCCGGCCTCATCGCCGTCCCCATCCCCCCAGCAAGGAGCAGCAGCGTGCTCGGCAGCGACGCGCCCAGAAGCATCGCCCCCCAGCCGTCCCGACCACGGTCTTTCCCTCCGCCTCTCTCCAACGCTGCCGCGGCGAGCAGCGAGAGGGCGACCCACACACCTTCAGGCAGCCGCCGCTGGACATTCACAGGTGCATATGCCAACACCGGCAGCATCACAACCCACGCCGCGAGAAGCAGTCCGGGTACCGGCGTCAGCCGAATCAATCTACCCACCCCCAGCACGCAAGGCAGCGCCACGCCTCCGTAGGCAGCCACGTAATGAAGCGGATGAGGCGAGAGGACCCGATTCTGCTCGCTCCAGGCGCGCAGGTACGGATCACGCAAAAAAGCCGCGGCCGTGTAGAGAAGCGGGGCCAGCGAAAGCAAGCACACCTTGCCTGCGCTTCGGACCCAAGACTGCAGGTTAGCGGCCTCTCTCCGGATGGCGGCCCTGAGCCCCAATGCCGCGCCGTGGGCGGCTATGACCGCCAGGCCCACAGCAGCCTGAAGCGGCTGAACCAGCCCCAACACAAACCACAGCATGCCTGCCGCCCATGCCGCCCGGGGCTTCTCGCTTGCGTCCAGGTACCATTTCAGCCCAAACAGCAAGAGGGCTCGACCCAGAACCAGATGCGGCAGCCCGTAGATTGCCAGGAAGCCAAAGGTCTCGGGGGAATGAAGGTCAAGCGGCAGGCTGCCCAGCCAGTTCGCCTGATCCAGCACGATCAGAACCCAGCCAAGGCCGCCCCCTGCCGTCGCCATCACCACACTCCAGCGCCGCCATCTCTCCTCCGCGAGGAATACCGTCGCCAGTTGGTAGATGGCGAGGACTTCCAGCGGTATGGCAAGGATGCGTGCGAGGTGAAACAGTGCCACGAGCTGCTCATGCACCGCCGGCGGAGACGCCAACTTGCCGAGCAACAGGTAGGGAAGGAACGCAATCACCCCTCGCTGCGGCTGCGTGGTATACGGCGTGCGAAACAGCCAGGCGCCCTCCGTCCCCAGCCGCATCTTGGCGATGTAGGAGTTCCCGTCCTCCACCCCGAAGACGAAGCCGGAGAAACCCCACGCCTCACCAGCAGCCGCAAAGCCCGTCAGATACGGGATGGTGGTGATCATCGCCAATACCCCGGCATAGCCGAGGCACCATCGGAGCGCGCGTGCGCTCACCCGCGCCTCCATAGCCAGATGAGGGCCATCAACCCTGCCAGCGCAAGGCCGAGGCCCGCATAGACACTCGCCGGCCTGAAGACCAGGACGACGCGATGAGTGCCCTCGGGCTCGGGCAGAAGCAGGCAGCGCAGCAAGTCATAGCAGGTTTCGAGCTGAGCTGCCTTCCCATCCACCCGCGCTTGCCAACCCGGATAGGCGATCTCCGAGAGGACCAGCATCCCGGGGCCGGCCGCCTCGATCTCGATTCGATTTGGTGACCACTCCAGGCCATCGACGTTCCGCCAGCGCCGGCTCGCTTCAGGACCGGTGGCCTCCTCAACCCACGCGCGGGGCCGGGCGGCAGGATTGCCGTACACGTAGACGCCCTCGATCTGCCCCTCGAAGGTCAATCCCTGTGCGGCCAGTGGGAAATCGGAAACTATGTACTCCACCGCAAGCAGCCCCAGCCTCTCGGCGTCCAGCAGCGGCGACCAGTCTCGATGGGGGTCGCCATCGCGGAACGGGGGCAGCGTCACGCTGTAGCCGTCCGGGTTGAAGCCCGTGGCCCTGGACATGAAGTCAACATAGGCTGACAGTTGAAGGGGGTTGATGCCGTCTGCCAATTCGATGCCGGCGAGAGCAGCGGACTGCTGCGGCACGCTGTACGACGGGGAGAACACGCGCGATCCTGCACGGTCGGTCTTCAGCACTTGCACCAGCGCCGCGCGTTCGTTCAAGGCTCTTGGGCGCGGTCGCACAGAAAGCAGTGAACGGTCAACCCAGGCGACGTCCAGGACGCCGAGAACGATCCAGCCGATTGCGATCCACCTGGCAGGAACCCGACGCACACCTGACCAGATGCCCCACGCTGCCGCAGTGGCAGTGAGAAGAGCAGATCCGACGAGTCCCGGCGGCACCTCGCCGGTCGCCAGGCCAAACCATGCCGCCAGCGCCGTGACAAGCCCGGCGAACCCCACCAGCGCCAGCCGCGCCCGCCGAATCAGCCTCCTTCCTTCGAGCGCATCCAGCAGCCGCTGCAGCCCCCAGGCCGAAAGCGCACACACAGCCATCGCGCAGACCAGGAGAAACCGGGGCGGCACTCGCATCAAGGGTACCAGCGCGCTGAGCGCGGGATACAGGGGCGTGGCTTCGCCGATCGCAAGCAGCCACCCGACCACGGCCGCCAATCCCCAAAAGAGCCGTCCCGGCGCGCGCAACACAAAGGCCAATAGGGCCAGGCCAGTCCCGACGACACTCACATAGACCATCCACTCCGGCCAGCCACCGAGGTCCGGGTAGAGCACGCCCACAACCCTTGCGGCCGGTAGCGAGAGCGCAGCCTGCTCCGCGCCGCTCAACTCTGCCCGTCTGGTCAGACGGGAAAACTCCATCAGCGGCAGGGCTTGACTCGCAGCGACCGCCGCCCCCATCCCAAGCGCAATGCCACACGCACTGAGAAGCCTGCCTGCAGTCTCCCTGTGCCATCTTTGGCTATGCGCAAGGCAAGCGGCGCCGTATCCTGTCATGAGACCGACACAGGCAATCACCCAGCGCGGGTCTGCCAGAAACACCAACCCCACCAACCCGCCTGATGCTGCAGACCAGGCCCTCCCTTGCCCCTCCACCGCATCGGTCATCGTCTTTCGCACTGCCAGCAGGCACCACGGCGTCCACCCGACCGCACACACCAGTCCCAGGTGTCCCAGCCCCACATGTCCTACCAACTTCGGCGTGCCACTGAACAACAGCCCGCCAAATGCTGCCGCCGCTGACCCCACTCCTTCCGCCCGGAGCAGCCGGAACAGGCCGAACCCTCCCCAGGATAGGTGGAGCCAGAACAGGAGATTAAACGCCAGCGTCGGCGGAAGGCCGACCGCCAGCCAGTTCGGCGGATACCATATCCCGGAAAGTGGATCGGCCGCAAAGGGCCCTCCTCCCAGGATCAACGCATTCCAGAGCGGCACCTGATGCCACCGCAGGATCGATTCGCGAAGCCAGACTGCGTTTGGCAGGTGGCTGATCAGGATATCGCTGTATCGGCCTCCGCGCCAAAGCAGCACACCGTCCGGTTCGCAGAGCAGTGGGGACAGCCACACCAACCCCGCTGCCAGGAATATGACCGGCATCCAGGTCGCCCGCCTCTGCCTCATCCGCCTGGCACCTTGTAGATCTCCACACCCTGCGAGTGGTAGACACGCGCAAGCGCCCGCAGCCACGCAGGCCGACCCAGCGCTCGCTCCCTTGGACCGTAAAAGACCCAGTCGACTCTGCGCTCGCCAAGGACCTGCAGGGCTTCTGCCGCAGCCAAGTCGGATCGGAAGAGCCTTTCCACAAAAGCCTTCTGTTCCTCCGCAGAAGGAGTCTCAAAGGGATGGCCATAAAGGACGCGCGCGTCAGCGAATGCCGGTAGCCGTGTCCCTGTCTCCGGGGCCGCCAGCACGAGGGGCAACCCTTCAGCATTCTCGGAAAGCCATTCGTAGGCAGCGATCTCACCACGGGTCAATACCAGCGCGGGATCGCCCGCCGCCACCGCCCCCACACCCGCGCTCGCCACAAGCAAATTCGTCGGCAGGCTCAGGCCAATGACCAACCCAAAGGCGACAGCCAGCGCCCGTCGCGACCGGTAGACTGAGATCAGAGTCATCCCGGCCAGAGCCGCTAGCGAGAACGACCATCCCAACGCAAGGCGACGCTGGACCCCCACTGGCGCATACAGCAGCAGTCCCTGGACGACAGCCCACGCGATCAGCAGACGCCCCTCGCGCGTCTCCTTCGTCCGCCCGCTGAGCACTCCAGCCACCGCCAACATCCCCACAAGCCCCAGGCCGAGCACATAGTCTATTGGCGGTGGGGACGGCGTCTGGTTCTGAGCACTCCACGCGGCCAGGGCGGGGAAGGTGCGAAACACCCATACGTCATACGTCATCTGGGGGAGGGCGGCGAGCGAGAAAGCCAGGAGAGGGCTCAGCGACCCCTTGGCCCGGAGCCAGCCGCTGCCCCTCACTGAGCCAGCACAGCGTGTCGCCTCCCAGAACAGCCAGCTTGCGGCCACCACGACCAGCACGACGACAGAGAACGGCTGCAGCACCGAGAGTATCAACCCACTACCCGCGGCCAATGCCCCGCGCACCCAGACCGACCTGCCGGGCAGCAGCGACAGGACGGCCACAACATAGGCCGCGGCGGCCACAGGGAAATGGGCACTGGCATAGGCCGAGAGCGATGGGATCAGCTCCGGCACCCACAGGTCCGCGGCCATTCTCCCGAAAGGAACGGCTGCCCAGCCAAAGCCGCTGCCCACAAGCGTCCAGGCGAAGGCCAGCCAAGAGGCACGAGGCTCGCTCAGAACGCGTGAATACAGCCAGAAGGACGCCAGGTACATTGCCACGCTGCCGAACACGCGTGCGGCGTGGAACAGCGCAATTAGAGGCAGTCCCAGCCAGCGAGCCAAATGGCCCAGGAAAAGGTAGTATGTGAAGAGAAACGCCCCGCTCCCGGGTTCCGGGGCGTAGGGCAGGTGGAAGAGCCAGGAGCCATCCGTGCCCTGGCGCATCTTGGCCAGGTAGGAGAAGCCGTCGATCGGGTTGAGCAGGAAGCCGGCAAAGACCCCTTCTCCCCCAGCGACTCTGCCCGCCAGCAGGTAGGGGATGACGCCGATGCCCGCCGCGGCCAGACTCAAGGCGACTGCGATCGTCCAATCCCGGCGCTGCATGGCCCGATTGTACAGCCGAGCCCGCCTCTCCCGCCATTGTCCCCTTGCCACCAACCTTCCCACGCCTCTATAATCTCGCTATGAGCCGCGCCCTAAGCCTGTACCGCCTTCAGGCCATCGACCTCGACACCGATCGAGCGCGGACGCGCCTGAAGGAGATCGAAGCCGCCCTCGGCGACAGCGAGGCCCTGCCCAGGGCGCGGAGCCAGCTGGCAGAAGCCGAAGCCCGGCTCCAGGCCTCAAGCCGCGCAGCCAAGTCCGCCGAGCACGCCGTCGCCTCCCATCAGGCGAAGCTCGAGCAGGCGGAGACCGCCCTCTACGGGGGAAGGATCCGCAATCCGAAGGAACTCCAGGACTTGCAGAACGAGGTCGAGGCGCTGCGCCGCTACAAACCGACCCTCGAAGAGCGGCTGCTGGACGCTTTGGTCGAGTTGGAGGAAGCCGAGCTGCTGCGCGAGTCGCTCGCCGAGGAAGTCTCCAGGTTGGAAGCCCTGCTGTCCGCCAAGCGCAGCTTGCTGATCGAGGAGCGTGAGCGCGTCTTGGCCGACATCGAGCGCCTGGGGGCCGAGCGTGAGGCGGCCCTCGCCAGCATCGCGGATGGCGACCAGCACCTCTACGACCGGCTGCGAGCCTCCCGCGGCAGCATGGCTGTGGCGCTGCTCCAGGACGACAGCTGCAGCGCCTGCGGCATGGCCCAATCCCACTCCGAGCGCCAGGCCATCCGCATGGGCGGCGACCTGGTTTGCTGCAAGCACTGCGGGCGGATTCTCTACGCCGGGTGAGGTCCTATGCTCACGAGGTTCTTCGGATACGAGTTCGATTGGCCTGAGTTCCTCGCCGGCACGGCCGTCGGCACGCTGCTGGCGTGGATCCTCATCCGCCTGCTGCCCAACCTGCTGCAGGTCTCCAAGTGGGCCTCGGCAGCCTGGCAGAAGCTGAATGAAGGGCTCTCGGCGGGAGCCACCGACCGCTACCGCGCCGACCTCATCGCGCGAGCCCAAACCCTCCACCTGGCACGCGCTCTCTTCAGCCTCGATGAGATCGTCCTCACCCCTCGGGTTCTCGCCCCCATTCCGCCCACTGACCCCCAGGACACGGAGCCACTGCCAGAGGGCATCATCGGCATCCTGCCCCCGCTGCCCGACTGGACGGTGCTCCACGGCATGTACCGAGCCCCGTCCCTCACCCTGGATCAGGCCCTGCGACAGTCTAACTTGCTGCTTGCCGGTGAACCAGGGAGTGGGAAGACGACCGCTCTTGCCCACCTCGCGCTGCGCTGCGCCCAACGTGCCGCGGAGCTCGGCCCTCTGGCCGAGCTGACACCGGTGCTCGTCCACGCGGCCGACATGCGCCTCGACCGCCGATCGGCAAAGGAGCCCCTGGAGCCGCTCATCGCGGCCGTACAGCGCACCTCGTCCGGCAGTGTGGCTTCCCGCCTGCCTGGCTACCTGGCTCTGCAGTTCCGCCAGCAGAAAGCGCTCCTGCTGCTGGATGGTCTGGATGAAATGACGGCGATGGAGATCACACCCTTCGCCGAGTGGCTGCGTGACTTGATGCAGGCATTCCCCGGAAACCATGTGGCGGTGGCCGGGCCCACGCGCGGCTTCGACGGCCTGGTGCGCATCGGCCTGGCTCCTCTCACCATGGCGCCGTGGGGCGCTCACGAAGCGCGCGCTTTCATCGCTCGCTGGGCGGCCTGCTGGACCAAGAACATCGCGCCCTCCATGCCAAAGAACCGACTGGGCGAGGTCGACCCCGCTCTCATCGCCGGCTGGTTGGTGAGCGGCAGCCGCAGCCTGACGCCCCTCGAGGTGACGCTGCGGGCATGGGCCGCCTACGGCGGTGACGCACGGGGCAAGACCGTCCTCGACAGCCTGGACGCCTTCATCGCCCGCTTCCTATCGCCCGACGAACGGCCGCCGGCGGAGTCAACCGCCTTGAACTGGATCAACGCTCGCCGCGGCGCTGTCCCGGAGCGAGTCCTTCAGCGTGGCACCCCGTTGGGGGATTTGGTGGAAGCGGGCATCCTCGTGCGCCGCGCCGACGGGCGCCTCTCGTTCTTCCAGCCGTTGATAGGCTCCTACCTGGCGGCGCGGGCGATGGCCCGCGCCGGGCTGACCGAAGCCGCCGTCCGGCCGGGCTGGGCGCCGGCAGAGTGCGCCTTGCGTTTCTATGCAGCGTGGGGCGACCTCTCTCCGCTCGTCGAGGCACACCTGCGCGCCTCGGGTGACGCGCTTGAGAGCGGGCTGCTGATTGCAGCCCCCTGGCTGCGCGAGGCCCCTGCAACAGCCCCCTGGAAGCCACAACTCCTGCGCGCGCTCGCCTCAGTCTTGCAAGACGCCCGACGGCCGTACGGCCTGCGGCTGCGGGCTTTGCAGGCACTCGTGTCCGCTTCTGAACCATCGGTCGCAGTCCTGTTCCGACGACTGCTGGCGGCGGAAGCACCCACCAGTCGGGCTCTGGCCGCTCTCGGCCTTGGCGCCGTGCGCGATGACGAGTCCCTCAGCAAACTGTCGACCCTGGTCAACCAGGATCCACATCTGCGCCCGCGCCAGGCTAGCTGCCTGGCCCTGGCCTCGATCGGCACGGAGTCGGCGCTCGAAGTCCTCGGGCACGCGCTGCTCTCGGGCGAGGAAGCGGTGCGACTTGTGGCTGCGGAGGCGCTAGCGTGCCATCCCGACGAGGGATACAGCATGCTGCGCGATGCCGTCGAACTCGACAACCTGCTCACACGCCGGGCGGCCGTCTTCGGCCTGGCCCGCATTCCCGAACCCTGGGTGATGGAGATCCTGGAGAAGGTGCAGGTGGATGACAGCCAGTGGGTGGTGCGCGGTGCTGCGGCCGAAGCACTCGAACGCCGGCGAGCCCCTCCGTGGAAGGTCGTGACCCCGGTGTCTGAGCCAGCGGCGCTCCCCTGGTTGGTGGCGTTCGCAGCGAGCCAAGGCCTGGGCGTGGCACCTGGCCGCGCCGCGCTCGAAATGCTGCGCCGCGCCCTCAGTACGGGCAAGCCCGAGGAGAAGCTCGCGGCGCTTGAGGCGCTGGCCTGGATGGACGCGCCCGAACTGAGCTACGACCTCTACCAGGCCCTCGCCTCGCCTGAGCCTGCGCTGCGCGACGCTGCCTACGAGACGCTGTGGCACTTGGCCGCCTCCGGAGCAGAGCTGCCCGCCCCAGCGCAGCTAGGCCTCTACGCATAAGCACGGCGGCCGCTTCGCCAGCGGCCGCCTGCTTTGCGCCTTTGCGTCTTTCACTCCTCGGCTCTCTTGCGCTCCTCCGCCTCCATCCAGGCCCGGATCCTGGCCTCGACGTCCTTAGACGACATGTCCACCACGGAGACGATCTTGTCCAGGCCCTTCTCGCCCGCGACGATCTCCAACCGACTCTTCCGCACGCCCAGCACCTTGGCCAGGAACGCAAGGAGTGCGGTGTTGGCTTTCCCTTCCGCTGGCGGGGCCGACACCCGGACGCGCAGGGTGCCGTCCTCGAGGATGCCGGCAACCTCATCGCGGCGTGCCCTGGGTGTGACGCGCACGGTCAGAGCCGCACCCTGCTGCCCATCATGGAGACGGAACTTGCGAGTCACCAGGAACCTCCTCAACCCAGGCTGAGCAGCAGCCGCACCAGCACTTCCTCCAACAGGCGGATCAGGACGATGAGCACGAGTGGGCTGAAATCCCACATGCCAACCGGCGGAAGGAACCGCCGGATGGGGGCCAGCAGCGGGTTGACGAAGCCGCTTAGCGCGCGCCGCACGGGATGAAATGGGCTCAGGATGTAGCTGACCAGCATGTCGGCCAGCACGACCAGAGTGACAACAAGGGAGACGAAGCGAATGGTGGCTATCAGGTAGTCCATGGCTTCACGCCTCGTCAATGCTTGGCCGGCGCGCGCAGCCTATTATCTCACACCTCGGCCAGTCAGGCTTCGCCAGGCCGCGGGCCGAAGACCGCCCTGCCAATTCGCACGCAGGTGGCCCCCTCCTCAATGGCCACCTCGAAATCGTCCGTCATCCCCATCGACAGCATGCCCCATTCCCCCGGAAGCCGCGCTGCCAGATGGTCACGCAGCTCCCTTAAGCGGCGGAATGTCTCCCGCACCCGCTCCTCATCTTCCGTCCAGGGGGCCATGGTCATCAATCCTCCGACCTGCAGATGCGGAAGCGACACCACGGTGCGCAGACCCTCCAGCGCGGACGCCCAGGAATTGGGGGCGTCGAGCCGCCAGCCCTCCTTCGACGACTCGCCGGAGACGTTGCATTCCAGGAGTGCAGGTAGGCGCAGCCCCGCCTCCGCCGCGAACCGGTCCAACAATCGTGCGATCTTCTCGCGATCGACCGAATGCACCAGTGCAAACGGTCCCGGGACAGCGCAGGCCTTGCGGCTCTGGATGTGCCCGATCATGTGCCAGCGCACACCTGCGAGATCAGCCAGAGCCGAAATCTTCGGCAGGGCTTCCTCCACGCGGTTCTCACCGAAGTCGCGCAGCCCGGCCTCGTAGCCCAGGCAGATGACCTCTGGCGATTGACCTTTCGTCACGGCGACCAGCTGCACTTCCGCGGGATCTCTCCCTGCTCTCCGGGCGGCTGCGGCGATTCGCTCCAACACCCGATCCACATTCTCCCGGATTGCGCTGGCCGTCACCAAGTCCATCGGCATCAGCCTCGCAGCGCCAGCAAGCCGCCGAACCTTCCCGTCCGACCGCGTTCGCCCCGGTGAGAGTACCAATCCGCCAGGTTGCACGCCGTGCAGATGCCAGCCATCTCAACGCTCCCCACCCCGGCCCGCTCCAGCTGGATGCAGGTCGCCAGCCACAAGTCCAGGTGGGTCACTCCGTCGCGGGTGGGAAGGAGCGCGTGTTGAGCGTCGGGGAAGGCAGCCTTCACCTGAGCCGCCACTTCCTCCCCCACCGGATAGTGATCCGGCCCAATAGAGGGCCCGATGCCGGCCCGGATGTCCGCTGGCCGACAGCCATACGCGCACACCATCGTCTCGATTGCCGCACAGGTCACCCGGCGCACCGTGCCCAGCCAGCCTGCATGGACAATGCCGACGACCGCCCGCAGCGGGTCGAACAGAAAGACAGGCACACAATCGGCGAACCGCATGAATAGCGTGACGGCCGGGTTGTCTGTCAGCAGGGCATCTGCCTGCATCAGCGCTCCGTCGGCGCGCGGCGCCTGGACGACTCTCACCACCGCCGAATGCACCTGCCAGGAATCGTAGACCGACTCGAACCGCCTGCCGACCGCCTCGAAGCTGCGGCGGCGGTTCTCTACCACCCGCGTTCGATCATCGCCGACCGTGCCCCCGACATTGAGGGAGCGCCATGGATCGGGGCTGACCCCTCCCTGGCGTGTGAAGATAGCCTGCACCAGGTCAGGATGCGAAAGTGAGGCGAATTCGAAAATGCGGAGGGATTCACTCTGCCGGAAAGGCATGGCACCAGTCTACCACCGCTGCGTCGGTCGGTCCAAGGCTCTGACGCCGGGCACCCCTGGAACGCGAAGCCGAAAGCAGCGCTTCTTGCGCGCGTCGCGCGCCAGCAGACCCGGACGCCGGCATAGCGACCGAGGCTCAGGCCGGTGGTCTTGCGGCAGCCTGCTCCGCCGCAGCCAGTTTCGGGATCACTGCCGCTGCCACGTCGTCCATGGACTCCTGCACCAGGGGAAAAGCCATCCAGATGTTCATCAGCCCGAAGAGCGCCCCGGTCACCGTCCTCAGAAGGGGAGTGCTCTCCCGCGCGAAGGCGGAGAGAAACGGGAAGATGCCGAGGATCTGCGTTCCACCATCAATGGCAATGGGCCCCACGCCGAGCAGCAGCCACAGCCAGATCGGGAGTGGCTTCAGCCGCCGTCGAAGGAACGCGTAGAGCAGCCCTCCAAGGAGCATGCTGCCGTAGATGGCCACGTCTCGCTGACAGAGCGCAATCTTGTATCCCAGCCGCGGGTTCCCCACGAAGGCCCGCGCGGCCGCCAAGTCGTTCTCATCCAGGCCCGTGGCTTCGCGAAAGCTCATCAAATTCGTCCCTGCCGCCTGGCGCGGGTAGGCGACTTGCTCGCCAAAGAGGAACCAGGAGCGGAACGCCAGTTCATGGCACAGAAGGGAATAGGCCTTGTAGATCCAGCCTGCCGGTGTGACCGCGCCCAACCTCATCAGAATCGGAGCCGCGAAGGAAGGCCCGACGTACAGAAAGAGCATCAGGTTTGCGATGGCCAGCCAGTGTCGGGCGATCAGGAGCACAGCCCGGTCGGCCCGCAGAACTGACCGCCTCACAGCTTCTGTGGGCTGAGGCATGCGGGCAGCACGGTCCTGGGCTGCTGCCAGGACAACGCGCAGATCACGCATAGCAAATGGGGCCTTCAGAACATAGGGTCCGGCCTGGACGACAGGGACAGCGTCTCCGTAGCGCTCCTGCAGCGCCGCATCCCTGTCGATGTTCAGCTCAACCAGTTGATGAGGGTGCTCCGACTGCAGCGACGTCAGCGCCTGACGGGCCTCGTCGCACAGCAGGCATTCATCCCTCGTGTAGAGGGTGACACGAATCATTCCCGTTCCAGCCCCGCAGCTTTGAGCGCACGTGCCAGCCGCAACTCGTCAAGAACACCGATCTCGATCGCACGGACGACACCATCCGAATCGATCACGAAGGTCGTCGGGTAGCCGAACACACGGTACAGCCTCTGCACCTCGCCATCCGGATCGAGCAACAGCGGAAAGGTCAGGTCGAGCTCATCCCGGAAGGCGGCGACGGTTTCGAGCGGCTCGTCCAGGTTGACGCCCAGCACCAGCATCCGATCCGGGCCTCGTTCCTGGTACGTTTCCTGGAGCAGCGGCATCTCCAGACGGCATGGCTCGCACCACGTGGCCCAGAAGTTCAGCACGACTGCGCGCCCGCGCTGCGCGCTGAGCTGTACCGCACGGCCTTCTACGTCCATCAGCGTGAAGTCCGGCGCCTGCGCTCCAATGATTGGTGCGGCAGCAGCGCCCGAGAGCAAAGGCGGCGCCGGCGGTGTGGCCGTGGACGCCGCTACTGCCACGCCTTCGGACGACCGTGGGGACTCCCAGAACAGAGCCAGACCCATTCCCAGCCCCACAATCAGCCCGCCCACGAGGGCAGCGGTTGCGCTCCCTCTTGACATCACAGCCCCAGATCAAGCAGGAACCCAAGGTTCGCCAAGCGCGACAGGGTTCCCGTGAAGAGCAGCACGCCGACCACAACAAGCAGTGCCCCCGTCACATGCGACATATAGCGGACTCCCCTTCGATGACGTCGCATCAGCTCGCCAAGCCCACCGATGCCAAGAGCCGCGAGCAGGAACGGAATGGCCAGGCCCGCCGAGTACGCGGTCAGCAGGAGCACACCGCGTCCGACCTGCGCGCTGTCGAACGCCAACGTCAGCACCGCGCCCAAGACGGGGCCCACACAGGGAGACCATCCGGCGGAGAAAAAGACGCCCATCAGCGTGGACGACAGCAGGCCCCAGCGTCGGTCTGGGGCCACTTGCCGCCTCGTATCGATGTCGAGCAAGGGGATGTGGATCACGCCCATGGTGTGCAGGCCGAACACCACGACAATCGCACCGCCGAGGCGCGTCAGAATCCCGCGCAGGTCGAAGGGCAGCGCTCCCACGGCCGAGGCCGCCGTGCCCAGCCCGATGAAGACGGCACTGAATCCGACGACGAAGGCCAAACCGTGGGCGAAGGACCCCCACCGGCTCTCGATCACATCCCCCGAAGGCGAAACCGTGCGCCCGCCGAGGTATCCCAGATACGCGGGGACCAGCGCCAGGACACAAGGCGACAGGAACGAAGCAACTCCAGCCAGGGCCGCCAACCCCAGCGTCAAATCCGCCGATGTCATCTTGCCATTCCAGCTTCGCTCATTCGGTCACGATCACCGGCGAACCGACCGGGCCCTGGATCGTCACATCACCCGGCTTGTAGGGGACCGAAGGTTTCGACCAACGGAACAGCCACTTCGCATCTTCCGGGCGCGCATTGATGCATCCGCGCGAGCGGGGCGTACCGAAATCATTGTGCCAGTAGGTCGAGTGCAAGGCAGCCCCGATGCCGCTGAACAGGATCACCCAGCCGACGCCAGGCAGATCCCAGCCGGAGACGCGATCACCGCCCGCCATGTGACTGGAGATCATCTTACGCCAAGTCCACTGACGGCCGACGGGCGTGTTCCATCGCCGCTGACCCTTCTCATCGAAGGAGTAGCCCGAGGCGACGCGGGTGTAGTAGACTTCCACTCCGTCCTCCATGGCCGAGAGGTCCTGGCGCGTCAGGTTGACGTAGATCTCCTTGCGCTCGGCCTGGGGCGAGAGTGGAGCGATTTCATCCGGCGTAATCTGCCGGAACGCTTCGCCCGGCGCGTGCATCCTAACCCCGGTCTCATCATGGACACGATACCAGATCCTGCCGTCGGTCCCCTCCACACGCGCGTCGACGTTGAGGACCATGGCGTAATACAGGCGGTACCGGACCGGCGCCGAGGGGTCGGGTGCGGAGCGGCCGTCGACGTAAGGCACCGTGACCTCCATCCACACGCCTCCCTCCGGGAGAGCCTCGAGGACGGGGTTGCGGATGTCGCGTACCGGCTGCAGGTGGGGGGACCAGACATAGCCGTCGGGAGTCTCGACCCAGACGTGATTGTGGGCATACACTCCGATGCCGACTACCTCGCGGTAGGCGACGACCACATCATCGAAGTCGAGCGTGCCCACTTCCCGGCCGTCCGGACGGGGCCGGGAGTGGATCTTCACCCGCGGCTCCGTCACCCTCCCCAGCTTCTCCCCGCCAGCGAACAGACGCTGCAAGTCGGGCAGCCAGAGCCCTATGGCCGAGAGAGCGCTCAGCGCCAGGAATTCCCGTCGCCCCAGGCGATCCAACTTCTGACCCCTCCAGGCTTGCTGCGCCGGGCTAGGATAATGCAGCCCGCTGTCCCCGACAAGGGTTTCGCTCATCACTTGCCGCGCATCCAGCAATCCTCGTCCTCAAACTCGAGCTCGACGGTGGTGTGCTCGAGGGGCAGCGATGCAGCCAGCTGGCCAACCTTCGCCTTGACACGCAGCAGGTCGTCGCGCGTTGCCTCGCGTCGGACCACTAGGTGCGAGGTAAGCACATGCCGTTCGCCATCGAGAGACCAGACGTGCGTGTGGTGCGTTGAACAGGCGCCTTCGATCGCCCTCAGCTGGGCGTCGATCCTTTCGACGTCCACACCACTGGGCACGCCTTGCAGGAAGACCCGCAGTGTCCGCCGGAGGCCGCGGCCCACGTTGACGAGGACGTAGGCCGTGATGAGGAGCGAGAGGAGCGGATCGAGCACCGGCAGATCGCGGAACAGCAGGACGATGCTCACCACCAGAACCGCCACCCACCCCAGGACGTCTTCCAGAAGGTGCCAGGCCATCATGCGGGTGCTCAGGCCCCTACCCGCCCGCAGCCTCCACACCGCCGCCCCGTTCACCACCACCCCCAGCACCGCCAATCCCACCATCGCTTCCGCACGCGGCCGCACAGGAGAAAGCAGGCGCGGGATCGCCTCGGAAGTCACAAGGATGGAACCGAAGACGAGGACGGCGGCGCTGCTCAGCGCCGCCAGGAGCGAGAACCGCCGATAGCCATACGAGTATCGCTGATCCTGCCCGCGCCATGAGCGCACCTCGAGGATCCACGACAGCCCGATCGCCAGGCTGTCACCCAGATCGTGCAGCGCGTCGGAGAGGATCGCCAAGCTGTTTGCCCACACGCCCCCGACGATCTCGAGCAATGCGAAGACGAAGTTCAGTAGAAACGCCGCTCGCATAGCGTTGATGGTGCCCACCGCGTGTGCCGGGAGGCCGCGCCAGCGCGCACTCGAGACATGTTCGAAGGCCGTTGGTGAAGTGGACATGCCAGAGGGACCGTATCAGAGCCTGTAGCCGCGCAGCCGCAGACTGTTGGTCACAACAAAGAGCGAGCTGAAGGCCATAGCCCCGGCGGCCAGGATCGGGCTGAGAAAGCCCAGCGCGGCTGCGGGGATGAGCAGGACATTGTAGAAAAAGGCCCAGAACAGGTTCTGCCTGATGGTGCGCAGTGTGCCGCGTGACAGCGAGATAGCCCTCGGGACACCGCGCAGGTCGCCGCTGATGAGCGTGACCGGCGCCGCGGCGATGGCGACGTCGGTCCCCGTGCCGATGGCAATGCCGACGTCTGCCTGGGCCAGCGCGGGTGCGTCGTTGATGCCATCGCCAACCATCGCCACGACGCGGCCCCTCGCCTGGAGCTCCTTCACCTTGGCGGCTTTCTCGCCCGGCAGGACCTCTGCCAGTACTCGAGCCTGTGCTGATTCGCCTTCGGCCAGAACCCCGGCGCCGCGCGCCACGCTCTCGGCCGTGGCTGGGTTGTCGCCCGTGATCATCACCAGTTCAAGCCCCATTCGCTTCAGCTCCAGGACCGCCTCCCGCGATCCTTCTTTCAACCGGTCCGCAATCCCCAGCACCGCAACCGCGCGATCGTCGACCCCAACGACCACGGCGGTCTTGGCCTGATGCTGAAGCTGGGTCAGAGCGGACTCCAGACCGTCCAGGCTGAGGCCCTGTTCGGCCATCCAGCGCGGCGTGCCGATCCGCACCAGCCGTCCATGAACCTGCGCCTTCACCCCCTTTCCCTCGACAGCCTCAAAGCTATCGGGGTCTCTCAGCTGCAGGCCGCGCGCGCCCGCGGCCGCGACCACCGCCTCGCCCAGGGGATGCTCCGAGCCCCGCTCGGCGCTTCCCGCCAGTTCCAGCAGCCGGCTCTCTCCCTCTGCCCAGTCGCCGAGGACAATGTCCGTTACCTCGGGTCGCCCGTAGGTCAAAGTGCCGGTCTTGTCGAACACCACGGCCTGCACGCGCCCGGCGCGCTCGAGAGCCTCGCTCGTGCAGAACAGGATGCCGTGGCCGGCTCCCTTTCCGGCGCCGACCATCACCGCTGTCGGCGTCGCCAATCCCAAGGCGCACGGGCACGCGATCACCAGCACGGCCACCGTGCGGATCAGCGCCCTGGCGAAGGCTGAAGCGCCATCGGCCGGCGGTGGCGCCAACCAGAACCAGGCAGCAAACGTGACCAGCGCAACACCGATCACGGCCGGCACGAACACCGCGGACACCCGGTCTGCCAAGCGCTGGATCGGCGCCTTGCTGCCCTGTGCCTCCTGCACCATCCTTACGATCTGAGCCAGCGCCGTATCCTTCCCAACGCGCAGCGCCTCAAACTTGATGCGGCCCAGGCGGTTGAAGGTGCCACCGATGACCTCGGCGCCGGTTCCTTTCTCCACCGGCATTGCTTCGCCCGTCAGCATCGATTCATCAACCGAGGTCTTCCCCTCCACCACAACGCCATCCACAGGGATCTTCTCCCCCGGCCGAACCACGACGACGTCTCCCACACGGACCTCGTCGACGGGCACTTCGCGCTCCTCGCCGTCACGGAGGACCCGCGCCAGGCGCGGCTGCAGCCCGAGCAATTTGCGAATGGCCTCGCCTGCTTGCCCCTTCGCCCTCGCCTCCAGGTACTTGCCGAGCGCGATCAGCGTGATGATGACTGCCGCCGTCTCGAAGTACACGTGGCTCTCAAGCCCGGGCAGCAGCACGGCCGCGGAGTAGAAGTACGCCGCCGACGAACCCATGGCGATCAGGACATCCATATTGGCCGAGCCGCCGCGCAGCGCACGGTATGCTCCGACGTAGTACTGCCAGCCGACGATCCACTGCACCGGTGTGGCCAGCGCCAACATCAACCAGTCGTACCACGGCGCATGGCCGATGCCGTGGGACACAAGGCCCAGGTCGCGCGCCATCGAAAGCAAAAACAGCGGGACGGTGAACGACAGACCCAGTATCAGGAGACGGCGCTGGCGGAGGATCTCCTCCTCCCTCGCCGCCCTCTCCGCGTCTTCGGTGGGGGCCTCGGCGTCGACCACCCCGAACCCCGCGGCCCTCACGGCGCGGCGGACGTCTGCCTGCGTCACGACCGTGGGCAGGTAGCGCACGCGGGCGGACTCCGCAGCCAGGTTGACCTCGGCCTCCACCACTCCTGCCAGACCGCTCAGTACCCTCTCCAGGCGCTGGGCGTCGCTGCTGTCGGCCAGCCTCCGCAGCTGGATGCGCGCCTCGCCCAGCGCGACGTCGTAGCCGACGCGACGAATGCGGTCGATGAGAGCCTGCTGATTGAGCCGAGCCGGCTCATACTCGACCGTGGCCCGCTCCGAGGCTAGGTTCACGGTCGCCAACTTGACCCCGTCGAGCTTCCTCAGGTTTCGCTCGAGGGTGGCGACGCAGTTGGCGCACGTCATCCCGGTGACGGGCAGGGTGATCTGGCGGGTTGATGAAGCCATAGCGGTAACCCGGACGAGCCGCTACTTGGCGACGGGGTACTTGATGTCCGCCAGCAAAGCCTCGATCTGGAGCTCTGTTGCCGGTGCCTCAAACTCAACAGTCACCTGTTTCGGTTCGACGGAAGCAACGACCTTGCGCACGCCCGCAATCTCCCTCAGCTCGCTCTGGATCGTGCGGACGCAGTGCTCGCAGTGGATGGCGGGAACGGAATAGGTTACGGTGCTCACAATCCACCTCCTGTCAGCAAGAAGCAACTACACCTTCGCGGCAGCTGCATAGACCTCGGCGATCTCCTGCAGCATCCTTTCACGTTCCTTCACGCTCTTCTTGTAAAGCGCGGCGGCGACGCAAGTGTGCAGGTGATCATCCAGGATGCTCGTGCCGAGCTTGCCAAGGGCAGCCTGGATGGCCTGGATCTGCCGGATGATGTCGATGCAGTAGGCATCCCCCTCCACCATCCGGGTCACCCCGCGGACGTGGCCTTCGATGCTCTTCAAACGCCGCAACCTGTCTTGCTTGTCCATCGCCCGGGCTCCGACCCCCACCCAGGGGGGATGGGGTCGGCAGCAAGCATAAGCCCCGGCCGGCCATCTGTCAAGGGCGAGCCCGGGGCGACATCTGCCGCCTTCTTTTCCCGGCAATCTGCCCCCCAGAACAACCGCCATCCACCACTTGCCCTGAACACTCATGGATTGCCCCCGTGGCCCTGCACCCAGCACACAGCACCGACACTTGTCCCATCTTTCTGAAGGGCTCCGCAAGTGGACCCACGCTCCAAATCCGCAGGCACTGGCCTCAGCCAGGCGCTTTGTGGTCGCGCATAGCCATAACCGACGCTGCCCGGACAAGTCCTTCGCCGCTTGCGTGCCAAGAAGCGTACGCCCATGAGAACCGCCAGAATCAAAGCACGACGGCTGTTGACAATTCGCCGCTTTCTCACTAGGATATGTTTGAGACCTCCTTTGGCTATGCGCAGATGCTCCCAGGAGGCTGCGTGCCCGATAGGCAGGATGAACTTCCGCTCTTTTCAACCAGGCCAGCAGGGATCCGCCCCTCCTCCTCCCTGCGCGGCCACGCCAGCCTCAATGCCGCCATCACCGCGTGGGGCGCGGACCTCGCCCGCGCCGGCCGCTCAATCCACACCGTGAAGGCCTTCACCGGCGATCTGCGCCTCCTGGCGCGCTTTGCCGGCGCCGGCCAGGCCGTCGCCAACCTCGGGACTCACGACCTGAAGAACTTCCTCGAGTGGATGGTCAACCGACGCGGCGTTCCCTGCAGTCCCAAGACCTACTCCCGCCGCGTCACCTCCCTCAAGGCCTTCTTCCGCTGGCTCGTCGACCAAGGTGTCCTCACCAACGACCCCTCCGAACCCCTCGTCCAGCAGACCGTCCTAAGCCCTCTGCCCGAGGTCCTCACTCCGGAGGAGACGGAGGCCGTTCTCGAAGCAGCCCAGGGCTTCCGCTCAGGGCCCAAGCCCGACGCCCGCCCCTACACCCTCGTCGCCCTCTTGCTGCACACCGGAATCAAGAAGGGCGAATGCCTCGACTTGCGTCTGAACCATGTCGACCTCACGGCACCCGATGGCCCGATGCTCTTCGTGCGCTATGGCGACGTCCGCAAGCGCTACAAGGAGCGGCGGCTGCCACTCGAGAGGGAATGGGTCCCCGCCTACCGCGAGTACCTTGCTCAGTATTCAACCCGTGACCGCCTCTTCCCCTGGTCCCCACGGCGGCTTGAGTACCTGCTCGAGGACATCGGTCGAGCATCCGGCCTGGACAAGCATCTCTCCTTCGACATGTGCCGCTGGACGTGTGCCCTCAGTGACCACCGCGCCGGCATGGACCGCGACAGAATCCGCCAGAAACTTGGAATCTCGCGCATCCAGTGGCGGGAAGTCGGCACCAAGCTCGACCGTCTTGCAGCCGGTCAATCCTGAACGCCCACGCATGATCCCCCACGCGACAGGCGCCGACGCGAGGAAGTCCCGCGCTTAGCCGCGGAGGAATCCGCCTCTTATGCGCCGTCCTCCTCGAGACGTCACTTCAGCCTTCTTCGAGGGGACCCAGCCAGCGGGGATCCCCAACGGGATGCAACTCGGTCACATGCCTGCGGCCATGGACGCCGCAAACCCCCGCGGCAAATTGATCGTTGGGAATTCCCTGATCCGGGGCAGCAGGCCAGCCTCGGCAGGAACGAGGCCGCGCGGCAGCGAGGCTCACATCTTCTTGACGACGATGTCTCCAATGACGTTGGCGGCGGCGTCGCCGCGATCGGCGGCGTTGGATAGATGGCGGTAGATCTCGCGCAGCTTCAGCATCTCCACCACCTGCTCAATGTCGTGAGGCATCTGGAACAGCGCGGCGATGGCTTCGCGGTAGACGCTCTCCATCCGGTTTTCGAGCGCCTTGGCCCGAACGGCGTGGTCATTGGCCACGTTCGGGTGGTCCTCCAGGCGCTGAATCCCCATAAGGATCTCGCGGGCGGCATCCGTCAGGAGCGACACCATGCGCTCGATGTACACGTTGGGCTTGACGTGCAGCAGGAACATCTCCTCAACGGTCGTGTAGGCGTAGTCCAGGATGTCATCCACCGTCAGCGACAGGGCGAAGATATCCTCGCGGTCGATGGGGGTGACGAAGGTGCGGTTAAGTTCATCGATCAGAATGCGCCGGACTTCGTCGGCCTGTGTCTCGATCTGCGAGACGCGCCGCGCCAGCGTCTCGTCTGGGGCCTTGACAAACTGCAGCAGGGCCTCCATCCCCTCCTCGGTGAATTCAGCTTGCTTGATGAGAAGCTCAATGAAGCGGTTGGGTTTCCTGCGGGTGAAGATGCCCATGACGTGGCCTGTGTCTGCCTGTGAATTCCGCCAACGGACGCCGCCTGCCAGCAAGGCGGCATCATCTTAGCGGGCCTGCCCCCGACTGTCAAGCCGCGATATGGGTTCAACAGATATGAGACAGTCGAAGCTTTCGGGCCATCCCGGGATGGTG
>CAZNRD010000014.1:13427-64067 GCA_964575425.1 uncultured Anaerolineaceae bacterium | reverse complement strand
ATGGCACCCCTCCACTCGCGGGCATGGCCATGATATTATCACAACTTATGAAACGAGACACTAGCTTTCACGCAAGCTCTGGTGTGACGCTGATTTACGTAGGACAGCGATTACGCGGCTCATGCCTGAGGGAATTGAGCACTCGATCTCGGTGTTTCACGCTTTACCCCCTCCCAACAACGCCGATTGGTGATGAAGACGTGGCTTTGCAGCCTCACTCATCGCGGCCCTGTCAACAGCGAGACAGTGGCGTTCCCTGGAATGACAGCTATCGCAGGCTTCTGCGCAAGGCCCCATGCATTGACACGGACATGACGATAATCAAGCCATAGATCAGTTGCGTCCAGAACCCTGACAGGCCTACGGCCACTGTCCCGGCCTCTATGGTGCCGATGATGAAACATCCGATGAAGGTTCCCAAGACGGTCCCCGTTCCGCCGAAAACCGAAGTGCCCCCCAGGAATACGGAGGCCAGCGTCCTCAGAAGGTACCCTTCACCCAAATTGACCCAGAAGTAATTCACTTCGAGACTGGCCAAGAGGCCAGCGAATGCCGCGGCAACGCCGACGATCGCGAATGCCATCATGCTTGTTCGGGCAACATTGACGCCCATGAGCCTGGCACTATCCCTGTTATCCCCAATGAGATAGACGTGGGCTCCGAATCGGTGACGGTTCAAGAGGAACCACACAAGCACGGCCACAACAATCGTCCAGATCATCTGAGCCGGTATGTAGTCTGCGAACCTGCCCACCAGCGCCTCGCGCAAGACCGTCCCTTTCAGCGGCACAAGAGAGGCCGGACGCCCGTTCGTCACTACCAGGACCACCCCTCTCCAAAAGAACATCGTGCCGATCGTTGCCACAAGGGACGGGATTCCCATCCGAACCACAATGAACCCATTCAACAAGCCAACGAGAAATCCCGTCACCAAGCACAGGATAGCAGCCAAAGCAGGACTTCTACTCCACTCGAAAACATTGACGAACACGAGCATCCCGACTGCCATAATCGATGAGAAAGACAAGTCCATCTCACCCGCGATCACCACCATCGTAAGTGACAATGCCATGATGGCAAAGAACGGTATGGTAGACATGAATGCGCCGTAGATTTGGGGGGCAAGGAACGTCCGGGGCGCTGCCATGATGAAAAGCGCCCACATGACGAAGAAGACACCAAGGATGCCGATCTGCAGCCCATACCGGCGGCCAAGTCTGGCCAGACCGGCCCACCACAACTGCCTCCGGTTGATGGCCATGTGTGGATCTTCAACACGAGAGGTCATTTCCTTCTCCGCTCTTATGGATATGTCATCTCTCTTCCCGTCGAGTCGCCTTGGTGTCAGTCCAGGCTTCCTGTCTTTGCCACCCGATACATCTTTTCCAAGAGGTCGTCCAACGTGATATCCTTGGTCAGGAACTCGCCGGCAACCCTTCCTCTATCCAACACGACGATTCTGTCGGCCACGGCATATACGTGAAACAAGTTGTGATCGATGAATATGCACGACTTACCTGCTTCCTTGATCCCCCGCACGAACTCCAGACATTTCCTCGTCTCTGAAAGCGATAGACCCATTGTGGGTTCATCCAGAATAATGAGCTCAGCCTGGAAATAGAGCGCTCGCACGATGGCTACGCCCTGTTTCTCTCCCCCGGAAAAGGTCGCGACGACAGCCTCAGGCTCCACGGCGGCTGAGGTGAAACCCATCGACGAGACCATCAGTTTCTTCGTCTCTTGCCGCATTCCATCCACATCGAGGAAGCCAAGATAGCTCGTGAGCTCTCGCCCCATGAAGATATTCCTCCATAGGGTTTGGAGGTTTGCCAGGGCGCGCTCCTGATAAACGGTTTCGATTCCCAGTTGTCGGGCTTCTGCGACAGACAGGCCCCCCAACACCCTTCCGTTGAACCAGACCTCGCCATCGTCTGGCGTATGGTAGCCAGTAACGATCTTGATCAGGGTGGACTTGCCAGCACCGTTATCGCCCACCAACCCCACAACTTCATTGCGAGCGACTGAAAAGTTGACTTGGTGAAGCGCTTGGACCTCACCGAAACGCTTTGAGATATTCCTCATCTCAAGCATATAGTCCATGCTGGCATCTCCCCAGACAACTATCAGCTAGCCAGAGAACGGCCCATCGTGATCCAGTACGGCGAGTCTTCCCGACTGTGTGCTGCAGTATATTCCCTCGAACCAGGTACAGCCAGACTGCAAGAGGAGGGGGCAAACGGCACTGGCGATCCTCTTCTCCAAAGGTCCGATCGCTCGCAGAGCGCGACGAGCATGCGTCGCGAACTGTCGTGCCGTTTGCCCCCCATGGTCCTGCTTCCGTACGCCGCTCCTTCCGCAGAATATCCCTTATCGGATCTGCTGCTCAATAAGCGGGGCCAGCGCTTCGACGTTGTCTTTGCTGATCAAACCGGACCCGGTGTCAATGTGCAAACCGGAGAAACCGTACTTCTTGGTGAGGCAGATTTGCACAATCGGCAGGTAGCCTTGCAGGTAGGGCTGCTGATCGAGCACTAGGTCGGTCCACCCGCCGCGGATCGCTTCCAACGTAGCAGGCGAGACGTCAAACCCTATGGCGTAGATGTCATCCGGGCCCTTGCCTGCCGCCGTCAGGTACGTCTCCAGGGTAGAGGTCAGGCCCCCGTGATCGGTGCAGACCAGCTTGACGTCAGGATGGGCGGAGACGTATCCGGTGAAGATGGGCGTGCCCGCGGTGGCGTCTGCGTTTGTAGCCTTGTCGATGTCGATGTAGTCGACCGTCATCCCGGCTTCTTCCAGAGCATCGATGACCCCCTTTGTCCTCAGACCGCGGGTCGGTTCAGCCAGGAGGCCCCAGACCATGGCCCGATCGCCTGCTCCGAGGCCAGTTCTCCTGATGGCCTCCTTGCCCAGCAAATAGCCGGACGCATACAGTTCCTGCCCTACGTAACCGAACCCTACGCTCTTGTACTTCTCCTCGAGTGGGGGCAGGGTGGTATTCTGGCTGGTGACGATGATCCCCATGGCCACGGCCTCATCCACCACCGGCCCAAAGGCCTCTGGTCCTGGATGCCCCATGATGGCGATCCCGTCGGGCCTAGTGGCCATAGCCTCCCTGAATTGGGTGATCATCTTCTGCGTATCCCAGTCCGAGAACATGTATTCCACATCGGCACCCAGGTCCGCTGCCGCTGCTACTGCTCCATTGTAGACCACGGTGCCAAATGGACATCCCGGGGGTCCTCCTGGGAAGAAGACGATCTTGACACCCGCACAAGTCTTGCCTGTGGCTGGCGCCACCTCGGCTTGCTCGGTCGGCGTTGCCTGCGCTGCGCAAGCAGCAACCAGGACCGAAAGCAGGACGAGGCAGCAAAGCAGCCAACCGAATCTCCTGGTGCTCATTTCATTCCCTCCTTAGAGAACGGGGTGGGCTTGTCCACCGGTGGATGTCGAAGCCCACCATGCTGGCGGCGAAGAGTCGCATCGGAGCCAACGCTGTGAGTCGACGCGTTCTCACCTCCTTTCCCGGGCCTTGAGAAGGGTCCAAACGGGTTCCCACGATACAAAGACGTTCGATCATCTGAGAGAATGGATCACCCCGTCTGGCGAAAGAACGCAAGTCCTTTGTGAGACCCGAGGCAGGTCCGTCTTCAGACAAGGCCAGGTTTCGACACACTGCTACACGGTCGCCGCCTGCATGCTCGGCAGCACCTGTCCATAGTTCGTAACCAAGTCGTCGCGAAGCAACCACTGCTGCCCTTATGGGATGATTCTCCTTCAGAGGTGCGATCAACTGCGCCACAAGTCCGTGCCCCCGCGAGGGAATGGCATCAGCTGCATTGTGCGTGGCCTCGTTGGTCATGATATCTGCAAGATTGCGGGACGCTCATAGACATCGCCATCCACAACAGATGTCAGCCTGGGCCAGCCCTCAATCGACGTCAAGACCTCGTTCTTCGTCTCGCCTACCAACACCGAATCCTCGGACTTTGTCCCGGTGATAGATGGATTCCAGGCGTAGACCTGACCGACTGAGACCAAATCGGTTGAACCAGGAGTGGCAAGACACTCGCGCGGTTCGTAGCCGGTTGAGCCACCTTGGTGGTGTAGTTTCCACTCGTCCGGAAAGCCTGCTTCGGCATAGGCATCGATAATGCGATGGAACACGTCACCCAGGGTCTTGCCAGGGCGGGTGGCATGGATCAAGGTGGCATCAATTCGTGCCACTGCTTCTGCTTTGCGCTGCAGATCTTCCGGCAAGCGCCCATAGTGAACAAGCCTTGTCAAGGAGCACACCAATCCCCACTTCCGTCCACATAGGACAAGCATCGCATATCGCTTCAGTTCCCTCGCCGTCGGCAGAGGGTGTCGGAAGGCAAAAACCCTATCGTCTGCGGCGACGAGGTTCACGATGGCCTGCACGCCGCGGGCTTCCGTCTCTTGGGCAAGTAGCGCAGCAATCTGGTGCTCGCTCAGGCCGGGTCGGATGGCCTGCACTGCGCTGCTCATGGCATCCGCGCAATAGCGTCCCAACATCCGGAAACGCTCCCCCTCTTGCGGTGTGAGCCACGATCGGAGACGGGCCATGTCCGCCGAGAGGTCCACCGTTCCCGGAAATGCGCCGTCTGCTCCCAATCGAGTGCCATCCGTCAGACGGGTTACAGCTTGCCCGGACTCATACCAGGGTGAAACGTGCAACTCCCAACCCTGTCTGGCGAGCCCCTCTTCTTGCTCAAGCCTTGGCGCCTCGATGTTGTTTGTGATCAGAATCTGGCTGACAGGTGTGATAAGAAGGGAGACCTCTCCGTTGGTCGAAGCTCTGTTAACAAAGGAAGACGCCCCGCACGTTGCCCAGGCCACGCTGCTCACACGCTGGAGAAGAAGCGCGTCGAGATTGTGCGTCTCCAAGAGAGCCAGAATGCGTTCTCTCTTCTGGCTGAATTCTGTCATCTATCCATCCCCCGGGTCATCGTGCATCCATCACGTTCTTTCCATCGCCGTCAGTTGCCTCGCGTTTCCGAATTGCCTCCATCCTGAGTTCATCCGCCATGGTAGTAGACATCCCAGCCAAGGTACTTCTCCAGCGCCTCATGTACGGCGGAAGCTGTTCGCGACAGGTTGATTGCCACGTGGTGTTCGAAGCCATGTTCGCAGATATGCCTCAGCAGCACTTGCAGGTTGGGGACATGGAAGACGCCGTAGCCTCCGAACGTCTTCAAGGGATCATCCACCAAGTGCCCCTCACCGACATAGCCCACAATGCGACCGTTCACATCGTCGGTGGAAACACGGCAGAAAGTGAAGGGCTCGGGTCGAAGCCGGCCGACGACCGTCCCAAAGGTGTGTTCCTTGCCCACCGCGCCCGCGATGATCGCCTGGTAGTCCATCACGGGGCAATCCCCCCCACCCGTGGCTTCATCGATGAACACGTCAATGGGGAAGTTGGAGCAATGGAAGATCACACCCTTGTCCGGATCATCGCCATAGTTGTTGTTCCAGTCGACGATGGCACTTGGTTTCCCGGATGCCAGCCTCAGGCCGTACATGCCCAAAGCCCCGCAAACGTCGACCTCGCAGGCACTTGGCAGCAGGTTATTGCTCATCATGCTCATCACCGCGCATGGGACCACGCCAAAGTACTCCTCCATCGACGTCCAGCATTGCACGGCGCTAGCCACCAGATTCCTCTCCTCCATCCAGGAATCGACCACGACGCCGAACCGGGCCATCTTGACCAGCGCTTCCGGGGGGATCCCCGCCGTGGAAATGTAGGCCTTGATTTGATTCAACTTCGCCCTGAGCCGGGAGTCGTGCTCCTGAATGCGCTCCGCCTGGCCCAGAACCTCCGATAGGTCGAGCGTTGTGACACTGATACCCGCCCTTTCGAGCAGCTTCTCGCTATGACGGACGGTATTGAAAGCCCCCGGGCGGGCGCCAAGAGCACCAATGCGTGCGTTTCTGAAGCCGCGCACGACACGACATGTACTCACAAAGCGCCGCAGATCCTCCCGGAAGTCGTCACTCTCCGGATCAGTCGTGTGAAGCGAGGTTAGAGAGAACTTGATCCCGTATTGCCTCAAGTTGTTGCAGACCGATATCTTCCCGCAGAAGGAATCTCGCCGATCTGAAACAGTCATTCTTGCGATATCGTCAGGAAATGCATGGATAAGGACGGGAACGTCCAGGTTTGCCCATCGCAGGCTGTTGGCGACGGCTTGCTCATCACCGAAATTCGGCAGAGTCACCAATACACCGCCGATCTCGTCGCGATGGCGGGCAAAAAGCTTGGCGCACTTCTCGGCGTCGCTCAGACTCTCTACGCTTCCAAAGGGTGTGTCTTCAGGTGCCAAGGCGACGACCTTGATCCCCTCATCCTCCATGACCTTCAGGATGGTCTCTCGACCCGTCTTGCACAGATGATCCGGAAAGAAGCCTCGGTTGCCCACAATCAGACCCAGGACGTCTTCTGTCACGGTGTTCATCTCCTTGCCATCACCCAGCGATACTTCGCTTGGGCGGTGCCTGCTGGCTTGGGCCATGGAAGACCGGGTTTCGGCGAAGGAAGTTGTCAAGAAAGGATGATCCGCCACCTCTATGGGGCGTTACTCGCGGGTTGAACTCGCCCGGACGATGAGCTCTGGTTGGAAGAGCATTGTCTTCGGCGTGGCGTCTGTGTCTTCCTGACCCAGCTCGACAATACGGACCAATTCCTTCACCGCCGTGCAGCCCAGCGTGTGTTGATCCTGATAGATGGTCGTAAGCGGTGGCCAATAGTAGGCTGCCTCTGGGATGCCATCAAATCCGACAACCGCCAAGTCCTGCGGTACCCGAAGACCCGTTTGGCAGGCGAACTGCAGCACACTTAGGGCCATTTGATCATTGGCCACAAAGGCGGCGTTCATGCCTGGATACTGGTCCATCAGTTGACGGATCGCCTTGTCTCCACTAGCAGACGACCAGTTCCCCTCGACCCATTGCTCGTCCGACATGGACATACCTGCTTCCAAGAGGGCATCCTGCCAACCTTCCTTCCGCTGTCTGGCTTCCCACCAATCCAGTGGACCTGAGATATGTCCAATCCGGCAATATCCCTGTTTGAGCAAGTGCTCCGTTGCCATGCGTCCGCCAAGATAGTTGTCGACTGAAACAATGGACAGGCCCGCCCGCGGTTGCATGGTGAGAAAGATCATCGGCACGGCCAATTCAGGAAGCCGATCTTCAAGCCAGTCACGGTTGTTGCCAACCTCGGGCACGGCCCAGATGATGCCATCCACCTGCCTGGCGAGAAGCGAGTTGATCAAGGGTTGAACGTCGTTGGGACGGAAGTTGGGCAGTTCCTTTATCAGGAGCGCATAACCCATCTCTTCGGCTTTCCCCGCAATGCCATTCAGGGTCCGCGATGGCCCAATGTACTTCAATCCCGCGGTGACTACTCCCAGCGTGAGGCTGCGTTGATGAATCAGGCTGCGCGCCAGAGCGCTAGGCTGGTATC
Organism: uncultured Anaerolineaceae bacterium; assembly: GCA_964575425.1. Taxonomy (GTDB): domain Bacteria; phylum Chloroflexota; class Anaerolineae; order Anaerolineales; family E44-bin32; genus DATEAV01. Next base: position 56,578 of record CAZNRD010000014.1, on the reverse strand, counting down.
CGAGATGCTCGATAACCTGCTTGACACGATGTCGCGTTTCGGGAGCGACGTCAGGGCGCTCATTAATCACACGGGAAACCGTCTGGGTTGATACACCGGCTTCACGTGCAACCTGCTTAATAGTGACCCGTTTGCCCCTGGCCATGCAGTCGGACACCGATGGGTTCTGAGGGCCTGCCCGGCGCGTTACCGTTCCCGCTATCGTTCACGGTATCGCTAACATAATAGCATAGATTCCTATCTGAGTCAACCTATTGATCCAGCCGGGGTCATGTCCAGACCAAAGCCGGACGCTCTTCGGCTTGCATTATGTCTCCAGCCGGTGGTATGTTGGGTCATCTCGTTCGGGGAAAGTAACCCATGACCGCCGGCCACCCCAAGGCTCCAGTTGTCTTGGCTGCGGAGGAACGCCTCCAGCTCCAGAGCAATCGGACTTCCCGGTCGTTGCCCTCTGCCCTGGTGCTGCGTGCGCGACCGGTGCTGATGGCCGCAGAGGGTCTGCGGAATGCGCCAATCTCCTAAGTGCTCCAACTGAGCCCGCAGTCCATCTGCAAGTGGCGTCAGCGCTATCTGCGGGAAGGCCTTCCGGGGCTGCAATCGCCTCCTCGCCGGGGCTGCTCAACCACAACTCCCGTTCCCCTAGCGCGTCCATCCCAAAGCATGCGATCCGGCCACCACCGAGCTCGCCCTGGCTGTCCACCCACACCCACGAACGACTTCCATTGGCTGGTCGATATCAGGAGGTCATCTTCCTCGGGCCATGAGCCTTCTCGGCGCATGACCGCCGAGATTCAGGGACCGGCAGGGGGCATTCCACCACGCGCGTCGGGAAAGCTGAGGCTGGTTGCGCCTTTCCCATGACGGCGCTTCCTCTCTCAAGGAGTCGCTAACTGCCGCAGCTTCCGGGGCGTCGCCGTGGAGCGTCCCCCGGAAGCGAGGCAGTCCTTCTCTGGAAATGTAGTGTGTGAGGCTGATATCGGAGATTCCGGCCGGATCTCGGCTGCACCAACGACGCCGGGGATTTCCGCCGTGGCGACTAGGCCTGCAAAGTAACTTCTTCTCGAATGAGATCCAGCAAGCGCTTTCTCATGGCCAGAAAGACGGGGGAGACCTCCATTTCCACGGAACGCGGCCGGGGCACGTCCACCTGAATCTCCGCCTTGATGGTGCCGGGTCGGGCTGTCATCACATACACTCGGTCCGAAAGCAGCAGCGCCTCTTCGATATCGTGAGTCACGAAAAGCACAGTGGTGCGATGTGTTTCCCACACGTTGACCAGCAATTCCTGCATCAGCCGCCGCGTTTGCGCATCGAGCGCGCCGAACGGCTCGTCCATCAAGAGCATCTGCGGGCGGTACGCCAGTGCGCGGGCGATCGCTGCACGCTGCCGCATTCCTCCTGAGAGGTGCTTCGGATAGGCCTTCTCAAAGCCCTTCAGACCCACCAGCCCAATGAATTCGTCCACGCGCGCTCTTTGCTCCCTCAGCGTTAGGCCGGACTTCGCCAGACCAAAGCGGATGTTTTCTTCCACGGTCAGCCAGGGGTAGAGCGTGTAGGTCTGGAACACCATGCCCCGCTTCTCGCTCGGGCCCTCCACCGGCTGGCCGTTGAACAGGACAACCCCCCTCGAAGGCCCATCCAGCCCGGCGGCCAGCAACAGGAAGGTCGACTTGCCGCAGCCAGAAGGCCCGAGCAGCGAAACGAATTCGTTCTCTCCCACCCAGAGGTCCAGGTCTCGAATGGCGAGCACCCTGGCGCCAAGGCCGGGGGTAAAGACCTTCCAGACACCATTGGCGCACAGCATCTGTCTCACGTGCCCCTCCTCTGCTCGGCCCAGTGAAAGAGAAGGCGATACCCGAACTTGAATGCGTAATCGGTCAGCAGGCCCAGGACGCCGATCACCAGGATGCCGAGAATGATGGTATCGGTTTGCAGGAAACGCTGCGCGCGCATGATGCGATAGCCCAGGCCCACATTGGCTGCCACCAACTCCGCCACAACCAGGTATGTCCACGCCCAGCCGAGCGTGATGCGAAGCGTGTCCCAAATGCCGGGTGACACCGCGGGCAGGACCACTTTGCGCAGGATGTCGCCCTTGCCCAAGCCAAAGGTGTAACTCACCTGAATCATTTCGTACGGCACGGTCTTGACGTTGTCCATCACCATCAACACCTGCTGAAAGAAGGTGCCGATGAAGAGGATGATGAATTTCTGGCTGTCGTCTACCCCGGCCCACAGGATGGTCAACGGCACAAAGGCCACCGCCGGCATGTACCGCACGAAGTCGATGAACGGCTCGAACAGCCCTTCAAAGAAGCGAAAACTCCCCATCAGGATGCCGACGGGCAGCGCCAACAGGGTGGATATCGCCCATCCGACGGTAATACGATAGACGCTTGCTCTGACATCCAGCCAGAGAATGCCGTCGCTCAACTGCCTCTGGAATTCATTCCACACCGCGGCTGGCGAAGGCAGGAAAATGGGGCCTACCCATCCCAAGGCCGTAACTGCCCACCACGCGATCCAGAACAACGCGATGAAGCTCCCTCCTGCCATGAAATAGAGGAGGGGATGAATCTCCCCGCGCAGGTCAAGCAGACGGATCTTCCGTTTGTGGCGAGGGCGGAGCAAGTTGGTCATCCTCTCAACCCAAAGGCAACCTGGGGCTAAGCCTCAGCCGTTCCTCCGCTTTGCCCCGGTTCTGTATTCCCGCGAGCAAGGCATTCGGGTGTCAGCTGTGAACGACCCCGGCTCTCCAGACGATCGCCTCCCACGGTCATGAGGCGCGTTTGGCGGGCGGCTGTGGAATCGCCTCTCTGCGTCCCGGCCTACGGATATGCCGAATCATCCACAATCCTCTCCAGGTCGGGGATGCTTTCGAACAACCCGATGGACCTAGAGACTTCGGCCACGTCCCTCAACAGGATGGTGAATTCGCCCCTCAAGCCGGCTCTGTTGTCCGCCAGCGTGTAGAACCGCACGCCATCGAATGCGGTCCGCAGTTCTTCCGGAGGAGCGCCCACCGCGCGCGCGATGGTGGCCTTCCCTTCGTCAGGGTTGTTGTTGTAGAAGGCCAGAGCCTCATCCCACACACGCAGCAGCGCTGTCACCACCGTCGGTTCCAGGCCTGCGCGAACGACCAAGACATCGGAAATCAAACCGGGCCGTTCTGCGGCGGTGTAGAGCAGTCTCAGGTCGTTGTTCTGGGCCAGCGCGGCGGAGATGTACGGTTCATAGGTGACTGCCACATCGACCTGGCCGGCGATCAAGGTGGCCCCTGCATCCGCCGCGGGCATGAACACAGGAGTGATATCCGCCCGCGTCATGCCCTGCTGCGCCAGTGCGTAGTTAAGCAGCAGGTCGCTGGTGGTGCCTTCCTCGTAGGCCACCTTCTTGCCCCTCAAATCGGCGATGGAAGTGAATGCCGAGGGGGCAACGACGGCATCGGCTTCGTAGGAGGCGTCTTCGAACAGCACGATACGCAGGTCCACACCCGCCGCGAACAGCTTGATGGCCGTATGCGTCGCAAGGTTGGCGGCATCCATCTGGCCGGAGGCGAAGGCGGCATTGACCTCCTTGTCCTCCACAAAGTCCACCAGCTCCACCTCCAGGCCATGTTTCGCGAAGAGGCCCTCCTCCACAGCAATCCACCAGGGCCCGTAGCCAATCCACGGTTGCGTGCCGATCCGAATCAGCATCGGCTGGGCACGCTGCCCTGCACATGCTGCCAGAAGGAGCGCAGCTGTGAACAGATAAAGCGTAGTGCGAAGCAAGCGATCCATTGTGCCTCCTCAGGTCTTCGCAGCGCGAGAATGATGTGACGCCGCTCTCCAGTCGGCGGAACGGCAATGGGCTTCGAGGCGTTCCATCCGAGCAAGCACAGCGGCGGGGCCAGCCAACGCACAGCCAACCGGCTGGGGCAATCCAACGAGGCTGATGATGTGGATGAAGTCCCACACGTTGAGGGGGGAGGAAAACCGCGCTGTGCCGCCCGTAGGCATGACGTGGCTGGGGCCCGCCACATAGTCGCCCAACACTTCCGTGGAATACTCGCCCAGGAAGACTCCGCCTGCAGCGGTGACCTTCTCAATCCAGGCCCAGGGGTCGCGCACCATCAAGGTCAGGTGCTCGGGGGCGTATGCGTTGGAAAGCGCGAAGGCCTCCTCGAGGCTTTTCGTCAGCACAATCCCTCCCCTGTTGGCCACGGCCTGCCGCACGATATCCCCTCGCGGCAGGGTTTCGATCTGTTCCGCCACCTCCGCCTGCACGGCTTCAGCCAAGGCGCTCGAAGGTGTGAGCAAGATGGCAGACGCCATCGGGTCGTGTTCGGCCTGCGCAAGCAGATCCGATGCTACCCAGGCTGGGGTGGCCGTATCGTCCGCAATGATCACCGTTTCCGTGGGGCCTGCCAGCCCGTCGATCCCGACCACACCGAAGACCTGTTTCTTGGCGAGGATGACGAACAGATTGCCGGGGCCGAAGATCTTGTCCACCGGCCGCATCGATTCGGTGCCGTATGCCAGGGCGCCGATGGCCTGTGCACCGCCCGCGACGAAGACCTCGCTCACACCCGAGATGGCGGCAGCGGCAAGGATGCTTGGGTGTACCTCGCCGGTCTGACGCTGCGGAGGCGCGGCGATCACAATCTCTTCCACGCCCGCCACCCTGGCCGGAACAGCCGACATCAGAACGCTCGATAGCAGGGGCGCTGAGCCGGCCGGCACATAAAGCCCCACCCGCCGGATCGGCCGAATCAACTGCCCCATCACGCCGCCCAGTTCCTGCGTTACCCATGAGGTGAGCGGCTGCCTCCTGTGAAACGCCTCGATGCGTCCGGCAGCCAGCTCCAGCGCCTCCTGCTCTTCCTTCGAAAGCGAATTCAAGGCAGACGGCAGGGCATCGCCGGAGACGAGAAGACGGTCGAGAGCCACGCCGTCCAGTCTCTCCGTCCAGAAACGAACGGCGGCATCGCCGCGCGCGCGAACGTCGCGCAGGATGCAATCCACCGCCGCCTGGGGGGAGAGCCGCTCTCCAAGAGCCGCTTCAATGCGATCCAGGAGAACAGAGGGGACTTGTTCGAGATCGGGCGGCACGCGCCGCAGGATCGTGGTGGCAGCCGTTGGCACATCGATGATAGATAGCATTCGACCCTCAGCCGAGCAGCCTGTGCTCGGATGCCATTTCAGCAAGTCAGATTCGATGCACGACCCGACGAGGTGGGAACCCTCTCAGACGCGCAGGTTCGAAGGAGCCTGACGCGGGCCCCATATTGGGCGGCATTCTACCACAGCAAGACAGGCCCGCGGAATCCCATTGCTCTCGCCGTCGCAGCGGGCGATGCCAACGGTCCATTCCATGGCACCGCGTCGAGGCTGCCGCCGGCTCGGGCCTCAAGGCCCCCGGAGTCTCACCGCTTGCCCATGATGGAGAGCCAGAGAGCGCAGGCCGCCCTCCACGAGGGGATCGGGGGTTGACCGGAACTCCGCTACAGCAACACCAGGCTTGGGGGTGTGGTGGTAGACAAGCCCCTGGTCAGCCTTTTCCACAGCAATGGTCACAGGCGGCGAACACTGTCCGCCTGTCAACCCGGCCAGGAGCTCATGGATAGCACCGCTGCGCCTGCCTGATGGTCGGGCGTGATCAAGGGGATGCCAGAGCCCTGATCGTGGAAGCGTCGGATCTCCTCATACAGGGCGTAGACGTCAGACCAGAACATCGGCACCTGCGTACGATACTCGGCGATGGCTGCCACCCAGGAATCGATCTGCTCGAGCGAAAGCGGCAGCAGCCGTTCGCGCCCTGGCGGTGCTCCGAATTCCACCGGCGGCGTGCCGCCACGAGCAGCGTAGGGCAAATCCTGGTAGTACCACAGCGGCCGCCTGAGGCGTTCGGCCGCCATGCGCGTCAGCCGATGATCCACATGCCTGCCCAGACCTAGCGGACAGTAGAGGAGCGCCTCAAGCGGGCAGGCGCGGAACAGGTGACCGCAGATTTCCTCGACCAATCCGGCGTCCGCCGGATGGGCCGGCCCGAAGATGGCCTCCTCCGAGTCGTAGCGCACGACGTTTGCCGGGCCCACACGGTAGATGGCATCCAGTAGCGGCAAATGGATGACGGAAGCGCCCAGCCGGCCACAGGCCAGGTGGTCCTCAGTGCGCCGGTCGCCGACCGGTTTGGGGCCAACTCCCCACAGCCGGTGCAGGGCCTGGGCGAAGTCGGAGAGGGGTCCGGGCCCAGGATCTCCGGCGAAAACCGTCACTACGGCGACGCCTTCCCCTGCGGCCACCTGGCTGGCGATCAGCCCGCCGCAGGAGAGCACGGCGTCATCCAGGTGCGGGGAAAGGTAGATGTGGTGGGCCATATGCGGATTATAGCGTAAGAACCGGCCCGGTTGGACAGTCCTGGCGGGTGCCTCTTGGGATCGAGGGGGCAGGGTTGCCTCCCGCCTGATTTCGCAGCCGCAGCCGTGATAGAATGCGGCCGGGGGCCGTTAGCTCAACTGGCAGAGCAGGTGCCTTTTAAGCACAAGGCTGCAGGTTCGAGTCCTGCACGGCCCACTCCACACACTTATCCCCACGCGTTCCGCAGCCGACCGAACTTCCCGATGGGCTGCTCGCCCGACCGAGACGGCATCCTCGCATTGAGCCTTTCGCCCGGTCACGGTAGAATGGCCCGATGCGCTTGGCGACCGGTGAACTCGCTGCGCTGGCTACCGCCCTCTGTTGGACTGCGTCGGCGACCTTCTTCACCTTCGGCAGCCGCAGGGTCGGTTCCGTCATCGTCAACCGGGTCCGGCTGGTGCTGGCCGCCGCCTTCCTCGCGGCCACTCACTGGCTGGCTCTCGGCACGCCGCTGCCCCTGGCAGAGACGCATCGCTGGCTATGGCTCGGCCTTTCCGGAATCGTCGGACTGGCCATCGGCGACGCCTTCCTCTTCCAGGCCTATGTCTGGATCGGGGCGCGGCTGACGATGCTGATGATGAGCACGGTCCCCATCCTGAGCGCGCTGCTGGCCTGGGTTGCCCTCGGCGAGCGACTCGAGGCGGTGCAATGGCTCGGGATTGCGCTGACCGTCCTCGGGCTCACCTGGGTGGTAGGTCGGCGCGAGGCCAGCCCCGAGCCCCACAGTTCGAGGCTGAACTACCGGCGCGGCCTGCTCTGCGGCCTGGGCGCGGCCGCAGGGCAGGCGCTCGGCATGATCCTGGCCAAGCCGGGGCTGGCGGGGGATTTCTCCGCGCTATCCGGAAATGTAATGCGAATGGTGTGCGCGGCGTTGGCCCTCTGGCTGCTGACCCTGTTCCAGGGCCAAGCGGCAGCCACCGTGCGCACGATACAGCAGCAACCCTCCGCGCTGGCGCCGATTGCGGCTGGCGCCGTCACAGGACCCTTCGTCGGCGTCTGGCTTTCGCTCATCGCCATCCAGGCAACGCACATTGGCATCGCCAGCACACTGATGGCCCTGCCGCCGGTCTTCCTTCTGCCCATCGCACGCTTCGTCTTCCGCGAACCCATCGGCTGGCAGGCTGTCGCTGGCACCGTGATGGCCATGGCTGGGGTCGGCCTCCTCTTTCTCGCGTGAGTCTCCTTCCTCTCTCCCGCTGCCATCGCCTCGCGCATCTCGATGTGTGACGCCCTGATACATCACGGACACGGCACAACCCCGGACGGGCTGCCGATCGCGCGCCCCGGCCCATGCCCGGTGATAGAATGGGATCGGACAGGCCTCGGAACCGACCCTTGAGACGACACAGCGGCCCGGACCTGCCTCTCGCGACCTTCGGGTGCATCCGCCGGTCGCCCATGAATCCCTCACCGAGCCGCAGCGACGAGTTGGCCAGGAATACATCGACACCCACCGGAGTGGCCGCCAACCTGCAGCCAGACCGGAGCCCCCAACCGGGGAGCGCGGCATACATCTGGGTGTGGCGCAAGCCTGCAGACCTGCCCGGCAGAAACAACTGACAGGAGATCACCATGACCTTCCACCCCCTTCAAGGACGAAAACGGAACTGGGTGTTCATCCTGATCGGCGCGACCTTACTGCTGGCCGGCTCGGTCTTCGGCGTCGACTGGACGAACTACTTCCTCGGCACTCGCGCCCTCTATCCGGCCATCGGAAAGCCGCTCATTACCCTGCTGGCAATGCTGCTGGTGCTGAGCATTAGCCAAGAACGGCTGAGCCACCGCGATTGGGGATTGCTCTTCGCCGCCTTCTGCTGCATGCTGCCCACCGACATCGTGATGAGCGTGGTAGCCGTCAATCCCGAGGTAGGCGTCGGCTCGCCGGCCTTCATGGTCGGCGGCGTGCTTTCCATCCTGGCTAATCTCTTCCTCATCCTGCGCCTGAGGGCGCACGGCGCTCCGGCCTGGAAGAAAGAGGACGGCTTGTGGAGGAATCTCTGGCTGCCGTTCCTCTTCTTCGGTCTGGCAGCAGTCCTTCTGGCCATCCTGTGGCCAGATATCGTGCGGGTAGGACATGCTGCCATCGCCCCGGCCTATACGGCCTTCTTCTGCACCACCATGTGGTTCGCCTGGGAGACCGTGCGCCGCAGGCTCCTGCCGCGCCTGAATGCCTGGATGGTTGCCATCGCCGCCAGTTGTTGGTTCGCCACCGAAATCACCGGCGAAATCTACAACCTCGGCTTGGGGACGATCTCCGAAGTCATGTTCCGTGTCGTGTGGGTCTTCTATGGCACGAATGTGGTTCTTTGGGCGCTGAGCGGATACCGCTGGCCATCTTCCGACCATGACCGGGCCTCGTAGATAACTCCTGTGCCCACCCACCCCGAGCCGCAAGGGGAAAACGCTGCGTCCTGGCTCCACTGGGCCATTCACACCAGGGCCGGCATTTCCAAGCCAGGTGACCCGAATCCTGCAAGGCGGAGGCACCGAGGCTTGTGTCCGCCATTGCAGTGATAGACTTGATAATCGAGACTCTGAGGCGATGCGCGTGACCAGGCGGGACGGATTCGACCTTCTCGCCCCCATCTACGACCGGCTGTTCCGCCCACCACGGCACAGCCCGTTGAAAGATCTCCTCAGTCTGCCTGCTCCAGGCACGCTGCTCGACGCCGGCGGCGGCACGGGGCGGCATGCCCAGGCCTGGGTCGGGCAAGCCAATCGGATCGTCGTTGCCGATGCGTCGCGGCCGATGCTGCGCCGAGCCCGAGCCAAGAGGGGACTATCCGCCGTTGCGTGTCTGGCAGAGCGCCTCCCCTTTGCGACGCAAGCCGTCGCGCGGGTCGTCATGGTGGATGCTTTCCACCATCTGATTGACCAGGAGGCAAGCCTCGCCGAATTGTGGCGAGTGCTGAGCCCCGGAGGCCGCATCGTCATCGAAGAGCCCGACATCCAGCACGGAGCGGTGCGGTGGGTGGCGAGGTTCGAGCGCTGGGCGGGCATGCGCGGCCACTTCGTCACCGCCGAGGTAATCGCCACGCGCTTGGCCCTGCTCGGTGGCATCGTGAGCGTGCAGCGGCAGGGACACAACGCCTGGATCGTGGCCCAGAAGCTGCTGCCGGACCGGCAGCCAATCAGTCGCCCCAGGGCATATAGCAGGGCCTCCACACCCCATCAACCGACACCTGCCAGCCGCCCCACTCTGGACGGCTCTCGTCCCACGGCACCCACTCGACCGGAAAGGCCTCCAGGTGCGTCGCGGCGCCCTCCAGCGCGCGCAACGCCCGCCCCCGACTCCAGCGATACGAGGGCCAGTCGAGGTCCGTGCTCGATTCCTGCAGCTCCGCCCGACGGCACGCCAGCTGCGCCAGGAGGCCGCTCTGATAGGACGGCGGAGCACTGATCGCCAGGCGCACGAGGGCCGGCAGAGCGTCCTCGGAAAGGGAGGCCAGGTAGGCCGTGTCGAGCTTGCCCGTTTGTGACATGCGCGCGGCGTTGCGCTGCACGACGAACGCGTCGACGTTGATCACGTTCAGCGAAATCGCGAACCCAACCACCGCAGCGGCGACGGCGGTGGAAAACTGACGCAGCCGATTGACCAGCAGCAGCGCTGCAAACGCGACAAAGAGGACGCCCATCCACAGGATGGCGATGTGGGTATACGTCCGCAGGCGCGTGAAGCCGTAGGCCTCCTCGTACAGCAGCAGGCGCATCAACGCGGAAGCCAGGATGACGCCCACCAGCAGCACCACGCCCACGCTGAGAGTGTTGAACCAGCACCTTGTCTTCGCCTGCTCCCGCCGCGTCAGGGAGGTGAGCGCCAGGATCATCCCCAGAGCCAGGATCGACACCAGCACCAATTCTCCGAACCCTCGCCGCGCGTACTCGGCGTAGGTGTAGCCCGAGGCGGTGACATTCGCCTGCCCGCCAAAGAGGTAGGTGAACTGCAACGCCACAAACGAGGCGAACAGCAGGTCCACGGACCCCAGCACCACCAGCGCTTCCGTCGATCCCAGGAACGGCACAATCAGGGGACGGTCCTCGCCAACGTATCGCCCTTCCGCGCGCTGCCTCAGGCCAACGGCCACCGCGCCCAGAAAGAACAACCCGCTGACGAGGGCGACTGCCAGCCGCGCGACCAGCTCGGCGATGCGGTCCAACCCCAGCCAGTGCAGGAATTGGCGCACGTAGTCCGAGAAGATCACGTCCGCCGCGCTCAGAAGCCCCGTGAAGATGAGGATCAGCGGCAGCGCAAGCAGCAGCCCTCGCGAGACGGCCAACGCCCGGCTCCGCTGGCCACGCGCGCCCGCTGCCCGAGCCCACGCCTCGCCAAGCACTCCCCATGGCCGAAACCAGCTCTCTACCGGCGTCCAGACGAGGGCCAGCGCGTAGTCGAGCCAGCCGAAGCGCAGCAGCCCGCCTCGTCGGAAAAGCCTCAGCCAGACCCCGAAGAGGGCCAGGGTCAGGACGACCTCCAGGAAGACGCTCAACGGCTCTGAGCGCACGGCGACAAGTGAGGCCAAGAGGACCAGCAGGGCCGCCAGACCCCACCCGACGGGCGCAGGCCGCATCTGTTCCAACCGGCAGCACACAGCCAGTGCCAGCACGCACAGCAGCGCCCACATGGGGAACGAAATCCCGACCGGTCTTCCGTAGAACAGGAACTGCACCGCCAGCCCCAGGGCGAACGCGACCAAGGCCAGGCCGAGCGGCCTGCGCCACTTCGCGCTCTCTTCCGCCGGAACAGCCGCGGGATTGACCGTCCGGGCATCTTCCATCGGTGCCTCCTAAGATTGACAGATGCTTCAGGCAGCACTGTAGGCTTTGCCCCTCCGCGGGTCAAGCACTCAAGTGCAAGAAAGCCGCCTGCCCGCCCGACCTGTGGGCAAGCAGGCAGAGCTGCATTGGAGTGGCCAGCAGGATCAGTCCTCGTCTTTCTCTTCTTCTTTCGCCGGGCGGCTTCCAGCCAGACCCCAGATCAAGATGCCGGCGCCGGCCCCCAGGCCGAACATGCCGAGTGTCCCGCCTCCCGGCACCCAGTGCCCCAGTAACACAAAGGCGGCGAGAACGCCAAGCAGGGCAGCTAGCGGCAGCTGCCACCCCAGGTTTTCTCTCTTGATCATCCACACGGTCAGCCAGCCGGCAGCCGCGCCGAACACCAATACGCCCAGGGGCCGCAGCAGGTAGCCGAAGAGCTCCAACAGCATGCGCACATCCGTGATGTTCATCGTCTCACCTCCTGGCCTGCTCGGTGGCCGCTGGCTGGGACAAGTATACGCTCGGTCGATTTCGGCGCACCCCTGTCCGTCTGGACTCGCTTGACAACGGGTGCTATCATCGAAACCGGAGGCGCCCATGACACGCAGAAAGGCCAGCCCCCTCTCCCGCTCAGAGCGACGCCGCCTGCGCGCCCAGCAGATCATCTTCTCGATCATCGCCGTGCTGGTGATCGCCTCTTTCATTGTCACCCTGGTCGCCCACTGAGCCAGCCCGGGCTGCTGCACACCGTACACACGCGCCTATGATCTTCTCGGGAAGGCCGTCGGCCGCGCGCCGGGCTGGGAGGCTGCCATGGCAAAGCCCTACAGCGAGAAGTCGTTCTGGCTGAAGCAGTGTGGGCCGTACACACCCAATCCGCCCCTGGAAGGGGATCAGATCGTCGATGTGGCCATCATCGGCGGCGGGTACACCGGCCTGGCCACCGCCTACAACCTGTGCTCCGATGAATCAGGGCTGCGCGTCGCCGTGCTGGAGTCCGCCATCGTCGGCTACGGGGCCAGCGGCCGCAACGGCGGCTTCAGCATGACCCTCTTCGGCCTGGAGCCGGCCGTGACCAAGGCGCTCTTCGGCCAGGAGCGCACCGTCGAGGCGCACCGCTACATGGAACGCGCCGTCGATTACGTCCGCGATTTGATCAGCCGGCATCAGATACAGTCGGACTACGAGCATCCCGGGTTCCTGCGCGTCGCCACCACCCCCGGCTTCGTGCGCCGCATCCAGCACGATATGAAAATCCTCGCGCAGATGGGCGTCGGCGGCCTGGAGTGGTGGGACGCCGATCGCCTCCGCCAGGAAGTCGAGTCGCCCCTCTTCCTCGGAGCGTGGTCGGAGCCGCGCTGCGGCCTGCTCAATCCGGCCAAGCACGCGCGCGAACTGAAGCGCGTTGCGGAAGAGGCCGGCGCGCGCATCTTCGAAGAGACGCCCGTCCACGCGATCGATCGCGCAGCCCACTTCACCCTCCGGACGCCGAGAGGCAGTCTCCAGGCGGAGAAGGTCGTGTTCGCCACCAACGCCTACTCCCACCTCTTCCCGCAGCTGCGCCGGCGACAGGTCCCGGTTTTCACCCACATGGTGGTCACCGAACCCCTCACCCACGAGCAGCTCGCCACCATCGGATGGAAAAACCGGCAGGGAATCGAGGACGCGCGCAACTTCGTCCACTACCTCCGGCTGACGGCCGACAACCGCATCGCCATCGGCGGCAGCGACGTCAGCATATCCTTCGGCGGCAGCATGGAACGCGACGTAAACGCGCGCGTCTTTTCGGACCTCGAGAGCGACCTGGTGCACCTGTTCCCCGGCCTGAAGGGCATCCGCTTCGCCGACCGATGGGGCGGGCCGGTGAGCGTCCCGATCGACATGGCGCCTGCCATCGGCTTCGTGGGAGACCGGCGCGCCGTGTACTCCCTCGGCTGCGTCGGCCACGGCGTCTCGATGACCCACCTCAACGGCCGGACGATCGCCGACCTGCTGCTGGAGAAGGACACAGACCTGACGCGGGTGTGGTTCGTCGGGCGGAAGATGATTCCCTGGCCGCCGGAACCCCTGCGCTTTGCCGCCAGCCACGCCATCCGCGGCTACATGCGGCTGGAAGACTGGGCCTACGAGCGCGCCCTCGGAAAATCGGCCTGACGGCTGGCCCGGCGCCGCGGCCTAGGTCGTTGCCCGGAGTTCTGCCATCGCCGCAGAGACCACGCGAACGGCGGACCGCAGCAGGAACCAGACCAGGACAAGCGCTACCACGATGTCCGGCCATCCTGCGCCCGTGAGCCAAACCGCGCCCGATGCCGCAAACACGGATAAGTTGGAGACGATGTCGTTGCGCGAGCACTCCCAGACGGAACTCATGTTCACGTCTTCGCCGCGGTGGCGCCAGAGCAGGAACAGGCAAAGGGAGTTTGCCCCCAGCCCCAGAAGGCTGAATGTCCCCATGATCTCGAAGATCGGCGTGCTCGGGACGAGGGCCTTGTAGAGGATCTGCCCGGCAACAACCGCGGCCGCCAGCAGGATGAGCCCGCCCTTGAAAAGCGCCACCCTGGCTTTTGCCGCTGCGCCGCGCGACACCACGTAGAGGCTGAGCCCGTAGGTCAGCGCATCGCCGAGATTGTCGAGGTCGTCGGCCAGCAAAGCCGTGGATCGGCTCACAAGTGCCGCGATCAGGATCACCAGGAACATCAGGGCATTGATCGCGAGAACTGCCTGCAGCGTGCCGCGCTGCCGCTCCCGCAGGTCGTCGAGGCAACAGGCGTCGTCACAACTCATCCGGGGACTCTCTGCAAGCCTCCGTCACACCAGCGGACGTGGGCGGTCCTCATGGCAAGGCGGCGAGGAACGCGTCCTGCGGATGCGAGCGATCGGTCGCCTGACGGCGCAGCACGGCCACCAGCGAAGAGGCTCACAAGCGCCGGGTCCATTTACGGAACCCCACAGGGCGCAAAGTGGCTATACCGACTATTCTACCCTGATTTCTCCGCGCGAGGCCAGCTGGATATCCTTGATCATGTAGGTCTCGCCAAGGCTGTAGCCGTGCGAGGCGTAGTAGCCGCGGGTGCCCAGAGCCGCAATGACTGCCACGCGTCGGTAGCCATGCTGCCTGGCCAATTCCTCCGCGTGCCGCAGCAGACGTTGGCCCAGCCCCGCGTGCTGCGCCGCTCCTGGGACGTCCGCCCCCAAACCCAACGACTCGCCGAACACGTGAACATCGCGCACTAGTGCGGCCTCCTGCAGATCGTCGAATCTCGTCGCCGGTGACCCCGGCCGCGGCAGCGACAGCCGCAGGTAGCCGGCGAGGTGATCACCGGGTGTATCGAAGGAAAGGAAGTGCTCCTCGGCGCCGCCGGCGCGGTAGACGAGGTCCTTCAGTTCCAGGCGGGAAGCCTCAACCACTCGCTCCCGCACCTCGCGGCAGCGGATGCAGGGGCATGACTGCCCGCGTCGGGACAGTTCGGCCTGGACGTCCTGGCGCAGGCTGGTGCGTCGGTTCCCGGCGACGACATTGTTGGAGGGAATGTCGCGGACGATGCGGTTGACGCGGCAGTAGCGTGGGATGGTGACTTTGAGGTCGGCCAGCAGGTCAATCAGGGTCTGGGTCGAGTATGGCTGGTACTCGCCTCGCCGCCAAAAGTGCATGAGTTCAGCGGTTTCGAGGAGCTGACAAGGGTAGATCTTGATCTCATCGGGCCGCACCCAAGGGTCGTCCCAAAGGCGGGCGAAGTCCTGCCGATCCGACACGGGCGTGGCGCCGAGCAAATTGGGCATCCAGTGCAGGACGATCTTGAAGCCGGCCGCGCGCAGGAGGGACACGGCGCGCCGCGTCTCGGCCGCGCCGTGACCGCGGCGGTTCAGCGCCAGGATGCGGTCTTCCAGGCTCTGGGCACCGAGCTGCACCTTGGTGACGCCGAGTCGGCGCAGGTGAGCGAGTTCCGCGAGTGTGACATGGTCGGGGCGGGTCTCGATCACCAGGCCGACGTTGCGCCGGCGGGCGTTCTCGTTGGCATGCTGCGCCTCCTCAAGGCTGTGAGAGTCGAAGCCGTTGATGGCGTCGAGGCAGCGCTGAACGAACCAGGCCTGGTAGTCCGCGGGGTAGGCGCTCCAGGTGCCGCCCAGGATAAGAAGCTCAATCTTGTCGCTGGGATGGCCGATGGCCTCGAGCGCTTCGATGCGCGAGGCAGTCTGCCGGAAGGGGTCGAAATCGTGTTGGCCGGCACGGCGGGCGCCCGGCTCGTCGGGCAGATAGGACTTGGGCATGCGCGCTTCGGTAGGGCAGAAGACACACTTGCCGGGACAGGGATAGGGCTTGGTGAGCACGCTGACAGTGGTCACCCCGGAAAGGGTGCGCACTGGTTTCATGCGGATGCGGCGCAGCAGGGCCGGGTCGTGCGGCCATTCGCCGCTGCTGGTCAGCGTGTGGTAGGTGTGGACCAGAACATGTTTGGCGACGTAGCCGCCCGTCGGCAGGGGGTGGCGGTGCAGAGCCTGCTGCAGGTCACAGCCGGAGCGGACGTCTTCCAGGACGCGGCGCGCCAGGGCGAGGTGCGCGGGCGTGTAGCGGCGGGCTTCCAACCAGGCGCGGTCATGCGGCGTGAGCATATAATGCCGGCGTGCGCAACGAAGTGGCGGATCGCCTGTTGCAGATCAATGAGGAATTCTATCAGAGGTTCGGCCGCGCCTTTGCCGAAACGCGCCGGCGATTGCAGCCCGGGGTCCGCCGGGTCCTGGAAAGCGTTCCGCTGGAGGCTTCGGTGCTCGATCTCGGATGCGGCAGCGGCGGAGTGGCCTGGGCACTGGCGGGACGCGCGTTTCGCGGGTGCTATGTCGGCGTGGACTGGAGCCGGCCGCTGCTCGAGGAGGCGCGGGCGCGCCCACTACCACCCTGGGCATACCTTGAAACCGCCGACCTCTCGGCGACCGGCTGGTCGCGCCGATTGACGGGACCGTATGATTGGATCTTTGCCTTCGCCCTGGTCCATCATCTGCCGGGGCAGGAGCGGCGCCTGGCGCTCGTACGGGAAGCCGCCGGGCTGATGGCCGGCGGTGGCCGGATGGCGGTATCCGTGTGGAACTTCATGGCGAGTGCTCGGCTTCGTGCCCGCGTGCTAGGTTGGGATGAGGTCGGGTTGAGGCCAGAAGAGGTCGAGAAGGGAGACTGCCTGCTGGATTGGCGTCACGGGGGACGCGGGTTGCGCTATGTACATCAGTTCGCTGCTGAGGAGCTCGCGGCACTGGCGCGAGAGGCAGGGCTGACCGTGAAAGAGCAGTTCTCCTCCGACGGCGAGGGTGGGCAGATGGGGCTGTATCAGGTGTGGTTGAGGGAGTGAGGCCATCCAGGGGACCCGCAAAGACAAACTCGGGTGCTGGTTGTTCGCTATACATAAATCGGCCGACGGGGAAAGTGATTGACAATTGGAGCCAAACGTCCTATGATATCCATACATAGTATAACAAGATAACATCATGACAGGAAGCCGGACGAAGTGACCGAGGTCCACCCCCGTCCTCACGGCGAAGCTGTGGCGCCCACTTCCCTTCGCACTCTGATCGACCGCGCCAGCCCCATTCCGCTCTATGTCCAGCTGAAGGAAGCCCTGCGTGAGCATATTGAGCGCGGCGGGTGGAAGAGGGGCGACGTGATCCCGGGTGAGCCAGAACTCATCCGGCTGTTCGGAGTGAGCCGCATTGTTGTGCGGCAGGCCCTCAAGGAACTCGCATACGAGGGCTTGGTGACCAGACAACGGGGCAAGGGCACTTTCGTCGCCGAGCCCAAGATCAGCGAGAGTCTTGTTCAAGAGCTGACCGGCTTCTACCAGGACATGATCGACCGCGGGCTGAAGCCCGTCACCAGGGTGCTCAGGCAGGAGATCGCGCCGGCCAGTCATAAGGTGGCGTCGCACCTGCGCCTCCCGACCGGAGCTGCTGTTGTCTGCATTGACCGGCTTCGCTTCATTGAGGGCGAGCCGATCGTCTTGGTGACCACATACCTACCCCATTCGCTGTGCGCGGATGTCCTGACGGCCGACCTAGCCCACCAGTCCTTGTACGCCTTCCTCGAGACCCGCTGCGGCCTGCATCGGGCCTATGGGCGCCGTACCATCGAGGCCGTTCCGGCCAACGAATACGAGGCCAGGCTTCTGCAGGTTGGCAAGGGGGCGCCGCTGCTGAAGCTGGACAGCGTCACCTATCTTGCCGATGGAACCCCCCTGGAGTACTACCAGGCCCTCCACCGCGGCGATCGGTCACGCTTCGAAGTGGAGCTCCTTCGCGTGCCGAAAGGCACTCGTACGGAAGAGGCACTTCAGGCCATTCCCGAGGCCCTGCCTCGCGGCAACGACTTGATCCCTCCCGTCTTCCGGGAATCATCAACACCGGAAGACTAGTGCGAGGCTGGCCGGCAAGGCCCGACGGACCGCCTGAGTGTGGAGAGGGAAGGAGGTGAACTGGAGTTCGTGGGGTAACCAAGAGTGGCACCCTGTGCAACACTGGGGCAGTCCCCATCCGTGATCCGTCCAGTAGAACCAGGAGGAGTGGAAATGTCCCCCAAGATGCGAGTGAGCACCATCCTGCTCACCGGGCTCGTGGCCCTGGGCCTGGTCCTTGGCGCCTGCAAACCTGCGGCCACGCCAACACCGGCGGCCCCGGCCCCGCCCGCTGCCGCGACCGCGCCTCCGGCAGAGGCACCCGCGGCAGCCCCGCGCTGGCAGCAGCCGATCGTCATCGGCTGGACCCCGCCTGACATCACAGGCGTCTTCAAGACCGCCACCGACTTCTTCGAGGCCAGCGCTGCGGATGCCAACGCCCATGGTTTCCAGGTGCAAGTGATCTCGCAGTCACCGGCCACCCACATCGCCTTTGGCGACCAGGTGGCGATCATCGAGGACTATGTCCAGCGCGGGGTCGATGTGATCGCCATCTCGCCGATCGAGGTGGAGGTCATCAAGCCAGCCGTCGCCGAGGCCACAGCCCGGGGCATCCCGGTGATCATCGTCAACCTGCTTGAGCCGATCGCTGGCCTTGAAATCGCCTCCTACATCGGCTTCGACAACACCGTCGCCGCGGAAGTGACGGCCTACTCCGTGCTCGACTACTTCGGCGGCCCGGGCGTGCTGGGCGCGGGCGAGATGGTCGAGGTCGGCCCCGATGAGTACCTCGACATCGAGTTCTGGCGGAACCTGTACGCCGGCCTGAATGCCGACGAGAAAGCTGGCATCCAGGCCACCGGCGTCATCATCGAGGGTGTGGCGGGCGGCTTCTTCTCCCAGGCTCGCCTCAACGGGTTCCACAACGTCGTGGACCAGTATCCCGGCATCCGCATCCTCGGCTCACCCTGCGCGGCAGACTGGAACCGTGAAAAGGGCATCAAGTGCGCCGAGGACTTCCTGACCGCAAACCCAACAGGCCTGGACTTCATCTGGGCTGCCTCCAATGAGATGGGCCTGGGCGCCATGTTGGCCTCTGCGGCCGCTGGCCGCCTGGAGCTGGCCACGGAAGGCCCCACGCTGGGCGACAAGACTGTCGCCGTCTTCACCAATGACGTCACACCCGAATCCGTCGACCGGATCGCCGAAGGGAAGATGATCGCCGAGACCACCCACGGCTTCGCCGACTGGGGCTGGTTCGGCACGGAGTTCGCCGTGCGGCTGGCCTGCGGTCTCGACGTCCCGCAGACCTACGACATCCGGCCGCGCATCGCCTACATGGTCAACGCCCGCCAGTTCTATCCAAGCCCGGTTCTTCCGGAGATCGACTGGGAGGGCATCAAGGCCGAGTGTCGGTAGTCCGGGATGAGGGGGGAGTCCATGCGGGCTCCCCCCTCCTCTCTCCAAACGATGGGTCCTTCCACCACGCTTCATCAGGAGGGCGCTGTGCGATTCAGCGGTAAGGTGGTTGTGGTCACCGGGGCTGCAAAGGGCATTGGACGCGCCGCCAGCCTCGCCTTCGCTCACGAAGGTGCTTCGGTCGCGCTGCTCGATCTGGACGAGAAGCTCGGCCTGGAGACTGCGAGGCAGATTGCCGCCAGCGGCGGCACGGCCGCCTTCCTGTGCGTTGACATTGCCTCGGAAGAGGCTGTCGCCGAAGCAGTGCAGAAGGTGCAGACGCGCTTCGGACGCCTGGACATCCTGGTGAACAATGCCGGCATCTACCGCCAAGGCGATGTCCTGTCAACGACCCTGACGGACTGGCGGTCGATTCTGGACACCAACCTTACCGCCGCTTTCTTCTGCACGCGCCACGCCGTACCGGCGATGATCGAGGCCGGAGGCGGGGTCATCGTCAATGTCAGTTCTGAGGCCGGGCTGGTGGGCATTCCCGGACAGGTTGCCTACAACGTGTCCAAGGCAGCGCTGATCGCCTTCACCCGCAGCTGCGCTGTCGACCTGGCAGCGAAGGGCATCCGGGTCAACTGTGTCTGTCCCGGTACGACGGATACGCCGCTTGTGCGAGACGCCGTTGCCCGAGCACCAGACCCGGCGGCGGCCAGACGAGCATTGGAGGAGGTTCGGCCCCTCAAGCGGCTGGGCAGGCCAGAGGAGATCGCCGCCGCCATCCTCTTCCTGGCAAGCGATGAGGCAGGCTACGCCACCGGCGCCGTGCTGAGCGTTGACGGCGGTTACACTGCGCAGTAGCATTCCCACTGCCCGGCGAGGACAACCCATGGCCTCCGACGAACCGATCCTGCGAATGGAACAGATCGACAAGCGGTTCCCAGGCGTCCACGCCCTGGACCACGTTGACTTCGACGCCCATGAAGGCGAGGTCCATGTACTGCTTGGCGAAAACGGCGCAGGCAAATCCACCCTGATGAAGATCTTGAGCGGCTCTCTATCGCCCGACAGCGGCCGCATCTTCATCCGGGGCAGGCCGGTCTCCGATCTCACGCCCGAGACCGCCCGGGAGCTCGGTATTGGGATGGTCTACCAGGAGCTCAGCCTGGTGCCCAGCCTGTGCGTGGCGGAGAATGTCTACCTCGGGCGACTGCCCCGCAACCGAATGCGGCTCGTCGATTGGCCAACGCTCCACCAGCGGACGCGGGAGCATCTTGCGGAGCTTCGAGTCGACATCGACCCCACAGCCAGGGTGCGTACGCTTGACGTTGCCAGCCAGCAGCTTACCGAGGTCGCCCGCGTGTTGGGCTGGAACCCGCGCATCCTGCTGCTTGATGAGCCCACCTCGGCTCTGTCCGATGCCGAGCGTGAGAGGCTTTTCGAGATCATTGGCCGCCTGAGGCAGCGAGGGGTAGCCATTGTCTACATCAGCCACCGCCTGGGCGAGGTGAGTCAGATCGGACAGCGGGTGACCGTGCTGCGCGACGGCAAGCGCATCGCCACCCTCCCCGTCGAGGAGGTCACCCAGGACCGGCTGATCCAAATGATGGTCGGCCGACGCCTGGCCGAACACTACCCCAAGCACAGCTTTTCCGCAGGCGAGCCCGTGCTCCAGGTCAGGCACTTGACCATTCCCGGCGTGCTACACGATCTCTCGTTTGAGCTGCACCGGGGCGAGATCCTGGGCATCTTTGGCTTGATGGGAGCCGGGCAGACGGAACTCAGCCGGGCGCTTTTTGGACTGGAGCCGAAGGCCTCCGCCGAAGTCTGGATCGCCGGCGAGCGCATCTCACTGGCCAATCCCGCCCAAGCCATTCGCCGCGGGTTCGGCTTCCTTCCCCGCGATCGACGCGAGGCCCTGGTCCCTATGCTCCCCATCCCGCCCAACGTCACCCTGGGACTGGTCAGTCAGCTCCGTCCTCTGGGCCTTCTTCACCTGCGCAGGGAGCGCGAGGTGGCCGGTCGCTTTGTGCGCGAGCTTCGCATCCAACCCCCATCGCTCGATCGCCTGGTCGTCTTCCTCAGCGGCGGCAATCAGCAGAAAGTCGTGCTCTCACGCTGGCTGTGCAGCAACGCCAGGATCCTGCTCCTCGACGACCCGACGAGGGGCATTGACGTCGGCGCAAAGGCCGAGGTCTTCGCACTCATGACCCAGCTTGCCGAGGAAGGCGTGGGAATCATCTTCATTTCCTCGGAAATGCACGAGCTGATCGGGATGGCCGACCGCATCCTGGTGATGAAGGACGGCCGCTTCACGCGGGAATTCGCCACTGGCGAAGCGTCTCAGGAAGAACTTCTCAAGAGCGCAAGTTGACCCATGGGAGGCCATGGTGACAGACAAGATGCCTGCGGTCAGCCACACTGAGCAATCCACTTCGGAGGCGGGAATGCGTTCCCAGGCGGCGCGCGCCTCGGTCTCGATCAGCCGGGGACTGCTGCGCGGCGGGCCATTCATCGCGCTCATCCTGCTGGCCACCTACCTCTCCATTGCCTCACCTCACTTCCTGACAACCAGCAACCTCGTCAACGTGGCCCGCCAGACCTCCATCACCGCCATTCTGGCGGTGGGCCAGACGCTGGTCATCTTGACGGCGGGCATCGACCTGTCGGTCGGGGCCATGGCCGCCATCTCCGCTTCTGTGGCGGCGGTTCTCATGACACAGAGGGTCGAAGTCCTGGGGCTGGCGTTCGGCCCTCTCGACTTCGTCCCCGGCTTCCTCCTGGCCCTTGTTGTCGGCGCGTTGGCAGGCTGGATCAACGGTTTCATCATCACCCGCAGCCGGATCCCCGACTTCATAGCCACCCTGGGTACGCTGGCCACGCTGCGCGGCATCGCCCTGCTGATCACCGGCGGTTTGCCTGTTCCATCGCACCTGACAGCCACAGAGTTGCGCGGCTATCTTCCGGAGCGAATGATCTGGCTGGGGGCCGGCGACATCGGCGGCGTGCCGGTGGCCGGCATCATCGCCCTGCTCGTCGGCGTCTTCGGTTGGTTCCTCTTGCGCTACACGGCCCTGGGGAGGGCGATCTTCGCCGTCGGGGGGAGTCGCGAAGCCGCACGCGTGTCAGGCATCAACGTCGACCGCACGAAACTGTCGGTGTATGTCCTGTCCGGCTTCCTGGCGGCCATCGCCGGCATCGTTCTGGCTGGTCG
This sequence comes from uncultured Anaerolineaceae bacterium, assembly GCA_964575425.1. Classification (GTDB taxonomy): domain Bacteria; phylum Chloroflexota; class Anaerolineae; order Anaerolineales; family E44-bin32; genus DATEAV01. The sequence goes on along the minus strand of CAZNRD010000014.1, from coordinate 34,427 downwards.
CCTCAATTCGGCCAACGCGTTGATGGCCGACGACGAGAACCTTCGGTCGATCGCAGCCGTCGTCATCGGGGGCACCAACCTGTTCGGCGGCGAGGGAGGCGTGATCGGGTCTCTCGTGGGCGCTCTGATCATGGGCGTGCTGGCCAATGGCCTCAACCTTCTCAACGTCAGTGCCTTCTGGCAGCGTGTCATCCAGGGCCTGGTGATCATCCTGGTGGTGGTCTTCGATCAGTGGCGGCGACGCCGGTTCGGGTCTTGAGACATGGGGGAGGGGGATCGATGAAGTACGCCATCAGCAACTGGATCTACGGCGACGAGAACCTGGCAGACACCTTCGCCCGCCTTTCTCGCTTTGGCTACCAGGGGATAGAGCTGGCCGGCGAGCCCGGTCGCTACGCCATCCCCGAAGTCCGCGACCTTTGCCGCGACCACGGTCTTGCCGTCACGTCGGTGCTGACATGGTGCATCTACGGCATCCCTGGGAGGGACATGGCCTCTACGAACCGCCGGGAGCGGGAAGCGGCGCTGCGCTACGGTCGTCAGTGTGTGGATCTGGCCGCAGAGGTGGGCGCGCCGATCGTCGTCGTGCTCCCCGCCCCAGCCGGCCGAACCGCCCCCATTCGCCGTCCTCGGGCTGAGACGGCCTGGAAGAAGGCCCGCGCCGCAGAGTGGTCTCTGGCGGTGGAGTCCATGCGCTCCCTTGCAGATTATGCTGCTGGCGGCAGCATCGTCCTGGGCCTGGAGCCGATCAATCGCTACGAGACCTACCTGGTGACGAATGTTGATCAAGCCCTCCGCTTCCTGGCCGAGGTCGGCGCCGACAATCTCAAGCTCCACCTGGACACCTTCCACATGAACATCGAAGAGCCGGACCCGGCAGGAGCCATCCGCCGAGCCGGAGACCTGCTCGTCAACGTCCACGTCTCCGACAGCAACCGTCTGCCTCCCGGGCAGGGCCACACGGATTTCCCTGCGCTGCTCCGCGCGCTGAAAGAGATCCGGTATCAAGGCCCTCTGACGCTGGAGCCTGTCCCACCCGGATCGGATCCCCTGCTGGCGGCTGCGATGAGCGAGCATCTTCCGCTGCGCGATCGGTACGCCCAGGAAGCGATCACTCATCTGAAGCAGGTGGAGGCCTCGCTTGAGGTGGCTCCGTGAGGTACGCGGTCAGCAACTGGATCTATGGCGACGAGCCCGTCGAAGTCACGGTCGCCCGGCTGGCCCGCTTCGGCTACGATGGCATCGAGCTGATGGCCGAGCCTTCGCACTACCAACCCGACCGCATCCGTCGGCTGTGCGCCGAACACGGCCTGCAGGTACTGTCTCTGGCCGGGATGTACCCATGGCCGACCGACGGCCGAGACCTGGCCAATCCCGATCCCGACGTACGGGAGCGCGCTTGCTCCTACCTCAAGGAGTGCGTCGACTTCGCCGTTGCTCTGGGTGCCCCCCTCATCATCGTCGTGCCGTCTGCCGTCGCCAAGACGAGCCCGGTTGGGCATTTCGCCGACGAAGAGGCGTGGGTTGAAGCCCGCGAACGCGAATGGAACTGGGCCGTCGCCTCGGTCCGCCAAGCCGCTGTTCATGCCGCCCAGAAGGGTGTGCGCCTCGCCGCGGAGCCCATCAATCGCTATGAGACCTTCCTGATCAACACCTGTGAAGAGGGGCTCCGCTTCGTTGAGCAAGTGGACTCGCCCGCTGTCGGGCTGCACCTGGATACGTTCCATATGAACATCGAAGAGGCCGATCCTGCCCGGGCCATCCGGCAGGCGGGCAGCCTGCTGATCAATGTACACATTGCTGACAGCAATCGGCAGAGCGTCGGCCGAGGGCACACAGACTTTCGCCGGATCATGCAGGCTCTGGTCGAGATCGGCTATCAGGGCACCCTGGTGCTGGAGCCGCTTCCCCCCGTCCCCGATCCCTACGTCGCCATCCGCCTGAAGCGTTACACGCACCTGCGCGATGCCTTCGCCGAGGAGTCCATCGCCCGGCTGAGAGCACTGGAGGCTGAAGCCTGTGAAGCAGCCGCCGCAGGATGAGATCCGCGTGTGTGTGGTCGGCACGGGCCGCGCCGGCATGGTGCACGCCCGCAATCTCCGCTGGTGTGTCCCGCACGCCGCTCTGGCTGCGGTGGTCGACGTGGATGCCGAGAGCCTGTCGCGGGCCAGTCACGAACTGGAGCTCGAGCAGGCTGCCTTCACCAGCCTTGGGGCTGCCTTGGAAGCGGCGCAGTTCGAGGCCATCGTCATCACAACCCCGACCTTCACGCATGCGGAGCTGGCCCTCTCCGCTGCTCAAGCCGGCAAACATATCTTGTGCGAGAAGCCGATGGCCCTGACACTGGAAGAGTGCGATCGCGTGATCGAAACGGCTACGGCTTGCGGCGTCGTCTTGCAGATGGCCTTCATGCGCCGGTTCGACCCACCATTCGTCGCGGCCAAGGCTCAGATCGACGCCGGGTTTATTGGACGGCCCCTGATCGTCCGCTCGCTGACAAGAGGACCAGGGCTCCCTCCCGCCTGGGCGCACGACATCCGCCGCAGCAACGGGATGCTGGCGGAGGTCAACAGCCACGACTTTGACACCCTGCGCTGGCTCTCAGGCGCTGAGTATTCCAGCGTGTATGCCACTGCCGCTGCGCTCAAGGTTCCGGAGCTGCGAGCGGAACACCCCGAGTTCTACGATACCGCCGTGGTTTTGGCACAGATGAGCTCTGGGGCTATGGGTGTGATCGACGGCATCTGTCCGGTCGGCTACGGATACGACGCACGGGCAGAAGTCGTAGGAAGCGATGGCGTCCTTCTGATCGGTGAAATGCATCAAACCGCCGTCACACGGGTCACACGACGCGACGGCCTCATCGAGGATCACTTCCCGGGATGGCGGGAACGCTTCCGGCAAGCCTATGTCGCCGAGGCCACAGCTTTCGTCGAAACCATCCGCCAGGGCAGCCCGCCCGTTGCGGATGGGCAGGACGGACGCCGTGCTCTGGAGGCCGTTCTGGCCGCCAATCGCTCCATCGCCACAGGCTTACCGGTTGCCCTGCCGCTCACGGGTTAGGGGGAATCGTGCGCGCCGCCGTACATAAAGGCATTGGCCAGATCGACCTCCTCGAACTCCCGATCCCGGAGCCCGGCCCTGGAGAGGCCCTGCTGCGGGTCGGCGCGGTCGGAATCTGCGCCACCGATGTGCGCATCTTCAGCAAGGGCCACCATCGCATCCCGCCGGGGACGCTGCGCGTCCTCGGCCACGAGCTGGCAGGCGAAGTGGTGAAGGTTGGGTCCGGAGTGGACAGGCTTTCTCCAGGAATGCGGGTCGGCGTGGCGCCCAATGTCGGATGCGGCGAATGCCCGGAGTGCCTGGCCGGCTGGACGAACCTGTGCCCGGATTACCAGGCGTTCGGCATCAGCCTGGACGGCGCCTTCGCTGAATTCATGCTCATCACCAGCAAGGCAATCCAGCAGGGGAACGTCGTGCCCATCCCGCCGCAGACTCCTTTCACCCTGGCGGCCCTGGCCGAGCCCTTGTCCTGTTGCCTCAACGCCCAGGAGGCTGTCGGGGTCGGCACCGACGACCTCGTGCTGATCATCGGCGCCGGACCCGTAGGCCTGATGCATCTGCTCCTGGCCCGATTGCGAGGCGCCCGCCGGACGATCGTGAGTGAGATATCCGAGGCACGCCTCGCGCAGGCTCAACCCTTCAGTCCGGATCTGCTCGTCGACCCGACCAGGCAACCTCTGAAACGGGTTGTGCTTGAAGCCAGCGATGGGAGGGGTGCAGATGTGATCATCGTCGCTGTCGGGAGCGCCCAGGCCCAGCAGGAAGCTCTCTCGCTGGCGGCCCCGCGAGGGCGAGTGGTTTTCTTCGGCGGCCTGCCTCAGGGCCAATCGGCTGCCTCCCTGGACACCAACCTCATCCACTACCGTCAACTGACCGTCACCGGAACGACAGGTGCGACGGTGCGTCAGTATCGCGCGGCGATGCGAACGCTGGTTGAAAGACGCATCCCGTCGGCAGGACTGGTGAGCGCGGTGCTGCCGCTGGACCAAGTCGTCGAGGGCCTGGAGAGGACCAAGCAGGGGACAGAGATGCGCATCCTGCTTGACCCGACACTCGCCTGACGGATAGGTCACGATGCGCACGCCGCCGCCCAACGCAAAGGAGTAGCCTCCATGATGTACAAGCTGCAGCTGTTCATCCAAGGGGAATGGATCTCATCGTCCTCAGGCCAGACTTTCCAGGTGCTGGACCCAGCGACCGGAGAGGTGGTCGGTGAGGCGGAGAGCGCCACCGAGGCAGAAACCAGCCGCGCGCTTGAGGCGGCCCACCAGGCTTTTGCCTCGTGGTCTCGGATGACACCGATGGACCGTGCCTCCGTCCTCAAGAAGGCAGCCCGCCTGGCACTGGATCAGGCCGAGGAGCTGGGGCGCATGCTGACCCTTGAGCAGGGTAAGCCGCTGAAAGAAGCAGTGAGTGAAATCAGAGCCTCCGCCGAGGCGATCCAGTACTTTGCTGAGCAGGCCTGGAGGCTGGAAGGGGATGTGGCACCTCCCAACAAGCCCAACCGCAGGGACTTCGTGCTGAAGCAGCCGCTCGGTGTCGTGGTCGCCATCAGCCCGTGGAACTACCCGGTGCTGCTGATGTCATGGAAGCTCGGCCCCGCGCTCATCACCGGCAACACCGTGGTCGCCAAGCCGCCCACGGAAACCCCGCTTGCCCTCGGCCGCTTTGCCGCGCTCCTGCACGAGGCAGGCGCCCCCAAAGGCACCATCAACGTCGTAACCGGGCGCGGCAGCGTCCTGGGACCAGCGCTCATTCAGCACCCTCTGACGGCCAAAGTCGCCATCACCGGCCAGTCGGATACAGGCAAGAAAGTGATGCAGATGGCCGCTCCGGGACTCAAACACATTTCGCTTGAGCTGGGCGGGCACACACCCCTGATCGTGTTCGCAGATGCAGACCTGGACAAGGCGGTCGAGGGCGGGGTTCTGCGCTCCTTCCGGAACATGGGCCAGATCTGCAATGCGATCAATCGCATCTACGTGCACAACTCGATCCTCAAACCCTACACCGAACGCTTCGTCGAGGCCACGCGCAAACTCACCATCGACCATGGCCTGAATGACCCGGACCTCGGCCCGATGTGCACACGTGGCGGCATCGAGAAGGCTGTGCAACACATCCAGGACGCGGTCTCCAAGGGAGCGCGCGTCGCATACGGGGGCGAGGCACCGCCTGGCGAGAAGTATGCCCGCGGCTTCTTCTTCCTGCCCACCGTGCTGACCGACGTCACCCACGAGATGCTGGTAATGCGTGAGGAAACCTTCGGCCCCCTCGCCCCCATCATGGGTTTCGACACCACCGATCAGGCCGTCGCCTACGCCAACGACAGCCCCTACGGCCTTGTGGCCTACGTCTACACCAATGACCTGCGCACCATCGTGCGCATGAGTGAGGAGCTGGAGTGCGGCACGGTGGGCATCAACAACGTGGCGGGCGGCGAGTTCCCCTACCCATATGCCGGTTGGAAGCAGAGCGGCCTGGGCGTCGAGAATTCACCCTACGCACTGGACGGCTACCTGCGCCTCAAACACGTCCGGCTCGAACTCTAGCGCGGCCGAGGAGCAGCATGTCATGGGACAGATGGAACCCTTCGCGACAGAGCTCGACCTGACAACGGGCGTTCTCCAGACGGCCGGCCGCGCAATTCGCCGGCGCTTGAGCGACATGAAGGAGATGTATGCCGACGAGCCAGCTCGCCGCCGGCTGGAACAAGAGCAAGGCGACCCCTTGGTCTACGAGGTCTTTCCCGTCGACCTTCCCGAGACAGAAGCCCACGTTCTTCACAGCACGACCGTGATCTACCCTGGCAGCGTAGGCGATGAGTACTTCATGACCAAGGGCCATTTCCATCTCCAGCGCACGCGGGCAGAGATCTACCTGGGCATCGCCGGCGAAGGGTACCTCCTGGCACAGACTGAGGAGGGGGAGGTGCGAGCTTTGTCCATGCGGCCTGGCACCGTCGTCTATGTGCCGCCTTCCTGGGGCCACCGCACGGCCAATACCGGAGAGCGGCCCTTCGCGTTCTTTGCCGCCTGGCCAGGCGATGCAGGGCACGACTACGAGACTGTGGAAAGGAGCGGTTTCGCCAAGATCCTGGTCGAACGCGACGGGCAGGCTGTGCTCGTCGACAACCCGCGCGGCCTCAAGTGAGGCCCGCTGCCAGCGGCCAAGGTGGTCGTCCCAGGCGGTGAACCATGTCTGACAGCCTATTGATTGGTGTGGACCTTGGCACAACCGGCACCAAGACCGCCATCTTCGATACCGATGGCCGATTGGTTGCCGAGGCCTATGAGGAGTCCCGCCTCCATACGCCGAAGCCCGGCTGGGTCGAACAGGACCCAGAAGACATCTATGCCTCTGCCGTTCGCACGATCCGTCATTGCCTGGAAAGCGGCGGGATCGATCCTCACCGCGTCGCCGCCATCGCCTTTGACGGCCAGATGGCCGGCATAGGCAGTGTAGACGAGGCATGGGGCACCCCCACGCCGTACGATTCGTGGCTGGACACCCGATGCCGTAGCTATATCGAGACACTCAAGCAGCACCAGGATCGCATCATCGCCCTCACCGGCGGCCCGCCAAGCATCTCCCACGGCCCCAAGATCCTCTGGTGGAAGCACGAACACCCGGACGTCTACAAGCGAATTGCCTCGTTCGTCGTCCCTGGAGGGTATGTCGCCGGTCGCATGGCCGGACGGAAAGGGCGAGAGGCCTTCATCGACCGCACATACCTGCACTTCACATGTCTGAGCGATACCGAGGCCGGCAGATGGTCCTCCGAGCTTCTCCGGCTGTTCGACGTGGAAGAGGACAAGCTTCCCCATATCGTGGATCCCTGGGAAGTCATCGGCAAGGTGTCGCGGGAAGCGGCCGCGGCATGTGGGCTTGTCGAGGGGACGCCGATCGCTGCAGGATGTGGCGACCAGGCTGCCGGCATGCTGGGCGCAGGCATGGTGCGGCCAGGTATGGTGTTTGATGTGGCCGGGACGGCTTCGGTTTTCGCCGTGTGCCTGGATCGCTTCGTCACCGACCGGACAGCCCACACCTTGTTCACCGCCGCCCTCGCCCTGCCTGGCCTCTACTACGCGCTCGCCTACATCAACGGCGGCGGCCTCAACCTGCGCTGGTTCCGCGACGAACTCGCCCCCGACGAGAAGTCGCGCGCCGAGGCCGAGGGAACGAGTGCCTACGCACGGTTCGACGAGCTGGCCGCCAGGCTGCCCCCAGGCTCCGACGGGCTGATCTTTCTCCCTCACCTCGGCGGCAGGGTTTGCCCGAGCGATTCGAGTTTTCGCGGCGCCTGCATCGGCCTCAATTGGTCACACGGCAGGGCACACCTCTACCGCGCCATGCTCGAGTGTGTGGGCTACGAGTACGCCTACTACTTGCAGGCACTGCGGCAGATACTGCCCGACCTGGAGTTGAGCGAGACTCGGGTCATCGGGGGCGGTGCACGCAGCCGACTGTGGAACCAGATCAAGGCCGACATCCTCAATGTGCCCTACATCACCCTCAACCGTCAGGAATTCGCTGTGCTGGGCTCGGCCATCCTGGCCGGCTACGCCGTCGGGGTGTACGCCGACATAGCCGCGACTGCGCAGCAGTTCGTGCAGCCTGTAGATCGCGTTGAGCCCGATGGGCAGAGCCATGCCCGCTATCGGCCGTATGTGGAGGAGTACATTCGCCTTCTGGATCGCTGCAAACCGACCTTTGACGTCCTGGCAGGATTGACTGTCAGTGGCAGCAAAGAGGCGGCGGGGTAGGCCGATTGCGACCCGTTGGAGGGAAAGACGGCGCTCGTCACCGGAGGTACCTGTGGTATCGGGCGAGCCGTCGTCGACGGCGCTTCGTCGATTCCGAGGTGAGGGCATTGCATGGCGCACGGCAGAATCCTGGTAACCGCCCGCTCGTTCCGCAAGCTGCCCGGTCCTCATCGACAGACCCTCGAGCAGGCTGGCTACGAGATTGTTGAGCCTGACCAGGATCGCCCCCTGCAGCCCTCTGAGCTGGCGCCCTTGTTGGCCGATGTGGACGGCGCCATCCTCGGCCTGGACAGAGTGACAGCCGAGGCCCTGCAGGGCGCCCGGCGCCTTAAGGTGATCTCCCGCTTTGGCGTGGGCGTGGACGAAATTGACCTTCAGGCAGCGACAGCCCGAGGCATCGTGGTGACGGTCACGCCGGGAGCCAACAGCATCGCCGTCGCCGAACTCACGCTGGCCCTGATGCTCGCCCTGAAGAAGCATCTACGCTATCACGACCAGATTGTGCGCGAGGGCCGGTGGGACCGCAAGATCGGGTCGGAGCTGGCCGGCGAGGTGCTCGGGCTTGTGGGATTCGGCCGTATCGGCCGCGAGGTGGCGCGGCGCGCACGCGCCTTTGAGATGCACGTCCTTTTCACCGATCCGGAACCTCCGCCGCAGACCGTCGTCGCGGAGCTTCAGGCCGAGCCGCGCGAGCTCGACGACCTTCTCGCTGCCAGCGACATCGTCAGCCTTCACCTTCCCCTCACACAGACGACCCGCGGGCTGATCGGCGAGCGCCAACTCCGACAGATGAAACCCTCGGCAATCCTGGTGAACACAGCCAGGGGAGGCCTGGTGGACGAAATGGCCCTGTTCCATGCCTTGCAACAGGGAAAGCTCGCCGGCGCAGCCTTCGACGTCTTTGACAAGGAGCCTCCCGGCGACAGCCCGCTCCTGGGAATGGACAATTTCATCGCCACCCCCCACATCGGTTCGGCGACACAACAATCGACGTTGCGGATGGGGCTTATGGCGGCAGAGAACGCTTTGCTCGTGCTCGAGGGTAGGAGGCCAGCCCATGTGGTCAACCCGGAGGTGTACGACCGCATCCACAATCGGCCTCGGGGCTGACCGCTACGCCGCGCCGAGGCGGTGACCACGACGCCTCCATTGAACCGAGAGGGCCATCGCGGAGGTTCGCTCAAATGCCCACGTCCATTGCCGACATTTTGAGCAAGTTCGAAGCTTTGGGCATCGTTCCGGTCATCCGCCTTGACCGCGAGCAAGACGCCCTACCACTGGCAGCCGCGCTGCTGGAGGCCGGGCTTCCGTGCGCCGAGATCACATTTCGAACTGCAGCAGCGGAAGGCGCGATACGAACCCTAGTCGCTCACCACCCGGAGATGCTGGTGGGCGCCGGGACGATCCTCAGCCGCGATCAAGCCGAGCGCGCCGCAGCCTCCGGCGCGCGGTTCATCGTCTCTCCCGGATTCTCGCCCCTCATCGTTGAATGGTGCATCGAACGGGGCTTGATGGCTGTGCCCGGGGTGGCCACACCGAGTGAGATAATGGCTGCGCTGGAACGCGGCCTGCAGGCCGTCAAGTTTTTTCCGGCGGAGCTTCTCGGCGGCGTGCGGATGCTCAAGGCCCTGGGCGACATCTTCCCGGGGATGCGTTTCCTCCCGACAGGCGGCATCTCCGACAGCAACCTCGCTGAGTACCTCAAGCTGCCAAATGTGATCGCATGCGGCGGCACCTGGCTCGTCAGCAGCCAGCTGATCCTCAGCGGGCAGTTTGCGGAAATCACTCGTCTGGCTCGGCAGGCCATGGCCATCGCAGACGGCGCCCGCTCACGGGACAACTGAGCCGACGACGACTACTCAGACCTCTGGCACTTGGTGGCCATTGGCCGCCGATCGGATATCTGGGCAGACACAGCGTAGCCCTCAACCACAAGCCGTACGCGCGCGGCCCCGTCTGGTGCCCACCGCAACGGCGACCGATATCGGTCGCCACGAAGTCGGATGCGCGAACTGCACGCGCAGCGGAGTCGGGGCTGACGGGTCCGTATGGATTCGCCCGCGGCATCTTTTTGACTGGCCTTCCTGGTCGTGGTAGAATGAGCGCGCTCGGGAGGGGCCCTCTCGAATCCCGGAGGGATGGCCGAGTGGACTAAGGCGGCTGTCTTGAAAACAGCTGTGGGGCAACCCACCGGGGGTTCGAATCCCTCTCCCTCCGCCTGGAGGCACCGACCGGGGAGGTGCCGGAGTGGCCGAACGGGGGCGCCTGCTAAGCGCTTGTAGGGGCCTAAAGCCTCTACCGAGGGTTCGAATCCCTCCCTCCCCGCCACCTGTGAGAACACAGGCCGCGTGCACACCGGATGAGCGCGTGCCGCGTGCCCTCGTAGCTCAGTTTGGATAGAGCATTTGCTTGCGGAGCAAAGGGTCGCGCGTTCGAGTCGCGCCGAGGGCGCCAGAGCCGCCCACCCGATTGACGGTGGGCGGCTTGGTTTCGCGCCTGCGATCAGCCTGAGACGATTCCCTGTCCTCCCGATGGACAGCTTCCGAGCCCGATCCAGGCACGAGGAAAGCCGCAACGAAACAGACCCCTGAGCCGATGCCCCTCGTCCGCAGCCCAACCTTGCACAGAGAAACACACCGCCCGGGCCGTTCAGCCCGGGCGCTGGATGGACGGAGCTCTCTATCCCCGCCGCTGCCTCATGGCAGGAAATTCCACGGGTTCACCTTGCCATACTGGGCGTGAATCATCTCGAAGTGCAGGTGCGGGCCGCTGCAGTTGCCGGTGCAGCCCATCAGGCCGATCACCCCCCCTTGCCAGACAGCGTCCCCGCACGCCACGTTCACCTGGCTCAAGTGGGCATACAGCGTCTGCCAGCCATTGCCGTGGTCAACGACGATCACCAGGCCGTAACCCCCGTTGTGCCAGCCCGAATAGACCACCACACCGCTGTCGGAGGCGTAGATGGCATGGCCCTCACTGCCACCGATGTCGATGCCCGGGTGATTGGCGCCCGGATTGTAGTCGTAGCCTGAAAGGCGGCGGCTAGGCGTGGGCCAGACGAAGGAACCCGTTCCGATCGGGCCATCGCTCACCCTGCCGCAGGCGCCCGGTCCCATGATGCGAGCCACCGCCGGATTGGCGCGCGGGATGAACGCGCTCCACGACACAAACTCGCGGCGGCCCCCCGGAATGACCAGCGTTGTCCCTGGCTCGATGTCGAGGTCTTCCACATCCACGCCCGGATCCAGGTTGTTTCCCGGCCAGGTGAGGATGTCTTCCAGCGCGACTCGAAAGTAGCGCGCCACGTACGCCAGGCTGTCGCCGGCGTGCCAGGTGTAGGTGGTGCCGTCCACGGGCGGGATGTTCAACTCCTGGCCGGGCCGCAGCGAATGCGGGTTGTCTTTCAGCACGTCGTAGTTGGCCCAGAGCACGGTCTGCGGCTTGAGACCAAACTGATCGGCGATCCCAAACAGCGAGTCGCCTCTCTGAACGACGTACTTGATGATCTCCATCCGCGGGCGGGTGGGGATCACCGTGTGCGCGTTCACCTTGCGCACCACGCCGTCGTCCGTGAGCAAGCCCCCCGAGAAGGGTGGCAGATCGGAGACCTTGATCTCGGGGACGGCAGTCGGCGTGGCGTCGTTGGCTTCGAGCGGCGCCGCCTGCGCTGCCTGCGACGCGGGAAGCCGATCCAGCCCCATCCGCGCTGTCCACACCCCCAACGCGATCACGGCCAGCACAGCAGTGTGCTGCCCGAAGCGGACCAGCGGCTCGCGCAGGCCGTAGCGCGCCAGGTCGAGCCGGAACCGCCGTGCAGGCGCGGGACTCGGGGCTGGGGGTTCAGAGTCGAGGGGGTCTGGGTTCATGGGTTTGTTGAGTTGGCGCATGATATCAGCCGTCCCACTCGCCGTCAAGCGCCTGGTTATGTCATCTCACGGCAGGACGTACCACGGGTTGACAAAGCCGCCCTCGTAGCGAGTCTCGAAGTGCAGGTGCGCCCCGGTGGAATTGCCTGTGCTGCCGGCCGATCCGATGCGCTGACCCTGCTGCACGCTTTGCCCGCATGCGACGCTGACCACGCTGAGATGGGCATACAGAGTCTGCCAGCCGTTGCCGTGGTCAATCATGACCATGTTGCCATAGCCGCCGTAGGCAGCGCCAGCAAAGACGACCACCCCGCTGTCGGCAGCCCGGATGGGCGTTCCTTCCCCAGCGGCGATGTCGATGGCCAGATGGCCGGACCAGAAGTCATTGCCGGAGAGGTAACGGTTGGGAGCTGGCCAGACGAAACCGCCCGTCCCGACGGCACCGCCCGAGAAGTCGCCGCTGCAGCCGCCGGGACCGAAGGCGGCACCAACCCCGGCGCGGCCGCGCGCGATGGCGGGAACCACCCATGTCCGCAGCGCGCGCCGGCCGCCCGGGATCACCAACCACTGGCCAGGGCGAATCTCCGGATTCTCCGGATTGAGGCCATTGCCTGGCCAGTCGGTGATTGCGTCCGGCGGGACCCCGAAGGAAGCCGCCACAGACTCCAGCCTGTCCCCCGCCTGCCACTGGTAGTAGGTCCCGTCCACCGGTAGGATGTTGAGCTCCTGACCCGGGCGGAGCGTGTGCGGGTCGTCCTGCAGGACTTCATAGTTGCCCCAGAGCACGGTCTCGGGCTTGAGGCCAAACTTGTCGGCGATCCCAAAGACCGAGTCGCCCGGCTGGACGGTGTAGCGGACGATCTCGACGCGGGCCCGGCGCAGCACGCTGGTGTGGGGGTCGGCCAAGCGCGCGAGGCCGGCCGATGGCGAGGCCACGAATTGCGGCAGGGCGATTTCCTCCGGCTCGACGGGTGCTGCGGTGGGCTGGCTCACTGGTGGGCGGCGGGCGGCGCGCGCCGCACCAACGTTCATCCAGCTGGCCCACGAGCCAGCCAGCAGCCCGAAGAGCGCCGCCACAGTCGGGAGCGACCGGCGCGCCCACGCCAGCGGCCGAGCCACGGAAGTGGGCACGGCTAGAGGTTGTCCTCCGTCAACGTCTCCAGGAACTCGACGTTGTTTTCAGTGCGGCGCAGGCGATCGACGATCGCCTCCGTGGCGCTGGTGATGTCCATGCCGGCACCGTTGGGAGGTGGGGTGACCATGTGCGAGAACATGCGGCGGATGAGCCAGACGCGCGGGGTGATGTCCGGCCCGAGCAGGATCTCCTCGCGGCGGGTGGACGAGCGCTCGATGTCGAAGGCGGGGAAGATGCGCCGCTCCTGCAGCCGCCGCGACAGGTGCAGTTCCATGTTGCCAGTGCCTTTGAACTCCTCATAGACGACGTCATCCATGCGCGAACCGGTGTCGACCAGGCAGGTGGCGATGATGGTCAGCGAGCCGCCTTCTTCGATGTTGCGGGCGGCGCCGAAGAACCGCTTGGGCGGATAGAGCGCCACGGGATCGAGCCCGCCAGAGAGCGTGCGGCCGGAAGGGGTGACCATCAGATTGTAGGCGCGGGCCAGGCGCGTGATCGAGTCCATCAGGATGACGACATCGCGGCCGCACTCCACAAGCCGCTTGGCCCGCTCCAGCGCCATCTCCGCCGCCCGCACGTGCGACGCCACCGGTTCATCGAAGGTGGAGGCGATGACCTCGGCATCGACGGAGCGGTCCATGTCGGTCACTTCTTCCGGACGCTCGCCGATGAGGGCCACCATCAGGTGCACCTTGGGATACTTGGTCGAGATGGCGTTGGCCACTTCCTTCAGGACGGTCGTCTTGCCCGCCTTGGGCGGCGAGACGATCAGGCCGCGCTGTCCCTTTCCGATGGGCGCGATGAGGTTGAGCAGCCGGGTGGAGAGCGTGTGGCGGTCCGTCTCGAGGTCAAAGCGCTCCTGGGGGAAGATGGGGGTCAGGTCCTCGAATTTCGGCCGGTTCTTGGCCTCCTCGGGATCCAGGCCGTTGATCGATTCGACGCGCAGCAGGCCGTAGTACTTCTCCGACTCCTTCGGCGGGCGGATCTGGCCGATGACCATGTCGCCGGTGCGCAGGGCGAAGCGCCGGATCTGCGATTGTGAGACGTAGATGTCGTTGGGTCCGGGCAGATAGTGATCGGCGCGCAGGAAGCCCATGCCCTCGCTCATGATCTCGAGGATGCCGCCGCGCAGCTCCAGGCCGCGCCGCTCGGCATCCACTTGCATGATGCGCAGGATCAGGTCTTCTTTCTTCATCCGGCTCGCGCCCTGGATCTCTAGTTCTCTCGATAGGCCGCGAAGATCGTTGAGCGTCATGGCTTCCAGTTGGGCAATGTTCATCAGGCAGCTCCCGGACGGGACTCAGGATTGAAGACGGACGAGCACTGTCGTCAAGGTCATGTCTGCACAGAGAAGGGAGGCTCGCTCTTCAGCGAGCAGGGCCGTGTCAAGGGCCAGATATACAGGTTGAACGAGAAGGGGGCGTTCGGCCGATATGTTACCGTCTTGTCGGTGGAATTATAGCATGCGGACCGAGACAGGGCAAGTTGCAGAGAGCCATTCCCGGGTGACCTCCGCTTCCTACCCAGAGCATCTGCTCCGGCGCCGGGCGGCCATGCGCGGTGACGACGGCATTCCCGCCCACCCTTTGTCAGGCAAGCCACAACGCGAGATAGTACCCGAGGACCCCGGCCCAGAGCCAGGAATCCAGCCGATCGAAGGCCCCCCCGTGGCCGGGCAGCAGATTGCCTGAGTCCTTGACCCCGATCTCACGCTTGATCATGCTCTCCCCGAGGTCTCCCAGCGGGGCCAACAGGGACACGACCGCGCCCACGATCAGCCCTGTTGTCGGGCCGATGGCCGTTCCCGGGCCTGCACCCAGAGACCACAGCGCCCCCAAGCCCGCTCCGCAAGCTGCACCGGCGAGAACACCTGCCAGGTATCCCTCCCAGCTCTTCTTGGGGCTCAGCCGCGGCGAGAGGCGGTGCCGGCCGTATCGCCGCCCGACGAGGTACGCCGCCGAGTCGGCCAGCCAAACGCTGGGCAGCGCCAGCAAGAACCACCACTCTCCCAGCGGCAGGCGGCGCAACGAGATCAGATACGCTCCAATCCATCCCAGGTAGAGCATGCCTCCCAGCGTCACTCCGAAGTCGGTCCCCGACCGCGGCGCGCCGCGCTCGAAGTCGACCAGGTGCCACACCATGGCTCCCAGGCACAGCACAGTCAGCATCAGCGGCGCGTGCTCGAACCCGCCTGCAAAGCGACCAAGCGCAAGTGCGGTGACGCCGACGACAATCAACGGCAGCGATGGCCGCAGCCCATGGCTGCGGAACAGCAGCGCGTACTCAATGCCCGCCAGAACGAGCACCGAGGCCACGGCTGCCAGGTAGAGCCAGCCGCCGTCGGCGATCACCCACACCACCAGGGGCAGCAGAAGCAGGGCGACTGCCAGACGCTCTTTCAGCATGTCGGGGACGCGACGCGGTTCAGAGACGGCCGAAGCGTCGATGACGCCGTGCAAACTCGTGGAGCGCCTCGAGCAGTTCGTTGCGCCCGAAATCTGGCCAGTAGGTCGGGGTGACGTACCACTCGGCGTACGCCCCCTGCCAGATCAGGAAATTGCTGACGCGCAGTTCGCCCGAGGTGCGGATGATCAGATCAGGGTCCGGGCAGTCGCAAGTGTACAGGTGGCGGCTGACAAGCCCCTCGTTGATGTCTTCCGGTGCCACACCGTCGCGCACGATCTCCCGGATGGCATGGACGATTTCGTCTCGGCCCCCATAGTTGAACGCCACATTCAGGATCAGGCGTTGGTTCTCGCGGGTGAGCTCGATCGCGCGGCGCACCTTCTCTTGCAGCCCTGGATCGATTCCCTCCAGCCGGCCGATGTGACGAAGTTGCACTCCCCTGGCGTGCAGCTCGGCCAGCTCGCGGTCGATGACCTCCTCCACGATCCCCATCAGGCCGCGCACTTCCTCTTCCGGCCGGCCCCAGTTCTCGGTGCTGAAGGCGTAGATCGTCAGGTACTTGATGCCGAATTCGCCGCAGGCCTGGATGATGCGGCGCAGGTTCTCCGTCCCGGCGCGATGGCCCGCCAGGCGCGGCAGGCCGCGCGCCTGCGCCCAGCGCCCGTTGCCATCCATGATGATGGCGACATGCGTCGGGATCCTCTCCGGCAGGACCTCGCGCTTGCCTCCTGCCTTCGTCCCCGCCGCAACCGATTCAGACCTCAAGGACCTCCGCCTCCTTGCGCTGCCCGATTTGTTGGATGCGCTCGATGAAGCGGTCGGTGATCTTCTGCAGCTCGTTCCCGCCCCGACGCAGCTCATCCTCCGAGATGGCCTTTTCGCGTTCAAACTCGCGCAGGTCGTCGTGGACGTCGCGCCGGACATTGCGCACCGCCACACGCGCCTCCTCCAGCCGGGCCCGCACCACCTTCACCAGCTCATGGCGCCGCTCCTCGGTGAGAGGCGGAATGGCCAGGCGGATGATCTTGCCGTCGTTCCCCGGGGTCAGGCCCAGGTCCGAGGCCAGGATGGCGCGCTCGATGGCCTTGAGGCTGCCCGGGTCGAAGGGGCGAATGGTCAGCAGCCGGGGTTCGGGAGCACTGATGGTGGCCAGCTGCATCAGGGGAGTAGGCGAGCCGTAGTAGTCGACCGGGAGGCGTTCCACCAGCGCGGGCGAGGCCCGACCGGTGCGTATCATAGCCAGGTCCTCTTCCAGCGCGCGGACCGCTCCCTTCATACGGGCATCGGCCTCCGCCAGGGCTTCGTTCACCATGCGCGATCTCCTGTAGGTGGAATCACAACCCGCCACAGCGTCCACCTTTAGGATAGCCCAAAAAGGCCAAATTGCGAAGGATGCCCGGCCGCCTGAGTTCAGGCGCTGATGACCGTCCCCACCGGCTTTCCCAACACCGCCCGCATCAGACTCCCCTCCTGCCACATGTCCAGCACAAGAATCGGGAGGTTGTTGTCCATGCACAGGGAGATGGCGGTGCTGTCCATCACCTGCAGGCGGCGGTTGAGGGCGTCGATGTAGGTCAGCCGGTCGAACCGCTTGGCGTTCGGGTCCTTCTGCGGGTCGCTGTCGTACACGCCGTCGACTTTGGTCGCCTTGATCAGGATGCGGGCGTTGACTTCCATGGCCCGCAGAGCGGCGGCGGTGTCGGTCGAGAAGTAAGGATTTCCAGTGCCCCCGCCAAGGATGACCACCCGACCCTTCTCGAGATGGCGGATGGCGCGGCGGCGGATGTACGGCTCCGCCACGGCCCGCATTTCCACCGCCGACATGACACGCGTGTAGGCGCCGGCGCGTTCGAAGGCATCCATCAGGGCCAGCGAATTCATCACTGTCCCCACCATGCCCATGTAGTCGGCAGTGGCGCGCTCCATGCCGCGCTCAATGCCCTCGCGGCCGCGCCACAGGTTGCCGGCGCCGATGACGATGGCCACCTGCACCCCCAGGGCGCGGACCTGCTGCACCATTGCCGCCACTGCCTCGGCCCGTTGCGGATCGATGCCGAAACCCTGAGGTCCCGCCAGCGCCTCACCGCCCAGCTTCAGCAATACGCGCGGGTAGGCCGGCTTCTCCATCTCTGCCACTTGCCGTTCCCCTCCCATCGGTCCATGCAGGTCGAAAACAACGGGCCAACTTGTGTTGGCCCGCCGCTCTCACTCGACCTCACCCACTGTCCAGCGCACGAAGCGCCGGACGGTGATGTTCTCCCCGGTTGTGGCGATCAACTCCTTCAGCACGTCGCCGACGGTCTTGCTGTCGTCGCGGATGTAGGGCTGATGCAGCAGGCATGTGTCGGCACAGAACTTCTCCAGCCTGCCGTCGACGATGCGCTCGATGACGTTCTGGGCTTTGCCTTCTTGCTCTGCCTGCTGCCGCGCCTGGCGCCGCTGCTCCTCCAGCACCTCCGCCGGCACATCGGCCACGTCGATCCAGCGCGGCGAGTTGGCGGCCACCTGAAGAGCGATTTCGTGCGCGAAGTGACGGAACTCCTTCGTCCGGGCGACGAAATCCGTCTCACAGTTGACCTCGACCATCACCCCCACCCGTCCGTCGCCGTGGCTGTACAAATCGAGGACGCCCTCACGCGTCTCCCGCTCAGCGCGCTTGGCGGCTGCAGCCAGTCCTTTGTCGCGCAGCAGCGCCGCTGCCTTCTCCAGATCGCCCCCCGTCTCTTCCAGGGCCTTGCGGCAGTCGAGGACGCCGGCGCCGGTCGCCCGGCGCAGCTGCTTGATCAACTCGGCCGAGGTGCTCATTCGTCCTTCCCTACCGAAGCAAGGTCGATGCCACCTTCGGCCTCATCAAAGCCTGCCTCTGGCACGCCATAAGCGCCGCTCTGCAGCTTGGCCAGGGTGGCTTCGCCCAGCAGGTCTTCATCGGTCATCTCGGCCTCGACTTCCGCCCTGGCTGCGATGCTCAGTGCGGGCGCTTCCTCGATCTCCTCCTCCTTGCGCATTGCCTTGCCCTCGAGCACCGCATCGGCGACCTTGGCGGTGAGGAGTTTGATGGCGCGGATGGCATCGTCGTTGGAGGGGATGACGTAATCCACACCGCGCGGGTCGCAGTTGGTGTCGACCAGCGCGATGACGGGGATGCCCACCAGGTTTGCCTCGTGAACGGCCGTCTCCTCGCGGCGCACGTCGACGATGAAGACGAGATCGGGAAGCGAGCGCATAGTGCGCACGCCGCCCAGCCGCATGCCCAGGCGTTCGATCTGGCGCGTCAGCGACAGGGCTTCCTTCTTCGTCAGGTTCTCGAACTCGCCAGCGTCGCGTCGGCGCTCCAGCGACTCCAGCTCGTCGATGCGGCTGCGGATGGTGCGCCAGTTCGTGAGCGTCCCGCCCAGCCAGCGGTTGTTCACATAGGGCATGCCGCAGCGAGTAGCCTCGGCTTCGATCGTCTCCTGGGCCTGGCGTTTGGTTCCCACAAACAGGACCGTTCCTGCGGCGGCCACGCGGCCGCGCACCAGCGCATAAGCCGCCTCCAGCGCCTCGACCGTCTGCTGCAGGTCGATGATGTGGATGCCATTGCGCTCGGTGAAGATGTAGGGCTTCATGCGCGGGTTCCACTTGCGGGTGCGATGTCCGAAGTGGACGCCCGTCTCGAGCAGGGCTTTCATGCTAATGACGGCCATGGGGTGGCTTCCTCCTATGCGTTAAGCCTCCGCCTCCATCCGCCCCGGCTGGAACCGGCTGACCCCGGACGATCACCGGGATCTTCGACCGGCCGGCACGCCCATCCGAGTCCGGAGGCGTGTGAGATAGCCCCACCGATGAGGGGCACAAACTCTCCCGCCGGATTCGCTCTCCGGGCGGGAGCACGCTGAGTTTACCACGTCCGGCGCCTGTCGTCAAAGGCCGCGCCGCTCGGTCTTCTCCTGAACTCGCTTCAGGAACCGTTCCACGTCGATAACGGCCCGCTGGTGCTCGGCTTCCCCCACACGCTCGAGGTCATCCCACACCTCGCCCCGCAGGCGGATGCGGTCACCTTCGACCGCGACGACCTCAACCTCGGCCCGAACGTTCATGCCCAGCGGAGTCGGCGCCAGATGCCGCACCTGGATGCCAATCCCAACCGTGCTCTTCCCTTCTGGCAGCAGCGGCTGCAGCAGCTCGACGCAGGCCCGCTCGATCAGCAGGACCATCGCCGGCGTGGCAAAGACGCGCAGCGCTCCGCTGCCGATGTGCCTCGCCGTCCGCTCTCCGGTGACTTCCCAGGTCAGCGTGCCGCGCAGGCCGGGTTCAATCCTGGCGCTTCCCACGTCCCCTGCTCCCAGTCGGCGGTGCCGCCAACGCCACTGCGACGGCCACCGCGTGTTCATGTGTGTGGCTGAGGCTGATGCTCCACGTCTCCAAACCCTGACGCCGGGCCTGGCTCTCGGCCTCGCCGTGCAGGCGCAGCAGCGGCTCCCGGCGCGGGCCGCTGATGATCTCGATCTCCTTCCAGCCAACAACCCCGATTCCGATCCCCAGCGCCTTCGCCACTGCCTCCTTGCCAGCTAGGCGCGCTGCGAGCGCGGGTGTGTGTCCGCGGCAGTCGATCAGTTCCTGGGCTGTGTAGAAACGATCGAAAAAGCGGTGGCCGTGCCGCAGGATCGCACGATCGACGCGATCGATCTCCAGGATGTCGATGCCGGATCGGATCATCGTTCATCCATCCTTGCCGGTGGGCCCGGCGACAGCGATGGCCAACCGCTCGGGGTCCAGAAAACGACGGGCAACCGCGAGGATTCCGTCGCGGGTCACGGCGCGGATCCGCGCCGGGTACCGCTGGTAGTAGTCGAGGCCCAGGCCGAAACGCTCGATGTGCACCAGCGCGTTGGCCACCCCCTCGTTCGTCTCCAGCTGCAGTGGCAGCCGGCCGATGAAGTGGGTCTGGTTGTCGGCCAGCTCCGCAGGCGTGACCCGCAGACGGACAAACCGCGCCATCTCCCGGCGCACGAGGTCGATGGCTCGCTCGACGTTGGCCGGGTTCACCCCTGCGATCACGTGCCACGGCTCCGGGCCGGGACCATTGCCGATTGTGCTATAGGCGTAGTAGGCGAGGCCGGCGGCCTCGCGCACCGCGTCCCCAATGCGCCCCATCAAACCGAAGCGTCCAAGGATGTGGTTCCCGAGAGCTGCAGCCAGATACTGGGGGTCTAACCGGCTCGGGCCAGGTGAGCCGAGCACGACGTCGCACTGGGCCTTGCCAGGCAAGAAGACGTCCTTCCGGATCACGGCCGCTGGCGCCGAGACCGGTGGCAGCGAGGGCGGGGACGGCTGATGCGGATTCGCCCACGCGCCCAGGCGCTGCGCGACCGCTTCCACGGCCTCCCGAGCCTTCACCGCACCCACCACCGCTACCACCATACCCCGTGGACCGAAGTGGCGGCGGTGAAAGGAGCGCAGGTCCTCGATGCTCAAGCCGCCGACCGTATCGCGGTAGCCGTCATCGGGCACGCTGTAGGGATGCCCCGGGTAGGCTATCTCATCGAAGGTCATGCCAGCCATGGCGCTCGTATCCTGGTCGCGAATCGCCAGCGCCGTGAGCTTCTCGCTCCGCAGGCGCTCGACCTGCGTTTCCGGGAATATCGGGCGCATTAGCGCTTCTGCCAGCAGATCGAGCAGCAGGCCCAGGTCCTCGGCCAGGGCCTTGCCTTGAAAAGAGGTGGCATGCTTTCCGGCGCCAATCGCCAGGGTCGCACCGACCGATTCAAGCTGCTCGTAGATCTCA
>CAZNRD010000014.1:0-13327 GCA_964575425.1 uncultured Anaerolineaceae bacterium | reverse complement strand
TTGACCGCCTTGGTCAGCTCCTCCTCGGCGATGGGGCTTTCCTGAACCCGCGCCAGCTCGACATCCAGTCTCTCCAAGACCTGCTCAGGCGTCTTGCCGGGGCGAACCGTTGCCCGGACAACGTAGAGGAAAGGATCGACGGTCGCTGACAGGTCCCCACTGACCGAGGCGGCCAGCTCGCCTTCGACCAGCGCCCTGTATAGGCGCGAGGTCTTGTTCGAGATTCCTCCCCCAAACAGGTTCAGGCTCGAGGCTCCCGCCAGGACGCTATCCAGGACCGCCATCGGCAGGAAATCGGGGTCGCGGCCGGCGGGGGCGCGAAAGGCGACCTCCAAATAGGCCGTTTCGCCGGGGCCAACGACCTCAACCCTGCGCTCGCCTTGCTGCGGCGGCTCCACGCTGGCCACGTGGTCCGGCAGCGGTCTTGCCGGGATGCGGCCATACAGCTCGCGGATCTGCTTCAGCATCGGCCCCGTGTGGAAATCGCCCGCCACCGCCAGGACGGCGTTGTTGGGGACATAGTAGCGGCGATAGTGCTGATACAGGGCCTGGCGGTCGATGCGCTCCAGGTCAGCCATGTCACCGATGACTTCGTGATGGTACGGATGGACGCGAAAGGCCACCGCCAGCACTTCCTCCGCCAGGCGGAAGGTCGGCTCGTTCTCATGTCCCTGGCGCTCCGAAATGATGACCGTCCGCTCCGACTCCACCTCCTTCGGGTCAAAGCGACTGTGGGCCATGCGATCGGCCTCGAGGCGCAGCCCCAGGTCCGCCTTGTCGGCGGGCATGGTTTCAAAGTAGGCCGTCCAGTCGATCCAGGTGATGGCATTCCACAGGCCGCCGTCGCGCGAGATGGCGCGATCGAGGACCCCGGCCGGAAAGCGCGGGGTGCCCTTGAACTGCATGTGCTCGGTCCAGTGGGAAATGCCCGTGATGCCGCCGTGTTCGTGGCGCGAGCCGACCCGATACCAGATCCAGGTGCTGATGAGAGGCGCGGTGTGGATTTCCTTCAGACGCACCTGGAGCCCGTTGCGAAGCCGGGCCCGGGTCACCGTGCTGCCCTTGCGGCTGGTCATTCTGCCTGCGCCTCCATGGGTTGGCCGTCAGGGCCGTGGCCGCGGCCGAAGCCGCGGTAGCGGAAGCCGACGCGGCTCATCTGAGCCGGCTCATATAGGTTCCGGCCGTCGATCATCACCGGTTGGCGCATGGCCTGCTTGATGCGGACGAGGTCCAGCTGCTTGAACTCATTCCACTCGGTGCAGATCACCAGGGCGTCGCAGCCTTCGGCCAGGGCATAGGGATCCGTGGCCATCGTGATGTCGGGCATCACAGCAGCAGCCGCCTTCATCGCCACGGGGTCGTAGGCCCGCAAGCAGGCGCCCCCGGCCAGGAGAGCGCGAGCGACATCGAGGGCAGGCGCCTCGCGCAGATCGTCGGTATTGGGTTTGAAGGTGAGGCCGAGCATCCCGACAGTCTTGCCCTCCAGCGTGCCCAGCATCTGGCGTAGTCTCTCCACCAGCTGGCGTCGTCGATCGGCGTTGATCTCCATCACAGCCTGCAGCAGCTGTGGGTGTCGGCCCTTCTCCGCTGCCATGTGCGCCAGGGCCTTGACGTCCTTGGGGAAGCAGCTGCCGCCATAGCCGAGGCCGGCGCTGAGCATCTCCGGGCCAATGCGTGGATCATAACCCATACCCGCCGCCACTTCCTTGACATCGGCACCGAGGGCTTCACAGATGTTGGCGATTTCGTTAATGAAGGAGATCTTCGTCGCCAGAAATGCATTCGAGGCGTACTTGATCATCTCCGCCGTGCGCAGGTCGGTAATCATGATCGGCGCGCGCAGCGGCAGATGGAGCTGGGCCACCTTCTCGGCGGCCTCGCGGTCCAGCGAGCCGAGCACCGTGCGGGCAGGGTTCATGAAGTCGGAGATGGCCGAGCCCTCGCGCAGGAATTCGGGGCAGGAGACGACCGAGAACGGGATCCGTCGGGGCTGGGTGGCACGCACGATGTCGGCAACCCAGTCGCCTGTGCCGACTGGGACGGTGGACTTGTTCACGATGATCAGCGATCCGGTCATGGCGCGCGCAATCGACTCGGCAGCCGCGCGCACATGCTTCAGATCGGCCTCGCCGTCTACCCCTGACGGCGTGCCGACGGCGATGAAGACGAATTCGCTACCTGCCAGAGCCTCAGCATAGGAGGTGGTGAAGCTCAGCCGCCCGGCGGCCACGTTGCGACTGACCAACTCCTCCAGGCCAGGTTCGTAGATCGGCATCACGCCGCGCTTCAGCCCAGCGATCCTGTCCTCATCGATGTCCAGGGCCACGACCCGATTACCGAGATCCGCGAAGCACGCGCCCGTCACCAGGCCAACGTAGCCCACTCCCACAACGGTGATCGATTTCACGTTTCCTCCCCGCCTCGGCCGCCGTGCGGCCGCCCAACCGGCTGGTTATGATACCACGCGGCCCAGTAGGACGGGCGGCTCGCTTAATCTCATGCAGCCCTGGTGACACTTCTCACTTGCCGCTCAGAACCCACAGGCGTAAAGTGGATAAGAATGGGATATTTTATGTCCAAGGGCCAAGAAGGAGGGTCCGATGCAAATCACGCGCCAGGCTGACTACGCTGTCCGGGCGGTCCTCTACTTGGCTCGCCTCGGCCAGAACGGCCGTGCCCCCACTGGACAGATCGCCCGCAAGCAGCAGGTCGCTCCATCGTTCCTGGCCAAGATCGTCTCTCAGCTCTCAGTGGCCGGATTGCTGCATACCTCGCGCGGCGCGCGGGGCGGCGTCTCGTTGGCGCGCGACCCGCATGATATCTCTCTGCTCGAAGTCATTGAGCTCATCGACGGCCCCATCGCCCTCAACGAATGTGTCATCGACGCCCACGTCTGCAGCTACCGCGATGAATGCCCGGTCTACCGCGTCTGGTGCGAGAGCCAGGAGTACCTGGTCAACCGCTTGAAGCAAACCACCTTCGGCGACCTTCTCAACGGCTCCAAGCCAGCATCCTCGCACTGACCGGCACCGCCAAAGGTCCGCCAGGGCCTCCCGGGGGCCCGCATCCTCCATTTGGGGTGCGGGCCCTTCTCCTAGATCCGGGTGGCGGACCCCAATAGCCCCTCTTCCGACAAAGCAGGACCCTTACGCGCCGGGCCTGTGCCGCGCGGCATTCCCGGAACGCTCTCGCTGGCGTCTGTCCTGCAGTCGGGCCAGGCCGTTGGCGATTGGGATGACAGCCTCGGGAACTTGAGAAGCAAAGGCCGCTCAAGGCCCACGATGCCTGAATGGGCTGCCTGCAGGCTCTGCCCGAGGCGCCTCCTCGTCCAAGGCCTGTATCACCGGGGCAGAGTGACATCCACGGCGCGCTGCTCGCACGCCGGAGCTGCGGCCTCCCTTATCCTGCCCGAATCGCCTGCGCCGCAGACCCACACTCCCCGCCGGCGCCGACGACTTGCTTGATCTAGTGAGCGAGGCCGAGGAGATGCAGGCTGGGATCAGGGGCTCGAATCTGCCCGCTCTGACGCACGCTGGTCATTTGCTCATCCTTGAGGGGCCTGCGCGCTTCCGTGACGCCGTACACGCCTTCGTCATGAGCCGGTTTTGGGCAGCCTCTCCGGCGCAACGACCTCGACGGCCAGCGCCTGGGCCCTGGGTACCCGGAACTTCAGCCAGGCCGGCACGACGGTGACCAGCGATGCGATGGCCGTGAGCACGAAGGGCAGGCGTGGGTCGAAGCGCTCCCACAACTGGGCCCCCAACCACGGCGCTGGCAGGGAGAGGAAGCCCAGGCTGCCGTAGAACAGCCCATGAAAGGCGCCCAGCAACTGGCGCGGCACGACCTTAGAGATCAACGAGTGGTAGGCCGGGCTGAGCAGCCCCACCCCCATGCCGAATAGAATGAAGGATACGATGAAACCTGCATAGGCCGAGGCGTACACGAAGACAACCAGGCTCGCAAACACGATCAGGAAGCCGGCTGAGATCGAAACGCGTTCCCCATAGCGGTCCGCAATCCGACCAGAGAGCATGGGCGTCAGCATCATCGCGCCTGAGAAGATCGAACCCAGAAGCCCAATCTGCACCAGCGTCAGGCCGACGACCTGTTCGAGATACAGCGGCTCCAGCCCCTCCGACAGACGGAAGGCGATGTCGCGCACGCCGTCCGTGATGAAAATCCAGGTCACCACGCCTCCACCCGCAATCAGGGAGGCGATCAGCCTGGCGCTGGCCTTGAACGAAGTCAGGGTCAGGGGGCGCGCCCGGGCCTCTCTGGGAGAGCGCATGGTGCGGGCCATCCAGATGCGCAGGCCAGCCGCCGCGCTATAGACCAGCCCGGCACAGACTAACATCGTCTTGAAGCCGTAGGCGCCGGCCATCCAGCCGCCCAGCGGCGGCCCGATCACGCCCACTACCTGGAAGATCGTCTCCGTCAGCCCGTAGACCCGGCCGCGGTTTCCTTCGCTGGAATTCTCGGCAATGAAGGCGCTGAAGCTCGGGCCGACCAGCCCGGACGGGATCTGGTTGATCGACAGGGCCAGCAGCATCCACTGCCAGCTTGGCGCCAAGACCATGACGATGAACCCCACCACGCCGCCCAGGCTGCCGATGGCGATAGCGCGCAACCGCCCGATGGAATCCGAAATCCAGCCTCCCAGGACCTGCAGCACCAGGATGACAACGGACGTCAGGGTGAAGACCAGCCCCACCTGACCGACGCTGGCACCCAGCTCGGTGAGGTAGATGGGCATCAGCATGATGGTCATCATGCTGCCAATGTTCGCCAGGATCATGGCCAGCAGGAACCAGCGCATGACGGGCGTGAGCAGCGGCGCTTTGCTTCCCGACATGCGCTCCATCATAGCACGTTCCTTGTTGGCCTCCGTCTCTCCACTCTCATGGCCTGCCAACCATCGCCTGCAGCCGCGCCTCCAGGCAATCCCGCTTGCGGAAATCCCCAACCTCTGCGAAAGTAGAGCTCTCCTGAGGAGGGCCTATGCCGCGCGGCATCCCCGTCTCACGCTCGCTGGTGTTCATCCTGCAGTCGGGCGAAGCCGTCGTCGATTGGGGCGACGGCCGCGTGCAGGATATCCTGACCGGAGAGTTCCGACCCTTCCACGAGAGCGATTACGGGCGGCCGATCAACGACACCGACCTCGAGACCTTGAGGACCAACGGGCGCGTCGAGGCCTACGACACCTGGACGGTCTACCTGCGGCCTCTGCCCGAGCCGCCGCGCCAGACGATCGAATAGGCGCCACGCCTGGCGCCAGCCGCGGGTCGTGCAACCTCAAGGAGGGGGAAATGGACTACGTCGCGCTTCTGGCCGACTCTTGGAAGACCGTCTGGAAGCACAAGGCCTTGCTCGCCTTACACCTTGGCTATCTGGCCGTGCGTGTATTCGGCATGGCGATCGCTCAGGGGTTTGTCTGCTGCGGTTGGCCACTGGCGTATCTGCGCCTCTCCAGGCCCGCGGCTTCTCTGCAGACACCCTGAGCGTTCCGGTCCTATAATGGCCGAGGGAGGGTCTCCTATGGACGTCGCCCAAGCCATTCGCCTCAAGCGTGCCGTTCGTGAGTTCGCGCGCACCCCTCTCTCGGATGACCAAGTCCTGAGCATCCTTCGCGCCGGGCGGCGCGCCCAATCGTCGAAGAACACCCAACCCTGGCATTTCATCGCCATGCGCCAGCAGGAGGCCCTGGAGGCGCTTTCGCGTCTTGGCACCTACGCCGGCCAGGCCGCCGCCTACATGCAGCTGGCCGCATGGGAGGTGGGCATCGGCTCGTGCCTGGCCACCATCTACCAGCCCAACGCCGCCCGGACGCTCCTCGACTTCCCCGAGCACCTGCATCTGAACATCGCCCTGTCCATCGGCTACCCTACCGATCCCGATGTCCTGACCCGCCCGCCTCGACCAGGCGGCCGCCAGCCCGCGGAGATCTGTTTCCACTTCGAGACATGGTGAGTCGATCGCCACAAGGGAGGCATGATCATGACACGCATCGCCATTCCAGCCCTGGCAGCGGTTGCGCTCCTCGCAGCCAGCCTCAGTTGCCGACCCTTCGCGCAACCAACCCCCACCCCGACCAACACACCGACCCGCACCGCCTACACCCACCCCGCAGCCGACCCCCACACTCACACCCACTCCCACACCGGCCACCACGACCCGCTCGCTCAGCGACGGCTCAACCGAGTTCACGGACCACGAACTGGGCTACAGCCTGGCCCTGCCCCCTGAATGGATCGTGCTCGACCTGACCGCCGAAGACATGGAGGCCCTGATCCGGGCCGGAGCCGGGCTCAACCCGGAATATGCGCCCTTGCTCGAGGCTTTCGCCCTCACTGCCGCGGAGGGGACGCGACTCATCGCTCTGCATCCCAATCCGCAGGCCATCCGCGCGGGATACGTTGCCAACATCAACCTGATGAGTTCCGGCAACCTTGGACTGCCGCTTGATTTCATGCTGGAATCTGCGGCTCTCTCTTTGGAAGGCACCATTCCCGGCGCCAAGCTGACTTCCCGTGAGACGATCGACGACCTCAACGGAGTGCCGGCAGGACGCATTGAGATGCGCATGCCGGTGACGACCGTTTACGGCACCCAGATCAGGGCCCGCTCAACCATCATCATGGTAGTGGCTTCCGGCCAGGTGCTTCAACTTGTACTCTCGTCTGAAGAGGGCCTCCACAGCCAGTACAAACAACCGTTTGAAGACACAATCCGGTCTCTGACCGTGGTCACGCCATAGGCAGACGGAGCTCCTTGTCGGAGGTTCGCATGACCACTCCGCGGGTCATCCGCTCCCCACGCGGCACCGAGCGCACCTGCAAGTCCTGGCTCACCGAAGCCGCCTACCGCATGCTGCAGAACAACCTCGACCCTGAAGTGGCCGAACGCCCCGAGGACCTCGTCGTCTACGGCGGGCGCGGCCAGGCCGCCCGCAACTGGGAGTGCTTCGACATCCTGCTGCAGGCACTGCGCGACCTGGAAGACGACGAGACTCTGCTCGTCCAATCGGGCAAGCCTGTCGGCGTCTTCCGCACCCATCCCGACGCCCCACGCGTCCTGCTGGCCAATTCCAACCTGGTGCCGCACTGGGCCACGCAGGAGCACTTCGACGAGCTGGTGGCCAGGGGGCTGATGATGTTCGGCCAGATGACCGCCGGCTCCTGGATCTACATCGGCACCCAGGGCATCCTGCAGGGCACCTACGAAACTCTGGCCTCGCTGGCGCGCCAGCGCGGCTGGCCATCCCTGAAGGGCAAGTTCGTGCTCACGGCCGGCCTCGGCGGCATGGGCGGCGCCCAGCCCCTGGCTATCACCATGAACGAAGGCGTGGGGCTGATCGTCGAGGTCGATCCGGCTCGCGCCCAACGCCGCCTTGAGCACGGCTACATCGAGACCGTCGTCGACGACCTCGAGGAAGCGATGACCGTGGTCGAGGAAGCGCTCGACCAGGAGAGACCGCTCTCGGTGGGCCTGATCGCCAACGCCGCCGACGTCTGCCCCGAACTCGCCCTGCGCGGCGTCTGCCCCGATGTCGTCACCGACCAGACGCCGGCCCACGACGTCCTGATGTACGTGCCCCACGGCCTGACCGTGGAACAGGCCGCCGACCTCCGCTCCTCCGACCCGCAGGAGTATGCCCGCAGGGCCATGGCCTCAATGGCCCGCCACGTGGAGGCCATGCTGGCCTTCCGCCGTCAGGGAGCCGAGGTCTTCGACTACGGCAACAACCTGCGCCAGCGCGCCTACGACGCCGGCGTGAGCGAGGCCTTCGAGTTTCCGGGGTTCGTCCCGGGCTACATCCGGCCCCTCTTCTGCCAGGGCAAAGGCCCCTTCCGCTGGGTGGCGCTCTCCGGCGACCCCGAAGACATCTACCGCACCGATGAAGCCGTGATGGAGCTCTTCCCCGACGATCAACACCTGCACCGCTGGCTGCGCATGGCGCGCCAGAAGGTTCACTTCCAGGGCCTGCCGGCGCGCATCTGCTGGCTGGGCTACGGCGAGCGCGCTCAGGCTGGCCTGTGCTTCAACGAATTGGTGGCCTCGGGCGAGGTGCGCGCTCCGATCGTCATCGGCCGCGATCACCTCGACGCCGGCTCTGTCGCCTCACCCAACCGCGAGACCGAGGGCATGCTCGACGGCAGCGACGCCGTCAGCGACTGGCCGCTGCTGAATGCCATGCTGAACGCCGTCGCCGGAGCCACCTGGGTCTCGTTCCATCATGGGGGCGGCGTCGGCATCGGATTCAGCCAGCACGCCGGGCAGGTGATCGTGGCCGATGGCACGCCGGAGGCGGCGCGCCGCCTGGAGCGCGTCCTGACCACCGATCCCGGCCTGGGCATCGTCCGCCACGCGGACGCCGGTTACCCCGAGGCCATCGAGGCGGCGCGCCGACACGGCCTCAAGATGCCGATGCTCGGCCGCTGACACGCAGCGCCCGGGCGTTGCCTTACAATAGGCCGCATGCCATCCTCCGCCACCCACGGGCTGCGGCTGCAGCTGCTCACTTTCCCCATCGTCCGCACGGTCCTCAACACCGGCTACCGCATGGTCTACCCTTTCCTGCCCGTGCTCGCGCGCGGGCTGGGTGTGGACTTGAGCACCATGGCCCTGGCCATCACAGCCCGCTCGGCCCTCGGGCTAGCCAGCCCGTTCCTCGGCTCGGCGGCGGACGCGCGGGGCCGCAAGACCGTGATGCTCATCAGCCTGCTCCTCTTCGCCGTGGCCATGAGCCTGGTCGCCCTGGGCCCGAGCTTCCCCACGTTCCTCGCATGCATCCTCATCGCTGCCGCCGCCAAGATCGCCTTCGATCCGGCAATGCAGGCCTACCTGGGCGACCGTGTCCTGTATGCCCGGCGCGGCCTGGTCATTGCCATCACCGAGTTCGGCTGGTCCGGGGCGTTCCTCATCGGCGTCCCTGTGGCGGGCTGGTTGATGGCGCGCGCGGGCTGGGCCAGCCCATTTCCCTGGCTGGCTGCTCTTGCCCTCGCGAGCGCCTTGGTACTGTGGCGCCTCCTGCCGGCTGATGCAGCCCCGATCTCGCGCCCCTCGTTGGCGTCGGGCTTCCGCACGGTCCTGAGAAGCCGCTCGGCCGTCGCCGGGCTGGTAGTAGGCGCATCGATCAGCGCCGCCAACGAACTGGTGAACATCGTCTTCGGAGCTTGGCTCGAGGACTCATTCAGTTTGAAGGTCATCGCCCTGGGCGGCGCTTCGGCCGTCATCGGCATTTCGGAGCTGACGGGTGAGGGGTTGGTGGCATTGCTTGCAGACCGACTGGGGAAGCGGCGCGCGGTCGCCTTCGGAGTGGTTGCTAACTGCCTGGCAGCGCTGGCGCTGCCAACGTTGGGCCGCACGCTGCCGGGCGCACTGGCGGGGTTGTTTTCCCTGTACCTGACCTTCGAGTTCACCCTGGTGAGTACCATCCCGCTGATGACCGAGCTCGTGCCATCCGCCCGGGCGACCCTCATGGCCGGCAATGTGGGCGCACAATCGGCCGGGCGCGCCATCGGGGCACTGCTCGGGCCGGCGCTCTTCGGCGGTGGTCTTGCGGCTGTCGTGGCGGGCGCATGCGCCCTCAACCTGGCGGCGTTGGCTGCCCTGCTACTCTTCGTGCGGGAGTGAGACGATGGTCGAGGCAGATCTGGTCATTCATTCGGCGGGGCAACTTCTCACCCTGGCCGGGGGCCCACAGCGCGGCCCCGCCCTCGGTCGGTTGGCGATCGTCGAGGACGGCGCCCTTGCCATCCGCGAGGGACGCATCGCATCCGTGGGACCGAGCCGCGACATCCGTGCTCAGGCACGCGCCGCGCGCACCATCGATGCGGCCGGACGCGTCGTCATGCCCGGGTTTGTCGATCCGCACACGCATTTGCTCTGGGTCGGGGACCGGGCAGCGGAGTTCGAAATGCGAATCGCCGGGAGGTCCTATCTGGAGATTCTAGCCGCGGGCGGCGGCATCCTGTCAACCGTGCGTGCTACGCGCCAGGCCACCGTCGAGACCATGATGGCCAAGTCACGGCCGCGCCTGCGGCGCATGCTCGCCCATGGGACGACGACGGCCGAGGCCAAGACGGGTTACGGTCTCGAAACCGAGACCGAGCTGCGGATGCTCGAGGCGCTCCTTCGGCTTGGGCGCGAGGGCCCTATCGACATCGTTCCCACCTTCCTCGGCGCACATGCTGTCCCCCCCGAGTACGACCTCCGCGCCCACGACTATGTCAATCATCTCTGCCGCGAGATGCTGCCAGGGGTGCTCAACTGGTGGCGCAGCAACGCCCCGGACGTGGCTCTGCCATTTGTCGATGTGTTCTGCGAACGAGGTGCCTTCGATTTGGCGCAGAGCCGGCGCATCCTGGAGACTGCGCGGCAGCTCGGCTTTCCCCTCAAGATCCACGCCGATGAGTTCGAGAGCCTCGGCGGAGCACGCCTGGCAGTCGAGCTTGGCGCGGTCTCTGCCGATCACCTGGCCTGCACGCCGCCGACGGACATCGACGCCCTGGCCTCTTCAACAACGGTCGCCGTCGCCCTGCCGTGCACACCCTTCGGGCTGGCAGAGGCGGCCTACACGCCCGCCCGCCCCTTGCTCGAGGCGGGAGCGCTGCTGGCGCTGGCCAGCGACCTCAACCCCGGGACAGCCTGGTGCGAGAGCATGCAGTTCGTCATCGCCCTGGCTTGCCGTTACCTTCGCCTCACTCCGGCCGAGGCGATCGCTGCCGCCACCATCAACGCTGCCGCTGCCGTTGGCTTGGCCGACCAGGTTGGCAGCCTTGAGCCAGGCAAGCGCGCCGACGTCCTCCTCCTCGACGTGCACGACTACCGCCATCTGGGCTATCGTTTCGGCACCAATCTTGTATCCGCCGTCCTTCGGGCCGGGCGCGTTGTGCACGAGAACTGGCCTTCCCCCACATGAAGCGCAGCCCGGCGAGGGAGATCATGGAGGCGCTGCTCGGGAACTCTGTTGTGCAGATCGGCCTGATGGCGGCGGGCGCGCTGGCCGGCTTCGTCGTCCTGCGCTCGGCCCTGCGGGCGACGGCCCGGCTGGTGAAGGTCGGGTGCCTGTCGTTGGCAGGGTTGGCGCTGGTCATCTGGCTGATCGGCTGGGTGACGTAGAGCGGGGCTGCCCTCACCGGGCAGCCCCGCTGCGGCTGGGCGCGCTGCCGGTGCGGTCTAGTACTCGGGCATCGGCGGGGTGGACGGCTTTTCCTTCTCCGGCACCTCGGTCACCAGGGCCTCCGTCGTCAGGATCATGGCGGCGATCGAGGCGGCGTTTTCCAGTGCGCCCTTCGTCACCTTGGCCGGGTCGATGATGCCGGCCTTGACCATGTCGATGTACTCGCCCTTGATGACGTCGTAGCCGATGTTCTTGCTCTTCTTCTCGGCCTGCATGCGGCGCACAGTCTCGATGACGACGGCGCCATCCTGGCCGGCGTTCTCGGAAATCTTGGCCATGGGCACTTCGAGCGCCTTGCGCACGATGTTGACGCCGATGTTCTCATCCTCATAGTCCAGCTTGAGGTCCTTGACGGCCTCCATGGCGTTGATCAGCGCAACGCCACCACCGGCCACGATGCCTTCCTCGACCGCGGCCCGCGTCGCCGAGAGGGCATCCTCGACGCGGTGCTTCTTCTCCTTGAGCTCCGTCTCGGTGGCGGCCCCGACGCGTATGACGGCCACGCCGCCGGAGAGCTTTGCCAGCCGCTCCTGCAGCTTCTCCTTGTCGTAGTCACTGGTCGACTTCTCGACCTCGACCTTGATCTCTTCGATGCGGCCCTTGATCTTGGCCGGGTCACCCTGACCCTCGACGATGGTGGTGTCCTCTTTGGTGGCCACGACCTTGCGGGCGCGGCCCAGGTCGGCGATGGTGACCGATTCGAGCTTGCGGCCCAGCTCCTCGGTGATGACGGTGCCGCCGGTGAGGATGGCGATGTCCTGCAGCATCGCCTTGCGGCGGTCGCCGAAGCCGGGGGCCTTGACCGCCAGGACGTTGAGCATGCCGCGCAGCTTGTTGAGCACCAGCGTCGCCAGGGCCTCCCCGTCCACATCCTCGGCGATGACCACCAGCTCGCGCTTACCGATCTGGACCAGTTTCTCCAAAATGGGAACGATGTCGGCGGCGGCCGAAATCTTCTTGTCGTGGATCAGGATGTAGGGCTCCTCGATGCGGGCTTCCATGTGCTCGGGATCGGTGACAAAGTACGGCGAGATGTAACCGCGATCGAACTGCATACCCTCAACGTACTCAGTCTCGAACTCGAGGCCCTTGGATTCCTCGACCGTGATGACACCGTCCTTGCCGACCTTGTCCATGACTTCGGCAATCAGGTCCCCGATCTCCTTGTCCTGCGCGGAGATGGCGGCCACGGAGGCGATCTCTTCCTTGGTGGTGACGTCGATCGCCTGCTTCTTGATGGCCTCAGCAACAGCCTTGGAAGCGGCCTCGATGCCGCGTTTGAGCATCATCGGGTTGGCGCCGGCAGCTAGGTTCTTCAGGCCGTCGGTGACGATGGAGTGGGCCAAGACGGTGGAGGTCGTCGTGCCATCGCCGGCGATGTCGTTGGTCTTGGTCGCAGCCTCTTTGAGCAGCTGCGCCCCCATATTCTCGTAGGGGTCCTGCAGCTCGATTTCCTTGGCGACGGTCACGCCGTCGTGGGTGATGGTGGGCGAGCCGAACTTGCGGTCGAGCGCCACATTGCGGCCTTTGGGGCCGAGGGTGGTGGCCACCGCCAGAGCGAGGACATCCACGCCGGCCTTCAGGCGGCGGCGCGCGTCCTCAGCGAATGCCAGTTGTTTCGCAGCCATAGTTCACAATCTCCTTGACATTGAGTGGTCGAAGTGAAGCGTGCGCACTTACTCCTCAAGGATGGCCAGGATGTCGCTCTCGCGCAGAATGAGGAGCTTGTCGCCGTCGATCTTGATCTCGGTTCCGGCGTACTTGGCGAACAGGACCTTGTCCTTGACCGCCACGTCCATCTTGATGCGCTTGCCCTCCTCATCCCGCGCACCCGGGCCGACCGCCACAACCTCGCCTTTCTGCGGCTTCTCCTTGGCCGTCTCCGGCAATACGATCCCACCCGGCGTCACCTCCTCGCCCTCCAGGGGCTTGACCACCAAGCGGTCTCCCAACGGTTTGAGCTTGAGTGCCATAGAACCCTCCTCGAACAGCGATTGAGTGGCAAGATTCGCAAGTTAGCACTCGACGCCCAAGAGTGCTAACTTGCGCCGATAGTGTAGCGGAAACCCGAGTCGCTGTCAAGAGCCTGCATGGGTTCAACAGATATGAGACAGTCGAAGCTTTCGGGCCATCCCGGGATGGTGC
>CAZNRD010000013.1:0-64099 GCA_964575425.1 uncultured Anaerolineaceae bacterium | reverse complement strand
ACCGGCCGCAGTTCTACATACGGACGATGGACGTGACGGGGACGATACAGCTGCCGGAGGGGGTGGAGATGGTGATGCCTGGGGACAACGTGCGGCTGAGTGTGGAGTTGATCACGCCGGTGGCGCTGGAGAAGGGGTCGAAGTTTGCCATCCGGGAGGGCGGCCTGACGGTGGGCGCCGGCGTCATCACCGAGATTCTCGAGTAGGAACGGTCATGGCCAAGCAGAAGATCCGCATCCGGCTCAAGGCATACGATCATCGAGTGCTGGATCAGTCGGCCAGGCGCATCGTCGAGACGGCGGAGCGCACCGGGGCCAAGGTCATCGGTCCGGTGCCGCTGCCGACGAGGTTGGAGCGCTTCACCGTGCGCCGGTCGACCTTCATCGACAAGGATTCGCACGAGCACTTTGAGATCCGCACGCACAAGCGCTTGATCGACGTGCTGGAGCCCGATTCGAAGACGATCGATACGCTGATGCGGCTCAATCTGCCGGCCGGCGTGGACATCGAAATCAAGATCTAGTCGCGGGCAGCGCCCGCTACGCAGGGGCGGGGCAAGAGCCCGTCGGAAGGTGGAGCAAGGCCCTCCGCCCGCCAACGAGCTGACTGCTCCGCAGCGGGGATGATGCAGCCGAGCCCAGGCTGACAGTCCCGGCAGGTGCGACGAGGAGACAATCGATGAAAGGGCTGATTGGCAAGAAAGTCGGCATGACCCAGATCTTCGACGGCTCCGGTTCGGCAATTCCGGTGACTCTGATCGAAACTGGGCCGTGCTATGTCACCCAGGTGCGGGAGCCGGCCAGGGATGGGTATGCGGCCGTGCAGCTCGGTTATGGCGAAGTCAACCAGGGCCGACTGAGCGGAGGCGAGCTGGGGCACCTGAAGCGCCGCGAACTGCCTCCCCTGCGGTTTCTGCGCGAGTTCCGTCTGCGCTCGCAGCAGCCGCTGCAGGAGGGGGATCGGCTCACGGTGGAGGTGTTCCAGGTGGGCGACCGGGTCGACGTGATCGGCACGTCGAAGGGCAAGGGCTTCGCTGGCGGCGTGAAGCGCTATCACTTTCGCGGCGGCCCGAAGACCCACGGCCAGTCCGATCGCCAGCGGGCGCCAGGCTCGCGCAGCTCGACGTCGACCCCCGGCCGGGTCTACAAGGGTTCGCGCGGTGCCGGCCACATGGGAGCGGCGCGCGTCACGTCGCAGAACCTGCGCGTGGTCCTGGTCGACGCTGGGCGCAATTTGCTCGGGGTCCTCGGCAGCGTGCCGGGCCCGCGCGGCGCGCTGGTGATGGTCAAAGAGGCGCGCAAGCAGTAGCGGTCGCCAGGACTTGGGAGCAACGATGCCATGAAAGTCGATGTGGTGAACATCCAGGGCGAGAAGGTGACCACGGTGGAGCTGCCGGGGGACATCTTCGAAGCGCCCATCAAGCAAGACCTGATGCACCAGGCCCTGGTACGGCAGATGGCGAACGCGCGCCTGGGCACGCACAAGACCAAAGGCCGCAGCGAAGTCTCCGGTGGTGGGCGCAAGCCGTGGCGCCAGAAGGGGACCGGCCGCGCCCGCCAGGGCTCGACGCGGGCGCCGCAGTGGGTGGGCGGCGGGAAGGTGCACACTCCCAGGCCGCGTGACTACACCCTGGCCATGCCGCGCAAGATGCGCCAGGCGGCCCTGCGGTCGGCGCTTTCCGTCAAGGCGGCCGAATCCGCCATCGTCGTGCTGGATGAACTGACCGTCGGCGATCCTAAGACCAAGCCGGTGGCGGCGATCCTGCGACGCCTGGTCGGGGAGAACAGCGCCCTGATCATCGTGCCCGAGCACGACGAGCCCCTGGAGAAATCGGTGCGCAACCTGCCCGAGGCCAAGACGCTGCACGCCGCCTACCTCAACATCCGGGACGTGCTTGCCTTCGACCGCCTGGTGCTGCCACTGCGCTCGCTGGACACGATCCGATCGCACCTGGGAAAGGCCGGAGGCTGACATGACTACGGTGTACGACATCCTCCGCCGTCCGATCGTCACAGAGAAATCCAGCTTCCAGAGCGCGAAGCTGCGCCAGTACGTCTTCGAGGTGATGCCGAAGGCCACCAAGGCGCAAATCAAAGAGGCGGTCGAGACTCTGTTTGATGTCACAGTGACGAGGGTGAACGTGATGAATGTGGCGCCGCGGCGCACCCGCAGGGCGCGCAGCCGCAGGCTGCTGACGCGCCGGCCTCTGATGAAGAAAGCCATCGTCACCCTGGCCGAGGGCCAGACGATCGAAGTGTTTGAAGGGGTGAAGTGATGGGCGTCAAGACGTACAAGCCGACCTCACCGGGCCGCCGCGGCATGAGCGGCGCCACCTTCGAGGAGATCACCAAGGGCAAGCCCGAACGGTCGCTGCTTCTGCCGCCGCGCGCCCGCGGTGGCCGCAACGTGCAGGGACGGGTCACGATCCGACATCGCGGCGGCGGCAACAAGCGCTACATCCGCATCGTCGACTTCAAGCGCGACAAGCGAAACGTTCCGGCGCGCGTGGCAGCGATCGAGTACGACCCGAACCGCTCCGCCCGCCTGGCGCTGCTGCACTATGCCGACGGTGAGAAGCGCTACATCGTCGCCCCGCTCGGTCTGCGCGTTGGCGACAGCGTGCTGGCGGGGCCGGAGGCGGAAATCCGCCCTGGCAACAGCCTGCCGCTGGCGAACATCCCGCTGGGCACGATGATCCACAACATTGAGCTGCAGGAGGGACGCGGCGGCCAGCTGGTGCGTTCGGCTGGCACTTCGGCCCAACTGCTGGGCAAGGAAGGCGCCTACGCCGCCGTGCGCCTGCCTTCGGGCGAGGTGCGCCGCATCCGTCAGATGTGCTACGCCACGATCGGCGAGGTGGGCAACCCGGAGCACAGCAACATCAAACTGGGCAAGGCCGGGCGCAAGCGCCACCTTGGCATTCGCCCGGCGGTGCGGGGCACGGCGATGTCGCCCCGCGATCACCCGCACGGTGGAGGCGAGGGGCGCCAGCCGGTCGGCATGCCGGGGCCCAAGAGCCCCTGGGGCAAGCCGACGCGCGGCCTCAAGACGCGGCGCAACAAGAAGACCGAGCCGTACATCATCCGCCATCGGTCGAAGCGTCGGCGCCGCTAGGCGAAAGGTTGGAGAGCCATGTCGCGATCGTTGAAGAAGGGACCGTATGTCGACCCCAAGCTCCTGAAGAAGGTCGAGGAGATGAACCAGCGGGGGGAGAAGAAGGTCATCCGGACGTGGAGCCGGGCGAGCACGATCTTCCCCCAGATGGTCGGCCACACCATCGCGGTGCATGACGGGCGGCGGCACATCCCGATCTACATCACCGAGAACATGGTCGGCCACAAGCTGGGCGAGTTCGCTCCCACACGCACCTTCCGCGGCCACATGGCCAAGGAGAGGACCACCCGCGTGACGCCCACCGGGCCGACTGTATCGGCGCCGCCGGCGGCGAGGTAGTGCAGCATGGACCAGGGTCAAGATATCCGGGCCTGTGCCCGCTATGTGCCGATGGCACCGCAGAAGGTCCGCCTGGTGGTTGACCTGATACGAGGCCGCAAGGCTGAGGAGGCGCTTGACCTGCTGCGTTTCACTCCGGACGCAGCCGCGCGGCCGGTAGCGAAGGCCCTGCGGTCGGCCATTGCCAACGCCGAGCAGAACTTCGGCCTCAGCCGGGCCGACCTGGTGGTGCACCGCATCTTCACCGATGAGGCACCCACCCGTCGTTGGCGGCGCTTCGGGGCGCGCGGTCGGTTCAAGCCACTAGCTCGACGCGCCTCGCACATCACGGTCATCCTGCGGGAGCAGGAGGCGTCGGCCTAGGCCGGCGGCCCGAGAGGAGCCATCATGGGACGCAAGGTTCATCCGATCGGATACCGATTGAAGTTCAACAAGAGCTGGGAGTCGCGCTGGTTCGCCCGTGCCTCGCTCTATCCCAAGTACTTGCACCAGGATCGGGCGGTCCGCGACCTGGTGTTCAAGATTGCCCCGCGCTCAGGGATCTCGCGCGTTGAGATCGAACGCGATGTCAGCTCGGTGCACGTGACGGTTCACACAGCCAAGCCAGGGATCGTCATCGGACGCAAAGGGGCCAACGTCAAGGAGCTGCGCAAGCAGATCCAGGCGCTCACGGGCAGCAGCGTCAAGCTCGACATCGCCGAGATCAAGGACCCCGATCTCGATGCCCGCCTGGTGGCTGAGAACATCGCCTCCCAGCTGGAGCGCCGCATCGGGCACCGGCGGGCGATGCAGCGGGCGGTTCAGCAAGCCATGCGCCAGGGAGCCAAGGGCATCAAGGTGATGTGCTCCGGGCGCCTGGCGGGGGTGGAGATGGCGCGGCGCGAGTGGATGCGCGAGGGACGCGTTCCGGCTCAGACGCTGCGCGCCGACATCGACTTCGCCAAGGCCGAGGCGCTGACGACCTACGGGCGCATTGGCGTGAAGGTCTGGGTCTACCGCGGCGAGGCGGCGGAAGAGACGGTTGAACAGACGCAGGCCATGGACGTCTATGTCAGCGAGTAGGCGCGGGCAAGCGGCCGGGTGTGAGGTGGGACGATGTTGATGCCCAAACGAGTGATGCGGGGACGCATGAAGCAGCAGCGGGGCCGGATGAAAGGCAAGGAGAGCCGCGGCACGGAAGTCTCCTTCGGCGAGTACGGCCTGCAGGCTCTGGAGCCGGGCTGGGTGACAGCGCGCCAGATTGAGGCGGCCCGGCGGGCCCTCGTGCGCTACATGCGACGCCGCGGCAAGGTGTGGATTCGCATCTTCCCCGACAAGCCGGTAACGAAGAAGCCGGCCGAGACGCGTATGGGGAAAGGCAAAGGGTCGGTGGATCACTGGGTGGCGGTCGTGCGCCCGGGGCGGATCCTGTTTGAGATTTCGGGCCTGCCGGAGGAATCCGCGCGCGAGGCGATGCGCCTGGCGGCGCACAAGCTGGCCATCAAGACCAGGTTCACCGAGCGCATCGAGCTGGTAGGAGGCGAGTGAGCGATGAAGCCGTCGGAGATTCGGGCGCTGTCGGTCGACGAAATCGCCAGCCGACTGGAAGATGCCCGTGAAGCCTATTTCAAACTGCGCTTTCAGGCCGCCTCTGGTCAGCTCACCGACAGCGCCGCCCTGCTCCGCGCCCGGCGGGAGATTGCCCGCCTGGCCACGATTCTGAGGGAGAAGGGGCGAGCGGCCGTAGGCGAAGGGAGGCAGACATGACCAACCGGAGGCGTCGGCTGACGGGCGTGGTGATCGGCTGCAAGATGGCCAAGACGGCCACGGTGCGCGTCGATCGATCCTATCGCCATCCGCTGTATGGCAAAGTGGTGCGCACGAGCAAGAAGTTCCTGGCGCACGATGAACTTGGCTGCCGGGCAGGAGATCAAGTGAAGCTGGTCGAAAGCCGGCCGATCTCTCGCCGCAAGCGCTGGGTGGTGGAGGCGATTCTCAGCCGGGCGAGCGAGCCCGAGGTCGCCGCCGGCGCGGCGATTGAGGAGACGCCTGTGGTGGAGGCAGAGTCATGATCCAGCAGGAGACGCGCCTGACCGTGGCCGACAACACCGGGGCGCGTGAGCTGCTCGTGATCCGTGTTATGGGCGGGTCGAAGCGGCGCTACGGCCGCGTCGGCGATATCGTGGTGGCCACCGTCAAGGCGGCGACGCCCCACGGCGCGGTGCACAAGAGCGACATCGTCAAGGCGGTGATCGTGCGCACGGCCAAGGAGTATCGGCGCGACGACGGCTCCTACATTCGCTTCGATGACAATGCCGCCGTCATCCTCGATGCCGACGGCGTGAATCCGAAGGGCACCCGCATCTTCGGACCGGTGGCGCGCGAGCTGCGCGAGAAGGGCTTCACCAAGATCATCTCGCTGGCGCCGGAAGTGCTCTAGGGTCAGGGTGCCTTGGGAGGCGGGGCAACGTGAGAATCAAAAAGGGCGACACCGTCGAAGTCATCAGTGGGCACAAGAAGGGCGCGCGCGGCGAGGTGATCCGCGTCCTACCCTCCGAGGGCCGGCTGGTGGTGCAGGGCGTGAACGTGCGCAAGAAGCACCAGCGCCAGGTGCGGGCCGCTGGCCGCACCATGAACCCGGGCATTATCCAGTTTGAGGCGCCGATCCACGCCTCCAAGGTGATGCTGGTCTGCCCCAAGTGCGATCGGGCGACGCGCGTGTCCGTGCAGCGCGAGGGCGGCGGGGCCAGGCGCGTCTGCAAGCACTGCGAGGAGATCATCGACGCCTGAGTGCGTCTGGAGCGCAAGGCGTATGGCACATCGATTGAAGGAACGCTATCAAAAGGAAGTGTTGCCGGCCCTGATGAAGGAGTTTGGCCTCCGAAACGGCATGCAGGTTCCGAGGCTGCGCAAGCTGGTGGTCAACGTCGGCGTAGGAGAGGCGCTCGACAACGCCAAGGCGTTGGAGGGGGCAGTGGCGGACGTGACGGCCATCACCGGCCAGCGGCCGGTGGTCACCAAGGCGCGCCGCAGCATCGCCAACTTCAAGCTGCGCGAGGGCCGGGCCATCGGCGTCAGGGTCACCCTGCGCGGCGAGCGGATGTGGTCGTTTCTGGACCGGCTGCTGAACGTGGCCCTGCCGCGCACGCGCGATTTCCGCGGCGTCTCTCCCGACAGCTTCGACGGGCGGGGGAACTACACTCTGGGTGTGCGCGAGCAGCTAATCTTTCCGGAAATCGACTACGACAAGATCGACAAGATCCGCGGCTTCGAGGTGACCGTGGTCACCTCGGCCCCGAACGATGAGCAGGGACGCCGCCTGCTGGAACTGCTCGGGATGCCATTTGGGAGAAGGGCGTAGAAGCTATGGCGAAGAAGGCTCTGCCGATCCGAGAGACCCGACGGAAGTACCCGGTGCGCGTCCGCAACCGCTGCCGCATCTGCGGCCGGCCGCGGGGCTACGTCCGCCGCTTTCAGCTGTGCCGCATCTGCTTCCGGGAAATGGCCCTGCAGGGCAAGATCCCGGGAGTGGTGAAGTCGTCCTGGTAGGCCGATCGCGGGAGAGTATGGCATGACAGTTACGGATCCCATCGGTGATATGTTGACCCGCATTCGCAATGCGTCGCTCGCCAACCATCAGACGGCTTCGCTTCCGAGCTCAAAGCTCAAAGTGGCCATCGCCCAGATCCTCAAGGACGAGGGGTTCATCGAGAGCTTCGAGGAGGCCCAGGTGGAAGGCAAGCCGACGCGCATTCTGCGGCTGCAGATCAAGTACGTCGGCGAGCGGCGCGAAAGGCGCCCCGTGATCAGTGGTCTGCGGCGGGTGAGCCGCCCCGGGCGGCGGGTGTATGCGAGCAAGGGTGAGATCCCCTGGGTGCGCTCGGGCATGGGGATCGCCATTCTGTCGACGCCGAAGGGCGTCATGACAGGCACGCGCGCGCGCCAGCTCGGCGTCGGTGGCGAAGTGCTGTGCCACGTCTGGTAGTGGGGCAGGGGAGGCGGATCTTTGTCCGCGGGAGGTGGTTGTGTCTAGGATCGGTCGGCTGCCGGTGGCTGTGCCGAGCGGCGTCAGTGTCGAAGTCGAGGGCAGTCGTGTCCGCGTTCAGGGGCCAATGGGCGCGCTGGAGCGAGTGTTTCCGACGGAGATGCGCATCCAGCTCAGGGAAGGCGCTCTGACCGTCGAGCGGCCGGGTGACAGCCCGCAACTGCGGGCGCTGCACGGCATGACCCGGGCCCTGCTCAACAACATGGTGCACGGCGTCAGCCGTGGCTTCGAGAAAACGCTGCTGGTGGAGGGCGTCGGCTATCGGCCGGAGCTTGATGGAAAGACGTTGGTGCTGTACGTGGGCTACTCCCACCCGGTGCGTATCGAGCCGCCGCAAGGCGTGAGTTTTGAGGTGGACACCCGCGGCCGCACGATACGCGTGCTGGGGCACGACAAGGAGCAGGTGGGTCAGGTGGCGGCGGATATCCGCAAGGTCCGGCCGCCCGAGCCGTACAAGGGCAAGGGCATTCGCTACGTCGGCGAGCACGTGCGCCGCAAGGCCGGCAAGGCAGGCAAGGTGGCGTGAACATGGCAGAGAAGTCGCGAGAGCAGATGCGGCAGCGGCGGCATCGCCGGGTCCGCGCCAAGGTGAGCGGGACGCCGGAGTGCCCGCGCCTGAATGTCTACCGCAGCCTGGCCGGGATCTACGCTCAGGTCATTGACGACAGCAGCGGTCGGACGCTGGCGGCAGCCTCGACGCTCGATGCGGAGATCAAACCGCGCCTGAAGGGACTGCGCAAGACTGAGCAAGCCAGGCTGGTGGGCCAGTTGATCGCCGAGCGAGCCAGGGCCAAGGGCGTGGAAAGTGTGGTGTTCGACCGCGGCGGCTATCGCTATCATGGCCGCGTGCGCGCGCTGGCCGAGGCCGCCCGTGAGAGCGGGCTGCGCTTCTAGGCGGCAGCGCGGTAGAGAGGGCAACCGTGAGAAGAGATTTCCGTGACATGATGGAAGAGCGGGATGAGCTGGACGAGCGGCTGATCGACATCGCCCGGGTGGCGAAGGTGGTCAAGGGGGGCCGGCGGTTCGCCTTTCGCGTGACCGTGGTTGTCGGCGACAACAGGGGTCGGGTCGGCCTGGGTGTGGGCAAGGCCCGTGGTGTGCCGGAAGCCATTCGCAAGGCGACCGACCGGGCACGCCGCCGCATGCACCCTATCCCGCTCGTCGGCACGACGATCCCGCACGAGGTCGTGGCCAAGTACGGCGGGGCCGAGGTGCTGCTCAAGCCGGCCTCGCCTGGAACGGG
This sequence comes from uncultured Anaerolineaceae bacterium, assembly GCA_964575425.1. Lineage (GTDB taxonomy): Bacteria > Chloroflexota > Anaerolineae > Anaerolineales > E44-bin32 > DATEAV01. The sequence goes on along the minus strand of CAZNRD010000013.1, from coordinate 55,379 downwards.
CGTGATCGCCGGAGGTCCGGTGCGGGCGGTACTCGAGGCCGCCGGCGTGCGCGATATCCTCACCAAGTCGCTGGGCAGCTCCAACATTCTCAACGTCGCCTGTGCCACGATGCGCGGCCTGGACATGCTCAAGCAGCTCGAGGTCGAGGCGGCGTACCGCGGCAAGGACGCCGAGCAGCTCAGGCCGTTCTGGGAGCGGAAGCGCCATGGCTAGGTCAGCGGGGAAGGAGAAGAAGCTGCGCATCACTCTCGTGCGCAGCCCGATCGGCTACAACCTGCGGCAGCAGCGCACCGTGCGCGCCCTAGGCCTGCGCCGTCTGAACCAGACGGTGGAGCAGGACGACACGCCGGTGGTGCGCGGCATGATCGCCAAGATCTCCCACCTCATCCGGGTGGAGGAGTGATCAGCAGATGAAGCTTCACGACCTCAAACCTCGGCCGGGGGCACACCACCGCCGCAAACGGGTGGGGCGCGGCATCGCCGCCGGCCAGGGAAAGACAGCGGGGCGCGGCACGAAAGGCGAAGGCGCTCGAACTGGCGGTGGTGGCAACATCTACCGACAGGGCGGAAACCTGCCTTTCTACCGACGGCTGCCGTTCATGCGGGGCTTCCACAACCTGAGCCGGGTGGAGTGGAGCGAGGTCAACGTCGGGCGTCTGACGGGCTTCAAGGCCAACGCCGAAGTCACGCCGGAGACCCTGGCGCAGGCTGGCCTGGTGCGCGAGGCAGACCGCCCGATCGTGCTGCTGGGGCAGGGCGAGATCTCTGTCCCCCTTCGGGTCCGTCTCCATCGGGTGACGAGGGGAGCACGCGCCAAGATCGAGGCCGCCGGTGGTTCGGTCGAGGTGATCGAAGCGTGAGGACGCAGCGCAGAGCGGCGAGAGGAGCGTTTCGATGAAGCGTTCAGCCTGGCGCTTCCTGTGGGTGTCGGCCGACATCCGCAACCGGCTGCTGATTTCGCTGGCCCTGCTGGCGATCTATCGGCTGGCGGCTCACGTTCCCGTTCCCGGCATCGAACGCGAGACGATCAGCAAGATCCTGGAGGGGACGGGGCCCGGCCAGGGCTTGCTTGTCCTGCTCGACATGCTCTCGGGCGGTACGGTGAGCAACTTCTCCGTGCTGGCGATGGGGGTTTATCCATACATCACCGCCCAGATCATCCTGCAGCTGCTGGTGCCGATCGTGCCTGCGCTGCAGCGGCGCATGCAGGAGGACCCGCGCGAGGGCCGCAAGTGGATGGAGCGCTGGACGTACTTCCTGGCCGTGCCCATGGCGACGCTCAACGCCATCGGCCAGATACAGCTGTTCCGGCAGTTTGCGCCAGCGGGCATGCAGGTGCTCGGCTACGACCTCGGTTTCAACCTGCCGACGGTCACCACCATCCTCACCATGACCGGCGGCACCATGTTCGCCATCTGGCTGGGCGAGCTGATTTCCGAGCACGGCATCCGCAACCAGGGGCTCTCGCTCATCATCTTTGCCGGCATCGTCGCTCGCATTCCTGCAAGGGTGGGGACACTGCTGGCGGACGAGACGCAGCGCCTGATGATGTCGGTCCTTCTTATCGTCATCACTGTGCTCACCATCTTTGTCATCGTCTACGTCCAGGAAGGGCGGCGCCATGTGCCGGTGATGTATCCCGGTCGGCGCGTCGGCAACCGCATGTCGATGCCGGTGAAGGGTACCCTGCCGCTGATGGTCAACATGGCAGGCATGATCCCGCTCATCTTCGGCCAGTCGATCCTGACCCTGCCGGCGGTCATTGCTCAGTTTTTCATCAACTCCGACAACCAGACCGTGGTTCGCGTCGCGCAGTGGTTTCAGGCGACGTTCGGCGGCGGGGGGACGGCCTTCTGGATCCTGTACTTCTTCATGGTGGTGGCCTTCACCTTCTTCTACACCGACACCCTGTTCGCCCAGCAGAACTATGGTGAAAGCTTGCGCCGGGCAGGGGCCCAGATCCCTGGCGTGACGAAAGGCCCGGCCACGCAGCGCTATCTGACGCGCGTCCTCCGCCGCATCACGCTGCCGGGAGCCGTCTTCCTGGGCGTGGTGGCCATCATGCCGTTCTTGCTCGGCTTGATCACGCCGATGGGTGCCTCAAGCGAGGCCCTGCTGCCAGCAACCTCGGCGGGCATGCTGATCGTTGTCGGCGTGGTGCGCGATACCTATCGGGCGATAGAAGCCGAGCTGAAACTGCGCGGCTACGACTCGTCCCTGCTGGTGCGCTGAGGGATCCGACGATGCCTGTCTACATCGTGCTCCTCGGTCCTCCTGGCGGCGGCAAAGGTACGCAGGCGAAGCGTCTCAGCGAGAGACTGGGGCTGCTGCATGTCTCGAGCGGCGACATCTTCCGCGAGAACCTCAAGACCGAGACCGAGTTGGGCAGGCAGGCCAAGGGCTACATCGATCGGGGATTGCTGGTGCCGGACGACGTCACCATCGCCATGATACGCGAGCGCCTCAACCGTCCCGACGCCTCTGCCGGAGCCGTGCTCGACGGCTTTCCGCGCACCCAGCCCCAGGCTGAGGCCCTGGATCGGGTGCTGGAGGAGCTCGGCGGCAGGGTGGACGCGGTCGCCATCCTCCGCGTCTCGACGCCAGCCCTGATTCGCCGCCTCACCAGACGCCTGACCTGTCGCGCCAGCGGGCACATCTACCACGAGGACTACAACCCGCCCAAGGTGCCCGGCGTGTGTGACATTGACGGATCGGAACTCTACCGGCGCAGCGACGACGAGGAGGCTGCCGTCACCCGACGCATCCAGGTCTACCTGGAGGAGACCGAGCCTCTGATCCGCTTCTACCGCAACCGCGGCCTTGGGTTTGAGGTCGATGGTGAGCAGCTCGTCGATGCGGTGACGGCCGATCTCGTGGCCGGGCTGCCGCGGGAGTTGGTCTCATGAGACAAGGTGGACGCGGCGCGCTCCTTGTGAGCCCGGCCATTCTGAGGCCGGCCGCGGCGCCATCGCGCTGGGGCCGGGGGATCGTACTGAAGACGCAGCGCGACCTGGAGTACATGCGCCAGGCCGGCCGTGTGACCGCCCTTGCTCTGCGTGCCGCCCGGGATGTCATCCGTCCGGGGGTGACCACGGCCGACATCGATGCTGCGGCAGCCGAGGTGCTGCGCAAGCATGGGGCACAGGCAGCGTTCCTGGGCTACGGGCAGCCGCCGTTCCCTGCGGTGACGACGGTATCCGTGAACCAGGAGCTGGTCCACGGCATCCCAGGGCCGCGACGCCTGGTGGAAGGGGATATTGTCAGCATCGACTGCGGCGCGGTGGTGGAGGGCTATGTCGGCGATGCGGCCTTCACCTGGGGTGTGGGCGAGGTGTCGCTCGAGGCGCTGCCGCTGATGCAGGTGACGCTTGAAGCGCTGTGGGCGGGCATTGAGCAGATGCGGCCGGGCAAGCGCACCGGTGATGTCTCGGCCGCTATCCAGGAGTGCGTCGAGCGGGGCGGTTTCAATGTGGTGCGGGAGTACACGGGGCACGGCGTGGGGAAGCAGATGCACGAGGACCCAATGGTGCCGAACTACGGCACGGCCGGGAAAGGCCTGCCCCTGCGCCCGGGCATGACCATCGCTCTTGAGCCGATGGTCCTGGCCGGATCGCCTCAAACGACCGTGTTGCAGGACGAGTGGACCGTCGTCTCCGCGGATGGGAGACTGACGGCTCACTTCGAGCACACGGTGGCCGTGACCGGTAGTGGCCCATGGGTGCTGACGGCGCAGGAGTCAGGCCTGGACGGAGCGGCGGGCTTTCGCTATAATAACTACTTCGCCGGGCCGACATCTGCGCCCGGAGGTGTGAGGAAATCATCATGAAGGTGACATCATCGGTGCGCAAGCGCTGCCCCAAGTGCAAGGTGGTGCGGCGCCGCGGCAAAGTATATGTGATCTGCGAAAACCCGCGTCACAAGCAGCGACAGGGGTAGGCGCATGGCACGCATTGAAGGAATTGACTTACCTCGCGACAAGCGGATCGAGATCGGTCTGACGTACATCTATGGTATTGGCCGGTCGCGCGCCCGCCAGGCGCTGCGGGCCACCGAGGTCCATCCAGACCTGCGCGTGCGGGACCTGACGGAAGAGCAAGTGACGGCACTGCGGGACTACATCGGCCAGCATCTCACCGTGGAAGGCGATCTACGCCGCGAGATGCAGATGAACATTAAGCGCCTGATCGAGATTGGCTGCTACCGCGGGCTGCGGCACCGGCGCGGCCTGCCGGTGAGAGGTCAGCGCACCCGCACCAACGCCCGCACACGCAAGGGGCCGAAGAAGACGGTTGCCGGCCGCGGGCGCAGGCGAGGCGCCAAGAAGAAGTAATCCGGTTATCCCGGCCTGCCGGATGGCTGGCGGAGGATGGGTTTCCTTCCACCCTGCGGCTGCCTGCGCTGGCGCTGACGACGGGCCGTACAAGCAAGGGACGACAGACGAGGAGCCATGGCACCGACAGGACGGGAGTCGCGACGGACAGCGGCGCGCAAGGGCAAGAGGACTTTGTCACACGGGCAGGCCCATGTCCACGCCACCTTCAACAACACCATCATCACCATTACCGACACACAGGGCAACGCCGTGGTGTGGGGCAGTGCCGGCCATGCTGGCTTCAAGGGCTCGCGCAAGAGCACGCCCTATGCCGCACGCCTGGCCGCCCAGGAGGCGATCGCCGCTGCCACCGAGCTAGGGCTGCAGGAAGTGGATATCTTGGTGAAGGGCCCGGGCCCGGGCCGCGAGGCGGCGATCCGGGCCATCCAGGGCTCCGGCATCCGCGTCCGCTCCATCAGCGACGTCACCCCGGTGCCGCACAATGGATGCCGTCCTCCCAAGAAACGCCGCGTGTGAGTGAGCAGGAAGGATCTCGTACACGATGTCGAAATACATAGGACCGGTCTGCAGGCTGTGCCGCCGCGAAGGAGAGAAACTGTTCCTGAAAGGGCAGCGTTGCTTCACGCCGAAGTGTGCGTTTGAGCGTCGCGGGTTTCCCCCGGGCGACCATGGGCGCGATGCGCAGTTCCGCCGGCGCCGGCTGTCCGACTACAACCGTCAGCTGCGCGAGAAGCAGAAGACGCGCCGCATCTACGGCGTCACCGAGCGCCAGTTTCGCCGCTTCTACGCCGCGGCCCTGAAGAAGCGCGGTCTGACGGGCGAGAACCTGCTGCAGACGCTGGAGCGCCGCCTCGACAACACGATCCACCGTCTCGGGTTTGCTGCCAACCGCGCCGAGGCGCGGCTGCTGGTGACGCACGGCCACTTCAATGTCAACGGACGCCGCACCGACGTGCCGTCGATGCTCGTCCGCCCGGGAGACGTCATCACCGTCCGCCCCGGATCGCGCACCCGGCCGTACTTCAAGTCGCTGCCGGAGGTGGCCGAGAGTCGCACGGTGCCGCGCTGGCTTGAGAGGGATCTGAAGAACCTCAGCGGCAAGGTGCTGCAGCTGCCGGAGCGGCGCGATATCGACGCCGGCCTGAGTGAGCAGCTGATCATCGAGTTCTACTCGCGCTGAGGCGCGTGCGCGGGGCCGAGGGCCCCGTGGAGGGTGCAGTGGGCGTAACAACCAACATGGTCATGCCCAAGATCGAGCGGGAAGCCGTGGCGCAGAACTACGGCAAGTTCGTCATCAGCCCGCTCGAGGGCGGGTACGGCATTACCATCGGCAATGCTCTGCGCCGCGTCCTGCTGTCCTCGCTCGAGGGGGCAGCGGTGACGTCGGTCCGCATCACGGATGTTGCGCATGAGTTCTCCGACATCCCCGGGGTGCGCGAGGACGTGCTGCAGGTGATGCTCAACATCAAGCAGCTGCGCATGATCCTGCACGACGGGGATACGGCGCGGCTCCGGCTGGAGGTCCAGGGCGAGGGGGTCGTCACTGCGGCCGACATCATCGCTCCGGCGGAGGTTGAGATCGTCAACCCCGATCTCTACCTCTTCACCGTCGACGATGACAAGGCGCGCCTGGAGATGGAGATGACGGTCCAGCGCGGCCGCGGCTACTCGCCGTCCGACGAACGAGGGCGCCTGCCCATCGGAGAACTGCCGACCGACGCGCTCTTTGGCCCAGTCAAGCGCGTGCATTACGAGGTCGGCCGGGCGCGCGTCGGGCAGGATACGAGCTACGACCGGTTGATCATGGAGGTGTGGACCGACGGGACGATGAAACCCGAGACGGCGCTGAGCCAGAGCGCGCAGATTCTGATGGCACACCTGCGCGACATCGCCGGCGTGAGCGAAGAGAGCCTGATGGCCGCCGCCCAGAGAGAGGAGAGGCCGCGCCTGGCCAGCGAGATCTACGACATCCCGATCGAGAACCTGGACCTCTCGGTGCGCGTCTTCAACTCGCTCAAGCGCACGGGCATCACGACGGTGGGCGAGGTGCTTGATATGGTGGAGAAGGGAGCCGAGGCCATGCTCTCCATCCGCAACTTCGGGGAGAAAAGCCTGGAGGAGCTCCAGGAGCGGCTGCGCGAGAAGGGCTACCTTCCCGGTGAGCCGACGCCCGAGGTTGAGCCGGAAGGGGGAGCGGCGTGAGACACCGGGTGGCAGGGCGGAAGCTCGGTCGCTCCAGCGGGCAGCGCACAGCACTGCGGCGCAGCCTGATCACCGAGTTCTTCCGACATGAACGCATTCGGACGACGCGCGCCAAGGCCGACGCCATCCGCGGCGCGGCCGAACGGCTGATCACAACCGCCAAGCGCGGGAACGCTGCTGGCGAGCTTAAAGCGGTCCATGCTCGCCGCCTGGCTGCGGCCCGCCTCAACGACCCGGAAGTGGTGAAGAAACTGTTCGACGAGATCGCGCCGCGTTATACGGACCGTCCCGGCGGGTACACGCGCATCATTCGCCTCGGCCCGCGGCCGGGCGACGCAGCCGAGATGGTGCTGCTGGAGCTGGTCGAGGCCTGACCTCGACCGATCGCTGCCCCGTCCAGCCTCGCCAGGGCTGGGTCGATGACCGTTTACAAACTAACGCTCGCCTACGACGGGACCGATTTCGAGGGCTTCCAGCGCCTCGGGCGCGACCGGCGGACGGTGCAGGGCGTCCTCGAGGACGCCCTGCGGCGCCTCGGCTGGCAGGGCCGTTCTCTCCGTGCCGCAGGCCGGACGGATGCAGGCGTCCACGCCCGGGGCCAGGTCGTCGACTTCGACCTGGACTGGAAGCACAGCCTCGACTTGCTCGTCACGGCGCTGAACGCGCACCTGCCGGATGACGTCGCGGTGGTCGGGGCGGAAGTAGCGGCACCCGGTTTCCATCCGCGCTTCTCCGCCCGGTGTCGGCGCTACCGCTATCGGCTCCTTTGCAGCCCGACGCGCGATCCGCTGCAAGAGCGGTTCGCCTGGCGCATCTGGCCGGAGCCGGACTTCGACATGATGCAGCGGGCAGCAGGGCTCCTCGTGGGCGAGAGGGACTTCGGTGCCTTTGGCGCCTCGCCCGTGCCAGGTGGCCACACTGTGCGTCGCGTCTTGCGCGCTTCCTGGCAGCGGTGGGATGCCATGTGGGAGTTTGAGATCGAGGCCAACGCCTTCCTGCACCGCATGGTGCGCCGCCTGGTGGCGGCTCTGGTAGACGTGGGCATGGGCAGGAGACACGTGGGAGACCTCGAGGCCGCGCTGGCTGGCCCGGCCTTGCCCTGGCAGGGGAAGATCGCCCCCGCCCGGGGTCTGTGCCTGGAGTGTGTCCTGTATCAGGATGAGCCACAACCGTGAGCTGCGGTCGTGGTGCGGAGTATGAGCGTGCAGAGAACCTACCATCCCAAAGCGGCTGAGCTGGGCTGCGAGTGGTTTGTGGTCGACGCAGCCGGGCAGAATCTGGGGCGCCTGGCATCGCGCATCGCGCGCACACTAACCGGCAAGCATAAGCCCAGCTACACGCCGGGCGTCGACGCCGGCGACTTTGTCGTGGTTGTCAACGCCGAGAAGATCGCGGTGACCGGCGCCAAGCTCGATGAGAAGGTCTACTACCGCCATTCGGGTTATCCGAGTGGGCTGAAGCGCATCACGCTGCGCGAGCAGCTGGCCCGCTTTCCCGAGCGCGTCCTGGAAAGCGCGGTGTGGGGCATGCTGCCTCGCAACCGGCTGCGCCGCAGGCTGATGCGCAAGCTGAAGGTCTACGCGGGGCCGGACCATCCGCACGCGGCACAGAAGCCGCGGCCTCTCGAGTGAATGAGGACTGAGGAAGAGCATGGCAGTTCAATACTACGAAGGCATCGGACGAAGGAAGACGAGCACGGCCCGGGTGCGACTGATCCCGGGAGGCGGGAACATCACTGTCAACGGCAAGCCGGCGCAGGATTACTTCCCTCGCATCGGGGACCTGGAAGCGGTGCTGGCACCGCTGCGCGCCACCGGCTACGAGGGCAAGCTGGATGTGACCGTTAAGGTCGAGGGTGGAGGGATCACTGGCCAAGCCGGCGCCGCGCGCCGCGGCATGGCCCGCGCCCTCATGGTCATGAACCCGGACCTGCAGCCGGCTCTGCGCGCCGCAGGGTTCCTGACGCGCGATCCGCGCATGAAGGAACGCAAGAAACCCGGCCTCAAGCGCGCCCGCAAGGCCCCGACCTACACCAAGCGCTGATTCGTTCCAACGTTTCCCCGTGACGACCCGGCAGCACTCGCCGGGTCGTTTCGTCTTGCCGGATGATACAATCTCGCGAGAATCCGCGCATTCGCCATCGGAGGCAACGATGCCCCCAGGGATCACGATCGTCGGCCTCGGCCCAGGAGACCCTGCACTCCTGACGAGGGCGGCCTGGCAAGCGCTGGAGTCGAGCGACGAGGTATGGCTTCGAACCCTCCATTATCCGGCTGTCGCGGGCCTTCCGCCTCACCTGCGCCTCCACAGCTTCGACGATCTGTACGACAGCCTGGAGCACTATGCGGCGGTTTACAGGGCGATCGTTGACCAGGTCCTTGCCCTTGGGGCGCGACCCGAAGGCGTGCTCTATGCGGTGCCCGGTGATCCGATGGTGGGCGAGGCGACCGTTGCGGTGCTTCAGCAACAGGCCCACGTCCCTCTCCGGATAGTCCACGGAATCAGCTTCATTGAGCCTTGTCTGAGGGCCGTGGGGTACGACGCGCTCGATGGCCTGTTCGTGGCCGACGCCCTGGACCTGGCTGCCCGTCACCATCCGCCGTTCCCGCCGGACTCCGCCGCGCTGGTCGGTCAGCTCCACTCGACCCTCGTGGCCGCTGATGTCAAGCTCACCTTGATGAACCAGTATCCCGACGACCACAACGTCACCCTCATTCACGCGGCTGGCACGCGCCAGGCGCGCGTCGAAACCATGCCCCTCTACGAGATCGACCGCGCCGCTGACATCGCCCCGCTGACGGCCCTGTTCATCCCGGCTTTGCAGTCCCCCTCGGCCTTCGAGACCTTCCAGGACAAGGTCGCCCACCTGCGCGCTGCAGATGGGTGCCCGTGGGACCGCCAGCAGACGCCGCAGTCGCTTCGGGCGCATCTGATGGAGGAGGCCTACGAAGCGCTCCAGGCGCTGGATCGGGACGACTCGCATGCCCTGCGCGAGGAACTGGGGGATTTGCTGCTGCAAATCATCCTTCAGGCCCAGATTGCCACGGAGGCTGGCGAGTTCCGGATGGCGGATGTCATCTCGGGCATCCATGCCAAGATCGTCCGACGCCACCCGCATGTCTTCGGGCAGACCAGGGTGGATGGGGTCGATCAGGTCCTGGCAAACTGGGAGAAGCTCAAGGCCTCGGAGCGCGAGGCAGATGGCGAGGGAACCGGCCTCCTTGGTGGGGTGCCCGTGGGCCTGCCGGCGCTGGCTCAGGCAGCCGAGATTCAGTCGAGGGTGGCGCGCGTGGGGTTCGACTGGCCAGCGCTGGATGGTGTCATCGCCAAGGTGCTCGAGGAACTTGATGAGGTGCGTGAGGCGAGCAGCGAGGGCGCGAAGACGGATGAGGTGGGGGACCTGTTGTTCGCCGTCGTCAACTACGCTCGGTGGCTGAAGGCGGACCCGGAGGCGGCGCTGCGGCAGGCCAATGCGCGCTTTCGCCAGCGCTTCGCGCAGCTGGAGGCAGCCGCTCACGCCGAGGGCCGCAGCCTGACGGACATGGGCCTCGAGGAACTTGATCGGCTGTGGGAGGGAACGAAGGTGAGCGGCCGTGACCCAGGCGGCCTCGTCTCCTGACGCGCGGCTGTGTCTGAAGGCGGGAGGCCGGCCATCCCTCGTCGGGACTCTCGGAAGCGGGGCGCGCCCTTGCATCCGCAGGCGCGCTGGCGATGATGTGATCTGGCGCCGATGCAGAGGATGAAGGAGGTGTGAGGTGATGAAGGTGGTGATTACTGGAGGGACGGGGCTGATTGGACACGCGCTGGCGGAAGACCTGTTGAGGGACGGCCATGAGGTGGTTCTCGTCTCCCGCCATGCGGCCCGCGACGGCGACCTCCCGGCTGGTGCACGCTGGGCGCGGTGGGATGGATCCACGGCGGCCGGCTGGGGGAGCGAGGTCGAGAGGGCCGACGCCGTCGTGAACTTGGCGGGGGCGAGCCTGGCAGGCGAGGGCTTGCTGGCGATCCCGTTCCAGCGTTGGAGCGCGGCGCGCAAGGAGGTCATCCTGAGCAGCCGCGTGCGCGCCGGCCAGGCGGTGGTCGAGGCAGTGGCTGCGGCCAGGGACCGTCCGAAGGTGCTCGTCCAGTCCTCGGCGGTCGGCTACTACGGCGTCGGTGAGGCGGCGGTCGATGAGCAGGCGCCGCCGGGTTCGGATTTCCTGGCACGCGTCTGTCAGGCGTGGGAGGCATCGACGCAGGCCGTCGAAGAGATGGGCGTGCGGAGAGCGATCGTGCGCACGGCGCTGGTGCTGAGCCGGCGCGGTGGCCTCTTCCCGATCATGGTCCTGCCCTTCCGGCTCTTCGTGGGAGGCCGCCTCGGATCCGGGCGCGCTTGGTTCCCCTGGGTTCACATCCGAGACGAGGTGAGGGCCATTCGGCATCTCCTTGAGACCCCTGAGGCGCGCGGGCCTTTCAATCTGGCGGTGCCCGAGGCGGTGCGCAGTGCAGAGTTCACGCGGGTGCTCGCAGGAGTGCTCCATCGCCCGACCCTGTTGCCCATGCCGGCCTTCCTGCTGCGCCTGGCCCTGGGAGAGAAGGCGACGCTGGTCCTTGAGGGGCAGCGGCCGACGCCGCGCCGCTTGGCCGAGACGGGATTCACATTCGAGTTCCCCGAGCTCGAGGGCGCGCTGCGGGAGCTGCTTCTGTAGGTGAGGGGTTCGGCAACGCGAAGGCCGGGAGCGCTGCGCTCCCGGCCTTGTGTTCTGACCGGCGCGGAAGGCCGGCCTAGCCCAGGGGTTCGAAGCGGGCCTGGAAGAAGCGGAGTTCTTTCGGTTCGTAGACCATCTTCATCCCGCGCGTTTTGTGGCGATCGTCGTAGGCAGCCTTGACCGCTTCTGCGACCACATCCATGTGCGACTGGGTGTACACGCGGCGCGGGATTGTGAGCCGCGTCAGTTCCAGGGCCGGATAGCGATGATCGCCGGTCTTCGGGTCGCGGCCGGCGCTGACGATGCCGCGCTCCATGCCGCGCACGCCGGAATCCAGATAGAGTTGAGCGGCCAGCGTCTGGGCCGGGAATTCGTTCTGCGGGATGTGGGGGTAGAAGCGCTTGGCGTCAAGGAAGATGGCATGTCCGCCGACGGGAACGACGATGGGGACGTCCCAGCGGAGAAGGAGATCGCCCAGATAGCGCACCTGCCCAACGCGGGCGCGCACGTGCTCATCCTGCACGGCCTCTTCGATGCCGATGGCAAGGGCTTCCATGTCGCGACCGGCCATGCCGCCGTAGGTGTGCAGCCCCTCGTAGACGACGACCAGGTTGCGCAGGCGATCGAAGAGTTCATCGTCGTTCACCGCAAGCCAGCCGCCGATGTTGACCAGATGGTCCTTCTTTGCGCTCATCCAGGCGCCATCGGTGTAAGCGCAGAACTCCCTCAGGATCTCGGCGATCGACGTCTCGGCATAGCCCGGCTCGCGCTCCTGAATGAAGAAGGCGTTCTCCACCATGCGTGTGGCGTCGAGGAAGATGCGGATGCCGTGCCGGTCACAGAGCGCGCGCAGGGCGCGCACGTTGGCCATGCTCACTGGCTGACCTCCGGCCATGTTGACCGTGCCCGCCAGGCTGACGTAGGCGATGTTCTCGGCGCCGACCCGGCGGATCAGGGACTCCATCTTGTCGAGGTCCACGTCGCCCTTGAAGGGATGGAGACTGGTCGGATCGTGAGCCTCGTCGATGATCACGTCAACGAAGGTGCCGCCGGCCAGTTCCTGGTGCAGCCGGGTGGTGGTGAAGTACATGTTGCCCGGCACGTACTGCCCGGGCCGAATGGCAACCTTGCTGAGGAGATGTTCTGCGCCGCGGCCCTGGTGGGTGGGGACAAGGTGGCGGTAGCCGTAGTAGCGCTGCACGGCGTCTTCGAGATGGTAGAAGTTGCGGCTGCCGGCGTAGGCTTCATCGCCGAGCATGATGCCCGCCCACTGGCGGTCGCTCATGGCGGACGTTCCGCTGTCCGTCAGCAGGTCAATGTAGACGTCCTCGGAGCGCAGCAGGAAGGTGTTGTAGCCGGCTTCGCGCAGGGCTTGCTCGCGGGCCGGGCGCGGGATCAGTCGGATCGGCTCGACCATCTTGATCTTGTAGGGCTCGGCCCATGAGCGGCGGCCGTACTGCTGTCCCATGGTCTGCGGCGCGAGGTGTTCCATTCGATTTGGACCTCCGTGGAGATGGATGGATCAAGGCATGCGCTTGGCGGCGAGCGCCTCCAACTGGGGCAAGTCTACCCTGGCAAGCCGAATGCTGGAGGGGGCAACCATGCCCAGGATCCAAGGGTAGTCATGCTCGATGTCGCTGGTGTAGTAGGAAACCAGAAGTTCGTCTCCCTGGACGACGACGCCGGAATACGAGGTGTCGCCGGCGCTGGGAAGGTCCGTCAGGTACACAAGGCGGTCTTCCTGCACCAGGAACAGGGCGGTCCGTTCTCGGGCGAAGATGCTTCCCTGCCAGTCGAACGGCCCGGTGACGATGGGCTGGTAGCGGCCGACGGCGTAGATGGCGTCGTGGTAGCGGAACAGGCTCGGCCCGTCGAGGCGGGTGACGAGGCTGTGCGCGGGCGTGGACCAGGAGGTGTAGGGCGGGGAAGCCGTCGTGAGGATGGTGCCGCCCTCGGGGTGGCCGAAGTAACTGTCGCTGACCTCCAGGCGGATGGTGGCGATCAAGCGGCCGTCGGGAAGGAACTCGATGTCGGGTTCGTCGCTTCGCGGTCCGGCGCAGATTTCGGAGACGATGTCCCAGTGGATGCCGTCGGATGAGGTGAGCAGGGCAGCGCGACCGTGTTCGTGCCAGTAGGCGGGCACGAACCAGTGTTCCCCGTCGGGCGACTTGGGTCTTCAGAAAAGCCAACCGGCCGGCTCGACCTCCTCGAATGGAGTCCAGGTCAGGCCATCGTCGCTCTGGGCGTAGACCGTCTGGTAGGGCTCGGCCGTGAATTCCGTGTTCTTGAGGGCGTAGAGGAAGAGGCGGCCGTCGATGACGGCGAGCTTGGGATCGCGGATGTCTTCGCCGGCGGCGTCGAACTCGGCGATGGGCGTCCAATGCCGGGCGTCGGGCGACCGGTGCAGGATCAGGCGGGAGCGCTCGCTGGCGAAGTGGAAGGGTGAGGAGGCGTGGATGAGGAGGTACTGGCCCTGCCAGGAGATGAGGTCGGTGTTGGAGTTGTGGCTGCCGTCGGCGACGGTTTCCCAGGATTCGATCACGACGGCAGGCTCGACGACGGCGCGGTTGGGGCGGAGGGCCCAGTGGGCGAGGAGGATGAACAGTACAGCCAGAAGCGTTCCGAACATGATGGCAAGGACCCGAGCCAGACGGACAAAGGCTTTCATCAACCGCCTCCTTTCCCGCATCTAGTATGACTCGAATTCCCTGAGGGCGACAGGGCGAGAGCCGCGCGAGACGGAAAGATGATCTGGAGGAGATCGCGGAGCCGTCCGGAATCGAGCCTCATGTGGAGGAGTACAATCCTAGGTTGATGTCACGCGAGGACATCCAGGGCGGGCATCGGTTGATTCAGCAAAGGGCAACGGGAGCAGCGCGTGCGCGAGGTGATTGAGGCCATAGAGCGGTGGCTGGCGGAGGGCAAGCGAGCCGCGCTGGCAACCGTCCTGCGCACCTGGGGCTCGGCGCCGCGCCCGGCGGGCTCGAAGATGGCCGTGAGCGAAGCCGGCGAGATGGTGGGCTCCGTCAGCGCCGGATGCGTCGAGGGGGCAGTTCTTGAGCATGCCCTAGAGGTGCTGCGCTCAGGCCGGCCCGAGAAGCTCCGTTTTGGCGTGAGTGACGACACGGCGTGGGAGGTCGGCCTGGCATGCGGCGGGGAGATCGAAATCTTCGTCGAGCCGCTGGCCACAGTGGAGCGCTCCACGGGCGAGGGCCCTTCCCCATTCGAGGTTCTCTGCCGCTCGGTCCTCGCCGAGAGGCCGGTGGTGCGGGCTGTGGTGACGGATGGCCCCGGCGATCTGCTGGGATCGTCGATCGTGGTCGGGTTGGATGGCGAGGTGGTGGGCGAGGTCGAGCCAGGGTGGGCTGAGGTCCTGCGTGATCGGGCGAGGGTCGTGCTGGCTTCAGGCGTCTGCCAGGTCGACAGGGTGAGGGTGAGGGAGGAGGAGGCGGAGGTCTTCTTCGATGTCCTGTCAGGCCCACCGCTGCTGGTGATCATCGGTGGCGTGCACATTGCCGTGGAACTGACGCGGCTGGCAAAGATGCTGGGCTATCGGGTGGTGATCGTCGATCCGCGGCGGGCGTTTGCCACGCCTGAGCGCTTCCCCGAGGCCGACGCGCTGGTCACGTCATGGCCGGATGAGGCGCTGCGGCAGGTGGGCCTGACGCCGACGAGCGCGGTCGCCGCCCTTTCCCATGATCCCAAGCTGGACGATCCGGCGTTGATGGTGGCGCTGCGCAGCCCCGCGTTCTATGTGGGTGCCCTGGGCAGCCGGAGGACGCA
Organism: uncultured Anaerolineaceae bacterium; assembly: GCA_964575425.1. Taxonomy (GTDB): domain Bacteria; phylum Chloroflexota; class Anaerolineae; order Anaerolineales; family E44-bin32; genus DATEAV01. Next base: position 40,372 of record CAZNRD010000013.1, on the reverse strand, counting down.
GGCGCTGCGTCGCCAGCGGCTGCTGCAGGCAGGGTTGAGCCAGGAGGAGTTGTCGCGCCTGCATGGGCCGCTCGGGCTCGACATCGGGGGCCAGTCGCCCGGCGAGATCGCCCTCAGCATTCTGGCGGAGATCGTTTCGGTCCGGTCGGCTCGCGCTCGAGGCCAGACGACAGTTGCAGATGAGCGCGAGCCTGGCTGAAAGCGAGCCAGGCCATCTATAGACGGCCTGGCGGCAGTCGGGGCGGGCGGATTTGAACCGCCGACCTCACGGACCCGAACCGTGCGCTCTAGCCGGGCTGAGCCACGCCCCGTCGGCAACATCTGAATTCTACCACAGTGGAAAGTGCCAGCGGCCGCCCTAACCTCGGCGGAAAACGCGCTCGGCGGCCATCGCCTGCTGGGCACTCACCGGGATCATGAAGCAGAACAGGCTCCCGGTGCCTTCCTTGCTCTCGCACCAGATTTGCCCGTTGTGCATCTCGACCATGGCCTTGGCGATCGACAGCCCAAGCCCCATCCCGCCGTGGCGGCGCGTCAGATGCGACTCCACCTGATAGAAGCGGTCGAACACGCGATCGACCTGATCCGCCGGAATGCCAATGCCGGTGTCAACGACAAAGACCTTGACGTACCCCTCGTAGGCCTCGGCCTTGACCCCCACCTGGCCTCCGGGATCGGTGAAGGAGATGGCGTTGCGGATCAGGTGCGCCAGGACGATGTCGATCTTGTCGCGGTCGGCCTCGACAGTCAGCTCGTCGTCTTCGGGGACGTCGTACCCGAGCTCGATCTGCTTCTCGGCCGCCATCGTCTGGAAGCGGCTGGTCATCTCCACCACCAGCTTGCTCATCGAGAATGGCCGGCGGCGCACGCGCGACTGCCCCTCCTCCTTGTGGGCGATGGCCGACATGTCCTCGATGATGGCCTTCAGGCGCAGCGCCGCCTTCATGATGACGTCCATTTCCTCAGCGTGTTCCTTCGTGAGCTGGTCCTGCAGGAAAGTGGCGTGGCCCAGGATCAGGCCCAGCGGTGTGCGCAGCTCGTGTGAGGCGATGGCGATGAAGTCCGATTTCATACGGTCGAGCCGCATCAATTCGGCATTGGCTTCCTGCAGCCGCTTGAGCAGGCGGGCGTTCTCGATGGCGATGGCCGCCTGCGGCGCCAGGGTTTCTAGGACCCACTGGTCATCTTCGGTATAATTGCCACCGCCCAGCTTGTTGACCGCTTCGATGACGCCGATCGGCTCTTTGCGGAGCAGCAGGGGCACTCCCAGGACGGAGCGGGTCTGGAAGTGGAGGACGCGGTCGACCTGGCGGAAGACGCGGGGATCGCGCGAGGCGTCCTGGATGACCATCGGGCGGACGTTCTTGAACACCCACCCGGCGACGCTCGAGTCGAGCGGCACGCTGAGCTGGCGCAGGTTCTCCCGCTGAGCGCCAGGGCCGGCGGCGAAACGCAGTTCGCCCGAGGCCGGATCGTACAGCAGGATGGAGGCCGCCTCACTGGAGGTCAGTTCGCGGGCAACGTCGACGATGCTCTGGAGCAGCGGCTGCAAGTCGAGGGTGGCGGTGAGCGTCCGCCCGATTTCGAGCAGCCGCTCCAGGCGCTGGCTGCGCGTGAGAGGCACGGGCCGATCGGCCATGACGGCGTCCCCGGTGACAACCGCATTTTAGCATAAGCATCGCGCCGGACAGAACGGGGAAATGGTCCCGGTGCGGCTGGACGAAGCGCCAGGTTTCCAAGGAGGCATACATGCCAGGCAGAAAGAAGGTCCGAGTGGCGATCGTGGGCGTGGGCAACTGCGCCTCGTCGCTGGTGCAGGGGGTTTTCTACTACCGCCAGGCCAAGCCGGCCGACAGCGTGCCGGGCCTGATGCACGTCGAGCTGGGTGGCTACCACATTCGAGACATCGAGTTCACCGCTGCCTTCGACGTCGTGCGCACCAAGGTGGGAAAGGACCTGAGCGAGGCCATCTTCGCCCATCCCAACAACACCGTCCGCTTCGCCGACGTGCCCCGCCTTGGCGTGCCGGTCTACCGCGGCATGACCCACGACGGCATCGGCAAGTACCTGGCCGAGGTGGTGGACAAAGCCCCCGGACCGACGGACGACATCGTCGGTATCCTCAGGTCGACCAAGACCGACGTCGTCGTCAGCTACCTGCCGGTCGGAGCCGAAATGGCAACCAAGTGGTATGTTGAGCAAGTGCTGGAGGCGGGCTGCGCCTTCGTCAACTGCATCCCGGTCTTCATCGCCAGCTCGGACTACTGGGCAGGCCGATTCCGTGAGCGCGGCCTGCCGGTGATCGGGGATGACATCAAGAGCCAGGTCGGCGCGACGATCACCCACCGCGTGCTGACAGCGCTGTTCCGCGATCGCGGCGTCCGTCTCGACCGCACCTACCAGCTCAATTTCGGCGGGAACATGGACTTCTACAACATGCTCGAGCGCGAGCGCCTCGAATCGAAGAAGATATCCAAGACCGGCGCCGTCACCAGCATGCTGCCGTACGAAATGCCGCCGCAGAACGTCCACGTCGGCCCAAGCGACTACGTGCCGTGGCTGACCGACCGCAAGTGGTGCTACATCCGAATGGAGGGCACCACTTTCGGCGACGTGCCCTTGAATGTCGAGGTCAAACTCGAGGTGTGGGACTCGCCCAACTCGGCCGGCGTGGTGATCGACGCCGTGCGCTGCGCCAAGATCGGCCTCGACCGCGGCCTGGCAGGCCCGATCCTGGGCCCCTCTGCCTACTTCATGAAGACGCCGCCGAAACAGTTCTCCGACGACATCGCGCGCCAGATGACGGAGGACTTCATCGCCGGCAAGGCGTGACGGACAGGCAGGTTGATGATGCGCATCATCCGCCTCCACGGCCCTGGGCCGATCGAAAACGCGCCGCTGAGGCTGGAGGAGGTCCCCGAGCCCGAGCCGGGCCGCGGCCAGCTTCGCCTCCGCATCCACGCCTGCGGCGTCTGCCACACCGACCTGCACACGGTCGAGGGCGACATCGTCCCTCCGTCCTTTCCCATCACGCCGGGCCATCAGGTGGTGGGCACGGTCGATGCCGTCGGGGAGGGGGTGAGCGAATGGAAACTGGGGGACCGGGTTGGCATCCCCTGGCTGCATGCGGCCTGCGGCGAGTGTGGGTTCTGCCGCCGCGGGGAGGAGAACCTTTGCCCCCAGGCGCGCTTCACCGGCTTTCACGTCGACGGCGGCTACGCCGAGTACATGCTGGCGGACGCCCGTTTCGCGCTTCGCCTGCCAGAGGGTCTCGAGGAGACACAGGCCGCGCCGCTATTGTGCGCCGGGATCATCGGCTACCGGTCCCTGCGCAAAGCCGACCTGCAGCCCGGCGAGCATCTCGGCCTGGCCGGCTTCGGCGCGAGCGCGCACCTGGCCATCCAGGTGGCGAGGCATTGGGGATGCCCGGTTTCCGTCTTCACCCGCAGCGCAACGCACGCCGCGCTGGCGCGCAGCCTTGGTGCCTCGTGGGTGGGCGCCTACGACGACCCGCTGCCGCGACCCCTCGACCGGGCCGTGCTCTTCGCCCCCGCCGGTAACCTGGTGCCCCTCCTGCTGCAGAAACTGCGGCCAGGCGGAACCCTGGCCATCAACGCGATCCACGCCAGCCCGATCCCCGAGATGCCCTACGCTCTCCTCTACGGCGAGCGCACACTGCGCTCGGTCGCGAACGCCACCCGACAAGATGGAATCGAATTCCTGGAGCTGGCAGCTAAGGTCCAGATACAACCCTCGGTGCAGGCGTATCCCCTCGGGGAGGCGCGCCGGGCCCTGCTCGACCTCAAACAGGGAAGGATCGACGGCGCGGCCGTCCTGCTCCCATGATTCGCCTGGGCACTTCGGGCTTCTCGTACGATGACTGGGTAGGCCCGTTCTATCCGGCGGACCTCCCCAAGTGGGCCTGGCTTTCTTTCTATGCCCAGCAGTTCGACACCGTCGAACTCAACGTCACGTACTATCGCCTGCCGGACCGGCGCACTGTGGCCGGCTGGCTGCAGCGCACGCCTGAGGGCTTCCTCTTCTCGGTGAAGGCGCACCAGAGCCTGACGCACGACCGGGAACACGCAGACGTCGCGGGATTCCGCCAGAGTATCGAGGACTTGCGTCAATCGGCCAAGCTGGCCTGCGTCCTGGCTCAGTTTCCGCACTCGTTCCATCCCGTCGCGGCCAACCGCGATTACCTTCGCCGTCTGCGCGAGGGATTGGCCGACCTTCCCGTGGTCGTCGAGTTCCGCGACCGTGCCTGGCTGAGGGAGGAGACCTTCGCTCTGCTGAGCACCCTGCGGCTGGGCTTCTGCTGCGTCGACGAGCCGCAGCTCCCCGGGCTGATGCCGCCGATCGCTCGGGCGGCTGGGCCGGTCGCCTACGTGCGTTTTCATGGGCGCAACGCCGACCGCTGGTGGGACCACGAGCAGGCGTGGCAGCGATACGACTACAGCTACCCCGAGTCCGAACTGCGCGAGTGGGTGGGGAAGATTCGGGACCTCGACGACCGATCGGACGTAACCCTCGTCTACGCCAACAACCACTACCGCAGCCAGAGCGTCGACACCATTCGCCAGCTTCGTCAGATGCTGGCAGAGAGGTGAAGGCGGTGGTGCTGGCGCCTCAGAGCATGCGCCTGCTGTCCTTCATCTCGCGCAGAACGTGAGAAGCGATTGGCCTGGTTTGTTCAAGAACAGTGAGTCGACAGTCTTGTACGCCTTCGGGGGTCCGGGGGCGGGACTTACATCCCCGCCCCCAGGCCCCCCGCACCCCCCTTCCCCCACCCCCGAAAGCGGCGGTTGGCGGCGCGAGTCCAGGAGGGCTCCATCCGCCGCCCCGGATTGGAGCGGCTTGGCCCAGAGGCGCGAGGCAATGAGGGCAGCGAGAGACGACTCGGCGTCTGCACTGCGGATCGAAGCTGCGAAGTCAAGATCGACATCGACCGGCGGTTGTGGAGGAAGGGGGGCGGCACATCCTCTGCCCCCGGGCTCCTGCGGCCGGGCCCTGGCCGGAGGTGGGGAAGCCGCGGAACGAAGGCCGCGGCAGCGCGCGGACTCCGCCTGATGCGCCCCGCCATGGTTCCGGCGAGCGGCTCGCTGAGGGTGGTAACCCGAGGCGGGCCGCGAGGCGGACAAGACGGGAAATGGAGGTAGAGCTCGCGCAATTGTGTGCCTGCTGCGCGCGAGGTATAATCGCGTCGAGCCGGGGGAGCAAATGCACACCCCCTTCGGCCAGAGGGTTGGTCCATGTCCGGACACTCCAAGTGGTCGACGATCAAGCGCAAGAAGGCCGCCAACGATGCCAGGCGCGGCAACCTCTTCACTCGCCTGGCGCGGGAGATCTCGATCGCCGCGCGCGAGGGCGGAGGCGATGCGGAGACCAACTTCGCCCTGCGCCTTGCGGTCGACAAGGCCCGCGCCGCCAACATGCCGAAAGAGAACATCGAACGCGCCATTCGCCGGGGCACGGGGGAGGACAAGGATGCCGGTGCGCTGGAGCAGGTGCTCTATGAGGGCTTCGCCCCCCACGGCGTTGCGCTGATGATTGAGGTCGTCACCGACAATCGCAACCGGGCAGTGGCGGAGGTGCGGCATGCCCTCACCCGGAGCGGCGGCAACATGGCAGAAGCCGGAGCCGTGGCCTGGCAGTTTCGCCGCGCGGCCTACTTCTCCTTCCCCGCCGCAGGTCATGACGCGGAGCAGGTGTTCGAGGCGGCCGTCGAAGCCGGAGCGGATGACGTGATCATCGGGGAGGACGACATCGAGATCATCGCCCCGGTTGAGTCCTTCAAGGAGATCAGCAACCGCCTGGCCAGCCTCGGCATCAAGCCCGAAGAAGCGTCGCTGCGCATGATGCCGACCTCGGTCGCCGAACTGCCGCCCGAGCAGACGCTCCAGGTGATGCGGCTGATCGAAACGCTGGAGGACCTGCCGGACGTGCAGCAGGTGTACTCCACGCTCAAGGTGACTGACGCCGCCGTGGCCATGCTCGAGGCCGCCTGAGGCCCACCTTCCCTGCATGCTCGCGATCGGCATCGACCCGGGCACGGCAAGCAGCGGCTACGGCCTTGTACGCCAGACGCCCGATGGCGAACTCCACCTCGTTGACTGCGGAGTCATCTCCACGGCTGCCAGCGCATCCATGCCCGACCGGCTGGCTGAACTCTACCGCAACCTGTGCACGGTGCTCGAACGCCACCACCCGGATTGCGGCGCTGTCGAGCGGCTCTTCTTCCAGCGCAATGTCTCCACCGCCATGAGCGTCGGCCAGGCGAGGGGTGTGACCCTCCTTGCCCTGGCGCAGGCCGGAATCCCTGTTTATGAGTACACGCCACGCGAAGTCAAGCAGGCGGTCACCGGCTACGGGGGGGCCGAGAAGCACCAGATGCAGGAGATGGTTCGCCTTCTGCTTCATCTTGTGGAACCACCCAGGCCGGACGACGCGGCTGACGCCCTGGCCGTGGCCATCTGCCACTTGCATGCAGGCCAGCTGGAGCGGCGGCTGAAGGAGACGGGGTGATCTCTTCCCTGCGGGGCCTGTTGCAGCGCGCCGGACCCGGCGAGGTCGTGCTTGAGGTCGGCGGAGTCGGCTACCAGGTGACCATACCGACCTCGGTCCTTGAGCACCTGCCCGATGTCGGGCAGATGGTCTTCCTGTACACGCGCATGGTCGTGCGCGAGGACTCGCTTTCGCTATACGGCTTCGAGAGCCAGGAGCAGCGCCACCTGTTCGACCTGCTGCTCCAGGTCAGTGGCGTGGGGCCACGATTGGCCATGGCGATTCTCTCGCATGTGTCCGCAGAGTTGTTGCGAGCGAGCGTGAGCAGCGGCCAGCCGGATGCCCTGACACGAGTTCCCGGAATCGGGCGCAAGACGGCGGAGAGGATCGTGTTCCATCTGAGAGACAAGCTGGAACGGGCCGAGGCTGTCGGTCTTGTACTGTCGGGGGTCGATACCGACCTGCTGCAGGCGCTGACCGCACTGGGCTACGGGCTCGGTGAGGCCCAGGCGGCCGTGCAGTCGATCCCGTCGGATGCACCGCAGGACCTGGAGGAGCGAGTTCGGCTGGCGCTGCGCCACTTCGCCCGTCCTTGATGGCAGGGCCCCGAGCGCCGTTCCGACGTAGCATGCGGGTGGTGAAAAACACCGGGCGCGGCTGTCGATGCCTTTCACGTCAGGCTACGTGAGCAATGGCAAGCCGGTTGCGCCTGCCGGGTGCGGCTGCTGTCCCAGGGCTCCGTGGCGGAGAGGGCAGTCTTCTCTCGGGAGGGGGAGCCTCTCTGCCCGACGTCGCGTTTGTTGTCCACCTCTCCCGTTGAGCTCGGAGCGAAAAGGCGTGGGGTTTGGCGCCCAGGGGGAGTGCCTTGGGGGTGGGGGTGTGAGAGCGTTTCCGATCGGGGTGTGAGCTGCGTAAGGTTGTTCAACAGTCTCGCGCTCCCGCTAGACAATCGGGAGCAGCCCAGGTATCATTGCCGCGGTGTGGACGGGCCAGGCGATGGCCCGTCTGTGGGTGGGCGCCTGGCCGGTTGGAGGCAGAGGGGGTACGGCACGGCGTCGAAGCTCAGGAGGTCGCATGTCCGATCTGGTCGAGAGCCTGTCGGCGGGTCTGCGAGAGCAGATTGAGGCCTATGCTCCCCGCATTGAGGTCAAGGAAGTCGGCCATGTCATCGAGGCCGGCGACGGCATCGCCCGCGTCTCACGACTTTCTGGCATCCGCTCCCAGGAGCTGGTGCAGTTTGCGAACGGGGCGATGGGCATCGCCTTCAACCTGGAAGCGGATGCGGTCGGCGTCATCATCATGGGGGAGTACTCCGGCGTTGAGGAGGGGATGGAGGTGCGCGGCATGGGCCGCATCGCCTCGGTGCCGGTGGGGGAAAGCCTGATTGGGCGCGTGGTCAACGCGTTGGGTCAGCCGGTGGATGGCAAGGGGCCGGTCCAGGCCGCGGGCTTTCGTCCGATCGAACGCATCGCGCCCGGGGTCGTCGAGCGGAAGGACGTCGACACGCCCGTCCAGACGGGCATCAAGGCGATCGACTCGATGATCCCCATCGGGCGCGGCCAGCGCGAGCTGATCATCGGTGACCGCCAGACGGGCAAGACAGCCCTGGCCATCGACGCCATCATCAACCAGAAGGGCAAAGATCTCACCTGCATCTACGTCGCCATCGGCCAGAAGCGAGCCTCGGTGGCCCGCACGGTGGCGACGCTGGAGCGATTCGGCGCCATGGAGCACACAATTGTGGTCGTGGCGGCGGCCGACGAGCCGGCGGCGCTGCAGTACATCGCTCCCTACGCCGGCTGTGCCATGGGCGAGTACTTCAGCGAGACCGGTCGCGATGCGCTGGTGGTGTACGACGATCTCTCGAAGCATGCCTGGGCCTACCGCCAGGTGTCGCTGCTGCTGCGGCGCCCGCCGGGGCGCGAAGCGTATCCCGGCGATGTCTTCTACCTGCACAGCCGTCTGCTCGAGCGCGCCGTGCGGCTGGCGGATCGCTACGTGATCGCCCCCGCTGCCTTTGAAGGTGAGGCCGAGGAAAAGGATTCAGTGGACGGCCGGGTCTTCGGCGGGCCTCTGGCCCTGCACGAAGCCAGCGCAGCGCACAAAGCCATGCCCGAGGCGGGGAAATACAAGGTCGCCAAAGTCAGAGGCTCGGGCGGCTCGCTGACGGCGCTGCCCATCATCGAGACGCTGCTGGGCGACGTTTCGGCCTACATCCCGACGAACGTCATCTCGATCACCGACGGCCAGATCTACCTGGAGAGCAGCCTGTTCTATGCCGGAATTCGTCCGGCGGTGAACGCCGGCCTCTCGGTGTCACGCGTGGGCGGCGACGCGCAGACCAAGGCCATGAAGCAGGTGGCGGGCAAGCTCCGCCTCGACATGGCGTCGTACCGCGAGGTCGCCGCGTTCGCCCAGTTCGGCTCGGACCTCGACAAAGCCACCCAGGCCCAGCTGGCCCGCGGGAAGCGGCTGCAGGAGATCCTCAAGCAGCCTCAATACTCGCCCATGCCGCTGGAGGACCAAGTGATTTCGCTCTTCGCGGTGACGAACGGTTACGCCGACGCGGTGCCGCCGGAGCGCATCCGCGAGTGGGAGGCGGCGCTGCTCCGCGAGATGAACGCCGCGCATCGTGAGATCGGGCGCGACATCGCCGAGCGCAAGAGCATCACCCCCGAGACCGAGGCGGCCCTGCGGCAGGCCATCGAGGCGTTCAACCGCGGGTGGGTCGCCTAGGCCGACCGCGTTCAGGAGCACCGCCAGATGCCTTCCCTGCGCGAGATGCGGCGGCGGATGCAGAGCGTGGCCAACATCGGCCAGGTGACGCGCGCCCTGGAAGCGGTGAGCGCCAGCAGGGTTCGCCGGGCCCAGCAGCTTGTGCTGGCCACCCGCCCGTATGCCGACAGGGCCTGGGACGTCCTGACGCACCTGGCCAGCCAGGCGGGGCGCGACGTGGTCCATCCTCTCCTGACGGAGCGGCCAGAAGTGCGTCGGGTCCTGGTGGTCATGATCACAGGCGACCGGGGCCTGGCCGGCGCCTTCTACAGCAACATCGTGCGGGCGACGCTCGCGCACTTCAACAGGTCGAGTGCCCCGGTGGACTACGTCATCATTGGCCGGAAGGGGCGCGACATCATGTCACGCCGGCAGGTGAACATCGTGGCGGAGTTCAGTTCGCTGCCGCCGGAGCCGACCTTCGCCGATGTCTCGGCGATCGGCCGGCTGGTGGTGGATGAATTCGAACAGGCGCGCGCCGACCAGATTTACCTCGCATACACGCGCTTCGTCAATCTGCTTCATCAGGAGGCGATGATCCGCAAGCTGCTTCCCCTCGAAGTCGAGGTGAGGGCGCAGCGCGAGGAGGGGCCGTCGCATCCAGCGTACCTGTATGAGCCGAGCGAGGCGGCGCTGGTGAATGAGATCGTGCCCCGCTTCACCGCCCTCCAGGTGTACCAGGCCATCCTGGAGTCGCTGGCCAGCGAGCACGCCGCGCGCATGGTGGCCATGCGCAGCGCCTCGGAGAACGCGGTGGATCTGGTGGAGGCGCTCCGCATCCAGTACAACAAGGCCCGCCAGCAAGCCATCACCAGTGACATGCTGGACATCGCCGGCGGGGCGGAGGCCCTGGCCGCGGCCGGTGGCAGGGATTGAGAACGAAGGACGGAATCGATGACCAGAGTGACAGGTCGGGTCGTTCAGGTGCTCGGGGGGGTGGTGGACTGCGCGTTTCCGCCGGGAGAGGTCCCCGAGGTCTATGATGCCATCGAAGTGCCCCGCCAGGGGGAAGAACCTCTGGTGCTTGAGGTGCAGCGCCACCTGGGAGACTGGGTGGTGCGGACCGTGGCCATGGACAGCACCGACGGACTGCAGCGCGGCATGCCCGCCATCGCCACCGGCGGCCCGATCCGGGTCCCGGTGGGGGAAGCGACGCTGGGGCGAGTATTCAACGTCCTGGGAAGGCCGGTCGATGGGAAAGGCCCCGTCGAAGCACAGCAGTACTATCCCATTCACCGCCCGGCTCCGACCTTCGAGCAGCAGTCGCGTCGAGTGGAGGTCTTCGAGACCGGTCTGAAGGTGATCGACCTGATCGCCCCCTTCACCCGCGGGGGCAAGACGGGGATCTTCGGCGGCGCGGGGGTCGGCAAGACGATCATCATTCAGGAGCTGATCCGGTCGATCGCCACGGTCCACAAGGGGAACTCGGTCTTCGCCGGGATCGGCGAGAGGACGCGCGAAGGCACGCAGATGTACCGCGAGATGATCGAATCGGGCGTCCTGAAAGACACGGTCCTGGTCTACGGGCAGATGAACGAGCCGCCGGGTGTCCGGCTCCGCGTGGGCCTGACGGGCCTGACCATGGCCGAGTACTTCCGCGATCAAGGCAGGGATGTGCTGCTCTTCATCGACAACATCTTCCGCTTCAGCATGTCGGGGTCGGAGGTGTCGGCGCTGCTGGGGAGGATGCCTTCGGCGGTTGGCTACCAGCCCACGCTGGCAACCGAGATGGGAGAGCTGCAGGAACGTATCACGAGCACGCGCACCGGCTCGATCACCTCGATGCAGGCCGTGTACGTGCCCGCCGATGACTACTCCGACCCGGCGCCGGTCGCCACCTTCACCCACCTCGACGCCACCATCGCCCTGGAGCGCTCAATTGTCGAGAAGGGCATCTACCCCGCCGTCGATCCTCTGGCGTCGACTTCGCGCATCCTCGATCCGCAGGTCGTCGGCGAGGAACACTACCGGGTGGCCCGTCAGGTGCAGCAGGTGCTGCAGCGTTACAAGGACCTGCAAGACATCATCGCCATCCTTGGCATCGACGAACTCAGCGAGGACGACAAGGTGCTGGTCTCCCGGGCGCGCAAGATCGAGCGCTTCTTCTCACAGCCAATGTTCGTCGCCCAGCAGTTCACCGGGCTGGAAGGCCGCTACGTGCCGCTGGCCGAGACCGTGCGCGGTTTCCGTGAGATTCTGGAGGGCCAGCACGACGGCCTCCCGGAGCAGGCCTTCCACATGGTGGGCACGATCGATGAGGCCGTGGCCAAGGGGGAGCGCCTGATGGCGGCGTGAGGCATGTCCATGCGCTGCGAAGTCGTCACCCAGGATAGGCTCCTGTTCTCCGGCGAGGCCGAGGCCGTCGTTGCGCCAGGCGCGGAAGGCGAGCTGGGCATCCTGCCCCATCACGCTCCTCTACTGACCACGCTTAACTATGGGATCCTGCAAGTCCGCAGCGAGGGCAGGGAGATGCAGTTCGTCATCGCCGGCGGCGTGATGGAGGTGTTGCCAACCCGCGTCACCGTCCTGGCGGATGTCGGTGAGAACGTCGAGGAGATCGACATCGAGCGAGCCGAGAAGGCGCGCCGACGGGCACAGGAGCTGTTGCAGCGGCGAGAGGAACTTCCTCCCGCCGAGTATGCTGCCATCGAGGCCGCTCTGCGTCGCTCGAACCTGCGCCTGGACGCTGCCCGCCGCTATCGCCGCGCCGCCCGGCGCCGACCCGGATCGGGCGGGGCAGAGGAAGGCTGAGCCATGCCGCTCTTTGGCCGGGACCTGGGGATTTCTCTGGGCACGTCCAACACGCTGATCTGCGAGGGCGGTGAAATCGTCCTCCACGAACCGACCGTGGTGGCCATCGTCGTCGATGAGCTCAAGATCGTTGAGGTCGGCCAGGCAGCGCGCGACATGTTCGGCCGCGTCCCCGAATCGATCGAGGTCATGCGGCCCTTGCGCGACGGCGTGATCGCCCACTTCGAGGTCACCCAAAAGATGCTCGGACATTTCATTGAGAAGGTGTGCGGCTCCACCCGGCTCTTCAAGCCACGGGTGATGATCACCACTCCGCTCGGGGCCACCAGCGTGGAGAGGCGTGCCGTGCACGAGGCGGCGCTGCAGGCTGGCAGCCGGGAGGTGGTGTTGATCCAGGAGCCGCTGGCGGCTGCCATTGGCGTGGGGCTGCCCATCGCCACGCCGTCCGGCAACATGGTCGTGGTCATGGGTGGAGGCATCACTGCTGCCGCCGTGCTGGCTATGAGCGGCATCGTCGCTGCCCACGCGGTGCGCGTCGCTGGCAGTGCCCTCGACGAAGCCATCGTCGCCTACGTGCGCAAGAAGCACGGCCTGATCGTCGGCGCTCGGACGGCAGAAGAGATCAAGATCCGCATCGGAGCCGCCATTCCCAGCGACGAGCCGCGAACACTCGAGATCCAGGGGCAGGACCAGGTGAGCGGGCTGCCGCGCACCGTGAGCCTCACCAGCAACGACGTTGTCGAAGCGCTGCAGGAGCCGCTGCACCTGATGCTGGGCGCAGTGCGCAAGGTGCTCGAGAGCACGCCGCCCGAACTGGCCTCCGACATCATCGACCGGGGCATGGTGATCGCCGGCGGCACCGCCCTGCTGCGCGGCATCGACAAGTGGCTGACGCGCGAGACCGGCGTGGCAGCCTACCTCGCCGAGGAGCCGGTGGAGTGCATCGCCAAGGGCGCGGCGCGCGCTCTGGGCATGACTGAGCGCCTGCGCCGAAGTCTTCCCTCCGTGTGAACAAGCAGCAGAACCCGTCCGATGCCGCCCGGCGCGCGGCTCGGCCTATGCCTGGAAGGGGCTGCCTCAGGGAAGGTGGTGCGTCATGCGCTGCAAGTGCACCACGGGGTCGATGTACTGCACGCGCACATCCGGCGGGACGGAGATGGTCGTGGGGGCATAGCACAGGACTGCCTGAATGCCGGCGCGCACCAGTTGGTCTGCCACTTCCTGGGCGTGGGACGCGGGAACGGCCAGCATGGCCACCCGGATACTGCGTGCCCTGACCTCCTCGCCCAGGCGGGCGCTGTCCTGGATCACCAGGTGGTTGATCTGGGTTCCGATCTTCGCCGGGTCGCTGTCGAACAGCGCAGCGATGCGAAAGCCGCGGTTGACGAACCCTCCGTAGTGGGCGATGGCCCGGCCCAGGTTGCCGACGCCGACCAGCGCAACATCCCACACCCTGTCCACCTTGAGTATGCGCCGCAGCTGGCCTTCGAGGGAGGTAACCCCGTAGCCCGTGCCCTGCTTGCCGAACTCACCAAACAGCGAGAGGTCCTTACGAATTTGAGCAGGGGAGATGCCCAGGCGTTCGCCCAGCTCCTGCGACGAGGTGATCTGCTTTCCCTCGGCTGCCATCTGGGAAAGTGCCCTCAGGTACAGGGGGAGGCGGCCGATCACGATGTCGGGCGCAGCGATACCTGCCATGGAGACCTCCGGCTGAGCCGCTCGCGCATGCGTAATCTATCACAAGTGGAGTCGCCGTGCAAATTGCAGCGGCAAAGTCCGGGTTGTGAGATGTGTTGGGCCGCTGGCGGCACGGCGGCGGACGCCCACCGCCCGACACCGCTCGCCTGCCACGGGTATAATCCACCGTGAACCCGTGAGCGCCAGATGTTCATCGACGAAGCGCGAATTCACGTAGCCTCCGGCCGCGGAGGCGATGGCATCGTCCACTTCCGCCGAGAGAAGTACGTCCCGCGCGGTGGCCCGGACGGGGGCGACGGCGGACGGGGCGGCGACGTCGTCCTCGAGGTTGTCCCAACGCTGAACATGCTCTCGGCCTTCAGGCGGCGCCAGCGCTTTCGGGCGGAGGACGGCGCGCGCGGTGGCACCAGCAACAAGACCGGGCGCGACGGAGAGCCTGCTGTCATCCCCATCCCGCCTGGATGCCTTGTGTGGGACGAGGGCAGCGGCGGCCTTCTGGGCGACATGGTCGAGCCCGGTCAGCGGCTGCTCGTGTGCCGTGGCGGCCGGGGGGGCAGAGGCAACGCTCGATTTGCCACCGCCCGCAACCAGGCGCCGCGGCGCGCTGAGCGCGGCGAACCCGGCCAGGAGCGCTGGCTGCGGCTCGAGCTGCGCCTGATTGCCGACATCGGCATCGTCGGTGCGCCCAACGCCGGCAAGTCCACGCTGCTGGCAGCCCTCACCAACGCTCGCCCCAAGATTGCCGATTACCCGTTCACAACCCTGGAGCCGAACCTGGGCGTGGCCGACCTCGGCGACGGCCGCACGCTCGTCCTGGCCGACATCCCCGGCCTGATCGAAGGCGCTCACCAGGGGGCTGGGCTGGGCGCTGCCTTCCTGCGCCACATCCAGCGCACGCGCGCCCTGATCCATCTCGTCGATGGGACATCGACCGACCCGCTCGCGGATTTCTCCCAGGTCAACAGCGAACTTGCCCTGTTCGACCCGGGACTGAAAGAGAAGCCTCAGGTCGTGGCGGTGAATAAGATGGACCTGCCCGAGGTGCAGCAGCGCTGGCCCGATCTCCAGGCGAAGTTGCGCCAGCGAGGCCATGCTCCGCTGGCCGTGTCGGCGCTTGCCCGCACGGGCACGCGCGACGTGCTTCTGGCAGCCGCTCGAGCGGTCGAACGCGCGCCCGCGCCGCCCAGCCCGGAGGCGATCCCCGTCTACCGGCCCGAGCCCGAAGCCACGGCCTTCGAGGTCCGCCGCGATCCCGACGGGGTGTGGCGGGTTGTGGGCAGGGGCATCGAGCGGGCGGCGGAAATGACCTACTGGGAGTACGATGAAGCCGTGCGGCACTTCCAGCGCCTGTTGGTGCGCCTGGGCGTGGAAGACGCTCTGCGCCAGGCAGGCGCGCGCAGCGGCGACACGGTGCGCATCGGGGAGCACGAACTCGAATGGCAGGACTGATCGGGGTCTTTGGCGGCACGTTCGATCCGCCTCACATCGGTCATCTGGTGCTGGCGAGCGAGGCTCAGGCGGCCCTCGACCTGGAGCGCGTGCTGTGGGTGGTCACTGCACAGCCGCCTCACAAGCCCGAGGAGCCGATCAGCCCGGTGGAGAGACGCGTGGAGATGGTTCAGGCGGCCATAGCCGGGAATCCGGCCTTTGAACTGTCGCGCGCCGACATCAACCGACCGGGGCCCCACTACGCGGTGGATACCATGCGCTGGCTGAGGCAGCGCCATCCCAGGGCCCACTGGGCGTACCTGATCGGCGCGGACTCGCTTCGCGACCTTCCCACCTGGCACACGCCTGCGGCACTGCTGCAGGCCGTGGACGTGCTTGCTGTCATGCGGAGACCAGACGTCCAAACGGACCTCGACGCGCTGGAGGCGCAGCTCCCTAGCCTCAAAGACAGACTCCGCCTCTTTGATGCTCCCCTGATTGGCATCTCTGCCAGCGACATCCGTCGCAGGGTGCGGGAGGGGAGGCCATACCGCTTCCTGGTCCCTCCCGGCGTTCCCGAGATCATCGAACGGTATCACCTCTACCGATGAGCCTCCTCCTCGACCGGCACTTCCGGGCCGCCTCGCTGTCGCACCTGGCGGTCGACCTTCTCAACGCGCAGCGGCCGGTGCTGCTGGCTGTCCTCAGCGTGCCCCTGGGCCTGACCAACGCGCTGATCGGCCTGATCAGCATGGTCTACACCTTCGCCGCCTCGCTCTCTCAGCCCGCTCTCGGAGTGCTCTCCGACCGATACGGACCCTGCCGCATTGCCGCGGTGGGGGTGTTGTGGAGGGGGTTGATGTTGTCATCTCTCACCGGAGCCTCGCACAGCATCCTGATCGCGTACGCGCAGCGGCTGATGCCGGGGCGTCTCGGCGCTGCCTCTGGCCTGGCGCTGGGATTCACCTTTGCGGCAGGTTCCCTGGGGACCTGGCTGAGCGGCTATCAGGCGGACCTGGCGGGCTTTGATGCCGTCTTCCTCAGCACGGCGTCGCTCTCCCTCCTGGCGGGGGGCGTGAGCCTAGGTCTGACGTTGGACTGAAGCAAGCCCGTCTCGTCTCGCCCTCGGGCTGCTCTCACGCAATCCTGTCGAAACGCAGGCGGAGGGTGACGATCTCATGCGGCCGCGCGACCAGGCGAAGCCGCCCGGGTGGCTCCACTGCCAGGAGTTCCAGCGGCACCTCGTCCAACCGGGCCAACCATGCCTCACGTAGGGGCGCCAGCGTCTCGACCACCAGATCTTGCGGCAGAGATGTCCGGTTGACGGCGCGCAGGATCAGGTCCTGCCCGTCTTCGGCGAGCTTGAGAGTAGAGAGGAGCAGACCCTGGCCTTTCCAGCGAAGGATTGATCCCTCCGCCGGAAGAGTCCCTCTGCGAAGAGCGGTGCCGACGGCGCGCAGCCAGGTCTGGAACGCCATGGCCTGATCGATCGCCGGCTCTGGGTCCTGGGCGAACGGGATGAGGCTGAGCTGGAAGACGTGCGGGCCCAGTTCCTGGCCTCCCGGGGTCGGGAGCTGAGGGCCTGCGCCGCCGCGGCGGGTCGCGAGGTCGTCGCGCGACAGCCAGCCGAAGGCGCGCAGCAGCGTGAGTGCAATGGTTCCGTCGGGCGAGACGCTGGCCTCGCGCAGGCCGCGGGCCGCCACCACAAGACCTCGCTCACCATCGCCGGCGAGGACGAAGTTGCGCATTGGGACTTCCGGCACGGGTTGCTCGATCCAGTCTTCGCCGCCGGGTGGAACTCGTGACGGGCGCTCGACGATTTCGAAGGCGCCATCGTACCGCGCCGATCCGACCGGGAACGGCAGCGGGAAGAGGACCTGGAGTCGGTGATCCTGAGCCTGGTTGTCGAGGAGGATGGTGATGTCCAGGCGCGGGACTCCCCTCAGCAGTTGCACGTGAATCGATACCGGCAAGGTGACTATCTGCCGACTGCGCGCTGCCCGGTCGGGGGTGAGGGACGCCGGCACTTCATAGATGGCCTGCATCTCGATTGCCTCGGCCAGCGCGTCGCGGCGGCGCCGGACGGTCGGCGGAGTGGCCGGGACCTCGATCGGCCGGTCGTCGGGAACGGGGCAGAAGGTGTAGCTGTCGCCTCGATCGCCGACGTCGCGCAGGCGAAGCAATCCCTCAAACGAGGCCCCTGTGCGCCGGTCTGTGAGGGTCACGCTGCCGTCATCTCCGACTTCGGCCCGCAGGTGCTCGTTCTGAATCGAGCGCCCATCGTCCTCGATTGCCGTCGGCTGCGGGTCACTTGAGGGTTTGAGGTAGTAAGTCTTCACGCCCTGGCCGGGGACGTCCGGCACGAGCGTCTCCAAGCGGACCTGAGTGGCAAGGTGCACCACGAGGTGGAAACGTTCATCGGGGGATTGCTCCAGGGTTTGGGCTGCCAGTCCCAGCCCTTCTTCCACGGCCGGCAGGTTGGGCTCGCCGATTTCGGCCAGGGAGACGTCGATCAGCGTGTGGTCCGAATTGCGGACGACCGCGATGTCCTGGATCGCCAACCCGAGGGCAAAGCCGTTCTCGACCAGGGCGCGCATTCCCAGCAGTCCGTTCGCGTCGAGTTCGAGGTCGGCGAGGGGGCGTGCCCGTCGTTCCAGGAGCCGATAGGGAATGTTGCGGCCCTGAGCATCGATGATCTCGAAAGCGTCCAGGCCGGCGGGAAGTGCCAGAGCCGCGACTGCCCGGTCCGTTCGGGGATTGGGGTCCGGATTGAAGGTGACGAGCGCCAGGCGGGCTGCAGGCGGTGCGGTGGAGGTGTCCACCGTGTCGGCCAGGGCGGCCAGGGATTGGCGGGTGATCTCTTCGGCGATCTGCTCGGCCTGGTCGTAGCGCGGGCGCATCTCTTCGTGAGCGGGGTCGACGGAGCAGCCGCAGATCGAGTCGTGAGGCTGACAGTGCAGCAGCAGGCGCCACGCCTCCCGCAGGAGCGCCGAAGGCTGACGCAGGCGAGGCGTGGTCAGATGCCCGGTCCAGACGCTCTCGTCGCTGGTGTTGGGGGCGAGGATCTCAGCCCAGGCCGTGAAAGGTTCGGCCCATCGTTCGAGCAGAGTCTCGCATTCGTGGTTGCGCTGCTTGATCCACACCCGGCTGGACAAGACTCCGGGAAGAAGGTGATGGCGCTTGGGACTGCGGGCCTCGCCGCGGATTGTCGGGAGCCCGATCTTGCGCTGACGGACTTCGTCTCGAACGGCGGCCAGGTAGAGAGGGAGCGTGGAGAGAGCCAGGGTATCACCTGGCAGCTTTGTCCTGGCCACCAGCCCGGGGACATGAGGCTGTGGCTCCTGGTGGTCGGTGCCGTTGAGCAGAAGCAGGTGACTGACGGCGCTGTGGGGCAGGAGGGAATCGCGGCGGTCGGCGACGAAACGAGCAAACGTTTCGGGTGAGGTGGGCATGCGCGCGGCGTTGTCGTAGCCGTCGCGCAGGTAGGCCAGCAGCACCTGGCTGCCGTCGGGCGCCTGCCACCACAGCTCGCAGGGATGATCGTCCAGCCCCCGGCGGAAAGCGGCCGTCTCGATGCCAAATCCCCGGAGCACCTGCGGCAGCTGACCGACGTGCCCGAAGGGGTCGGGCACATAGCCCACGTCCATGCGCCGGCCAAAGCGCGCACACAGCGCCGCGCCTCGCAGAAGATTGCGGACAAGGGCTTCGGGGCTGACAAGGAACTCATCGGGGAGGATGTACCACGGACCGATGAGAAGCTGCCCCCTTCGGACCAGACGAATCAGGCGCGCTTCCTGCTCTGGCCGGATCTCAAGGTAGTCTTCCAGGAGGATCGTCTGCCCGTCGAGCATGAAGTGGGTGAAGTCAGGGTCGTGCTCGAGGAGGTCGAGCAGGAGGTCCAGCAAGTGCACAAGCTTGAGGCGGAAGGGTTGGAAGGGGAGGTACCACTCTCGGTCCCAATGCGTGTGAGCGACGATGTGGATTGAGGTCATGGGCGTTTTCGCGGATGTGGCTGGGGAGTGCGCAAGGCCTCACTCAGGGCTTTCGTCCTCTGGCGTGGGCGGTTTCTCTGGGGCTGGGGATCGGGGAGCGGCGCGGCGGAGCTGCTCCATGGAGATGGGATTGGCATGCTTGCAGCGCGGGCAGTGAGCATCGTAGTGGTTGCCGCCGCTTTCCTGCAGGGCGCGCAGGGCGAAGGTGATTTCGTCCTTGGGAAGGGCAAAGCTCCAACCGCAGCGGTAGCAGCGCATCTGCATGGAGATCTCCTAGGTCACCGTCCGTTCCGGCGCTTTGGCCGGTGCGGATGGGGAAGGCGCCGGTGCGGCGCGCGAGGCGAGATAGATGCCAGTGAGCGTGAGAGCCATGGCGACGGCCTTGGCGGCCGAAGGTCGTTCGTGCAGCACGAGGGCCGCGAGGATGGTGGAGCCGACGGGCTCGCCGAGAAGGGTGATGCCGACAAATGCGGCCGGCAAAAAGCGCAAGGCCCAATTGAACGAGGAATGGCCGAGGAGTTGGGGGCCGAGGCCGAGGAAGACGAACCAGAGGTAGGCCGGAGGTGGGTAGCCGAGAAGGGGTTGGCGGCTGATCAGGACGAGCAGGAGCAACACCACAGCCGAGGTGCCGTAGGTGAGGCCGATGTACGCCAGGAGCGAGAGGCTGGGGCGGAGGCGACGACCGATGAGGAAGTAACCGGCGCCAGCCAGCGCCCCGGCGATAGCCAACACGTCTCCCAGGAGCGGGTTGCTGCCATCCGTGAGGAAAGCGCTGCATGTGAGCCCCGCCTGCCACCGGCAGACGTCGCTGATCCCGATGGCCACGCTGCCGAGCATGGCGAGCAGCAGACCTGCCAGGACGGGACGGGTGACGCGCTCGCGCAGGGTGAGGGGGGACAGGGCGGCCAGAAAAAGCGGCATGGTGCTCACCAGGACAACCGAGCTAGCGACCGTGGTGTGCTCAAGGGAGGCGATCCACGTGATGAAGTGCAGCGCGAGGAAGATGCCCGAGGCCACAGCCAGGGTCAACTGCAGGCGGGTGAGCGCCCGCAGGGCCTGGCGCTCGCGCCGAAGGAGCAGCGGGGCGAGCACGAGGGAGGCGACGCCCAGGCGCCAGGCGGCGATGACAAGGGATGGTGCATAGACCTGCGCAAAGCGAATGGCGATCGAGGACGTCGACACCACGAGGATGCCTAAGGCGATGACCAGCAGGGGCGGGACAGGGGCTTTGAGTTGACCAGGCATCTCCCGCTCCGCGGGGATTTCGGATAGGAATACTTGACAAACGGCCGAGCCGCAGGCTAGAATTGCTCTTGTCCTAGGCAGAGGGTGATGGTAACGGAATTGCAGCAGCCGGTCAACCCGGCGGCGGCAAAGGAGGCGGATCAGTTATGGCTCACGTTCTTCCTCAGCTCAGGTACCCCTACGACGCGCTCGAGCCCCACATTGACGCCCGCACAATGGAGATCCACCACTCGAAACATCACGCCACCTATGTCAACAACCTCAACAATGCGGTCGAGGGGTATCCTGACCTTCGCGACAAACCCATCGATGAGGTTCTGGCCGACTTGGCCTCCGTGCCAGAGCCGATCCGCACTGCAGTGCGCAACCACGGCGGGGGCCACGCCAATCATGCCCTGTTCTGGAGCGTGATGGGGCCGGGAAAGGGTGGGCTTCCCGGGGGTGCCCTGGGCAAGGCAATTGACAAATCCTTCGGTTCGTTTGCCGCGTTCAAGGACCAGTTCTCCAAGGCGGCTGTCACGCACTTTGGAAGTGGATGGGCGTGGCTTGTGCTCAAGGATGGGGGCGCGCTCGAGGTGCTTTCGACAGCCAACCAGGATACGCCGCTCTCGATGAGGCTCAAGCCGCTCCTGACCATTGACGTCTGGGAGCACGCGTACTACCTTAACTACCAGAATCGGCGGGCGGAGTTCGTGGCCGCATGGTGGAACGTCGTCGATTGGGACGAGGTGAGCCGGCGCTTCGAGTCGGGGACGGGCTAGGTGTTCGACTCGGCCGGCATCAGCCTGGCTCCGAGACACTTGCTGGAGGAAACTCATGACCCACATCATCACCAGTCTGTGTCTGCGCGACGCTGGCTGCGTCGAGGTCTGCCCAGTGGAATGCATTGTCCCCGGAAAACCCGTGGACCAGTGGCCCTGGTACTACATCGATCCCGACACGTGCATCGACTGCGGGGCCTGCATTCCGGAGTGCCCGTTCGAGGCCATCTTCCCCGAGGATGAAGTACCTTCGGCGCTGACAGCCAAGGAAGGGCAGCGGCTCAGCATGCCGGCTGGCACCCCGGGCTTCGACACGCCGTACGACGGCACGAATCATCACGGGGATCCGGTCCACCTCGACCACACGCGCATGCTCAAGGCTGGCGAGGTGGTTGACCTCCGGCCGGACATCCAGAGGAACTATGACTATTTCAAGAGCGGCCCCGGCTACAAGGCCCTCGAGGGTTGACAATCCGACCCCGGGCGAAGTGAGGGAGCCAGCTGGCTCCCTTTTTGCTTGGGTAGCACGAAGGCAGCGAGGGGCGACGGACAGTGGCCGGGCCGTCGCTCCCGGGGGCGCGACCGTAAGCAAGAAGAAGCCGCAGCCTCGTTCCGAGTTCGGGCCGACCGCGGCGGTATAATCCGCGTTGTCCATGGCGCCACGATCGTTGCGGCTTCGCTCTGAGCACGCCCAGGCGATGCTCGAACATGTGCTTCGCTGCTTACCGGAGGAGGCGTGCGGTCTGCTCGCAGGCCTGGGGGATGAGGTCCGCCGCGTTCTCCCGGTGCCGAACGTTCTGCAATCCCCCTTCCGCTTCCGCATGGAGCCGAGGGCCCAACTTGAAGCGATGCAGGCCATCGAGGGTGAAGGGCTCGAAATGGTGGCGATCTACCACTCTCATCCGCGCGGGCCGGCCGGTCCTTCGGCCATCGACCTGGCGGAGGCTGCCTACCCGGAGGCGCTGCACCTGATCTGGTGGCCGGGGAAAGGCGGCTGGGAGGTGGGGGCCTATGAATTGCAGGGTGAGGATGTGCGCCCGGTCGATCTGCTTGTCGAGAAAGAAACCTCAGGGCCCTGACAGGGTTTAGACGCTGCGAGGGACGAGAGTTGGAGGCGGACTGACGTGGACCCTGGCCTGTGGCGGGCCGTGCTTTCTGTTGTGGGGGCCTACCTCGTGGGGTCGGTTCCCACGGGGCTGCTGATCGGGCGAGTAGTGAAAGGGGTCGATGTGCGGCGCCTGTACAGCGGGAGGACCGGCGGCACGAATGTGGCGCGCAGCGCAGGCCTCTGGGCTGGGGTGGGCACCGGAATCGGTGATGTGCTGAAAGGGGCGGCCGCTGTGTGGCTGGCTCGGTGGCTGACGGCCGGCGTCCCGTGGTTGGAGGCTGCTGCCGGCGCTCTGGCCGTCGTCGGTCACAACTACTCGGTGTTCCTCCTGGAGCGGGTGGGAGGGCGCTTGCGCCTGGGGGGCGGTGCGGGGGGTGCGCCGACCGTGGGCGCCGCCCTCGGTCTGTGGGCGCCGAGCGTGCTGTGGATCATCCCGGCAGCCCTCATCATCCTTTCCGTGGTCGGCTACGCATCGCTGGCCACGCTCAGCGTCGGCCTGCTGGTGGTGCTCACCTTCTCCGGCCGGGCTCTTGCCGGGCTTGGGCCCTGGGAGTACGCCGGCTTCGGCGCTGTTGCCTCAGCGCTGCTTGTCGTCGCTCTGCGCCCGAACATCCGCCGATTGATCGCCGGGGAGGAGCGCGTCGTGGGGCTGCGAGCCTGGCGCAAGGCGCGCGCGGAGAAAGAGCGCCGTGGCGCGGGCGACACCGAAGTCCGTTAGGTGAAGAGCAAGATCGCAACCAGCCCGATGGCTCCGAGGGCGAGGAATTCCAGCCCGGTGGCCAGGTGTGTCTCGCGCCGCAGGTGAGCCAGGCCCAGTCCCGCTGCCAGGTAGACACCAAGACCAAGAAGCAGCGCAGCGCGCAAGGGTGGCAGTGGCCAGTAGTGGATGGCCCATGCCGTCTGCGCGGCCAGCATCCCGATCACGGCGGCATGGACGACCACGGACGTTCGCGGCTGCTGAAGGCTGAGCAGCCGCCACGTGACGGACGTGCAGGCCATGAAGACAAGGGGTACGGAGAAGGTCGCTCGCAGACCGCTGGCGCGAACGGCGAAAAGCGCTGCCACCAGCAGCAGGTAGGCCAGCGCTGTCAGGCCGACGGAAGCCCCGTCGTATCGGGGATCGTCGGGATCGGAAACGATGAATTCCGTCGCCAGCAGGGCGAGGAGGAGTGCCGCGCCCAGGACAAGGCCCAGCCACCACAACGGTCCCTCAGGCACGCGAATCAAGATGGCTCCGATGGCGACTGCTGCCAGGGCCGGGATCACCAGGTGCGCTGCCGTCGATTGCCCGGGCTTCCACCAGGGGTGGCTCCGTATCAGCCAGTCGGCGCCGGCGGCGGTGAGGGCCGCGGCCAGGGTGAGCAAGATCAGGCTGGTGTCGGCACTGAGCCGTATGACCAGGCCGAGCAGGGCGATCTCCGCCGAGAGAGGCGGCAGCACCACAACGCGCAGCAGCGCATAGGTCAGAAGGACCAGGGCGGTGAGCACGCTCATGTGCTCGGCATCTGGCTGGGGAAGTTCGCGTTGCATCTCTACCCGAGCGCGGCCAGGACTTCGCCGCTGTGCCCCTTTGGGCGAACGTCCTCGAAGATGCGGCTGATCCTGCCCTCTCCGTCGATCAGGAAGGTCGTCCGGCGAACGCCCATGGTCTCTTTCCCCATGACCTTCTTCTTGCCCCACACACCGTAGGCCTGGCACACGGCGCGGTCGGGGTCGGCCAGCAGTGGGAAGGGCAGATCGAACTTGGCCTTGAAGCGTTCCTGGGAACGGGCGGCGTCGGGGCTGACGCCCAGGATGACCGCGCCTCGCCGCTGGTACTCCGAGAAGTCATCGCGAAAGCCGCAGGCCTCAGTGGTGCAACCGGGCGTGTCGGCACGGGGGTAGAAGTACAGCACCACCCGCTTGCCGCGAAAGTCGCGCAGGCGGACCTTCTGGCCGCTGTCGGAGTCGAGTTCGAAGTCCGGGCCACGTCGCCAACCTTCGGCTTGGCCAAGGGTCACCTCCTGAGACTATCGACCAACCCCACGCACCTTGCACATCGCGCGGACGCCTTCACAGCAGGCGGTGAAGGTCATCCGACCTCGGCGACGGCACTCCCCATCGTGCTCACATCATACCCCGGGACCGCTGCCACATCTCGCCGGAAGGCATCGTCGGCAAGTAGATTGAGAAGGGGCTGGAGCAGCGGGCTCACGTAGTGTTGGCGCGGGATCACCAGATCGTAACGCTCTTTGAAGAGCGGAACGAAGTCCAGGCCGAGTGCGCCGGCGGCTCCGCGAATTCCCAGGCCGCAGTCGGCGCGGCCGGAGGCGACAGCGGCCGCCACGGCAAGGTGTGTGTACTCTTCATGGTGGTAGCCGTGGATGGACTCGGTGGCGATTGCCAGCCTCGAGAGGTGGTAGTCGAGGAGCACGCGCGTGCCCGCGCCGCGCTGCCGGTTGACGAAGGCGATGTCTGGGCGCGCCAGGTCGGCCAGGTCCCGGATTCCCTTCGGATTGCCTGCGGCGACGATCAGGCCCTGCTCGCGCCCGACCAGCGTCACCAGGACGACCGCCACGCCGGAAAGATAACGGGCGAGATATGGGAGATTGTATTCGCCGGTCTCCGGGTCGAGCAGATGGCAGCCGGCGAAGTGCGCCTCGCCGCGCCGCAGGGCTACCAGGCCTCCCTGGCTGCCAACGTTGGCGGAAGTCAGGCGCCGCCCTCGCTCGGCCAGATGCTGAGCCATCAGGTCGAGCGTCAGATCATGAGAACCGAGGGCGACGATGGTGCGGTCGATCTCTGCCGGGGAGCAATAGAGACGCACGCAGACTCGTTCGCCAGCCTCGAGACCCGACACACCGGCGGGGATGAGGACAATACCATCCGCCCGGACGAGAGAGGTGATGACCCCGGCCCCACGCGGCAGAGGCGCGGCGACGACCCGCTCCCCAACCCGACCGACCGTGACGCGCAGGTACTCGTCATCGCCGGCAGACGAATGGACCTTGCGCGTGAGCACGGCCTCCAGGGTGAGGGGCTCCGCTGGCGGGCGTCCCAGCCAGCGCGCCAGCAGCGGCTCAATGAAGATCTCACCGGTGAGAGCAGCCGAGACCGGATACCCGGGCACCCCGATCACCGGCACGGCTCTCCCATCGCCCCGGCGAACCATCCCCAGAATGACCGGATGTCCGGGCCGCACCGCCACACCGTGCACGAGCAACTCGCCCAGGCTCGCGACTACGCGCGCCGTGAAGTCCTCGGAGCCGGCGGACGAACCGGCGTTGATGAGCACCAGGTCGTGGGTCGAGGCCGCCTCGGCGACGGCTGCGCGCAGGCGCTCGATGTCATCGGGCGCGATCGGCAGGCGCGTCGCTTCGCCTCCCCAGGTCCTCACCTGAGCGGCCAGCACCAGTGAGTTGTATTCGAGGATCTTGCCCGGCGGGGGCTGCTCCCCTAAGGGGACCAGCTCGGAGCCTGTGGGAAGAATGGCCACGCGAGGCTGGCGGCGCACGCGAACGCGCGCGTGACCGCAGCCGGCGATGGCTCCCAGGTCGACCGGCCTCAACACCCTGCCGGCCGGCAGCACGAGCTCCGTGGCCACCATGTCCTCGCCCATCGGCCGCACGTGCGACCAGGGCGCCACGGCTGCTCGCAGGCGGATGGCATCGACGGCGCGGCCGTTCTGCGTCCGGCCCTCGGGTTCTACGTTCTCGATGGGGATGACGCTGTCGGCCCAGGCGGGTAGGGGATCGCCGGTATCCACGTAGACGGCCGCGCTTCCGATGGTCAAGGTGACGGGGGCGCGGTCGCTGGCGCCGGCGGTGTCGGCGGCGCGCACGGCGTACCCGTCCATTGCCGCGGCGTGGTAGTGAGGCGACGACGCCCGCGCCCAAACTGGCTCGGCCGTGACGCGGCCCAAAGCCCGTTCCAATGGGATCTCCTCGTGCTCAAGTGGCCGCCACAGCCCGGCCTGTTCGAGAGCCTGCCGAAAGCGTCCCCAGGCCTCGGGAAGAGGGACATCGTGAAGGTAGATGGTGCTCACGCTTCCCCACCTTCTGTTCGGGCGGCGGCGACCTCGGCCAGGTATTTCTCGCGGTTGGCTCCGCGCGCGATCTTGCCGCTGCTCGTCTTCAGGAGCCACTTTGGACCCACAACGCGCACATGGCGCAGGACGACGTCCGAGCCGGCGTTGACACTCTGCCGGATGGCCTCGGCGATGGCTCTCTTCTCCGCCTCGCTCCTGGCATCCGCCTCGGCTACGACAACCACCTCTTCCGTCCCCGCCTCCTCGTCGAAGACCCCAAAGGCGGCCACGCGCCCGGGGTGCACGCCCTCCACCTGTCCGGCAAGCTCCTCCAGGTCCTGGGGGTAGATGTTCTTGCCCCCGACGATGATCAGGTCCTTCTTGCGGCCGGTGATGTACACCTCGCCGCTGGCGATGTACCCCAGGTCGCCGGTGAGGTACCAGCCGTCGAGGAAGGCTTTGGCTGTCAGGTCCTCGCGGTTGAAATAGCCGGTGAGCATGCAGTCGCTCTGGAGGGCGATCTCGCCGATGGTGCGTTCGGGCAGGTCTCGGCCCTGATCGTCGACGATGCGCAAGCGCGTGTTGGGGATAGGGCGGCCGGCCGAGAGCATCGGCATCGCATCATCGCCGGGCGCGCTCGGCCGGGCGAGGCGATCCACGACGAGCGAACGGCTGTCGACCCAATCGACGGCCACCGATCCGTCGATGCCGCCCTGGGTGACGGCGAAGACGTTTTCGGCCATGGCGTAGCAGGTCGCCAGCGCCTCCGGGCGCAGGCCATAGGGAAGGAAGCGATCAAGAAACATGTGATGGCTCTTGAGCCGCATTGGCTCGGAGCAGTTGATCACGGCGCGCCAGCTCGATAGGTCGACGCCTTCGAGGTGACGCGGCCGGATCTTGTTGGCGCAGAAATTGTAGCCGAAATTGGGCAGCCACGTCAGCGTGCCGCCGTGGCGCGAGACCGCCTGCAGCAGCATCTGTGGGGCGCGCACCCACTCGAATGGGGACATCAGGACCAGCGGTGTCCGGCAGAGCAGCGGCATGAGGAATCCGGCGATCAGCCCCATGTCGTGATAGAGCGGAAGCCAGCTCACCACCACGTCTTGCTCGGTCATGCGAATGACATCGCGATAGCACTCGACCTGGTTGAAGACAGCCTGGTGGGAGAGGGCGACGCCCTTCTGCAGGCCCGTGGTGCCGGAGGAGTGCTGGAGCAGACAGATCTCACCCGATGAGGAAGCCAGGCCGGGGAAGCCGGAGAGACCAGGCGGGCGAAGCGGGTGGATCGCCTTATCGAGCAGGACGTGCCGGACGCTGCTGCCTGCTGGGATGACGCTGCGCACGGAGGGGGCGAACTCCGGATAGGTGACGATGACCGCCGGGCGCGTGATCTCGATGAGCGAAGTCAGCGAGCGCAGGTAGTGCTCGGGAGAGAGCTTCTCGGTGAGGAAGGGCATGATGGTCGGCACGGTCCCCTGAAGCATGGCGCCGAAGAAGGCATACACCAGGCCTTCGCCGTGCTGCAGGATGAGGACGACGACCTCGCCCCGCGCGACTCGGGCGTCCTGCAACGCGTGGGCGTATCCGGCCGAGCCTTCGACCAAACGGCGCCAGGTGATGGGCTGTTCGCGATGGTTGGCGATCAGGCGGATCGCCAACCGGTCTGGGTCGGCCAGAGTGTTCTCAATCAGTCGAGAGGGCAGGGTTGTCATGCCGGTGCCCGTCGCTGATAGATCAGGCTTGCCAGTTCTGCTACCGTATCGAAGACAGCCGAGGTCAGTTCAGTGTCGTCCAGGTGGACGGCGAAGCGGTCTTCGACAAAGAGGGCAAGGTCCACAAGGCTGAACGAGTCGACCAGGCCGCTGGAGATGAGCGGCTCATCGAGCCGGACGGTCCGGGCGGGATCCTTGAGAACGTGAGATGCGATGTACTTGGAGATGGCAGAGGGGATGTCGTCACTCATGGCTTCTGGCTGCTCAGGAACTGGTCACGGAAGGGGGGTTGGATCACCTCATCCAGTTTTCAGCCTCCCGTTGCGGCGGCCGCCCCGGCCGAGATCCAGTCGCCGATCCTCTCGGCAAGGGCTTGCGCGCCGGCGGCCGTGTAGTGGATGGCGCTGTCGGTGAATTCCTGTGGTGGCACCGCCTGCCACAGGTCGAGGCAGTGCCAGCCCTGCGTGGTGCACTCCGCTCTCAGCCACTGACGGTAGGCATCATAGGCCCACCGCGGGTAGTAGAAATTGTAGCGGATGTCGCTGTTGGCGCCGCGGCTGACGAACATTGGCTCATTCACAATCAGCACAGGGGTGGGGCCGGCGAGGCTGTGTGCCGCGCCGAGAACGTCGAAGGCCAAGTCCTCGGGCGTGAGATCGCCCGGCGCGAAACCCTGGAAGGTTTCGTCGGCCGGGAGGTCCTCCATCCGCGGAGTATACGTCTCGGGTATCGCCTGGTCAACTCCCGTGGCTGCCCAAAGGACGCCGTAGAGCTGGAGGCGGAGAAGGTCGGCGAGGGCGCGTCGGCGGCCGACCAGAGTGCGGTCGAGCCAGGTGTCATCGTTCAGGCGTGGGTCATCGGGGTCGAGGGCGAGGTCGTACGTTTCGATGAGCCGGCGAACGGCTGGCGCGTTGTGCTGCAGCAGGGGAGGGTAGAGCTGCTTGGCGCGCGGGAAGGATTCCAGCGTCACCAGCCAGATCACCAGGTCGGGTTCGAAGGGCAGGGCGCGTTCGAGAATGAGCAGGTCCTTGGTCAGAGACATGATCGGGTAGCCCAGGTTGAAGGCCCGCACGCGGCGCCCGTCGGGCAGGATCAGGCCGGCGTGGTTGAGATGAGCTGCCACGGTCTCGTCGGGCATGAGCAAGAAGCCCCAGACGGAGGAGTCCCCCAGGACGAGCACGCGGGACTCATCCTGCCCTGACGGAGCGCCGGCAATCTCGTGCGAGGCGATCATGGCTTCGAGAGTGTAGAGGCTGATGTTGTAGTCGTGGGCCGGGGCTTCGCCGTAGGGAAGGCGCAAGCGACCCGGGAACAACACGTTGTACGCGGAGAGCCGGCCGAGGAGCGGGAGCGGGTCCAGCCAGGAGAAGGCCAGGTTGAGCGCCAGAAGCAGGATCAGCGTCCGCAGGAGGACGCTGCCGAGGAAGCGACCGGTGACGGGATGAGCGCCTGGCGTGGGGGACATCGTCATTGACCGAACAGACGCATGAGCACGGAAGCGGAGAGGGCAGGGTGAGGGAGGGCGAACCACACCCAGCCCAGAGTGACGAAGTGGAAGGTGGCCAGTGTGCCGGCGGCGGTGGAAAGCCTGCGGCGCCAGCGGGAAAGACGCTGCTGGTCCGAGTGGCGGGTGCGGAGCCATTCTGTCCAGCGGTTGTGGACGAAGAGGCCGAGGCCGTGCCATGCTCCCCAGAGGAGGAAGTTCCAGGTGATGCCGTGCCACAGGCCGATGAGCACCATCGTGCTGAGTTGGGAAATGAGGATGGCCAGCCATGTGGGGGGGTGGACGCGTGCCTGCCGCAGCGATCGCACGAGTGGATTGAAGTAGTAGGCGCGAAACCACTGC
Organism: uncultured Anaerolineaceae bacterium; assembly: GCA_964575425.1. Lineage (GTDB taxonomy): Bacteria > Chloroflexota > Anaerolineae > Anaerolineales > E44-bin32 > DATEAV01. Next base: position 10,546 of record CAZNRD010000013.1, on the reverse strand, counting down.
GCCAGCGTGATGTGCCAGGAGTTCCAGAAGGCGGTGAGATTCGGCTGCATGTAGGGACGGTTGAAGTTCTCCGGCAGACGGATGCCGAGGAGCAGGCCGAGTCCGATGGCGACATCGGTGTAGCCGCCGAAGTCGAGATAGAGCTGAAGGGCGAAGGCGTAAAGGAGCACCCACAGCCACAGCGCGGAAGCCGTCTGGGCCGCGTTCGTGGCGTTGAGTGCGAAGAGCCCAAGGCTGTCGGCCAGTGCGTACTTCTTGAAGATGCCGAGGATGATGCGCCAGCCAGCCTCGGCCGTCCGGTGGGCCGAGGCATCGAACGGGCCATGCAGGTCGGCGGCGAAGCGTTCAGCGCGATCGATCGGGCCGGCGGCGAGGGCGGGGAAGAAGAGCGCGTATGCCAGGAATTGGCGCAGCGTCAGGTCTGGAAAGCGGCCGAGCATACGGTCGCGCAGAGCGTGGAGAAGGCGGAACGCCAGGTAGGAAAAGCCCAGCCACCGCACGTCGAGCGCGCTGGCGAGGGCGGGCGACTGTCCGGTCCAGGTTCGGAGCACCGTGCTGGCGCCGGCGGCAAGCGGTTCGGCCTTGAGGGTCAGGAAAAAAGTCAGGAGGAGGGCTGTCATCGCCAGGAGCAGGACGCGGCCTCGCAGGTGAAGGAAGAGAGTGAGTGCTGCGGCGATGACAGCAAGCGCAAGAAGGGCAGAGGTTGTGGACGGCGGGCGGGTAGGGGTGAGCGACTGTGGCAGGCTGAGCAGGCGGGGGAGGGTGACTGCCAGGACGACCGCAGCGCAGAAGGCGAGCGTGGCGGCCGGTTCACGCCAGCCGGCAGTCCGCTCGGGCCGGGTGACGCCCCACACCCAGACGGCGAGCGTCAGGCTCGCCGTGGGAAGCCAGAAATCGAGATGCCGGATGGGAGTGGCCGGCTGCAGCCAGTAGAGGGCAGCTACGCTTGCTGCCACGAGGAACCACTCCCGGCCGCGCCCTCGGGCGCCGAACCGGTAGGCTGCGGCGGCAAAGGTGAACGACAGGAGGTGGATCAGGGACATCAGAAACCCTGATAGATCCACGGAGGGGAGGTGTCTGCCGTCACGATCCACACCAGGATGATGACGGCGCACAGCACGATGGCTATCAGGGTCTCGTGTGACAGCAGGCGTGTGAACATCGTCCTACGGTTCGTAGCCGCACATCTTCCAGTCGCCGCCCTCGTTGAGGGCACGGTACGTCCGCCCCTCCAGGGGGATCTCCTGCTGCTCGCCGCCGTAGATGGCCACGATGCGGCCGCTGCAGGTCACCAGCGTATAGGGGCCTGATACCCCGGCCGCGGAGCAAGCCACGTCCTCAAGGCTGACGTCTACGGCTTCGAAGGAGGCTGCCTCGGTCCGGGCCTGCTCTTCCCACGCGGTGCACGAAAGGTTGATGGCCCGCACGGCGTCGGCGGCAACGAGCGCCTCGAGGTAGCCCTGAACGGCCTGCGGAGCGGTGTACCCGCCGGCGCAGGCCGCCAACGTCGGGGCCAGGCCGCCGATCGCAAGAATGGGCCATAGCCGCAAATGCAGCATCCACGACTCCCGTGAGTCACAGAATGAGCCGCAGGCATGCACTCGATGCGGCTCAGGGATTATAGCGGGATCCTAGAACAGTCTGACTTCAACCTGAGTCCCCGCCGCAAGGCCGGTGGCCTCAGGCGGTACGCGGATCAGGCCGGTGGCGCGCACCAGGGTGAAGATCAAGTTCGACCGGCCAAATACCGGCTCGGCCACGAGGCCCTCCGCCGATGCGGTCAGGATGACCGGAACGTGATCCTCGCGTCCGGCCTGCGACGGCACGTTGACTGCCAGACGGGCTGTCACGGTGGGCGTGACCGATGGGTCGCGCTCGCCGGTCAGGCGGCGCAATGCAGGCGTGACGAAAAGCCCGGCAATGACCAGCGCACTCACGGGGTTTCCAGGCAGCCCGACCACCGGGATGCCATCGCAGAGCGCCAGGATCGTCGGCTTGCCGGGGCGGATCGACACGCCGTGGACGATCACGCCCGGAGGCCCGAGCGCCTGGATGACTTCGGCGGTCAGATCGCGCGCGCCGATGGAGGATCCGGCGGTCAGGATGACCAGGTCGCATTCGGCGTGGGCCCTGCGGCAGGTCCCGAACAGCGCGTCGCGCTGGTCGGGAAGGATGCCGTATCTCACAGGTTCGGCCCCGGCGCGCTCGACAAGAGCCGACAGGGAATAGGAGTTGACGTCGCGCACCTGACCGGGCCGGGGCGTGGACTCGGGCGGCACGACTTCGTCCCCCGTCGACAGGATGGCGACGCGAGGCCTGCAAATCACCTCCACGGCGGTGATCCCCAGGGCCATCAGCCCGCCGATTTCCTGCGGGCGCATGAGGACGCCGGCCTCCATGGCGACATCACCTGGCTTCAGGTCCTCGCCTGCCTGAATCACGTTCTCCCCCGGGGCGGCTGGCCTGAGGATTTCGACCTCGCCCTCGCGGGCCAGCTGCGTGTCCTCGAGCATCACCACGGCGTCGGCGCCTTCCGGGATCATCGCCCCGGTGTGGATCAGTGCGGCCTGGCCGGAGGTGAGGCGGAGATTCGGGGCCGAGCCCATGAAGACTTCTCCTGTGAGCGTGAGGTATGCCGGCAGACCCGGGCTGGCGCCGTAGGTGTCGGCGGCACTCACCGCATACCCATCCACCGTGGACCGCGGAAAGGCAGGCAGCGGCTCGGGTGCAACGACCGCGGCAGCCAGCACGCGACCAAGGCTTTCGACTACGGCCAGGCGCTCACTGCCCGTGCGGCGCCCCGTGGGGAAGGCGGTGAGCCAGCGGCTCAGGGCTTCGGAAGGGGGCAACAGTCGCAGGAATTCTGGCATGGTCTCACCCGGAGAGCAGGAATCCTACCATCTCAAGGTACGAAGCAAGGAGAAACAGCCCCACAGCGTTGATGGTTAGGGCGCGCCACTGTGGGCGAAAACCGGCGCGGATGCGGGCCATCTGCCACACCTGGGCCAGGCCGAGGGGCAGGGCGATCAGCGCGCCGAGAGCAACGCGGCGGGGCAGGTCGTCGAAACCCCCGACGACGAAGGCGAGAACTGCGAGAGCGATGCAGAGGTCATGCAGGCGCATCCCTGTCGACCAGCCGAGGCGAATCATCAGGGTCCGCTTCCCGGAGCGGGAATCGGCGACGTACTGGTTGAGCGAGAAGGCCAGGAGCATGGCGAAGTGGAGCGCGACCAGGGGGGCGCAGCTCAGAACCAGCAGGCGGTCGAAGCTTCCCGTCAGCAGGTTGAAGGCGAACGCCGGCACGAGGCCCGCGACCAGGAGCGAGGCGGTCAGTTCACCGTATCCCGAAGTGGCCAACCGGAGAGGAGGAGCGCTGTAGAAGTAGGCCGCCAGGAAGCCGAGGAGCAGGATGAGCCAGGCCGCCAGCGACACCCTCTCATGTACGAGCAAGACCGAGGCCAGGGTGGCAGCCGCGGTGAGGCACGCGGCAGCGGCGTAGAGGGCGGTGCGCCGCGGCAGCGCCTCCGGGCCGAGGGCGCCGCTTGCGCCAGTGAGGAAGGAGCGCTGCGCGCTCGCCAGGTCATCCGGGGCGTCGAAGTACTCGTTGAGGTACTGGGCCATGAGCTGGATCAGGCAGACGATCGCCTGCCCCAAAGCGTAGACACGCCCGGAGATCGGGTAGTGGAGATAGTGGGCGATGGATGCGCCCAGGCCGAAGAGCAGGGCGCCGCTGAGCAGGAAGTGCGGACGGCTCAGCCTGACAAAGAGCCAGAGCCAGCGCAGCGGACGATTCACCCTGGGTTCGGCCACGGCAGCTCCTGATCTCCAGAGGCTTCGGGGTCGTCGTCGGTGTGAGTGGCGAGGCGCAGCAGCAGGGCGGGTCCGTCGATGGCACGCAGGCCAAAGGCAACGCCGAACGGCGCCAGCACGAGCACCGGGGTAGTTGCTGTCAGTCGGTGCTGCCGGCAGTGCGAGGGAGACCCCGGCCGGAGGTCCTGCCACAGGAACTCGACCTGGCCCTCGAGGAGCGCCCAGACCTCATCGGCCGAGGCGCGGCAGCGAAGCCTCGGTGCCGCCTCGGGCGTCATCCGCACGACCTCCGCCAGGCCGAAGCGGCGCAGCAGAGGGTCGATGTCGCGCAGGGCGGGCCATCGGGTGAGACCTTCGGCGTCCTCGCGTTCCAGCGGTCGGACGAACAAGTCCGGGATCGACGGCCTCTTCGTTCGCTCAAGAGGTCGATGTTCGGTGGGCATGGGAGTCTCGCTCATGGGATGTGGAGCCTCACACCCACTGCCCGCCGCCATCCACCACCAGCGTCTCGCCGGTGATGTAGTCGTTCTCGAGCAGGAAGAGGACGGCGCGGGCAACGTCTTGCGGCGTGCCGGGGCGGCGCAGAGGGAGGTCGGAGGCGATCTTCTGCCAGCGGGAATCGTTCATGCCGACAGGCTTGAGGACGGGCCCGGGAGCGACGGCGTTGACGCGGATGTCGGGCGCGAGGGAGAGGGCGGCCACCTGGGTGAGCATCTCGACGCCGGCCTTGCTGATCGAATGCAAGGGGAATCGCTTCCAGGGCCGACGGCCGGCGAGGTCGGAGATGTTGACGACGGCTCCGCCGCCGCGCGAGCGCATGCGCAGCGCGGCCTGCTGCAGGCAGAAGGAGGAGCCTTTGAGGTTGAGGCCGACGGTCTGGCGCCAGCCCTCATCGCTGACCTCGAGCAGGTCTTTCGGAAGCAGAACGGCGGCCGAGTTGACGAGCACGTCCAGCCCGCCGAAGGTCTCATCGACCACGCGGAAGAGAGCGGTCACGCCGCTGGAGGTGGAGAGGTCGGCCTGGACGGAGACGGCGCGGCGGCCCATGGTGCGGATTTCGACCACCGTCTCGGCTGCGGCCTCCCGAGCGGAGTGGTAGTGGATGACCAGGTGGCTGCCGCGCTCCGCCAGGGCGAGGGCGATGGCCCGCCCGACGCGATGGGCACCTCCGGTGACCAGGGCGATGCGATCGTGCAGTTCCACCGCGCCTCCTTCCAGCCCCCCAAGGATACCATGCGCGGCGGCGAGCGCCGACCCTGGCAGGGGCTGGCGCGACCTGCTGGCGACCGCCTATCAGCCGCGGAAGAAGTTCGAGACGAAGAACCAGACGTTTGCCGGCCGCTCCGCCAAGCGCCGCATCGTGTAGGGATACCACTCCGTACCGTATGGCACATACACGCGCACGGGATATCCCTCCCGCGCCAGGGCCTGCTGCAGGTCGGAGCGGATGCCGTAGAGCATCTGGAATTCGAGCGCCTGCTTGGGCAAGCCCACGCGAGCGGCGTAGTCCCTGGCGAACTGGATGCGCCGCGGGTCGTGGGTGGCGATGGCGGTGAGGGGCGGGTAGCGGCCGTCCTCGCTGCCGGGGGCGCCGCCGGCGGCCAGCGCGTTGTCGATCATCATGGCTGCCACGCGGTCGAAGTTCGCGTCCACGTCGGCCTTGCGCGGGAAGGCCACCTCCGGCGGCTCCTTGTAGGCGCCCTTGCAGAGGCGGATGCGGGCGCCTTCGGCCAGCAGCTCCTTCACATCCTGCTCGCTGCGGTAGAGGTAGGACTGGATGACGACGCCGGTGTTGATCAGGCCTTCGCCCTTGAGGGTGTGGTAGAGGCGCAGCGTGCGGTCGACGGCGGCCGAGTCTTCCATGTCGATGCGGATGAACATGCCGCATTCGGCAGCACGGTGGAGCAGGCGCCGCATGTTGTCCAGACACAGGTCGTAGTCGACGGCCAGGCCAAGCTGGGTGAGCTTGAGGGAGGCATTCGACTGGATGCCGGACTGGCAGATGCGGTCCATCAGCACCACGTAGTCGTCGGCGGCGCGGCGGGCCTCTTCGGCGTTGGTGACGTTCTCGCCAAGGTGATCGAGCGTGGCAAGGAGGCCGCGCGCGTTGAGCGCCCGCACCGCCTCCACCGCCTCGTCCAGGCGATCGCCGGCGACGAACCGGGCCGCGACCCGCCGGGCGACTCTCCAGCGGGTGACGATCCGGCGCGCCCAGGGGGCCTTTGAGAGGTAGAGCAGCACAGCACGCAGCATTGGGTCTACTCCATCGTGCGGAGGGGGTCGCGAACGCACGAGCCGAAGGAGAACGCGTAGAGTGTCAGACCCTGGCCGCGCACCTGCAGCCGCAGCTCCCTCCGCTGCACGTCCGGGTTCCGGACCAGAGCGTACAGCCTCGGCACATCGACCCTCACCCGAGCCTGGCCTTCGGCCAGAAAGACATCCTCGGCGAAGTGATCCTTGGGGAGCGGAAGGTTGTCTTGGATGAGTTGGACCTCCACGGGATTGAACAGGCTGAGGGCGAAGTCCACGGGGTCGGGTGAGGCGGCGAGTACGGCGTTGACGCTGGCGGCGTGGTAGGGCAGGATGACCTCGCCCTTCTCGCCCGACAGCACCCAACCTTCATCGACTGCACGCCACAGCCCTTCCAGGTAGAAATGGCCCTCGCTGCGGCGCGAGGGCGCTTCAAAAAGCGTGGGAACGGTTGCCAGGGGGCCACGATTGCCGATGGCGTCCATGTGCAATTCCGGCGTGGTGGGCGGGCAGAGGGCCCCTGGGGCGTCTTCGGGTCGGACGGGCGGCACCGGTTGATCAAAGGGAACGGGCTGCCCGCTTTCGGAGAGCAGCCGCTGGATCGCCCTCTCGATGGCGGCGTAGTTGCCCTCGCCCTGATGGCGGAAGCGGATGTAGCCGGCGGCATCGAGCAGATACAGGCTCGGCCAGACGGCGTTGGCGTAGGCGTTCCACAAGCGATGCTCATTGTCGAGGATGACGGGCCAGCGTATGCCGAGCCGACCGACCGCGGCCCGCACCTGGTCGAGGCTCCAGCCGAAGCGGAACTGCGGCGCGTGAACACCGACCAGAACGAGGCCGGATTCGCTGTAGCGGTCATGCCAGGCTCTCAGGTAGGGGAGGGTGCGCAGGCAATTCACGCAGGTGAAATCCCAGATGTCGACCAGGACGACCTGGCCGCGCAGCCCTGCCAGCGTGAGCGGAGAGGCCGTGTTGATCCAGTCGGCTTCCGGGAACTCCGGCGCCCGGACGAGCGGCGGCTCGAGCTCCATCGCCGACGATTCTAGCACCTTCGTTCCGCCGCGGCGCGAGGTCAGGCGAGGGACAAGCCCCAGCCGAGGCGCGCGAGAGCCTCGAAGAGTTGAGTGACTCCCTCGCCGGTGGCGGCGCTGGTCTCGAGGTAGCGTGCGCCGATCGACTCGGCGAAGGCCTTGGCCCCGTCGGGCGGCTGAGCGCGCGGTAGGTCGATCTTGTTGCCAACGACGAGCAGCGGGACGCTCGGGATGACCGCCGCCAGTTCTTTACGCCACTGGGCGAGGTCGGCCAGGGTGGTGGGGTCGGTGACGTCGTAGATCAGGGCTGCAGAGCGGCCGCCCTTGTAGAAGCCCGGGCGCATCACGGCGAAGCGCTCCTGCCCCGCCAGGTCCCAGATGGAGAGTTTGACTTCGCCTTCGGGCAGTTTGACCACCTGCGTCTGGAAGTCGACGCCGATGGTGGCGATGCGCGAGTCGGCGAACATGCCCTGGCAGTAGCGGCGGACGAGGGAGGTCTTTCCCACGTTGCCGTCGCCGACGACGAGGACTTTGAGGACCGGGATGCTGCCCGTCATCAGCGGCGCACCGAAATCAGCCCCGGCTCCCGAGGAATTGCGCGTGGGGGAAGACCAGGGCCTGGGGGTTGATCGGCGGGGACTGGAGGTAGGGGCGGTTCGCCTGCTCGAAGAGGCGGTGAAGTTCCTCGAGGGACTGGAGCTGTTTGGTGGCTGGCTCGGTCGAGAAGAGGGCCATCAGGGTGGTGAACTCACCCTGAACGAAGCACAGCCAGCGCCCGCCCTCGATCTGGGTGGACTGCAGGCCGGCGCCGAAGATCTCTCTGGTGGCGGCGCGGTAGGAGGAGAGCATCGGGACGGCGAGGGCGGGATCCAATTCGAAGCGCCCGATCGTTTCAAGGGGCATCCCGGAATCGTTCTCGTAGACGGCGTAGCCGAGCACGGTCGCCGTATGCTGGCGGCGGATGATGACGCTCTTGCCCTCGGTGGCTGCCTGTTTCCAGTCATCGGAGTAGGGCGCAGTCTCGAGCCAGGTTTCGATGGTTCGTTTCTCGTTCTGGTAGTGCTCGAAGAGCTGGTTGAACTGGGTGCGGTTGATGGTGCCGGAGGCGAACTCCTCCGCCAGCCGGTTGATCTTCTGCTGGACCCGCTCGAGGTATGTGCGCGCCTGGGCGGCTGAAGCCTGGTCGGTAGGCCTTGACGTGGGGCGCGGAGTCGGTCTAGTGGGGGGCTCCCCGCCGAGGAGCCTGCGGAGCCAGCGTTGCATCGAGTTCCCCTCCGGGGGCGAACTGGCCCCATTATATACCGGCAAGGGCCTGGCTGCAGGTGGCCCGTCTTTCCCGCCTCTCCGCGGGGAAGTGCGGTATCCTTGTCGGGCCTGCCCAGGCGGCGGGCAAGGAGCGAGGTCCGTGGAAGGTGCAGCCGATTTCGTCAAGGGGTTCATGCTCCCGGGGTCGCTCAGCTTTCTGCTGTTGGGCGTGACGCTGGGCGTGGTTGCGTTGTTTGGGGGTCGCCGGGCGCGGGCGTGGGGTCGTGGCTGGCTGGCCGTTCTGGCGGCGGGGTACTGGTTGATGAGCACGCCGCTGGTGGCTGGCAATCTGGAGGCGGCCTTGGGGCGCGAGTTCGAGTCGATTGCCGACCCGGAGGAGTTGGTGGGAGTCGAGGCGATCGTTGTGCTGGGGGGCGGCAGCGTGACGCACCGCGCGCCGGGCGGGGAGATCCAGATCGTGAGCGACTCGAGCGCGCTGCGAGCGATCGAGGGGGCACGGTTGTATCGGCTGATGGATGAGCCTTGGGTGATTGCCTCGGGCGGGTCGTCGGAATTGCTGCGTGGAGGGTCAGCGGAAAGCCAGGCTATGCGTCTGGCGTTGATGCAGCTTGGGGTGCCGGCGGAGCGGATCCTGTTGGAGACTGTCTCGCAGAACACGCGCGGGCAGGCCGTGGCGCTGAGGCCGATGCTGGAGGAGCAAGGGCTCGAGCGCTTCGTGCTGGTCACCTCGCCGACGCACATGCCGCGGGCGCTGAGGGCGTTTCGGGCGGTGGGGCTGGAGCCGATGCCGTCGGTCGCGGCGCAGCATTCCGAAACGTTTCCGCTGTCGTCGTTCCCGCTGCAGCCGGACCTCGAAGCGCTGGAGGCGAGCAAGGTGGCGCTGCGGGAGGTGATTGCGCTGGTGTACTACGGGCTGCGGGGCTGGCTGCGGGGCGGCGGTTGACGATGCCATCTGCGCTGGTATAATTCGCTGCGCACGGCCCACTAGCTCAATTTGGCAGAGCAGCTGACTCTTAAGTTAGCGAACAGTGGGGCAAAGCTCCCATAGCTCAACCGGCTAGAGCAGGCGCCTCTTAAGCGCAAGGCTGGAGGTTCGAGCCCTCCTGGGAGCACTAAGCCCTCAAGTCCTAGATTGGCCGATTCCTGGGACAAGGATGGTTTGCCCCCTCGGTCATGATCTAGGTCATGGAAATTTGAAAGCGGCTTCCGGGCGGAGGATCAATGCCTGGAATGCCTGCCCTCAAGGCGACCACCTGGCCCCAGCTCGTCGACGAGTTCCTCACTGACAGGCGCGCGCACGGACTGAAAGATCGCTCGCTGGAGTTCTACCAGTACGGGATCGAGCGGTTCCTACTATGGGCCGCCGAGTCAGGGGTAGTGCCGGCTGACTTCGAGGCGCGGCACCTGCGCGCGTTCCTGGCTTGGCTGCAGCTGACTGGCAATCGAGCGAGGGACAAGCGCAAAGGCCAGCGCCTAGCGCCGGGCACGCTGCACGCATATAGCCGCGTCGTCCGCGCATTGCTCTACTTCGGCGGCAGGGAGGGGGTCTTGGAAGCCGTGCCGGTCATGCAGATGCCCAGAGTGCCCAAGCCTGACCCCGAGTATCTGAGGGAGGATGAGATCGACCGTCTGGGCAAAGCGTGTCGCGATCCAAGAGACCGGGTACTCATCGAGCTGATGTTGGACACTGGACTTCGCCGAGGTGAGGTCTGCCGCCTGACATGGGGCGATTTCACCCCTGATGCGGCCCTTGTGCGGGTGAGGGTCCGCCACGGAAAAGGCGACCGGCGGAGGGTCACGTACTGCACTCTCGAAACATGGAGGCTTCTGGTCGAGGCGTGCTCGCCGGGGGATTCGAGGGAGTCGGTGTTTGGGCTGAGGCCCGATGGCCTGCGGCAAGTGCTGCGACGCCTTGGTGAAAGGGCGGGGGTGAAGGTTCACCCTCACATGATCCGACACACGGCTGTCAGGCGATGGCTGAAACGCGGGGTCCCGATCAACGCCGCCCAGCGGATGGCCGGGCACTCGACTAGCCAGCTCACGATCGATCTCTATGGCAGCGCCTCGGACGCAGACACAGCCGAGGCGTTCCTGTCGGCAATGGGCTAGGCTCAGCGATTGCAGACCGCACGACTGGGCGTGCAGAGAGCAATCAGGGTTCAGCGCTGAGTGTGGGGCGGATCTGGTCA
>CAZNRD010000012.1:0-70876 GCA_964575425.1 uncultured Anaerolineaceae bacterium | reverse complement strand
CATCCCGGGATGGCCCGAAAGCTTCGACTGTCTCATATCTGTTGAACCCATACACTGTATTGACATCCCGTGCAGATGTGCTATACTTCACCATGAAAGTGCTTTCATGGAAACGCTTTCACCTGATCTGGACAGGACGGGCTTATCAACGTTGGACACAAGGAGGTGAGCAGCCAGAGATATCCCCCTCCCATTCCCCGACCGCCGGTTCATTCAAGTAGTCCCCCCGAAACAAGGAGCGAGAAATGAGAGAGATGGTTGGGCGATTCATGGGCTTGTTGCTCGTTGCAGGCATGTTCCTCACAGCCTGCGCACCGGCCCGTACCGCAGCTCCCGTTGAGCCCGAGGTGCCCGCCGCCACCAAGGCACCGGCGGCCACCGAGGCACCTGCCATGCCCGAAGCGCCCTTTCCTTACCCGCCTGGCGGCGCCTTGGAAGAAGCCCTGAGGGGCACGTATGCCGGAACCACCGTGACGGTGGATGGCGCTATGGAAGGCAAGGACCCCGACGGGGTCAAGCTTGCCGAATCGGTCGCTGCATTTGAAGAGGCCACCGGGATTGACGTCAACTACATCGGCAACAAGGAATTCGAGGCCACGATCTCCGTGCGCGTGGATGCCGGCGATGCACCCGACATCGTGGACTTCCCGCAGCCGGGCAAAGCTGCCCAATTCGTGAGGTCCGGCAATGTCGTCGATGTCACCTCCTTCATTCCGGAGGAGTGGCTGAGCCAGCAGTACAACCAGAGCTGGCGGGACATGGCTACCGTTGACGGTGTTGAGGCCGGTGTGTTCCATCGCTTCAATGCCAAGAGCCTGGTCTGGTATCCCTTGCGGGCATGGGAGGCAGCCGGCTATGAAATCCCCGAGACCTGGGATGAGTTGATGGCCCTGACTCAGCAGATCGCTGATGACGGTGATACCGCCTGGTGCATCGGCATCGAGTCCGGCGCCGCAACCGGTTGGACTGCCACCGACTGGACCGAAGAGATGATGCTGCGCACGACGTCGCTGGAGAACTACGACGCCTGGGTGGCCGGCACACTGCCCTTCGACTCCCCCGAGGTCAGGAGGGCCATCGAGACCTGGAGTGAGCTTTGGTTCAACGACGCATACGTGTACGGCGGTCGGTCCTCCATCGTCTCAACCTTTTTTGGTGACGCCCCCGCCCCCATGTTCGACGATCCGCCCAAGTGCTGGATGCACAGACAGGGCAACTTCATCACCGGTTTCTTCCCGAAGGGGAAGGTAGCGGGTGAAGACTATTCGTTCTTCTACCTCCCGCCCGTGGATCCGGCATATGGGAAGCCCTTCCTGGTCGCTGGCGACATGATGGTGATGTTCAATGACCGGCCCGAAGTACGCGCGTTGATGGAATACTTCACAACTCCCCAATCCGCCTCCGGCTTCCTTGAAGGCGGCGGCGCGCTGGCCGCACACCAGACCGCCACACCGGACATGTACGGCGTTGACCTGGAACGCGGTATTGCCGCACTGGTGCTAGAGGCAACCAGCTTCCTGTTCGACGGCTCTGACCTGATGCCCGGCGAGGTTGGCGCTGGTTCGTTCTGGGAGCACATGACGAGCTACGTTGCCGGTTCGGAGGATCTGGATACGGCCTTGCGGGCGATCGACGCCACCTGGCCCAGGTAGCGTTCGGCTTGTTTCCTGGGGTGGGCCGCCAAGCGGCGGTCCGCCCCAGCTGTTTCATACTTGGGCTTCGGAGATCCAGTTCTCGTAGAAACACACCTCTCCCAGATACGTCCTCTCCGGCCAGTATCCGAGGAATGAGCCATGGACGCTTCGCGCGGCGGGAATTTGCTGAGCCAATCGATCTGGATCAGGATCCTTTCGCTAGTAGGTCGTGTTCTGTTGGCGGTAGGCATTCCCCTCATTGCTTTCTATGTTCTCTATGTGGGCTTCATCTTCCTACGCGACAGCGATGCCCCGCGGGGCGTCATTGCATTGGTGGCGATCGTGTGGGGCGTGGGTGGGGTCGCTCTCCTGTTCTGGGTATTCAATAGCCTTGTTGAGAGGCTCCCGGATGCGTTGAGGACCCGGCTCCTGCCTTTTGTGTTCGTGGGTCCGGGGATGGCGATCCTTGCCTGGTATCTTGCGATCCCAGCCCTACGCACGTTCTGGATCAGTCTGTTCAGCAGAGATGGCCCGGAGGCTGGGCTCGGGTTCTTCCAACTATTGGCCAGCGAGAGCTTCGTAGGCCTGCGGAACTATGTCGCCGTTTTCACCGAACAGCTGATGTTGCAATCGTTTCGCAACAACCTGATGTGGATTGTCTTCGCCAGCACCTTCTCGGTTCTATTCGGCCTGGTCATCGCGGTGCTGGCCGACCGCAGCAGCTTTGAGAAGGCTGCGAAATCACTTATCTTCCTACCCATGGCCATTTCCTTCGTGGGCGCAGGCATCATATGGAACTTCATCTATGAATACCGGCCCGCCGCACAAGCGCAGATCGGCCTGTTGAACGACATCGTGGTGGCGTTGGGCGGGACACCTCAAGCTTGGCCACAATGGGTGAATGTCGCGCCTTGGAACAACCTGTTTCTGATCGTGATCGTGATCTGGCTGCAGGCCGGGTTCGCCATGGTGCTTTTCTCGGCGGCGCTGAAAGGCATCCCCGAAGAACTGCTGGAGGCGAGTCGCATCGACGGCGCCAACGAGTTCCAGATCTTCTTCCGCATCATGATTCCTTACATAGGCGGAACCGTCGTCTCGGTCTGGACTACCATCGTCATCTTTACCCTGAAGATCTTCGACGTGGTATGGGTGATGACCGGGGGCCAATTCGGCACGCACGTCATTGCCACGCAGTTCTATCGCCAATCCTTCACCAACCGCAACTCCGGCTTTGGTTCCGCGATCGCCATTGTGTTGTTGCTTGCCGTGGTGCCCGTCATGATCTACAACCTGCGGCAATTCCGGAAGCGGGAGGCCGTCTGAGATGAAAAGCGGAAAGCGTCAAAAACAACTCAACCGCCTCCTGGTCAATGGAACCCTGCTTCTCTTGGTCGTCCTGTGGACCATCCCCACCATGGGGATCTTCATCTCCTCCTGGCGCGACCGGGACGATATTGCCACCTCGGGATGGTGGAATGTTTTTCCCCACCGTGATTGGCGGCCGGTCAGGGTGATCGACCCCATTGCCCTGGGCGTAGATCCCAATCAGGTCATGGAAATCGAAGGGGTGACGGGAACTTTCGAAGAATTCCGGGCAGGAATCGAAACCCCGGACGGCAGGCGTGTGACCTGGCTCGGCAACAAGCGTCGGGGCAGAGTGGAAGTGCAGGAAAGGGTCTGGACCGTGTCGTGGAATTTCACGCTTGACAACTACAAGCAGGTATTGGGAGGCCACGATCTCACGCTCACACGCGCAGACGGTACAGTGGAGGTGGTTCCTGGCGACAACATGATCCGGGCCTTCGTGAACAGCCTGTCTGTGGCCGTTCCATCGACCGTGATTCCCATTCTGATCGCTGCGTTTGCGGCTTATGCCTTCGCGTGGATGGAGTTTCCAGGACGGCGCGAAATGTTCATCATGGTCGTCGCGCTGCAGGTGGTTCCCCTGCAAATCGCCCTGGTGCCCATCCTCAGGGACTACAAGGCGTTGAATCTAAACGGAACCTTCCTGGGCATCTGGCTGTCGCACACGGGTTTCGGGCTGGCGCTGGCAACCTACCTCCTCTACAACTACATCAGCAGCCTGCCGCGGGAGATCCTCGAATCAGCCTATATCGACGGTGCCTCACATTTCACGGCGTTCACCCAGCTGGTCCTGCCCCTGTCGGTGCCGGCCCTGGCTTCGTTTGCGATCTTCCAGTTCAACTGGGTTTGGAACGACTATCTGGTGGCCCTGATCTTCCTGGGTGGGAATCCCGAGTTCGAGCTGGTGACGCAGCGCATGGCAGCGATCGTCGGGGCGCGCGGCCAGGATTGGCACCTGCTAACCGCAGGAGCATTCGTGTCAATGGTATTGCCCTTGACTGTGTTCTTTGCGCTGCAGCGATACTTCTTGCGAGGCTTGCTGGCAGGCTCTGTGAAAGGCTAGACCATTTGCCGGCGGGGCAATCGAAGACCCAGAGTTCGCGATAGGGATATCTCTAGCGGTGTTGATCCACCGGCCTTGGGACTCAGTCAGACATGAGGGCTGCGTGAGGCTAGCCGGATGGCGGAGCCGTGCATTGGGCGCTTGATTCCAATCATGCGAGCGACGAATGACTGTTGCCAAACGCTCGACTCGGCAGGCTCCCAGGGCTCACCCTGGCCACCCGCTTCCGAGGTCCACGGCTGAAGGGAAGAAGCCGGGAGGGATCTCGTTTGGAGCCCAGACCACGGGGCAAGAGCGGGCTGTTGGTTTCAGTCCTTTACCTGGGGACATTGGTACTTGGCGAAGAGGCACCAATGTGCATGGGTATTTCAGATGGACCATCTTCGACAACTTCGAGTGGGAGCGTGGCTACAGCAGCCGCTTCGGGCTGGTTCGTGTGGACTATCGGATCCAGCGACGTATTCCCAAACAAAGTGCCCGCTGGTACCGCGAAGTCATCGAACAGAACGCGATCAACATTTGATCACCAATGACTCGGCTCTCTCTTCAGGGGGGCGTGGATACCAATGCATGAACGATGAGTTCTGGTACAAGAATGCGGTCTTCTACGAAGTTGCGGTCCGCGCCTTCAAGGACAGCAATGGCGACGGACGCGGCGACCTGCGCGGGATTGCCGAAAAGATCGACTACCTACAGATCCTCGGTGTGGACTGCGTTTGGATGATGCCCGTCTATCCCTCTCCGCTCAAGGACGACGGCTATGACGTTGCAGACTACTACGACGTGGACCGCGCCTACGGGTCACTGGACGATCTCAAGGTACTGATCGAGGCAGCTCATTCCCACGGAATCCGCATCATCATGGATCTGGTGCTGAATCACACTTCCGATGAACATCCCTGGTTCCAGTCCGCACGTTCCAGTAGGAGCTCGCCCTACCGCGACTACTACGTCTGGAGCGACACGGACCAGAAGTACAGGGACGCGCGAATAGTCTTCGTCGACACCGAATCCTCCAACTGGACGTGGGACGAGCAAGCCGCCCAGTACTACTGGCATCGCTTCTATTCCAGCCAGCCCGACCTGAACTTCGATAACCCGAAAGTCCAGGATGAAATGCTCAACGTGGCGCGCTTCTGGCTGGAAATCGGCATTGACGGCTTCCGTGTGGACGCAGCGCCCTACCTCTTTGAGCGCGAAGGCACCGTCTGCGAGAACCTCCCGGAGACGCACGCCTATCTGAAGCGGTTGCGCTCCTTCACAAGCGAACGCTATCCAGGGTGCGTCCTTCTCTCCGAGGCGAACCAATGGCCCGAGGATGTGCGTCCCTACTTCGGCGAAGGCGATGAGTTCCACATGGCGTTCCACTTCCCGCTCATGCCGCGCATCTTCATGGCTCTGCGCCGCGGCGAGGTCGGACCCATCCGCTGGGTAATGGAGAAGACCGCACCCATCCCCCCGGACTGTCAGTGGTGCACGTTCCTGAGGAATCACGACGAGCTCACCCTCGAGATGGTAACCGAGGAGGAGCGCGAGTGGATGTGGGCGGAGTATGCGCCTGATCCTCGGATGCGCTTGAACCTGGGCATCCGCCGGCGCCTTGCGCCCCTGTTGGATAACGATCGCCGCAAGATCGAACTGGCGAAGTCGCTCCTCTTCACCTTGCCCGGTGCGCCCATCATCTACTACGGCGATGAGATCGGAATGGGTGATAACCTCGACCTGTTCGACCGAAACGGCGTCCGTACGCCCATGCAATGGGACTCTTCCCCCAACGCAGGCTTCACCACCGGAACCCCGTACACGGAACTCGTCAAAGGAGATCTGGCGTTTCCCAACGTCAATGTGGCCGCCCAGTTGAGAGATCCTTACTCGCTGTTCCATACCATCCAGAAGATGATCGCCGTGCGAAAAGGACACGCCGCATTTGGCAGCGACAGCATGGAGTGGGTGGAGATCGGCAACCCGACGGTGGCGGCATACCTGCGCCAGAAGGGGGATGATGTCGTGCTCGTTCTCGGCAATCTGAGCCATGACGTGCAGTCCGTCGTTGTCCCGCCGCAGTATCGAAAGGATTGCCTCGACCTGCTCTCATCCTCCGTCGTCTCCCTGGGGGCGGAACTGGAACTCAAACCTTACTCCTATCTCTGGCTTCGGCTGCCCAATGGAGAGTAACGGTTTCTCCCCGAAACGCGCCATCGGAGGCGGCGGCACGAAACTCCTGAGCGCGAAGGTGGCACTGGCCAAGCAGTCTCCGCGCCGGGGCAAGGGGCAGGGCCTCCCAACCCTCGTCCACTCCGAAGAGAGACCCGCCAATGCAGCGACTGGGAGACCACCATGAAAGGCGACGTCGTCGTACTCCAAGAATGCCACAGACGAGCGGCGGCTCAGATTGTCCCACAGATCATCGATGCAATCAGACGGAAGAGCACAAGATACACCATCACGGTCGCAGGGGAATCTGGCAGCGGCAAGTCCGCAACCAGCAGGGCCATTGCAGACGCATTGGAGAAGTACGGTATCAGATGTGTCGTGTTGGGACAGGATGACTACTTTGTCCTCCCGCCCAGATCGAACGACATGGAGAGGCGAAACGATCCGCAATGGCTTGGGCCTCATGTGGAAGTGAGACTTGACCTGATGGAACGGAATCTGGTGTCTGCTATCCAAGGGGAAAGAGAGATAACCAAACCGCTGGTTGACTACAACTCCAACACAATCCAGCAAGAGACCGTCACGTTGGATGGGATCAGAGTCCTGATTGCGGAAGGAACATACACGTCTCTGCTCAAGCACGTCGATACCAGGATATTCATCGCCAGGGATTGGCTGGACACCCTGGAAGACCGCCAGAAAAGAAACCGGGGCAAAGAAGTAGGCGATCCGTTTACTGAGCAAGTGCTAAGCACGGAACACAAGATCATTGCTGGCCACAAGCAACTGGCTGATTTCGTGATAGGGAAGGATTATGAAGTAGTCGCTGTTGCATAACGCCTACTATGACGGTCAAGAACGAAGTCCAGCTGATTACCTATCCGGATTCGCTCGGGGGGGATCTAGGAGCGCTTCGTCACATCTTGCAGACTCATTTCCCTGGTCTCTTCAAAGGCGGGATCCACATTCTGCCCCCGTTCCCGTCTTCCGATGACCGGGGTTTTGCCCCCATGACCCATCTCGACATCGCGCCGGAATTCGGCACCTGGGAAGATGTCCGACGGATCGGCAAAGAGAGCCCCATCTTGCTAGACCTAGTGGTCAATCACCTATCCGCGCAATCGATCTACTTTCAGGATTTCCTCAAGAACGGGCGCAAGTCCGAGTATGCCGACCTCTTCATTCCCGCAAGTAAGATCTGGCCAGCTGGCGATCCTCCACGCGACGAGATAGAGAGGATGTTTCTGCGTCGGCGGGAGCCATTCTCCACCTTCACCATCAGGGATACGGGTGAAGTCGTGCGAGTCTGGACGACTTTCGGCAAGACGAGTCCCTCAGGCCAAGTTGACATCGACGTGAATTCCGAGATCGCGCGCCACCTGCTGACTGAATGCATGACCAAGTTCGCCGAGAACGGTGTCAGCATCGTACGGCTGGATGCGGTCGGCTTTGTGACCAAGAAGCGAGGAACCACGTGTTTCTTCGTGCAGCCAGAGATCTATCGCTTCTTGGAGTGGATCTCGGGACTTGCCAATGCCCTTGGGATCGAAGTGCTACCGGAAGTCCATGCGGACTACGCAGCCCAGTTCAACTTGGCCGAAAGAGGATATTGGATTTATGACTTCATCCTGCCATACACGGTACTCGACGCGCTGTTGAATGGAACTGGCAGAAGGTTGAAAGAGTACCTGAGAATCCGACCGCACCGGCAATTCACCATGCTTGATTGTCATGATGGAGTGCCGATCATGCCGGACCTGAACGGCCTCTATAGAAGTGAAGATGTTCGCAAGGTGGTTGACATCTGTCTGAATAGGGGCGCCAATCTCAGCCGTGTACTCTCTCCCAGGCATAAGGATCCGGATGGTCTCGATGTCCATCAGATCCGGGGGGCATTCTATTCTCTGCTGGACTGCAACGACGATGCCTATTTGGCTGCCAGGGCTATTCAGTTCTTCACACCTGGCGTCCCGCAGGTCTACTATGTTGGCCTGCTGGCAGGGGAGAACGATCAATCCGCAGCGGAAAGAACAGGCGATGGCCGCGAAATCAATCGGCACAACTATAGCGTTGAGGAAGTAGAGCAGGCCCTGCAACAGCCGGTGGTGCAGCGGCTGATTCGGTTGATCGAATTCCGAAATGAGTACGGCGCCTTTGACGGCGATTTCGCCGTTCTGGACTCGGACGACCAAAGCTTGCGCTTGAGCTGGAAGAAGAACGCGCAGGAATGCACTCTCACGGTCGATCTGAACTTGCGCTCATCGACCATTCAGTATCGCGATGCGACGGGCGCAATGCTGACGTACTTCCCCTGACCTCGTTTTGGACTGGCGCTGTGACTATGATTGGAGTGTTCGTGCAGCGCTTGCCCGTCGACCAGGCTGCTCTCCTCCGTGTGGGGCCTACGATTGCTCGACGGCTCGCCTCCAGCAGACCGCTCCCGACACGTCACGACCACGCGCAACTTAGTGGCCCACAATCCTGTTGGCACCTTTCAGTCGGCAATCGATGGATCATTCGCCAAATATCCCCCTGGCGCACATCATGCTGGCAAGTCGATCGAGGACGGCTGGACGAACAGGCTCCTGTGTGGACAATAAGCCCGGACGGGGTAGGGCCTTGAGCGGGGAACTCGGTCAGCCCTTCCCCGCCGAGGTGGATGCTGCTCACCGCTCGTTGGCGAATTGGCGCTGAGCCAGTCCGGAACTGGACCTGGACTTCACGGAGATACGGCGGTCGGCATCAGGCTTATCATCATAGGAGTCGGCTATGAGGCAGCTCTATGGCGGTCTAGAAGCGGGGGGAACGAAGTTTGCCTGTGTCGTAGGCACTGGCCCCGGCGACATACGCGCCGGAATCCGGTTCGCCACAACGACGCCCGATGAAACCCTGCGCCATGCCCTCGGGTTCTTTCGCCAACAGCAAGACCAATTGGGCCCGCTGGCCGCACTAGGCATTGCGTCGTTTGGGCCGCTTGACCTTCGACCAACCTCGCCCACCTTCGGCTACATCACTTCGACCCCCAAGCCTGGTTGGACCAACACCAACATCGTTGGCCTGTTTCAACACCAATTCAGCATACCGATTGGCTTTGACACCGATGTGAACGCGGCCGCGCTAGCCGAATGGCGGTGGGGCGCGGCCCAGGGGCTGGACACGTTTGTCTATCTCACCGTGGGGACCGGCATTGGGGGCGGTGGCCTGGTAGGCGCCCAACGCCTCCACGGGCTGCTCCATCCTGAAATGGGCCACATTCCTCTCCCGCATGACACAAATGCCGATCCGTTTCCGGGCTTGTGCCCCTTTCATGGTGACTGCTTCGAAGGGCTGGCCTCGGGCCCGGCCATTGAAAAGCGTTGGAACAGCCGGCCCGAGTCGCTGCCGCCCGATCACCCAGCCTGGGATCTCGAAGCCCATTACCTCGCCCTGGCCTTGACCACCTGCATTTACACCCTCTCACCACAACGCATCATCCTGGGCGGCGGCGTCATGACCCAACACCATCTCTTTTCCAGGTTGCGCGTTCAGGTGAAGCAGCGCCTCAACGGTTACGTGCGTGCGCCAGCGATTCTTGAAGGGATAGAGGCCTACATTGTCCCCCCCGCCCTCGGTTCGCAAGCCGGGGTATTGGGGGCCATTGCCCTGGCGATCGAGGCTGACACCCGCACAGTGGGCAACGACCTTGAACAGACGTCCCGTGGGCAACCCACACGCTGAGTGGGTTCAGATACGTATGAGACAACGTCAGAAGCCGTGAAGTAGTCTGCTGATCGAGAACGCGCGGCATTGCCGGGTGGCTCGCGCCAGAAGACGGTCTAGGGTCTGGGTTCGCCAGGCAACTCAGAAAACCGAGATCAATACAGGGAATCTGGCCAAAGGCGAGCAAGGGTCCGATTTGCCGCCGCCGGGTGGTGCAAGAGCCTCATGCGCGGGTTGCCTGGCCCGCCGGCCCTGGCAGACAACGCCCGCACGCAGCTTTTCCCAGGAGCAGCATGCAATGCCCGACCGGATGCCAGGGCTGGCAAATCCCGCCGTCGCCTCCAAGCGGGGGAATGACCCGGCACCTCCGAGGCGTCGGGTCATTTCGTAAGCCATCGGCCAGCCAGTACAGAATCGATCACGACTCTCGCCATCCATTCGCGGTCTGCGCCTTCGATCCTGCCCGCAAGATAGGCGCGGCGACGGTCGACGTGCGCCAGCGATGCCCAGGAAGACAGGTCAGCTTCCGGGCCCGCTGCTCCGCCCTCCCCTGACTGGCCACGAAACCCGACACGGCGTCTTGGGGCAAACCCGGCCTGTCACCGCGCATAGGCTATACTTCTCTCCGAGCGCCCAATGAGCCATTTCATCGACTTCGAGCCGATCGGTCGGCGGGGGAAGTGCCCGAGGGACGCAACGCTGCTGGATTGCGCCCGCCAGCTGGGCGTGGATCTCGCGAGTCTGTGCGGCGGGATCGGCGGATGCGGGCGGTGCATCGTTCAGGTCATGGAGGGCGAGGTATGCAGACCGACGTCTGAAGAGGCGGAATTCCTCAGCGCGGTGGCGATCGCGCAGGGCTACCGCCTGGCGTGCCGCGCGATTCCTCTGGCCGACTGCAGGGTCCGAGTGCCCCTGGAGTCACTGACGTCTCCGCAGCGGACACAGGTTGAAGGCGAGGAAACACCGGTAGCACCGGATCCCGTGGCGAGAAGCTGCGTGGTCACGCTGCCGCCTCCCTCGCTGGATGACCTGCGCGCGGATGCGGGAAGGCTGACCGAGGCGCTGGAACACCAATGCGGCCTTGTGGCGACAACGATCGATCTGGAGGTCCTGCGCCACATATCCCCCAGCCTCCGCGCTCACGTGGATCCCGAGAGCGGCCGCTGGCGCGTGCGCGCGGTCGTGCGGGAAGGTGAGGTCATTGGACTTCTATCGCCCGAATCCGCTCCGCTGGGACTGGCCGTCGACCTTGGCACAACCAAGATCGCCGCCTACCTGGTCGACCTCAACCGCGGCCAGACGCTGTCATCACACGGCTTGATGAACCCGCAGATTGCATACGGCGAAGATGTGGTGGCACGCATCGCCCTTGCCGAGCAGGATGAAGACAAACGCGCGCTTCTGCGCCAACTCGTCGTTGGTGCCGTCAACGAGGCGGCCTCGGAGCTGTGCGCCCGAGTCGACGCCGAACCCTCGCACATCGTCGACATGGTTGTCGTGGGCAATACGGCGATGCATCATCTGTTCTTGGGGTTGCCGGTCAGACAGCTCGCCCTTGCCCCTTACGTGCCTGCCGTCGCTTCCGCTCTCAATGTGAAGGCACGCGATCTGGGCTTGCGGATTGCGCCCGGAGCATACGTGCATCTGCTGCCCAATGTCGCCGGGTACGTCGGCGCCGACCATGTGGCGATGCTTCTGGCAGCCCAGGTCGAGCAGCAACAAGGGCTTGTCCTGGCCATTGACATCGGCACCAACACGGAGATCTGCCTGGCCAGCGAAGGCGTGCTGACCAGCGCCTCCTGCGCCTCCGGGCCGGCATTCGAGGGGGCGCACATCAAGCACGGCATGCGTGCGGCCAATGGCGCCATCGAACGACTGCGTCTGGTCGGGGACCGAATCGAGTGCCAGACAATCGGCGGCGGGACACCGGCGGGGTTGTGTGGATCCGGCATCGTCGACACGATGGCTCAGCTCTTCCTGGCCGGGGTTATCGATCGGCACGGACGCATGCTCAACCACCCGCGGGTGCGCGAGGTGGATGGGGTGCGCGAGTTCGTCCTGGTCGATGAATCATCGGTCAGCGGCGGGAGCACAGCCGAGCCAGGACGGGGTGCTATTGCCTTCACCCAGCAGGACGTCCGCCAGCTGCAGCTTGCCAAAGGGGCAATGCGCACCGGCATTGAGATGCTGCTTGCGTTGAGCGGCCGGGAACTGCAGGAGATCGATTCGGTGATCATCGCCGGGGCGTTCGGCAGCTACATCGATGTCACCAACGCGATCGCCATCGGTCTGCTTCCTCGGCTGCCGTTGGAGCGCTTCCGCCAGGTGGGCAACGCAGCCGGCATGGGCGCCAAGCTGGCACTCATCTCTCGCACCAAGCGGCAGGCGGCGCGAGACCTGGCCTCTCGGATCAACTATCTCGAGCTTGCCGCTCACCCTCTCTTCGCCACTGTCTTTGCTCAGGCCATGCTTCTAGGCTGAACTCCGACCCCGAGCGGCGGAAGCATGGTGGCAGCCTGGGCGGGCCACGGGCGAGGACATCTCGGCCGGCCCCGCCGCCGCTGCTCCTCCGTCTGAGGGGACGCTCGCGGCTGTTGGGCGCCCCGAGTCCCGGCCCTGGCGCGAGTGTTGAAGCCTGCCGCCTTCCCGGCGCAGCCGATGCTCAAGCCGCATTGGATGTCATTCCCTCTCGTTGACTCGGCCCTTGAATTCATGTAGACTGAACGCGCTCACTGAACCCGTTCGGTCTCTTTTCCGGCGCAACGCGAGAGCTCCCCCATGGATGAAATCAAGGCAAGGTTGACCGAGATCGTCGGCGAGGCAGGTGTCCTGGAGGAACCGGGCTTGGAGGAGGGCTTCTCGCTGGCGAGCGATCTGACCCTCCCGGTGAGACCCCGCTTCAAGGTCAAACCGCGGGACGTCAGGCAGGTGCAGGAAATCGTCGCCTGGGCGAACACCACCCTCACGCCGTTGGTGCCGATCAGCTCCGGCGGGCCACACATGCGGGGTGGTTCATCTCCTGCGGTTCCCAATGCCATCATCGTCGACTTGAGCGAAATGAGGCGGATCCTGAAGGTCGACCGCAGGAACCGACTGGTTGTGATCGAGCCAGGCGTGACATTCCCACAGCTGCAAGCTGAGCTTGAGAGGCACGGCCTGCGCGTCGTAACCCCGCTTCTGCCTCGGGCATCCAAGTCCGTCCTCGCCAGCCTGCTGGAGAGGGAGCCAGTGATTTCGCCCAGATACCAGTGGAACCTGCTTGAGCCACTGCGGAGCCTGGAGATCGTGTGGGGCAACGGGGAGAAGTTCTGGAGCGGAACGGGATTCCTGCGAAGTGATGATGAGGAGAAATGGCGGAGAGGCATCGTCCCCTTGCAGGGCCCTGGGCCGGGGCAGACCGACTTCTACAAGCTCGTTTCGGCGGCCCAGGGCACCATGGGAATCGTCACCTGGGCCTCCGTGAAGTGCGAGGTCCTTCCGTCACTCCGGAAGCTGTGCCTGGTGCCGGCCCACACGCTGGAGGAATTGGTCGACTTCACCTATCGACTGCTGCGATTCCGCTTCGGCGACGAGCTCTTCATCGTCAACAGCGCCTGTCTGGCCGCCATCCTTGCACACGACCAGGCAGAGACCGAACCGTTGAGCCGGACCCTCCCTGCCTGGACCGCAGTTGTCGGGATCACCGGTGGTCAGATTCTCGCAAGAGAAAGGATTGAGGCCCAGCACGAAGACATCCGCGACATCGCCCAGCAATTCGGGCTCCGATTGCTGCCGGCGGTGCCGGGCTGCCGCGGCGAGGACCTGTTGCCTCGCCTCCTGCAGGCCTCTGCGGAACCCCACTGGAAGCTGAGATCGAGGGGTGGGGCACAGGAGCTGTTCTTCCTGACCACGCTCGACAAGACGCCCGGCCATGTGGAAACGATGTATGCCCTGGCCAGCGACCATCGGTTTCCGACAACAGACATCGGAACCTACATCCAGCCTGTGCACCAGGGCGTGGGCTGCCACTGCGAGTTCATCCTGCCCTTTGACCGCGAGAACAGGACGGAGGCCCTCCGGACGCAGGCGTTGTTCCGCGCGGCCAGCCGTAAGCTCTGGAGGCAGGAGGCGTACTTCTCACGACCGTACGGGATCTGGGCCGACATGGTCTACAACGCAGATGCCATGACCACGCAGGTGACGCGGAAGATCAAGTCAATCTTCGACCCCAACAACGTGATGAATCCCGGCAAGCTCTGCTTCTAGCCGCACGCGACGTGGGAGAGACAAATGGCTCTGGAAGACTTCACGGCAGAAATGGATCGATGCAGCCAGTGCTCCTACTGCAAGTGGATACCGTTCGACCACGTAAAGAGCTGGAGATTCGCCAAGAACTGTCCCAGCATCTCCTACTACAACTTCAACAGCTACTCCGCCCGGGGCAGATACGCGGTCGCGCGATCCCTCTTGCGGGGAGACAGCGGCTACTCGGACACTGTGCGAAACATCGCCTTCACCTGCCTAGCCTGCGGGTCGTGCGACGTCAGCTGCAAGATCTGCCGCTACAACCTGGAGCCATTGGAAATGGTCCGGGAGCTCAAATTCAGGCTCGTCGAGGACGGCCAGGGCCTTGAGGCTCACGGGGCCGTCATCGCGGCTCTTCACGGTGAAGCCGGCCCCTCGGACCATCCCCGGGCCCGTCGGGGAGAGTGGGCAGACGGCCTGGAGGTGCGGCGTCTGCCCTCGGAAAAGGCGGAGGTTCTCTTCCACGCTGGCTGCAGGTACAGCTTCGATCGGGAGATGCAGCCAACCGCCCGAGCTGCCGTGCAGCTCCTGCAGAAAGCCAGTGTCGAGGTCGGCATCCTGGGCGACCGCGAATCCTGCTGCGGGGGCCGAGTCTACTCCATGGGTTACCGGGACGAGTTTGCCCGTCTCGCCAGGGCGAATATCGCCGCGTGGGCCGAGGCCGGCGTGAAGACCATCCTCACATCATGCGCAGACGGCTACCACGCCTTCAAGCGTCTCTACCCAGCGCTCGGCTCACGGGTCGAGGTTCTGCACACGGTCGAGGTCTTGGACCGGTTGATTCGAGAAGGCAGGCTTACCCCGCGCTCTCGCATTCCCATGACCGTGACCTACCACGATCCCTGCCACTTGGGCCGGCAGGGAGAACCGTATGTGCCGTGGAATGGTGTGGAGAAGAAGGTCAAGGGTCAGATCATCGTCTACGAGCCAAGGAGGCCCCGCTACAACGGCGCCTGGGGTGTGTACGATCCTCCGCGGAGCGTGTTGAGGAGCATCCCCGGCCTGGAGCTGGTGGAGATGGAGAGGACGAGGGAATTCAGCTGGTGCTGCGGGGCGGGCGGGGGTGTGCGCGAAGCCTATCCCGATTTTTCGCGGTGGACTGCTGCTGAAAGGATCACGGAAGCCAGGACCTGCGGCGCCCAGGCACTGGTCAGTGCCTGCCCATGGTGCGAAAGGAACTTCCTGGATGCCCAGCCGGCCATGGGAGAGCGCATGCAGGTCTTCGATGTTGTCGACCTTGTCCTGAAGGCGGTCTAGGGGAGGAAGGCGATGACGCTGCCGAGGCATATCTACAGGGCTTTGGAAGATATCGTCGGCCCGGCAAACATCTCCGATGACCCGGCGGTGCTTGATTCCTACCGATACTCTCTTGCCCACACCGCCAACCATCTCGGCCCCTACTTCGACACCTACACTCCAAGGGGAGCCGCTGTCCTCCTGCCGGGAAGCACGGAAGAAGTCCGGGCCATTGTCCGCCTGTGCAACCAGCACAAGATCCGGTTCAAGGCCTCCAGCACCTTCTGGTCGGGGCAGGGATTTCCCTCGGAAGACAACACGCTCCAACTGGACATGCGGCGCATGGACCGGATCATCGAGATTGACGAGAAGAACATGTTCGCGGTGATCGAGCCGGGCGTGATCGGAGCAACCCTTCAGGCCGAAGCCATGAAGCTGGGCCTGAACGCCCATCTGCCCGGATCCGGTTGCAGCTGCTCCATCCTGGCCACTGCCACCTCGTACTTCGGTTCGGGCCCCAGCAATCTCTATGGCGGGTGGCAGTACGACAACCTGCTTGCCATGGAGTGGGTGATGCCTACGGGCGATCTAATCCGCACGGGATCGTTGGGCTCCGGCTGCGGCTGGTTCTGCGGTGAAGGGCCGGGCCCGAGCATGAAGGGCGTGGCCAGAGGATTCCTCGGTGCCAAAGGCGCCATGGGCGTGTTCACCAAATGCGCCGTCAAGCTCTTCGCATGGCCTGGCCCGCCGACGCTTCCCGTCGAAGGGATCGCCCCGGCGTACAGATCACCCCTGCCCCGCAATCTGCGGGCGTATACCGTGGCTTTTCCGACCTGGAAGGCGTGGGCCGATGCTGTCTATCTGATTTGGGAAACCGGAATCGGCTATCTCGCCCATCGCCAGTACAACATGTTCGGTAGAGACCTCAAGTTTGCGATGGTCAAGATCCTGACCGACCCCACAAAGACGCTCGGGGATATTGAGGAGATCCTGAACGATCCCGAGGTGCAGAGGGTGACCAAGGAATCCAGGCACGACTTCCAGATCGTCCTCGCCGGCATGACCACGAGGGACATTGCGTGGCAGGAGAAGGCTTTCGATGACATCCTGGCAAGGACTGGTGGCTGGAAGGTCGAGGCCATGAACGAGCCGGAGATCAACCAATGGATGCTTCTCTATCTGATCCGACTCGGTCATAAGAACCTGAATCTGGTGTTCGGAGGATCCTACGACGGCGCCTTCGGCCTGATGGGCGCCGCGGATTACGGCACCACCCACGTTGAAGAGGCAGCCGAGTTCAAAAAGTCCTGGGAGCAACGGGGCGCCTTTGTGCAGGGCGGTGGCGACTGCATGATGGGGCCGATCGGAGGTCAGGGTGGCGGGGGCACCTGCCTGTGGGAGAACTTCACGTGCTTCGATCCCCACGACCGGGAGTCAACCGATGGCACGCGGGAATTCTTTGATGCCTGCACACAGTTTGGCCTCGAGAAGGGCTGGGGGGTGGGCATGGAGAAGTGGAACGAGCACGCGCGCGGCCCGGACGGCCGCACCACCCCCAAGGAGGAACGAGACCGGATGCACCTTGCCGCGCCGCAACCTTCCGTCTTCCGCTACCAGCACAAGATCCGGCAGGCTCTCAACCCCAACAACCTCGGTGACGAGTACTACGAGACGCTTGGGGACTGAGCTCGCCCCTTTGCCTCCTGCGGCGAGCGTCGTCTGTGCCCTGGATCGTCGGGGCTGGCCCCTCGGGGTCGGCACGCGGGCGGAGAGATGCCTCTGCTGCCGGCGGGCCATTCCCGTTTACTGATGAGATCACCTTTCAGGCAGGGGAAGGCCGCGCCGGACGCAGCGTTGACACAAGGGTTTCCATGTACCTGTGCATTGTCGCCTCGAGATCGTAGCCGCCATCGTGCAGGCTCCACTCGAAGACCACCCCGCGCGCCATCACAAACAGCAATCTGGCCAGCTCTTCGGGCTCCGCGTCGGCGCGGATCTCGTCCCTCTCCTGCCCCTTGCGAATCAGGTCCTGCAGAATCGTCTGCATGGGCCTGTCCTTCTGGATGAACAGCTTCACCTTCGGATTGAAGAGCCGCTGTGTCAGTTCCACGCCGCTGGCCACATTGAATCTCGCGTAGTGGTCGAAGTACCTGACGATCTGCTCTGGGACCGTGCGCTGGTTCAGGTCACGGACCACTTCGCTGAGGAAGTACAAGTCAGCCCTGCGGAAGATCTCCGCAAGGATGTCGTCTTTCGAGCGAAAGTGGTGATAGAAGGCCCCGACCGAGACCCCCGCCCTCTTGCTGATCTCGGCAATCGTAAGCCTCTCGAAACCCTTGCGGTCCAGGAGCTCAATCGCGGCTGCATAGATCCTGTTCGCGGTCTCCGTGGCCTGGGCTTGTCGGCTGGCAGCACCTTTCTTCGCCATGTTCCATCCAGGAGGGCGGCAGCCTCATCGGTCATCGGCTGGCGGCTTTGTCACATATATCATGAGAAGGCCCTTCCGCAAAGCCCGGCGGCATGGCCTTCGGCGTCGAGAGGGACATGGCCGAGCATTCCCGGTGTGTGAAGGGCGCAGATCCTGCCCAATGCGGCCGGCGCGCTTACCCACGATTCCCTGGGGCCCACTCCGCCGCAGACAGGCGTGCCCCTTGCCAGCCAACGGATGCCGTCGCCCGGCAGGGGCTATCGCCGCGCCAGGCGCACGGCGACGACGACATCAGGGCATGTCTCCTCAAGGACTCCTCTGCGGCTGCGTTTTCGAATGCACCAACCTGCCTATTCCGCCTCCAGCAAGATGCGCGCGTCCAAAATGCAATATCCGCATTCATAGACCCGAACTGGATTCAGATCGATTTCCTTGATCTGCGGATACCGTGCGGCCAACTGGGATATTTGCACTAACAGGTCCGCCAGACTCGCGATATCCTTCGGTTTCTCGCCGCGCATGCCCTGCAGCACGCGATGGCCCCTGGTCTCGCTGATCATGTCCCGCGCGACCTCTCCATCAAACGGCGCGATGCGGAAACTCACATCCTGAAACACTTCCACAAACACCCCACCCATGCCGAACATGATCGTTGGACCGAACTGTGCGTCGCGCACCATTCCGACGATCAACTCGGTGCCCGGCTGCGCCATCGGCACGACCAGCACGCCGCGGATATCTGCCGCGGGCACGGCGCGCTTCACGTCCTTCAGCAATTCGTCATGACCCTGGCCCACCGCCTCGCTGCCCTGGAGATTGATCCTGACACCGCCGACGTCACTCTTGTGAATGACCTGGGGGGATACGACCTTGAGCACCACGGGGCTGTTCATTTCCATCGCGGCGCGTTGCGCCTCTTCCCGGGTTCGCGCCAAGACGTGCGGCATCACCGCGATGCCATGGTCGCTGAGGAAATCGAGCGCCTCGGGCTCCAGGAGATGGCGCCCTTCGAGAACAGCGCGATCGAGAATCGGGTGACGAGCAGCAGGCACATCGACAAGGGCATGGCTCACGCGGAATGTTGCCTGCGTCAGGATCGCCAGCGCGCGCACGGCGGAATCGGGTGTCTCGAAGGTGGGGATGCCGTTCTCTTCGAGATAGCGGCGCGTCTCCGCCATGGCCTGACCGACCGTGAAACACGTCGCGACCGGCTTGCTGAATTCCCTGACGACCGGCACGATAGCTTGCGCGACATCCATCGCGGGCAGGAACGTCGGCGGAATGCTGTTCAACACAACCATATCCACACTTGGATCGGACAAGACGAGGCGCATCGCCTCGCCGAATTCCCTCGCCATGGCCGCGGCGGTCATGTCCACGTACCCGTTCGGTTTGCAGACCATCGCCATCGGCGGCAATAGGGCCGTCAGTCTCTGGCACGTCTCCTGGCTCATCGGCGCGAGTTCCAACACGCCGCCGGCTTCCACCTCATCCATACTCACGACGCCCAGGCCGCCGGCTTCGGTGAGGATGCAAACCCGATTGCCGCGCGGTTTGGGCAACATCGCAATCGCTTTTGCGCCGGCGATCAAATCGTGCATCGTGCTGGCGCGCACAACGCCGCATTGCCTGAACGCGCCGCTGTACACCGCATCCGTACCGGCGAGCGTGCCGGTGTGCGAGAGCGCTGCCTTGGAGCCGATCTCGGTGCGGCCCACTTTGAGCACGAGCACCGGTTTGTTCCTAGTCACCCGGCCCGCAACCCGCACCAACTCGCGACCGTCCTTGACCCCTTCGAGATAGACCAAAATCACCTCAATCCTGGGATCCTTGCCGTACTCTTCGATCAGTTCCAGGTTCGACACATCGCACATGTTGCCAACGTGAGCGAAACGCGCAAACCCCAACGGCCTGGGCTGACTGAGAGCCATCGTCACGAGCGTTCCGCCCAGCGCGCCGCTCTGCGTCACGTAGCCGAGGCTGCCGGGAATGAGGCTGATCCCAGGATGGAAACCGGTGACGAGTTTCAGGTCCGGGTTCATGATCCCGATGCAGTTCGGCCCGAACACCCGGATACCGGAGCGCCGGGCGATCTCGGCAAGCTGCCGCTGCGCCTCGACGTTCTCCGGGATCCCAGTCTCGGCAAATCCGGCGGAGAGCACCACAACGCCTTTGACATCGCCGCGCTGTTCGGCTTCTTCCATCAAGGTGATGACCGCCTTGCCCGGCAGACTGACCACGATGAGATCGAGCGGTTCTCCGATCTCGGCGATGGAACCATAGCACGGCAGACCCAGGATCTCCTCTTCGTTGCGATTGACCGGATAGATCCTGCCCAAGTATCCGGCGGCAAGCAGCGTTCGCACAACCTGGTGCCCCGCCTTGAACGGATCCCTTGATGCACCGACGACCGCCACCGAGCGCGATTCGAAGATCTCATGCAAAGAAGCGGGCATTGTGGTTCAATCCTCGTGCATGTTCTCGACAAGCAGGTGCCCCGTCGCCGCCTGGCAACGGGGCGGCGCGCGCGGAATTCACTCCCCGATGTGCCGACCCGGATCTAGCGTCTCGTCTTGCGCTTGGCCGGCCGCGGCGGGGGCGCTTCCTGCCCCGTGAAGACGGGCTTCCGCCTTTCGACGAACGCTCGCATCCCCTCGACGCGATCCGGCGTTGTCATCACTTCGCACGCCCGCTCCAGTTCGAACGCCAGCCCCTTGTCGAGCGGCAACTGCTGCGCTGCCAGAATCGCAACTTTGGCTCTAGCGACCGCGAGCGGCGCACGCGACGCAATGCGATCCGCCATCTCACGCGCCGTCTCCATCAACTGCGCTGGCGCCACGACGCGATTCAGCAGACCCATACGCGCGGCTTCTTCGGCACCGATCACATCGCCGCTGAATATGAGCTCTGCGGCGGCGCCCCGTCCCGCCAATCGCGTCGTGCGCTGCGTGCCGCCCAAACCGGGGAGAATACCCAGGCCGACTTCCGGAAAGCCAAAGCGCGCCTCCGACGAGGCGATGCGGATGTCGCATGCGAGCGCGAGCTCCAGTCCGCCGCCGAGCGCAAAGCCGTTGATGGCGGCGATGACTGGTTGGGGCAGGGTCTCGATGTCGCGCAGCACTGCCTGCCCGAACTCGGTGAATGCCCGGATCGCGGCGGGTTTGGCTGCCAGCGCCTGCATCTCCTTGATGTCCGCGCCGGAGATGAACGCGTTGCCTTCGCCGGAAAGGATGACGACCCGCACCGCGCGATTCGCGCGCACCTGCGCCAGCGCGTCCTTCAGCTCGTGCAGCACTTCGGTGTTCAGCGCGTTCATCGCCTCAGGGCGGCTCATCGTGATGTGGGCAATCGCGCCGTCAACGGATAGGCGAACGCCCCGCAAAGTCCAGGGCTTGCCGCTCGCTGCTTGCTTCTTCATCAAGCGGGGGATGAAACCCGGATGCTTCTCCTCGATGGGTTTCATCAACGTCAAGGCGCGTCTGAGACCCAGGCCATTCATGAGGGCGAATGGCCCCTTCGTCCAGCGCAGGCCAATCGTCGCGCCGCGATCCACATCCTCCACCGTCGCCACGCCTTCTTCGACGACACGTGCCGCTACGCCGCATACCACGCCCAGCAATCGATCCGCAACAGCCTGCTTCCGCGCCGGATCCACGTCGCCCGACAGGTCCCACAATCCGCCCGACTCGAACAGCTCGCGCAGATGCGTCGCCGGCTTGTAGAACTCGCCCACCGATTCGCTGAGCGAAACCGCGGCGTGATACGCGAGGGGCACCCCCGACACATTGATCAGCTCGTACGGTCCCATGCTGACTCCGAACGTCTCGCGCGCCGCGGCGTCAATCGTCGGGATGTTTGCCACGCCTTCGTCCAGCAGACGAATGGCTTCGTTGTACCATGCAATGAAGAAACGATTGATGGCAAATCCCGGCGAATCAAGAACAAGGATCGGCAACTTGCCGGTCAGGCGACCGAAGTTCAGTAGCGTCTCGATGACTTCGGGCGCGGTGTCTTTCGCACGGATGACTTCCAGCAGTCTGTTGATGACCGGCGGAAAGAAATAGTGTAACCCGCCAACTAGGCTCGGGCGCTTCGTCGCCGCCGCGATTTCCGCCACGCGGAACGACGACGTGTTGGTGGCGAAGATCGCGCCGGGCTTGCAGATCTTGTCGAGCTCCGCGAACAGCGCTTTCTTTGCCTCACGCTCCTCGGTGATGGCTTCGATCACAAGATCGCAGTCTGACAGATTCTGCAGATTCGTCGTCCCCTCGATGCGCCCCCACACCTCCTCGCGGCGCTCAGGCGACATCTTGCCCTTGTCCACGCCCTTCGCCAGGAAGCTGCGAATGCGTTCCAGCCCCCTGTCCAGCAGTTCCTGGGTCGGCTCGCGCACAATCGTCGCGAATCCACCTTCTGCCGCCGTCTGCGCGATACCCGACCCCATCAACCCACAACCGACGACCCCAACCTTCTTGATGTGCATGACATACCTCCTGCTATCGTGGGTGTTGGTTTCGGCAATTCCGTTGTGCAAAGTCCCGCCTGCATGGGACAGGGCGTCTTTCTCAGTTGCCCTGTTCAAGATACGTTAACCCGGACCCTCGATCAAGAGCGCGACTAGTTGACCTTGATAGCCAGGGCGGCTCCTGAATCGCCCGCGGCACAACCGGCCACCAGTCCATAACCGCCGCCTTTCAGAACCAGCTCCTCGATCAGTTCAATGGTCAACCTCATGACAGTGGGCCCTTGGGGGTGTCCATAGATCAGAGAGCATCCGTAATTGTTGAATATCTTGTCATCGATCCCCAACTCTCTTCTCATGACGATATCGTTAACGGAGAACGGGTTATGGGTTTTGAGCGCCGCAAGATCAGACGCCGCTATCCCCGCCTTTGCCAAAGCCTGCATCGCTGCTGGGATGGGTGCCTCAGGCATGTATGCCTTTTCGGCACGCGCGAATCCGTAGGAGACAATCCGGATGGTCACGGACCTGTCGGCGGAGATCTCATCCGCTTTCTCCTTTGTGGCGACAATCATGCCAGCGTTTCCATCCGCCGGATGGGTCTGGGCGGCGAAGGTCAGGATGGAATCTGGGGACACGGTCTTTAGCTCTGCCAGGCCCTCGGCGGTGCAGGGGATAATCCCTTCATCCTCTTCCACAATGATGGACTGTTTCTTGGAAAGCCTGACTTCCAGGGGAAGCATATAGCGTTTCTGAAACTTGCGGCCCTCTGCCGTCGACTCCGTGTACTTGTTGTATCGGCTGAGAACCAGGGCGTCGGATTCTTCCCGTGTGATGCCGTGCTTCTTGGCGACGTTGTTGGCTGTACCCAACGGGCCAGTCTCAGCAATAGGATCCAAGTTGAAACCGTCGATCATCCAGCTCTCGAAATGCGGCTTTCCGCCGGGACCCGAAGGGTTCGGCCAGAGGATGTTTGGGCAATTCGATGTTCGGTCAGCGGTGACCACCAGCACATTAATGCTGCCTCCCACCTCGATGCAGGACGCGGCGTAATGGAGGCAGACCGTGGAGGTAGCGCACGCCTGGGCGATCCGGGGCCCACTGATCTTTGGATTGCCCATCAGCGTGGCAAGATGGGGGGCATCATAGAACCACTGCGGCTGCGGAATGGTCGCGCCGTAGACGATACCATCGAAGATGTCAGGCGTGATCCCGCGCAATTCAAAGAACCGTTTCGCCGCGGCAGCAGCCAGTTCTGTGGAATTCTGATTCTGCAGCGACCCCTGCCAACGGCAAAAAGGGGAACACCAGTATCCTTTGTAGGGAACATATGCATTGGTGAACATGTCCAGCTCCTTCGAGTGCGCTTTTCGGGAGTCTCTTCCGGACTGCATCGTACCAACTCTCTTGGGCTCTTCGCCTACCACGAGTTAACACCTTGTGGATAGCATTACCCTGACTGGCAATTGGGATTCGCATTGGCGCAGAACACCGCGAGAAGCGATGCGTGTAGAAGGTTCTTCTCTCGATGTCTTGTTGCTGAGATTGATGCGCAATACCCTGCCTGCATGCCCTCCTGAATACATGTCCGTTCTCCTGTCGGGCAACTCTTGTCGCCTAGATGATCCCGGCCTCCCTCAACTCCTTCAGCCTGCGGGGGCCAAAGCCCTTGTATTTGAGGTAGATATGCTCATTGTCTTGGCCCACCGCTCGGCACACCCACTTCGTCCTGATGGGCGTCTCGGTCATCTTGTGTTGCGCCTGGGCGACAATGATCTCGCCATACGCGGGATCCTCAACCGGAGCGAAAATGCCGCGTTCCAGCCAGTTCGCATCGTGCATGGTCTCCTCGGGAGCACAGACGGGGGCCACCACCGGGGTAATGGGAGCCAGACGGCCTTTCCTGGCATATTCCACGGACATGCCCACCAATTCCTCGTTGGTGTACTTCCGGGTTTCCGCAAACACCAGCGACGCCCATTTCAGTTGCTCCTCCTTGGGCGTGAACGAGGCCAGGTCCCTCCAGCTCGCCGCACCCCACTCGTCCCACTTCCCCAGCATGTCGGCAAACGCCTGCCACATTTCCAATCTCAGCGCACCCAGGAAGACAGCACCGTCCTTCGTTGGCGCGAAGCAGTACAACCATCCAGCGGCGTTCAGGTTGCCAAAGCGCTCATTGATGACACCTGCTCCCTGGTACCACACCGCAGCCCAGTCCTCCAGGCAGGCGTAGGCCTCAGCCGAAGCAACATCCAGCGCCTGCCCCTCTCCGGTCAGATCCCTCCAATGCAAGGCAGCCAGGATCCCCACTGCCATGAATGTCCCCGCTGTGGCCCAACCTATCCAGGGTCCAGCCTTGGTGGGGACAGCCCAGGGGCAGTCATCGTAGCTCTTGCCTTCCGGCATGATCTCCCCCGTGTCATACTGGGCGCCGGATCGGGCCTGCACGATGCTGTCGTAGTCCGGCATCTGACTGAGGCTCTTGGGCCCGAACTGGCCATACGCCGTGATCGAAGCAAAGATCAGCCTGGGGTTGATCTCCTTCAACGCTTCGTAGCCAATTCCCCATGCATCCATGACCCCGGGTCGGAAGGTCTCGATGAGCACATCTGCCTGCGCCGCCAGGGATTTGAGCATCTCTCTGGCCTCCGGCTTATGCAGGTTCAGGGTGATGTGGAACTTGTTCCTGCCCTCGCTGAGGTAGTTGAGACCCTCGCCCCGGTGCAGTATCCCGTAAGGAGTGCACGTCCTGAGGAAATCCCCCTCGGGTGGCTCCACTCTCAAGACCTCAGCCCCGAACTCAGCCAGCATGGAGGAGCAGTAGCATCCCGCGAAGCTCTTGTAGCTCAAGTCCAGGACGGTGACGTCATCCAGAGCCTCGGGCCTTGCGTGTGCGATCCTCGGATCGTCCCTCTCCCTGATCCAATCTGCCCAAGCCTTTTCTTCCATCTGCGTCATCCTTGCCGCCGCGAAGAGAAGCCGACTTCAGTCCCTAGCCAGGATCAACCCGGCCTTGCCATCCCAGCTGGAGGGCGGCCGGCGCCCCAGCACCTGTGCCCACTTCCCCAACGCGCCACGCTCGTACAGTTGCCGGATCTGATCTTCGCTCTTGCCCAGAAGATGCGTCATGATGTACTCGTTGTCGAAGCCGACCGGTCGGATCGACCAGGTCACCCTGGGAGGCGTCTTGGACATCATGACAGGGAACTCGTAGTCCAGGAACTCACCGAGGAGGGGATCGTCCACCTCCTTCACGAACCCGCGTTCACGGAAGTGCTCATCCTCCACCACGTCCTTGATGGTGTAGACGCGAGACGCCGCGAAGCCATGCTTCTCGGCCAGGGCTTCGATCTCTTCAGGAGTCTTGGTCCTCACCCAATCGGCAATGAGGCCCAGGATCGCGGTCGCGTTTCTCTCCTGCAGCCGGGTGAGGTGGTCCTTGTATCTGGGATCGTCCGCCAGTTCCGGCCTGCCCATTGCAGTGCACAGGCCTCGGAACTCCTCGGGAGTGGGCGCGGCCAGCGCGACAAACCTGTCATCAACGCAGCGGAACGTGTCGGCAGGACAGACCGAAACGTCGCGGTTGCCTGCCGGCATGGCCCCCTTGCCCGTGAGCTGTTGGTAGGGCCAGACCCAGGACATTACCCGCATGATGCTCTCGCTCTGCGACAGCTCGATGAACTGCCCCTTCCCGGTCCTCTCCCGATAGTGGAGAGCCGCTAGGACCGCCACTTCACCCATCAGTGCTCCGTAGCTGTCGCAGATGTACAGCCGGTTCTTGAGCGGCCGCTGTCCGGGGAAGCTCGACATCCAGGCGTATCCAGACATCGCCTGAGCCGCGCCATCGTTGCTGGGCCGGTTTTCCCAGGCATACTGGCCCCACTGCCCAAATCCCGTCTTGGAGATGTAGATGATGCGCGGATTGATCTCCCTGATCTGGCGGTAGCCAACATTCCACCGTTCCATAACCCCCGGTCTCTGATTCTCTTCTATGATGTCAGCCTTAGCGGCGAGCTGACGAAAGAGCTCCTGACCTTCGGGCTTGTGCAGATCAAGGCCCAGCCAGTACTTGTTCGGATTGGGCCGTAGGAATGACGTACTCTGCTCCCTGAACCAATAGCCAAAGGGCACCAAGCTGCGCAGGGTATCGCCCAGAGGCGGCATCTCGCACTTGATCACCTCGGCACCCATCCTCGCCAGAAAGCCCGGTCCCGAAGGACCCAGCAAGAGAGTGCACACCTCCAACACCCGGATGCCCTTGAGCGGCAGCGGCTTCGAATGCTTCTTCTGCCTGTAGTCCTTCCAGGTCTCTTGTGCCACAACCATCAACCCTTTCTGTCTGTCTCTGAGAGATTCCCGTCACAACAGGACGGACGAGCCGCCTCTCCCGCTGGCTTGGCGGTTGATCGCGCCCCTCTTCGGCATGTATCCTCCAAGAGGACAAGAGCCTGTTCGGGAGACGGACGGTTCACCTCCGATGTATGTCACAGCGAATGACCTCCGCAAAGCCAAGGCCTGCGGCGCGCGGGCGCGTTGCGGCGGGACACGGTCGCCGGAGGAGAGGAGGTGTCGGTCGCCGCGATCGTGCACATCAGACACGGCGCCTGATGGCCCGAGAAGACAGAGAAGCCGCGCGCGGCAGTTGCGCGCGGGGTGACAGGTAGCCGAAGACACCACGCGCTCGAGGCTACACACACCCTGTTGGTTTGGGAACGCCGGCCCACTTGCACGCCGAGTTGGCAGGCCCCTGCGGAAAGAGCTCATAGAGCCGCTTCAGCCCCAATCCCGTCTCCTTGGTCAGCCGCCTGATCATCGGGCAAATGCCGTTCTCCAGATAGTAGCTTCTCAGGTAGCGGATCACGACCCAATGATCTTCACTGAGTTCAGTCACCCCTTCAAGCGCGGCATAGGCCCTGGCGATTTCCTCGTTCCACTTGTCGGTCTCCTGGAAGAAGCCTTTCTCATCGACTTCGCACATTCTGCCGGCGAGTTCCAATTGGGGCATGTCTGGTGACCTCTCTCTATTGACGACTCGTTTCTTCCCGTTTCCCACCGGCTAGGATTCGGCCGACAAGGCCGCTCTTCCCCGCGGTCTGCCTGAGCCGCCGCACCTGGACGACACGGGTACGTCTAGTCCGGCCATTCAATGAAGGGCTTTCGGAGCCCCACCATGGCGTTAACGATCAGCTCGGCCAGGCCTCCGAAGGTGATGCCGAACCTCTCCCACGCGCCGTAGGAATCGAACAGGTCCCTGAGCTGCATCTTGCAGTTCAGACATGGCGCGCACACGTACTTCCTGACCTCTGGTCCGGGCTGATCGCGGAAGGCTTCCCCGATCTGTTTGAACTTGATCCTTCCTGCAACGTTGACTCTCCAATCCATGAAGTTCGTCCTGGACATCACGCTCAGTCCACCGCCGCCACCGCAGCAGTAGTTGTCTACTCCGTGAGGTGTCATCTCACGGAATTGCGGGCAGAGATAGCGGAGAATCCTCCGCTGTGGTTCGACGATGCCCAGACCGCGTACGATGTTGCAGGGATCGTGCAGCGTGACAGGGAAGTTGTTGCGGGAAGGGTCGAAACTGATCCTACCGCTGAACACCAGGTGCTCCAGGAAGGGCATCACGCTCTCCCGAGGGACGTTTAGGTCTCCGACAAGGATCCTGTCGGCCACCGCCATGAGTGCCTTGTGCTGATGGCCGCATTCGCCCATGACGATCTTCTTGACCCCGAGCTTCCTGGCGATTTGAGCATGACGGATAGCGATTCTCGCAAGCTGAACATCGTCATAGAAGACACCATAGTTGACACCTTCGTACCCCGGCGCCTCCGTCGAGAGAGTCCAGCTGATCCCGGCCGCATGACACAGAATGGCAAGGGCAGCCGGGTTTTCCGGCCAGGAAAGGATGGCGCCGGCGCTATGAATGAGCAAGACGTCAGCGCCCTGCTTATCCCAAGGGGTGGAGAACTCAAGACCGGTGGCTTCACCGAAGTCCTTGTCCAGAAACTCGACGTTGTCCCTTGCGACGCGAGGTTTCAACCCCGTCGGCGAGCCGACCCTGAGCTGAAGCACCGTGCCCTTGTCGTGAAGCTCTTCTGGACTCCAGCCCAGTTCCTGGCTGAAGAGCTTGCGTATCTCGCGAGTCAGGAGAGCGTTATCGACGCCCATCGGACAGGATTGCGTGCAGCGGCGGCAAAGGGTGCATCGATAGCTCAACTCGCACAGCCTGGTGATGGTCGTCCAGTTGACCTCCACATCGCCTCGATAGAGTCTGGCAAGGAGCTTCCCGCCGCGCCGTACGCGCTTGTGGACAAGGCGCCTGATGATCTCGGCACGATACGTTGGACGATAGAGGTCGTTGCGGCCGCTGGCCAGGTAGATTGGGCAGGCCTCGCTGCACGTCTGACACTGAGCACAGTAATCCAATGAAAGGACAAGGGGCTGCAGGAAGGTCCAGTTGTCCTGGCGGCTCAGGAGCTTCCTCAGGCCTGAGAGGAAGAGCCGGACGGATTCCTCCTTCTCCCGCTCAGTCTCAGGCTTCGGGAGCCCGACCGCCACCACGCCGTCGAGATTGCATACCACGCGTGCCCTATCCTTCGGATCGACGACGTCCCATCCCGGCCGTCCTCTGAGGTCGCCGCAGACAGAGGGGAGCGGCATCAGATCACCGACATCGATCTTGGCGAGCTGCCCGTCTCCGTCCCTGGAAACATCCCCGAGCCTAAGACGTCGTTTCACTGCTCGATTCCGCTCCGACGGTGTCTGCCCAGTTCTTCGGACCATCAGAGTTTATATGGGAAGCCGACCAAGTGACAGGCTGCCTGAGGAGCCCCCTCAGCTGCCGCTGCATTGGTTCGTTCTGCGGTCGGTCATCCCATCGCACCGCGTGATAGGTGAAGTACTTGGCGATGAAGTGGATCATGTCCGTCAGGGG
This sequence comes from uncultured Anaerolineaceae bacterium, assembly GCA_964575425.1. Classification (GTDB taxonomy): domain Bacteria; phylum Chloroflexota; class Anaerolineae; order Anaerolineales; family E44-bin32; genus DATEAV01. The sequence goes on along the minus strand of CAZNRD010000012.1, from coordinate 41,617 downwards.
CAGATACAGCAAGAACAGAAGGGAGAGCACGAAGTGCAGTGAAAAGGGGAAGGCCACCTTCGCGTCGGCGTCCAGGGTGATGAGGCTGTGGGCGAAGCGGCTCACCTCGCCGCCGTAGTCCCCTGAGTGCATGCAGGCATAGCCGCCGCTCAGAAAGACTGCCGCCAGGAACAACAGATTGAGATACCTGGAGACGGTGCTGAAGGATCTGAGTCGGGGATCGAGGCCGCGCCTAAGCAGAAGGCCGACAGTCCCCAGGCTTCCCAGCATGTATCCCAGGAGAGCCAGGGCTGAGAAGCCTTTGTGCACGGGCTGAACAGCAGGAGAGACAAGTCCGATCGCCATGCAGACAGAGTGCGTTGCCAGCAACAGAGTGAAGCCGGCAATCAAGTACAGTCCATAGTGGAACGCCAGGGAAAGCGGCCATAGTCCCGGGTTGTATTTCCGGACACTTCTCAGCAAGAACATCTCCTTGGCCATATAGACGAAGACAGCGGTTCTGGAACGCCGGCGCGGCTTGGTCCACCACTCATACTCTCCGAGATAGGAACCTCCATAGCCACCCTTCCCCTCATCGTGCGGTACGGGCGCCAGCTCCCACCTCAAATGGAGTGGCATCCGGGCAATCGCGATCGCGCGGCCCACGATTCCCGCCAGACACGCACCCACCACACCAAAGACCAGGACCTGCCAGGCAGGAGCCGACACTGTGCCTCGTTCCATGCTCGCGGCATGGGGCCTGCTGGCCCCACACCGCCTGCCCTCGTCCGACCCGAAATGTGAAGCCGAGCGCGCTCGCCCTACCGCATGCTGTCGATCATGAAACTGGCGGCGAGCCTGGCCCCAATCGCGGGCGGCAGCCCGCACTTCTCAAAGCCCTTCTCGCTCGCAAAGGTGATCATGGCCGCCTCGCTCTCCCCAGGGTTGAGCCGGTGGCCCAGGATCACCTTTTCGAGGATGTCGGCACAGTAGATATGGCCGAGTTCTCCCTCGAAGAAGGCCATGAACTTCTGGGACGTGGCAATCGTCCTGTTCACGGCCTCGTAGTCCAGCCTGTCATCGCTGCCAAAGAACAACCCGAAGGTCACCAGCGTCCCGGTGATTCCCCCACAGATCTCACCGGTTCCGCCGACCCCAGGGAACGGAGTCAGCGCTTTGATGATCTCCATGCTGCCCAGTCCGAACTCCTCCATCAGCGCAAGCGCCGTACCCTGGGCACAGTTCTTCAGGATGAAGTTGTACTCCTCGGCGTGTCGCTGAACACGGTCGAGGATTCCCTCCTTGTTTGCCAGCATCCCCTGTGGATCGAGCTTCTTCCTCGGAATCCCGTCCTTGGACAGCCTCCTGATCCTGGCCTCCAGCCCCGGCACGTCCCAATGTCTCTCTGCCAGCTCTTGCACCCTCGCCTGTAGAGCCTCGTAGTCCGCCATGGACCACCTCCGTTCGCAGTCGTCCTCTGAGTCGACGCCACGCGAAAGTCAACCGGTGGGTTGTCCTCCGCCGATGGCCTGAAAGACGGCCACGGCGCTTCCACCCCGCACCTCGTCATCCAACGCGAGCACCCGGCCGTCCATGATAACAACCACCCCTTGTGGTTCCAGGATGCCGAGCAGGTGCAGCAGGTCTCCGGCCGTTGTTCCCTCCGGAATCTCGATCTCCATCCCATCGGTTTGCCCGCCGGCGGGCTGACGCTGCCTCAGCGTGCCATACAGTCTGACCCTGGTCTTCATTCCTCCGTCTCACTAGAAATCCAGGGTGCTGTCGATCTCCTCATCACGGAAGCCGAAGACCTTGTTGTGCGGGGGCAGAGGTTCCTCATAGAAGAACCTGGGCAAGCGATCGTCCTGGCGCGTGAAGCCCGCCCTCCTGTTGAAGTCCTTCTCTGCCTTGAGAATGCGCATGCCCATACCCTGCGGGAAGTCGTCGGGCCCCAGCCTTGCGCCCGACTTGGCCTCGATCACCCTGCGGAAGGCTGCGGCACCTTCGGGGCTCAGCAAGGCCACGTTGGCCATGAAACACTGGCCCATGGCGTCGAACGCGGCCATTGCGATTTGAAGGAAGCGGGAGGTCTCGATCTGGCCCTCAGGGCTCAGTGGATCAAGCTTGCGCTCGAGGTACGCCCCGACGATGTTGCCCGCTGTGTGATCTGCACCCATGGGCGAGGTGGCGTAGAGAACCCCGTGGCCCAGCATGGCTCTGGGGTCATACGCGGCGATACTCTGTCCCTTGACCGCCGGAACCCGGTCGTGCTTGAAGTGCTTGCCCACCCCCACGGGACCGTTGCCCAGGATCCTTCCGAATTCCGTCCCCTTCCCGATCTCCTCCACCATCTCGAGGATAGCCTGCCCGTCGCCAAATTGCTTGTAGCCCGCGTCCATGGCGACGGCGACCGCCACGCCCGTGCTCATGGTGTCGACGCCGATCTCATCACACAGTCGGTCCAGGCGGGCGATCGTGTCCAGGTCGGTCGTGCCGGTCATGCCGCCCATTGCCCAGATAGTCTCGTATTCCAGGGAGCCGGTGACAAACTTGCCATCCTTGTCCACGAACTCATTCGAGCAATGGATGACACACTGGCTGCACCCCATGTGGGTCGTCTTGCCACCCCGCTCCTGGATGATTTGGGCCATGGTTTCGCCGCTGATCTTCTCCCAACCGTCCAGCACCCCCTTGCGGGCATTGTAGGAGGGAAAAGCTCCCATGGCATTCACGGGGGCGACGAGGCCGGCTGTCCCGAGCTTGGGCATCACCTCGGCGTTCATGGGATCTGCCTTCACGATCTCCACAACGGCCTTCACCGCCTCCTTGAACGCCTTGGGGTCGGCAATCGCGTCGGCGGCTTTCCCCCGTTGGTCGACAACCAGCGCCTTGAGTCCCTTGGCTCCCATGACCGCTCCCAGGCCCCCTCGTCCTGCGGCACGACAGGGACGGCCATCGACGTCCGAGGACTGTATCGAGGCCACCGCCAGCCTGTACTCTCCAGCCGGACCGATGCACATCACCGAAGTTCTCTCGCCATAGGCCTTCAGAATATGCTCCACCAGCTCATACGTCCGCATTCCCCGGAACTCATGAGCCGGAAGGATGGTCACCTCTCCCTTCTGGTCAATCCTGAGGATGCTGAGGTCCCCTGGCGGTGCCTGTCCCTCGACGATGACGGCGCAGACCCCCAGGCGGGCCAGAGCCGTCGCCACGGTTCCTCCGGCATTGCTCTCCTTGATCGTTCCTGTCAGCGGGCTTTTCGCCCCGACGGAGATGCGGCCCGTGTTCGGCAGAGGTGTTCCCGTCAGGTAACCAGGGGCAAAGATGAGCTTGTTCTCTGGCCCCTGCGGGTCGCACGTTGGGGGCACCTCGGCGTTGATCAGGATCGATGTGAGGCCTCTCCCCCCGAGTCCTGCATACTCCTTCGGCGCCTCTTCGACGCGAGCGGTCTTGTCGCTCATGTTCACCCGGATGAATCGCATGTTGCCCTCCCCTGTAGGACTCCACGGACCCGGTGACGCGACACCCGCCCCGGCGGGCTCGCTCTGGTCGCGTCGACCCGTGCCGCTTAACCTCTGAGCTCACGATCGTCACGTCGCCTGCGTGGCCATCCTTTCATCGAGCGGTCGACCGTCTCCCCGCCCCTCATAACCGCAAGACCGGCTTGATGACCCTCCCCTTCTCCATGTCCTCAACAGCGCGGCCGATTTCCTCGAACGGGTAACAGGTGATCATTCGATCAAAGGGGAACTTGCCCTGCCGGTACAGCTCAACCAGCCCGGGGATGAACAGATCCGGAATGGCATCGCCTCCGAGGATGCCGGTCACGGTGCGACCGTTCATCAAGAGGTCCATGTTCAGGCCGACCTCGGTGCCAGGCGGCACGACTCCGGTCAGTCCGCAGATCCCGAGGCGGGGCAAGACATCTACCGCCTGCCGCAGCACTTTCGGATTTCCGACGCACTCCAGGCTAAACTGCGCGCCCCCGCCAGTGATTTCGAGGATGGCCTCGACGGGATCTACTTCACTGGCATTCACGGTGTGGGTGGCACCCAGTTGCCTGGCTTTCTCCAGGCGATCGGGATTGACGTCCACACCAATGATCGTCGTGCAGCCACACACCACGGACGCGAGGATGGCGCTCATCCCCACGTTCCCCACACCGAAGACGGCAATCGAACTCCCCGGCCTGGGGTGGAGCGTATTCATCACCGCACCGGCCCCGGTCATGATGCCGCAGCCCATCGGCCCGAGGAGCTCAAGGGGAATGTCAGCAGGGACCTTGACCACGTTCCGCTCGTTGGCCAGGGCGTAATCGGCAAAGGAAGACTGGCAGAAGAAGGAGCCGTGGATGACCTGATCCCCCTTTCTCAAGGTGGCCGTGCCATCCGGGCGGGCGCCGTGGAAATTGTGCAGGAAGAAGTTCAGGCAGTAGAGGACCTTGCCCGACTTGCATGCACTGCATGCCCCGCAGTAGTCCCAGGTCAGAAGCACATGATCCCCGGGCTTGACCTTGGTCACGCGCGCACCCACCCTCTCAACGACGCCCGCCCCCTCATGGCCAAAAACGCTCGGAGGCGGCGGGATCGGCAAGTACCCGTCTCGCCCGGCCAGATCTGTGTGGCAGATGCCTACCGCCGCGATCCGAACCAGGACCTCGTCGTCGTTCGGATCGCTGAGTTCGAGTCGTTCGATGACGAAACTTCCCGATTTCTGGTGCACGACCGCAGCCTTGATCTCCATCTGGTTCCTCCCGGCCCCCGAATGAACTCCGTCGAGTGGTGTCGACGCGGGGCCGAATACTGCAGGCACCGGGTGGCGGTCGATGGCTGGCGCCCTCGCCGACGACTTCCCCGGCAGCGGGACCGGCGGCCCGCGCATCCCCGGATCACGCCCGGCGAGTCCTATCGGCTATGCCCGCCCTGGGAAGGCAGGCCGGTCGCAGCCCGTTTCCCGATCCGGCGCTTTCGGTGGGCCCTCCAGGAAAGCCACCCCCACCCGAATCCCCGGATAGACTCACATCCCCGAGGCTACAACCCCAGGTACGCTTTCCTCACGTAGTCGTTCTCCAGAAGGTCGCTGCACCTCCCCTCAAGGCTGATGCGGCCGTTCTCGAGCACGTAGGCCCGGTCTGCCGTCTCCAGGGTGTGCTTCACATTCTGCTCGATGAGCAGGACCGTGATCCCCTCCTCGCGCAGCATGCGGGCGATGCGGAAGACCTCTGCGGTCAGCAACGGCGCCAACCCGTAGGAGGGTTCGTCCAGGAGACACAGCTTTGGTCTTGACATCAGAGCGCGACCTATCGCGAGCATCTGCCGTTCCCCACCGCTCAGCGTCTTGGCGAGCTGCCTCTGTCTCTCCTTGAGCGTGGGGAAGATCCGGAAGACCCTCTGCATCGTCTCCCGCCTCCGGCCCCAAACCTGGGATGAATAGGCGCCCATCTCAAGGTTCTCACCAACGCTCATGTCCGGAAACACCCGCCCCCCTTCAGGCACCTGCGAGATGCCGAGGTCAACCACCGCGTGCGCGGGCAGTCCGTCGATCCGCCGGTCGAGGAACTCCACGCGGCCAGAGGAAGGAGGCAAGAGCCCACAGATGGTCCGGAGGAGCGTCGTCTTCCCGGCGCCGTTCGAACCCACCAGCGCGACGATTTCACCTGAGTCCACCACCAGGCCGACATCCCACAAGACCTGGGTCTTTCCGTAGCGAGCGTTGACATCGACAAGCTTCAGCATGCCGCTATTCCCCAAGGTACACCTCGACAACGGTGCGACTGGTGGCGATCTCGTGCGGGGTTCCTTCGGCGATCTTCTCCCCGTGATGGAGCACGATGATCCGGTCACAGATGCTCATGATCGCCTTCATGACATGCTCGATGAGGAAGACCGTGGTCCCCCGCTCGCGGATCGAGGCCACCAAGTCCATGGCCTGAGCCACCTCGGTGGGATTGAGCCCTGCCATCAGCTCGTCGATCAGAAGCAGGCCAGGCTTGCTGGCCAGGGCCCGAGCGAGTTCCAACCGCTTCTGGTTGGCCAGCGTCAGATCTTTGGCAGCCACTGCCCCGACGTTCGGCAGACCGACGAATTCCAGAAGCCTCACCACTTCCTCGCGTGCTTCCTTCAGGGATATCCCGTCCGAGTCGCCGAAGATTGCGCCGACCAGGACGTTCTGAAAGGCCGACATCCCGCCGAAGACCTTGACGGACTGAAACGTCCTGGCCACCCCTTTGTGACAGATCTGGTGGGGCTTGAGGCCGGTGATGTTCTCTGCCCGGAAGCGAATCGTTCCCGAGTCGGGTTTCAGTGCGCCCGACAGCAGGTTGAACAAAGTCGTCTTGCCCGCGCCGTTGGGTCCGATCAGTCCGACGACTTCCCCCTCATCGATTCGGACATCGACGCGGGAAACGGCCGCCAGTCCGCCGAAGTGCTTGGTGATCCCTTCAATCTCGAGCAGACTCACGGTTGCCTCTCATTCCGCGCCAGGGCCACTCTCGCCTCAATCCCACCAGCCCTTGGGGCAGGTACAGGATGGTGACGACCAACACCAGGCCCAAAACGAACATGTAGTAGTAAGGGAATCGCGTGATGAGGATCTCTCGCAGAAGAGCGAACACCACGGCCCCCAGGATCGGCCCATGGAATTGCCCCATCCCGCCGAAGACCGCCATCACGACCGGGGTGAAGGAGTACATGTAGTCGAAGGCAATGTAGGGGTCGACGTAGGTCCACCGTGTTGCCATCGCCGCCCCCGCCGCCCCGACAAAGACCCCGCTGAGAGCGAAAACCACCGTCTTCACCACGCTGACGTTGATCCCGGTGTGTGCTGCAGCGTCTTCACACTCCCCGATGCACTGCAGCGCCAGCCCGAGTCTGGAACGCCGGAGCAGGTAGCTCGCCAACAGCAGGATCACGAGAATGCCAAGAATAACGTAGTAGATCGTGACGTTGTCCACCGATACGACAAATCGCCCTCGAACGCCCGTGACCTTGATCTCATACCACAGCAGCAGGTGCTTGATGAGCTCAACAAGCCCGAAGGTGAAGAAGGCGAAGTAGACGCCTTTCAGCCTCAGCGTCAGGGCGCCCACCAGAGCGGCCAAGGCGAAGCTCGCCAGGGCGGCGGCCAGGATGACCACCGCCAGAGGCAGCTTCCCCCCCAGGATGGCCGAGGTGTAGATGCCCATCCCGAGGAAGGCGGCCGTCGCCAATGAAACGTAGCCCGTCGGAGCAGAGAAGAGCACCCAACTCATGGTCAGGATTACGTAGAGCAGGACGTTGGTGGCCAGGATGACGGTGTAGGGGGAGGCATAGAGCGAGAGTGTGGCCATCACCGCCAGGAGGACAAGCAACAACACGGGTGTGCGGAGCCTGAGCCAGGAAACCTTGCCTGTCTGCATGCGTCTACCTCCCCATGATCCCTGTAGGTTTCACGAGCAGCAGCAGGGCGAAGATCAGGTAGTAGGCAGCCAATGTCAGCCCAGGCTCGATGTAGGTCACGATGCTCCCAATCAGACCCAGGACGAAGCCTCCGATGAAGCTGCCCGGGATGCTGCCCAATCCGCCCAGGACAACCACAACCGTGGCGATGACGGTGTACGGGATACCCATCACCGCGTTGACGGGATAGCACATGCTGATCAGCATGCCGGCGATGGCCGCCAGGCCGGCCCCCAGGCCGAAGCAAAGGGCGAGAACGCTGTTGATGTTCACTCCCATGAGGGCCGCGGTGGTCGAGTCCTGAGCCGCGGCCCGGATCGCTTTGCCGACGCGGGTGCGCGCCAGGAAGATGTAGAACGTCACACCGATGAGCAGCGCGGCACCAAGGGTCAGAAGCCGATTGGCGCCAAACAAGACGCCACCCACATCGACCGGCACCGACAGATAGGAGTACCCCTTCATCTCCGGGCCCCAGGCAATTAGCGCGATGTTCTGGATGACAAAGAGCAGACCGAATGAGGCCAGCAGCGAGCCGCTCTCGAAGGCGCCCGGCGAAGCCGAGGAGGCCAACAGTCGTGCGTACACCGTCCGGTGAAGACCGTAACCCAAGATGAGAGCAAGGGGACCGCAGACAGCCAGGGACAGCAGCGGGTTGATGTCAAACGTCGTGTAGATGGTCCAGGTGGTCAGGGCCCCCAACATGATGAACTCGCCATGCGACACATTGAGCACGCGAGCGACGCCGTATTGCAGACTGAGCCCCATGGCAATCAGGGCATACAGTCCCCCGACCAGCAAACCGGTTATCCCGATCCCCAAGAATGTTTCCATGATGACGATGGCCCCCGGCCCATTGTTCTCACGGGAGCAGGCTGCCCAGGGAGCACTCAAGAACTCCCGGGAGCCACGAACGTCCGAAGGGCTGTTCTTTCAGCGCCCTGTAGGCAGCCTGCTCGAGAACGTACGGAATGCGCGCGGAGTCAATGCCCTCCTATGCGGGCCATGGCGGCTTGGGATAGATCATCTCCGCAGTGGCATCCTCCACTGGCCCAACGACCTGGTACACGCCGCTCTGCCACTGGCCGATCTCCCCCATGTGGCAGTCCTTGGACAACAGCCCGTTCTCAAACCACGTGTCTCCCAGGACAGTGTTGAAATGCTGGCCGGCGATCACATCGCGGATGGCGGCCTGGTCAAGGGACCCTGCCTTCTCGATCGCCTGCTTCCAGATTTCCAGCCCTGCCCAGTAGAGCGGGTGCCCCCAGTAGTCCTGGATTTCCACGGGCTTCCCGGCGTAGAGCTTGTCGGCCAGCGCTTGGGCTGCGGCCGACTGCGACGGGTGGAAGGACGTGAAACCCATGACCCCTTCGGCCATCGGGCCAAAGGCCGCCTGGAAGAAGCCGAAGTTCACCCCTGGGCCGCCGACCCAGGCCTTGGGATTGAAGCGCAGTTCGATCGACGTCCCAATGGCAGGCATGATCTGACCCGGATAGCAGAAGCAGCAGAAGACATCGGCCTCGGACGCCTGAGCCGCGCGGATGACCGCCGAGACATCGGTGATGTCGGGAGGAACGCTCCGGATCCCGACGATCTCGATCCCTTTCTTCGCGAACTCGATGCCCGCCACGCCGGAGTACTCGATGCCGTGGAGGTCGGCGATGTACATGACGAACGCCGTCTTCGCGCCCTTTGCGGCCAGCAGGTCGGCCAGGGTTGGCAACTGGTACCAGTCGGAGAAGCTCAGGGTCACGAACACATACGGCCAGCCAGGCAGCAGATCCCTTACGCTCGACGCGCCACCCTCGGCCGTGATCAGCAAGTAGCCGTACTTGTTGGTGATGGGCGCCTGAGCGTAGATGAAAGACGTGCCGCAGGCGGGCCAGAGGAAGTCGACCTTGTCTTCGAGGATGAGCTTCTCCGTCAGCCTCGTCATGGTGCCCACATCGCTCGTGTCGTCATAGATGATCGTCTCGATGGGCAGCTGCTTGCCGTACTGCTCCACATAGACGCCCCCTGCGGCATTGACCTCTGCCACGAATGTCTCATAGATCGGTTTGAACGCCGAGTCCCCGATCACGGCCAGGGGGCCAGTCAGTGGCCTCGACATGCCAACCACGATCTTGTCCTTGGCTGCCGCGCGAGGAGCGCATGCGCCCACAGCCAATCCGCCACCCGTGACTAAGGCGGCTCCGAGAAAGTCGCGTCGCGTGAACGTTTTGCCTTTCATCTTCTCCTCGCTCCATTCCTTCCATCAGGTTCCAGATGACAGGCCCGAGTTCTCACCCTCATATATGCCCTCCTTCAGCGTGATCGGAGACGATGCTCTCCTCGAGACTGTTGTCCTATTGCCCTCCGATGTCATGGGGCGTCTCAGCAGACCACATCCGACATCTGCGGGTCAGATCGCCCATTGCCCCTATTGCAGCCACAATCGTTGTCGGGCACACCTCGGCCAGACCCAGACGCCAGAGGACGAACGCGTTCCCCACCTCGAAATCCGCCCCACCCCACGCGCTCAGCGCGCCAGCGGGCATCGGAGCCAGGGCAGCTCACTTGTAGGCCCCATGCTCCTTGACGGCCGCAACCATCGCCTTGAGGTTCTCCGGTCTGGCTTGATCGAAGAACGCTCCGTTCGACACGATGAAGCCACCACCCTTACCAGCGACGTCGATGAGTTGCTTGACGTACTTCGTCACCTGCTGCGGTGTTCCCAGGTTCAGCAGGGCGGACGGCACGTTGCCCATCAGGCAGGCTGTGTCGCCCAACGCCGCCTTGGCCTTGGCCATGTCGGTGGCGTCGAACATCCACAGGGTCTTGCCCTTGGGCAGGTCCTTGATGACGGACAGGCGCGAGTTGTAGCCGCCCTCGGCTGCGGGGTCGGGCACGCAGCCCTCCTCGATGAGGCCCAGGATGACCTTCCGCAGCGTCGGCCAGTAGAACTTCTCATACTGCTCGTCGGAGAGGAATCCATCGGCGCCTTTGTGCAGCGGGATGAAGATGATCGGTTTCCCGGTCATTTGTGCCGCGCCGACGCCGAACTTGATCATGAGCGGAACCAGGGCCTCGAGAGCCTCCAGGAGCTTATCGGGCTGCCGATACATGTCCAGCATGATCCCCTTCGTGCCCCGGAGTGTATCACCGATGGTGTCGAACGGCGCCTTGGTGAAGCCGCCCCAGAACTCGGGATAGCCAAGGCTGGCCAGCTCGCCGCTCACCGCTCCCAAAGCCCCTGCCCACGTCAGGGCCTCCGCCCCGGCATCCATCAGAGCCTTGAGGGCGGCCTGAACGGGAGGGATGCCAAAGGGGATGAAGTTGAAGGCCACCCCGTAGATCTCAAGGATGCCCGGGAAGAAGGGAAGCATCTGCAAGGGGCCCATGGCGCCGAAGACCCGCGGCAGGTACACCTGGAGGAAGAAGCCGGTTGGATCCTGGATCAGCGCGTCGTACTCCTCCGCCTTCATGTACTCGCCCTCGTTGCACTGGTAGCTGTGCTCGGGGGCGACGCCGTGCCCGGGCCAAGAGTAGAGTTTGTAGTCCAGGATTTCGTAGACCTTGCCCGGCCCGGGGGCCGTGGCACCAATGTGCACGTCGGCGTCGAAATCGAGCGTGAACTTCTTGAAAGCGGCACTCAACTTTCCGTAGTCGTACATCACGTCGTGGGGCGTCATGCCGCTGTGGTAGACGGGGAAGAAGCTTGGGGCAATCAGGACCGGTACTCTGTCCGGCCGCTTCTTCAGCTGAATCGCGTCCTTGATCCTGGTGATCCTCTCCTTGTAGAGCTTCTCTGCCTCCGGGCTCTGGAACTTGAGGTCGTTCCCCTGGGCATCCTTTGGTGAGAGCCACCTCTGGAACAACGCCTCCTGCTTCTCTTCCGGCGATAGCTGAGCTGCCATTTCGTAGCCTCCATCTCCCTCGTCTGGCCGAGGTTCCCTAATTGACGCCGAGCCACTTCTTCGCCAGGGAGACCCCCGCCATGGCGTCTCTGCCATAGGCATCTGCCCCAGCGTATTCCCGGATCTGGTCGCTGACTTGGCCGCCCCCGATCATGATCTTGACACCATCGCGAAGTCCGGCAGCCTTGATGGCTTCGATGGTCTCTTTCATGGCGTCAAAGGCCAGGGTGAGGAATCCGCTCAGACCAACTACCTGGGGCTTGAATTCGCGGATCGCCTCCACGAACTTCTGGGGGGCGACATCCACTCCCAGGTCCTGCACCTCGAAGCCGTTGACGTCGAGCATGAAACTCACGACGTTCTTGCCGATGTCGTGGATATCGCCTTTGACGGTGCCGATGAGCACCTTGCCGTGACGCTTGGTCTCCGGCATCTTGGCCAACTCAGGCTTGATGACCTGTGTGATCTGAGTCAGCATCTCACCGGCCAAGATCAGTTCGGGCAGGAAGTAGGTGCCCTTCTCGTAGCGTTCCCCCACGACACCCATGGCCTCCCGGGCCGCATCCAGGATCGCCATGGGCGGCGTGCCCTCGGCTACCATCTTCCGCACAAGCTTGAGGGCCTCTTCCTCCCTCATGTCGGCGATTGCACTGACGAGTTTCTTCGACATGGTATCCTCCTCATGGTCGACGCGGAAACGGTCGTTCTCTCCGGCCCGGTGGCCATGTCGGTCCGCTGAAGCTACACCCCTGTGGCGCCTGTCGCGGGCCGGCCAAACAACCCGGCACGATACGCGCGCGTGTAGTTGAGGCAACGGTGATCACGGCCCAGGACCAGCTCGGCCGCGGTCAGAGCAGCCATCATCTCCCGGTCCAGCGGGTCGAGTATAGCGCAGTCGAGCCCAGCGGCAAGCGCCAGGATCAGGAAGGCCCGGTTGATGTGCGACCGCGCCGGGAGTCCGAAGGAGATGTTGCTCAACCCCAGGGTCAAATGGGCATCGGGGAACTCCGAGCGGAAAGCCCGAATGGTGTCGAGGGTGATCCGGGCGTTCTGGCTGTTGGTGGCCAGGGTCATGGCCAGAGGGTCAAGATAGACGTGGTCATCAGGCAGGCCGCTGGCGCGCGTCGCGGCCATCAGCCTGCGGGCAATCTCCAGGCGGCCCTCACAGGTCGCCGGAATGCCGCTGCCGTCCATGGCCAGAGCGATGACTGGACAGCCGTGCTTGGCCGCCACCGGGAGGATGCCCTCGATGCGCTGCGGTTCTCCACTGATGGAGTTGATCATCGGTGTCCGCTCGACGACCCGCATGCCGGCCGCCAGGGCGACCGGGTTGGCGCTGTCCAGACAGAGCGGGATCTCCACGACGGGCTGAATGGTCTCGATCAGCCAGACAAGATCATCCGGTTCGGCGCTGCTGCGGGTGCCGGCATTGACGTCCAGCCAGGCGGCACCGGCCTCCGCCTGCCGCACCGCCAGGTCGCGGATCACGCCGGCATCACGCCGCTCAATGGCCTGGGCAACATGCCGCCGTGTGCCGTTGACCTTCTCACCGATGATCTTCAGGCTGCTCACACCGTCCTCTTGAAGTCCAGGTAGGTGATGGTCTCGCCAGGGCGGGCGATGACGAACTCGTGATCCAGAGGGCCGTACAGCATTTTCTTGATCAGTCTCTCGGAGCCGGGGATCTCTGCATAGCGCAGACCGAAGCGCTCAGCCATGTCCCGACTGTATTCGCGGTAGGGCTCCGTCTCGCTGTTGCCGGTGTCGATGAAGGCCAGACGTCTGTAGTTCTTCAGGATACTCCCGATCACGCGCTGAGCCCTGCGCTCACCGAAGGCCTCAACGAGCCTTTGGTGCTCGCTGAAGGGGCTTTCCCCGGAGGCGATCCAGCCCCTGGTTAGATAGTAAGTGCCTGGTTCATGCTTGAACTGCGCTTTGTAGGCCTCTTGCGATCCCAGGCAGATGGCGATGCAGTCATCCACACGCGGCACCACCAAGGTGCAGCCATTGGCCCGCAGCCCGACCACGGCCATGGAGCACAGGCCATATCCGAGAATGATCGTGTCGCCTGAACCGGCTGCCCTGTCGATGGTCTGTTGGAGAGCGCGCCTCAACGCGGCGGGGTCTGCGTGCAGGCCGAAATCGAGGACGTGGAAGTCTGTGCCTGGCGGGAGGTGGGGCCGAATCTCATCCATCACCGCCGCACAGGCGATGATGTGAGCACGTGGGGCAGACGACCGTAAACGACCCGGAGTCGACATCGGGAGGCGCTACCCGCGCTACCTGAAATTATACGTTGATATAGGGAAGATGTCAAACCCCGACTGGTTGACAATTCCGGACGTTGCAGGTAGACTTATATATGGAAGTTGAACGGGCATCGTCCATGGCTGAAGCACCAATCACGCAGATTGACCGCAATTCCCACGAGCCAGCCTACGCTCAGCTGGTGCGCATCCTCCTGGGGCAAATCGCAGCCGGCATCTTCCGCCCCGGCGACCGTCTTCCCTCCGAGGCCCAGCTTTGCGAGCGATACGGCGTCAGCCCCATGACCGTGCGCCGCGTCGTCAACATCCTGGCTGACCAGGGCGTGGTGGTGGCCGAACAGGGCCGGGGAACGTTTGTCAAACCCCTCGAACTGAGCACTGCCACCTTCAGCCTGGATCGGCTGCGGGAGCTCTTCCGCGGTGGAGGACAATCCTCCGTCAAAATCCTGGAGGCACGGATCGCTCCGGCCAGCGAACGAACCGCTCGCAAGCTGGCCATCGAACCGGGCCAGCGCACGGTCTTCATCCGCAGGCTGATCTATCAGAACGAGGATCCGGTGCTCTTGCACCGGGAGCACGTGATCTACGACCCCACCCGCCCCATCATCGAGTCGGAAATGGAGGTCACCGCCCTGCACGGACTCTTCAGTGGCGGCGGAGGTTCCGACCTCAAGCGCGGCGATCTGACCATCGACGCGACGACGCTGACGAGCGAGGAGGCCGCATTGCTGCGGTCCCGGGGCGGGGCTCCTGCCTTCCGCCTCGAACACGTCTTCTACGACTTCGGGCAGCGGCCCATCAGTTGGGGCTGGTTCATCTGCTCCGGCGAACGGCTCCGCTTCACTGCCACGATCGGGGTTCCTGATTGAGATACGGGTGAGAGATGGAGCACACGGACGCCAGTGCCTTGCTGGTCAGCGCCATCGCCGATCTCCGAGAAGAGGAGGCCCTTGCCCTGGTACGCCGGCGCCTCGAGACTGGCGACGACCCCTTGCTGATCATTCAGGACTGCAAGGAGGGAATGCGCCAGGTCGGCGCCCACTACGAGAGAAGCGAGTACTTCCTTGCCGGGCTGATCATGGCAGGTGAGATCTTTCGCGAAGTCATGGAGTTGCTGCATCCGGTGGTCGCTCTCAAGGCCTCCGGCGGGGTCTCGGGGCGCGTCCTGCTGGGGACGGTCGAGGGGGATATCCACGACCTCGGCAAGAACATCGTCAACATGCTTCTCGGCTGTCGCGGTTTCGCCGTCTACGACCTGGGGGTGAATGTCCCGCCAGCCGTGTTTGCCGACCAGGTCGATGGGCTCCAACCGGACATCGTGGGCCTCTCCGGGCTGCTGACCAGCTCGTATGACGCGATGCGCGAGACGGTCCTCCTGCTGCGCTCCCGCGGCCTCACCGCGCCCATCATCATCGGAGGCGGCCAGATCAGCGACGAGGTGTGCCGCTATGTGGGCGCTGACTTCTGGGCAACGGATGCCGTGGCAGGGGTGGCGATCTGCCAACGGCTTGCCTCCGGAGAGGCAATCCGTCAAGCTGGCTGAGCGCCTCCCCTTTCGCGACGCCTGACGCCCTCCAGATCATCGTGTCATCTCACACCCCCGGGCGAGGACGCTGCCAGAAAGCGGCACGCTGAGCGACGGGATCGCCTCTGGATCCTTCAACCTGCTCCCAGAATGGCCGGTGCCGGGCGATTTTGGCCTCAGCTCCGGCAAGATGGGGACGGCTGCGCTTGGAGCTGGCATCGACATTGTCGGGCATCGTTGGTGAATTACGAGAGCGGAGGCGGCTTGCCATTGCACGCGCGGCTTGATGCTGGATGGCATCGGCAGCCGCGATCGGTGTTCTTCAACAACCTCGGGCGTGTCCCTTGACAGTTGATCCCTTTCAATATACCGTTCGTGCATCGATTGCCAGCGCGTCAACTAGTTCGCATTCGGGGCTCCTTCCGCGAAGTCGGACAATGCCGTGCAGTGCGGGAGGTAGACAGGGTCAGTCCGTGCATGACGGCAGCGACTGGCCGCCGGTGAAGCGACTTCACGGGCCGGTTCATCACCTGTGCGCCTCGAAGGACAAACACGGGCATCCGGAGAATTCGCCAACAACCGTGAGCGTTTGGATCCTCAACGACAGGGGCAGCAGCACTGACCTGCTCGGCATCCCGACAGGGGCGCTCTGGCTCCACTGCACCGCCGCGTGCCCGGAGGCCATGCTCCGCTTTGCCCATCTGCAAGGCAGCACGTTTCCTTGGGTCGCCTTCGGGGCAGATGAGGCAGATGGCGAGATCGCTTCCTGAACCGGGCGTTCCTGTCGAGGCGTTTACGACTGGCCTGTTGGACCTGGGTCGAAGCCTCAGAGCGGATATGCAGTCAGAAGGGATACCACTCCATGCACTCCAGGAAGCCGCAACTCAGGATCGCATTTCCGGCGGTTCTCGGGATTGTGATCATCGCTGCCGGATGCACCCCTGCGACTCCCCCAGCAGAAACCGCTGAAATCGGACCTACGGCCACCGAGATGGTGCCCAGCGACGTCACCCGTCCCAGCCCCGAGCCCGCTCTCCTGGTGAACCCGGGATTCGAGGATCAAGACGCAGACGGGCTTCCAACCGGGTGGAGCCATACGGGCGCAGCCGAGGCCATCCACATCGAGGACAGAGGCCATTCGGGCGACTTCCGTCTCACCCACCGCGGCTCCGAACCCTATCAGGTCGAAACCTCGCAGACCGTCTCCGGGCTGGGGAATGGCTGGTACACCCTGCGCGGATGGGTCCGGTCGAGCGGCGGCCAGGGCAACGTCCACATGGCCCTCAAGTGCGGGAATGAGGAAAGGAGCGTGCACGTTCCTCCAACGACACCTGGCTATCGCTGGATTCAACTCGTGGTGTCGAACGAGGTCATCGATGGCCAGTGCACAATCCGTCTGTACTCAGACGGCGACGCGGAGACGTGGGCAAGCTTCGATGACATCGAACTGGTCCCCGGCCGGGCCGCGCTTTCCATCCTGGGAGCAGACATATCAAGCCTGCACAAGTCCGAAGACATGGGAGGCATCTACAGGGACGCGGACGGAACGGAAGGTGACGCCCTGGAAATCCTCAGGCGCCATGGTCTGAATTACGCGCGCCTGCGCGTGTGGGTAGATCCGGCCGATGGCTATCACGGCAAAGAGGAGATCCTGGAGATGGCGCTGAGGCTGCAGAGGCTCGGCATTCCGTTGTTGGTCAACTTCCACTACTCAGACAACTGGGCCGATCCCGGCAAGCAGTTCAAGCCCGCAGCCTGGAGGAGCTACGATTTCGAGCAGCTGACGCAGGCAGTGTACGATCACACCCATGACATCTGCAACAGCCTGGCACTCCAGGGAAAGCCGCCAGCGATGGTTCAGCTCGGAAACGAGATCAACGCTGGCATGCTGTGGCCCGATGGGGACTACAACCACATGGACAACCTGGCCGCCCTGCTCAAGGCGGGCTATCAGGCAGTGCAAGACTGCTGCCCCTCCACGCTCGTGATGCTACACATCGCCGAAGGGGGCGACAATGACCTCGCTCGCTGGTGGTTCGACAGCATGACGCGGCGGGATGTCCCGTTCGACATCATCGGCATCTCCTACTACCCGTTCTGGCACGGAAGCCTGGCGCAGCTGCAGTACAACCTGAACGACATCACCGCCCGCTACGATAAGGATGTTATCGTGGTGGAGACCGCCTATCCCTTCACCGACGAGGAAGACGACTTCCACCCGAACATCGCCAATCGCAGCATGATGATCCCGGGCTACCCGTTCACCCCCCAGGGCCAACGTGCCATGTTGAGGGATGTGATGGCGATTGTGCGGGCCGTGCCCAACGGGCGTGGGCTGGGCGTGTTCTATTGGGACGCCACCTGGACGGCCGTGCTCGGCAACGGCTGGGATTCCACCGACCCCAGTTCCGGGAACGCTTGGGAGAATCAGGCCCTGTTCGACTACGATGATCGCATCCTGCCGGCTGCGGATGAGTTCCTGAATCCATAGAGAACCGCTCGAGCTCCGTTCTGCATCGGAGGGACAGGGCGGCCGCGAAACGCTTGAGACATTGGGACAGGTCAGGCGATGCAGCTAGGAGTCTGTTACTACCCCGAACAGTGGCCGCAGGAACGCTGGCCGACAGATGCCGCGCTCATGCGCCAGGCAGGCATCTCACTGGTCCGAATTGCGGAGTTCGCCTGGGCGGCGATGGAGCCCAGGGAGGGCCAGTTCACCTGGGATTGGCTCGACCGGGCGATTGAGGTCCTGGCCGGCGAGGGCCTTCGAATCATCCTCGGCACGCCAACCGCATCCCCGCCCCCCTGGCTCTGCCGGAAGCACCCGGATATCCCCCCGGTGGATGCCCAGGGCCGACGTCGGCGTCCCGGCTCGCGACGGCACTATTGCCCCAACAGCGCAGCATACCGCCAGCACACCGCGCGCATCGTCGAGGCAATGGCCTCCCGCTATGGCAGCCACCCTGCTGTTGTCGGCTGGCAGATCGACAACGAGTTTGGCTGCCATGGCACCGCACGCTGCTACTGCGAGACCTGCGCCATCGCGTTTCGCCATTGGCTGGAGGACAAGTACCGAACGATCAACGACCTGAACGAGGCCTGGGGCACAATCTTCTGGAGCCAGACGTACCGGGATTGGGACGAGATTGATCCCCCCAACCTCACCGTCGCGGAGCCCAACCCCAGCCACGTTCTGGACTACTACCGCTTCTCCTCGGACGCATACGTTGCTTATCAGCACATACAACTCTCCGTCCTCAAGTCGCTGATCTCCGACGCTCAGTTCGTGACGACGAACTTCATGAGCCAGTTCACCGATCTGGACTATCACGACCTTGCCCGGCCGCTGGACCTCGTCTCCATGAGCTCCTACCCGACCGGCCATGCCGAGCCCAGTCCCGGGCTCTACATGCCTCACGAGTCTCGGCCGGCCTACGCCCATGACGTCGGCGATCCCTTCGTCACCGGCTTCGCCTACACGTTGATGCGCGGCTTCAAGCAGCACCGTCCCTTCTGGGTCATGGAGCAACAGTGTGGGAACGTCAACTGGAGCGCTTACAACACCGCCATCCGACCCGGCACGGTGCGCCTGTGGACATGGCACGCGCTGGCCTCGGGCGCCGAGGCGGTGCTGTACTTCCGCTGGCGGGCCGGCCTCTATGCCCAGGAACAATTCCATTCCGGCCTGTTCCATCACGACGCCTCGCCTGCCGCGGGTTATGCCGACCTCGAGGCAATGAAGGCGGAAAGAGCATTGATGGCCCAGATTGCATCTTCCCCGCACGAAGCGCAGGTCGCCCTTCTGCTCGACTATGATTCGCTTTGGGCCATCCAACTGCAGCCCCACCACCGCGACTTCGACTACATGCGCCACCTCTTTGTCTACTACCGTGCTCTGCAGCGGCTGGGGCTGCCGGCCGATATCGTCTCGACGGATGCAGACCTCAGCCCGTACCGGGTAGTCATCGCCCCGACCGCCGCCCTGGCCACGGAACAGCTGGCTGGCTCCCTCAAAGCCTTCGCGCAGGCTGGCGGGTCGGTCCTGCTCGGGGTTCGATCGGGCTGCAAGACCAGGAGCAATCGCTTCACCGATCTGCCTCTGCCTGGGGTCTTGCGAGACCTCGTCGGCGTCACAGTGCGTGACTGGCATTCCCTCCCGCCCGGTGTCGGCTACGATCTCAGTTCCAGCATCCCGGGCCTCAAGGGGCCAGCCGCGGTCTGGGCCGAAGCTCTCGATCCAGGCGGCTCGGCAATCCAGGTCCGTGCCGACTACACCTCGGGGCCTTTCAGCGGCCGCGCAGCGCTGACGGAGCGCAAGTCGAGGACCGGCCGCCTCTTCTACCTGGGCTGGCACCCGACCGGTGCGCAGGCCGAAGCCATCCTGGCCTATTTGGCCGAACAGGCCGGCTTGGTCGCCCAGGCCACTGTGCCGGATGGCCTGATCGCATCCAGGCGGGGGCCTCACCTCATCCTGCTCAACTTCACCGATGAGCCGGTGGCCGCAGGTGTCCAGGGGAGGAGCGTTTTGGTGGGCCCGCGGGATGTGCAGGTTGTTGAGGCCTGAGGACTAGCCCGGTCTCTGGCGAAGCGATCGCGTGCCCCTGGCCAACAGGCATACCAAGGAATTCTGTCAAATCAGCTCTGTGAGCCGGGGAGCGGGCAGCGCCAAGGAAGCGAGGGAAATGGACGCCAGGTTCTGGCCCTCGCCGGGCAGTCGGGCACCCTGGAATCAGGCAGGCCGCCTTCCTCCACAGCTGCCGATCCCCGGGCCACCTCTCCGCAGCCAACAGCCGGCCTAGCATTGGTTTCGCTTGGGCCGACGGCTGTGGTACACTCAACATGCCCATGAAGGCCAGCCGAGAAACACGAGGAGGTGAAGGGAGAAGAACTGCGAGTGCTCACCCACAGCACAAGGCAAGGATCCGCCCTACTAGCAGACGCCACATCGTCACACCCAACGTCCTAGAAAACCCATGAAAAGGAGCCACGTAAGATGAAGCAGAAAGGCTTGAACTTGATTGTCCTTTCGGCGCTCGTCGTCTTCGCGCTGGCAGGCTGCAAGCCGGCCGCGACACCAACGGCAGCGCCGGCACAGCCCGCTCAGCCCACGGCGACCACTGCGGCACCGGCAGAACCCACGGCCACCTTGAGGATCTGGGCCGATGACACCCGCACGCCCATCCTGCTCGATCTCGCCGATGAGCTCCTCACTGACTACGGCGTGCAGCTCATCGTCGAGGATCTGGGTGTGGTCCAGGACATCCGCGCGCAGGTGCTCATCGCGGTGCCTGCCGGTGAGGGCCCCGACATCTACATCGGCGTCCACGACTGGTTAGGCGGCCTGGTCGAGAGCGGCCTCGCTGCCCCCATCGACCTGGGCGACAAGCAAGACCTGTTCGTCGAGACCGCATTGGACGCCTTCACCTACACCGACGGCCAGCTGTACGGCCTGCCCTACGCCACCGAGAATCTCGGGTTCTTCTACAACACCGACCTGGTGCCTGAGCCGCCGACATCCTGGGACGGCGTCCTTGAGGTTGCCCGCGCCCTGAAGGCCGAAGGCAAGATCCAATACGCGACCGCCATTTCGACCGGGCCGCTGTACAATGCCCTTCCGATCCAGACGGCCTTTGGCGGCTACATCTTCGGCGTGGACGAGAATGGCGCCTGGAATCCCAACGACGTCGGCCTGGACAGCGAGGGCGAGATCGCAGCAATCACGTGGATGAGAGCGGCCGTCGAAGAGGGCCTCATGCCCGAGACCTTCGACTACGAAACCGCCCACTCGCTCTTCGAGACGGGCCAGATCCCGTTCCTCATGGCTGGCCCGTGGGCGCTGGATCGCATTCGCGCCTCCGGTGTGCCCTATGCTGTGGCGCCCTTCTTCCCCGACAACGGCGCTCCCTTCATGGGCGTGCAGGGCTTCATGATCAACCCCTACAGCGAGAACGTCTTGCTGGCGCAGGCGTTCCTGACCGAGTACATCGCCACCGAGGACCTGATGCAGCGGCTGTACGAGACCGGAAACCGTCCGTCTGCCTTCAAGCCGGTCCTCGAGAGGACAGAAGATCCTGACCTGAAGGCGATGGGACAGGCTGGCGCCAATGCAATGCCCATGCCCAACATCCCCGAGATGGGCTCGGTCTGGAGCGCGGCGGACAATGGCATCACCCTCGCAGTCACGGGTAAGCAGACCCCCAAGGACGCCATGACGGACGCGGCGAACCAGATCCGTGCCCTGATCCAGGGCGCGCTGGCGGGTATGGTGAACCTGCCCGGCGACTACCAGGATCTGGCCGGATGCGGCGCCGACTGGGATCCCGCCTGCAAAGCGACCGCGATGGAGCAGGGTGATGATGGGCTCTATCGACTCACCGTTCAGCTGCCCGCAGGCGACTACCAGTACAAGGTCGCCCTGGACGGCGCCTGGACCGTGAACTACGGCTCCGACGGATCTCGGGACGGGCCCAACTACACCCTCAGCCTGACCTCCGCCAGCACCGTGACCTTCACCTACGATCCGGAGACACACCTGGTGAAAGCCGAGACAAAGTAATCCATGTGTTTGGAGTGAAGGCCGGGGGCCTCCTCGGCCTTCACTCCATTCCGTTCTGGCTGAGCGATACAACGGAGGTATGGACATGGCTGTCGGTGCCTCCCAGGCCGTCCTCCGGGCTGAGTCCTCTTTCTCCATGCGAATCATTTCGCAACTCCCGCGCCTGGCAGTCTTGATCGCCGCCGACGCGGTCGTCGTCTGGTTCCTGGACAGACTGCTTGCCTTGGGCTACTACCCGTTGGCAGCGGCGATTCTCATCATCACGATCGTTGTCAATGTTGTCCTCCTGCGCCAGCAGGCATACCCGCTCCGCTGGATGATCATTGGGCTGGTGCTGATGGCGCTGTTTACGATCTACCCGATCTTCTTCACGGTCTGGGTGTCCTTCACCAACTACGGGGAGGGGCATCTCGTGACAAGAGAACAGGCCGTTGCCCAGCTTCTGAAACAGCACTATCTCCCGGAAACCGGCGTGCCCTACAGCTGGACGGCCTTCCGCTCTCCCGAAGGGGACTACGCCCTCTGGCTGAGAGACCCCGAAGGGGATGGATACCTGGCGAAGCCCGGTGAGCCGCTCACCCAGCCTCAACCGGGGGAGGCGGGCATCGGGGAGTTCGATGTGCGCGGCATTCCCACAACCATCGAGGGCTATCAGAGATTGAGCTCCATCGTCGCTGCGGCCGATCGCAACCTCACCGAAATCCGCTTTGGCGAGGAGCCCAGAACCATCCAGGTCCGATCGCCATCGGAGGCGGCAGAGCTGCTGCCGCTCTACGTCTACGATCCCGATCGGGATGCAATGATCAACCAGGAGACCGGGGTCGTCTACCGCAACCTTCGCGGCACATTCACCTCACCCGACGGCAAGGCGCTTCGACCGGGCTTTGTCGAGCCGGTGGGATTGTCCAACTTCCGGGAGTTCTTCACCAGCCCCGCCTTGCGCGGCCCCCTGGTGCGCATCATCGGCTGGAACTTCGGATTCGCCTTCTTCAGTCTGCTGTTCAACTTCTCGCTGGGGCTCCTCATCGCCATCATGTTCAACGAACCATCTTTCCCGCTCAAGAAGGCGATCCGGTCCCTTCTGATCGTTCCCTACACCGTTCCTGCCCTGATCACCATCCTGGTCTGGCGCGCCATGCTGAATCCGGAGCTGGGTGTCATTGACCGCGTTCTCGAGAGCCTGTTTGGCTGGGCACCGCCCTGGTTCACCGATCAATGGTGGGCCAAGATCGCCATCCTGCTCATCAACCTGTGGCTGAGCTATCCCTACTTCATGCTGATCTGCAGCGGGGCGCTGCAGTCCATCTCCGAGGACTACTACGCCGCCGCGCAGGTGGATGGAGCCAGCCCATGGCAGCAGTTCTGGCACATCACTCTGCCGCTGCTGCTGGTCGCCGTCGGGCCGCTGCTGGTCGCCTCGTTCACCTTCAACTTCAACAACTTCAATTTGATCTACCTGTTCAACGCCGGCGGCCCTCCCATTCCCAACACCCCCACCCCGGCGGGGCACACGGACATCCTGATCAGCTACGTGTACAACCTGGCCTTTTCCGCCAGCCGCGGCGTGAAGTATGGCTTCGCCTCCGCCATCACCATCATCATCTTCTTCATCGTGGGCGCCGTCACCCTCTTCCAGTTCCGCTACACCCGCATGTGGGAGGAGGTGAGTGAGAATGTCTAGAACCGCCGCCCTCCAAAGGTTCCAATCCTCTGCCCGGGCACAGCGAAGACTCAGCATCTCCATGCGCCTGCTCCTCGCCATCGTCCTCATCGTCTTCTCTGTCTTCCCCATGCTGTGGGTGCTCTCGGCCTCCCTCAGCCCCGCCGGAAGCCTGGCCACTCAGACCTTGATCCCGAAGAACGCAGGCCTTGGCAACTACCGGCAGCTGCTGAGCTCCGTTCAGTTCCCGTTCTGGACCTGGTTCGGAAATTCGATCAAGATCTCCTCGATCACCTCCCTGCTCTCCCTTTCCATCACAACCATCGCTGCCTATGCCTTCTCGCGCTTCCGCTTCCGCGGCCGCCAGACGATGCTCAAAGCCATCCTGCTGATCAATGTGTTTCCGGGCCTGCTGGCCTTGGTCGCCATATTCCTGATGGTCTCGCAGTTCGGAGACATCCTGCCCTTCCTGGGACTCGACACCCACACCGCCTTGATCCTGGTGTACCTGGGCGGAGCCATGGGCATCAACATCTGGCTGATGAAAGGTTTCCTTGACACCGTCCCGCGAGACATTGACGAGTCCGCCATGGTGGAGGGGGCCAGCAACTGGCAGATCTTCACGCGGTTGATCCTGCCGCTGCTCCGACCGATCCTGATCGTCATCGCCATCCTGAACTACATCGCGACCTATGGCGAGTTCGTGCTGGCGCGAGTGCTGCTGAAGAGCACCGAGCAGTACACCCTGATGGTCGGCCTTCAGCGATTCGCCGGTGCGCAGTTCCAGGAGCGGTGGGGGGTCTTCGCGGCCGGCGCACTGCTGGGCGCGCTGCCTATCATGGTCATCTACTATGCCCTGCAGGATCAGATTGTCGGCGGCCTGACTCAAGGCGCCGTGAAGGGCTGACCTGTCCGACGAAGACACAAGGCCCAGCGGCATCAACCGCTGGGCCTTTTCGTTCGCTGCCCGGTTCTGGCGGGTGTGGGGGTCCGCGCCACCGTCAGATGCACGGATGATCGGGCCATCTATGAGTCTGGTACGCCCCCGCGACGCTGCCAACGGGGACGGCCTCCACTCCAGCAGTCAGGTGGCCTCCATCGGCCGTTGCGCAAGAGTCCGCCGGCGTCGAAGCACAGGAACGACGTGAGGTACTTGAGGGGATCCCGATGCTCATGCAAGTTCGAAGGGGCTGAGATGTCGGGGAACGCCCGGACCGGGTGGTGCGGCTGGATGGCGGTCCGCGGCACCCCCAGCTGATCACCACAGGTGACCAGGGTAGCGACCGCCTCTGCGCTGACCACCCGGCTGCACACCGCTGGCCTCCAGTGGGACGGCCGATCAGGAACGGAAGTCCAATAACCTCATCGCCAAAGAGGCGAGAAACTCGATCACTAATCAAATGGAATGGCTCAGGAAGAGCAATCTTGACATGTGCGAGATTGTGCGATTTGTTGACATTCGAACTGTTCCCGTTACAATATGCTGGAAACCCACAAGGCCGACCAACCGCGGGCGTTCTCGCGGAAGGCCGGCGCTCAGGTCCCGATGCGCGAGAGCCGGCTGCGCTCCATCCTAGACATCGTGCAGCGCGAAGGCCAGGCCACGGTCGCCGAACTTGCCAGGCGGCTCGAGGTGGCCCAGATGACCATTCGCCGCGACCTGCGCGAACTGGACCAGCGAGGCTTGCTCGAACGCACGCACGGCGGCGCAGTGCTCCCGCTCCGCCGCCGGAATCTGGCCGAACCCCCCATGCTGCAGCGCATGGACGAGCAGGCCGAGGTCAAAGACCGGATCGGGCGCGCCGTGGCCGAGATGATCCAGCCCGACGAGACCGTCTTCATCGGATCGGGCACCACGGCCCTGGCCGTGGCCCGCGCCCTGGCCTGGCGTGATCGACTCACCGTCGTCACCAATGCCCTCACCGTCATCAATGCCCTGGTCCCCTCACCCGCTATCACCGTCGTCGTTGTCGGCGGCTTCCTGCGACGCTCTGAGCTCTCCCTCATCGGTCACTTCGCCGAGGCTGCCATGCGCGACATGCGCGTCGACCGGGTGATCCTCGGCATGCGAGGCATCCACCCCGAACACGGCCTGACCAGCGATCACATGCAGGAGCTGATGACCGACCGGGCGATTCTGGCCATCGGGGAGCAAACGATCGTCGTCGCCGACAGCACCAAGTTCGGCCATGTCGCCGCCAGCCGCACCGCCCCCGTCACCGCCGCTCACCTGATCGTCACCGATGTCAAGGCCCCACCCGAGATCGTGGCCACGCTGGAAGCTATGGGCGTCCGCGTCCTCCAGGTCTGAGGCTGACCCAATGAGCCGAGAGACAACGATCCAAATCACGCCCGGCCAGCACACGCTCACCGAGATCCTCTCCCAGCCCCGAGTATGGGAGCAGACCCTCGCCGACCTGGGTGCCAGAAATCGAGAGGACCTACCGAATCTGACGGCCTACGACCAGATCCTCTTCACCGGCTGCGGGTCGACGCACTACCTTGCCCTGTGGGCGGCGCGTGAATGCCAGCGGTCCCACGACGCTGTGGCCCGCGCCGCGCCTGCTTCCGATCTCTGGCTCCACGGCTCAACTTGGGTCCGGCCCGGCCGCCCCACCCTGCTGGTGGCGATCTCGCGTTCGGGCGAGACCAGCGAGACGATGCACGCCCTGGAGGCTTTCCGGGCGGCCGGCCATGGTGACACGCTGGCCGTCACCTGCTACCCCTGCAGTGAACTGGCACGGGCTTGCCGTTGGGTCATCGATATCCCTGCCGCCCAGGAAGAGAGCATCGCCCAGACGCGGTCCTTCACCAGCATGATGCTTGCTGTGGCCTGGCTGCTGGCGCCCGACCAGGCCGCCGACTCAACTGCCCACCTCGTCGCCGCCGGCGAGCGCCTGCTGCGCGACCATCGCCAGATCGCCGTCGCGCTCGGCCGCCAGAGATCTCTCAACACCTTCTTCTATCTGGGAGGCGGATCACTTTTCGGCCTTGCCAGCGAGGCGATGCTGAAGACAAAAGAGATGTCCCTGTGCCATGCGGAAGCCTTCCACTTCCTGGAGTTCCGCCATGGCCCGATGTCGCTGGTGGCTCCAGGGAGCCTTGTCATCGGCCTGATGAGCGAGGCCGAGGCGCAGGAACGCAAAGTCCTGGCAGACATGCGCGCGCTGGGCGCGAGTACGCTGGCGCTGGCGCCATCGGCCAACCCCGCGCTGGCGGAGGTGTGTGACACCCTGATCCCTCTGGAAGAGTCGCTGCCCGAGGTGTGGCGCGCACCTCTCTACCTCCCCCTGCTGCATCTCATGGCCTATGAACGTGCCCTGGCTGTGGGGCTGGATCCCGACCGCCCGACTCACCTTGAGGCCGTGGTGAAGCTGGATGAATAGCACCCTCGCCGCCTCGCTGGCCTCGCTGCTCACCCCGGAGACAGTACGGGCATGCGTATCCGTCTCCTCCTGGCAGGAGGCTGTTGAGCGCGTCGGGGAACTGCTCGTCGCCACGGGTTCGACGGAGCCAACCTACATCGAGGCCATGAAGCGGGTGCTGCGTGAGCTTGGGGCCTACGCCGTCCTTGCGCCGGGCGTCGTGCTGCTGCACGCCCGCCCCGAGGACGGTGTCCGCCGCCCCTGCCTGGCCCTGATGACATTGGCCACACCCGTCCCCTTCGGTCACAGCGAGAACGATCCGGTCGACATCGTCCTGGCCATGGGTGCCGTCGACAAGCAAGCGCACCTGAAGGCGCTGCAGCAGTTGGCCCACCTGCTCGGCGACGCCGCAGCACTGCAACGCCTGCGCACAGCCGACAGCGATCGTCAGCTTCTTTCCGTCCTCCGGGCATGGAAGCCGCCCGGCCAACATGACAGCGCAGCCTGCTGAAGGAGGCCTAGATGCGGATTGCCACCCTGTGCGGCATGGGTTTTGGCACCAGCATGATGCTCAAGCTCTTCATCGAGGAGATCCTCAAGGCAGAGGGGCTCTCCGCCGAGGTCATCCCCTGGGACCTGGGCTCCTTCAAGGGCCAGCAGGCCGACATCGTCGTCGCACCAACCGACATGGCCATGCACCTGAAGGGCACGTCCAGCAAGGTGGTCCTGATCCAAAACCTGGTCGACAAGGCCGAGATCAAGGCCAAGATCGTCGCCGCCGTGCGCGAGCTCGCCAACGGATGAGCCAAGCAGCGGAGGCGGAGGAGGTGACCCCCGGAACTTGAGACCAAGGCATCACTTGCACGCTCACGGCTCCACCCGGATGGCGCGCGAGCCCTCCGGGCGAATACTCGAGGAGGACATGTTCCATGGGCCTGTTTGAGTTCATCCTGCAGTTGGTCAAGCTGCCAGCCTTTGTGCTGGGCTTGATCGCCCTCGTCGGTCTGATCATCCAACGCAAGTCAGCCGGCGAGGTGCTGGCCGGCACGATCAAGACCGTGCTCGGGCTGCTGATCATGAGCGTCGGCATCGGCGCCTTGATCAACTCCCTGATCCCCATCCAGGCGATGTTCGAGAAGGGCATCTCCGCCGCCGGATTCGAGACCTTCGTCACCTTCGACGAGGCGGTGGTCAGCGCTGTGCAGAGCGCCAACCTCAGGGAAATCGGTGCCGCCATCGCCTGGACGATGCTCTTCGGCTATGTCCTGCACATCATCCTGGCGCGGGTCACGCCGTTCCGCTACATCTACCTGACCGGCCACATGATCTGGATCCACGCCGGGGCGTTCGCCATCCTGTTCCACTCGTTCGGACTGCCCTTGGTGTGGGTGGTGGTCCTGGCCTCCATCGTCGACGGCCTGTACATGACCCTCGCCCCTGCCCTGGCCCAGCCGGTGATGCGCAAGATCACCAAGTCCGACGAGATCGCCTTCGGCCACGGACAGACGCTGCTCAACATGCTCGGCGCATGGGTTGGCGCGCTGGTCGGCAAGCCGGAGGATACAGCGGAAGACCTGAAGCTCCCCGAAGGGCTGGCCTTCTTCAGGGACATGGCCGTCTCGATCTCTCTGGTGATGCTGGTCGTCACCCTGATCGGCGCCATCCTGGCCGTCGCCCGGATCGGTGTCGCCGCCTTCCAGGCCGACATCAGCGGAGGCCAGAACTGGCTGCTGTTCTCGATCCTTCAGGCGCTCGGTTTCACCGCCGGTGTGCTGGTGCTGCTCCAGGGCGTCCGCATGCTCATCGGCGAGATCGTCCCGGCGTTCAAGGGCGTGGCCGAGAAGCTGATCCCCGGTGCCAAGCCCGCGCTCGACTGCCCGGTGATCTATCCGTTCGCCCCCAACTCACTGATCATCGGACTGATCTCCGGCACGATCGGGCAGGTGGTGGGCATGGTCGTCCTTGCCCTGATCCGCTGGCCGGTTCCGCTTCCGAGCATGATCGCGGCCTTCTTTGCCAGCGGTGCCGGTGCCATCTTCGGCAACGCCACAGGCGGCCGCCGCGGTGCCGTCGCCGGTGGCTTCCTCTGGGGTTTCGTCGGCTGGTTGATCATCAGCTTCGCCTACAAGTTCCAGGTCTTCGGTGACCTGACGGCGATGGGCGCCACGGCACTGGGCTTCACCGTACCAGACGCCATCGTACCCGGCATCGTGATCTGGCTTGTCGCCAAGCTCTTTGGCGTGTAGCCTTCTCTGCCAAGGGGTTCGAGGAGGGAGCTCCCTCCTCGAACCCCCTCCCAAGACGCACCGGCCCACATGCGCACTCTGATCTCCGGCGGCACCTTGCTCACTCCCCATCAGGTCCGGCCCGATCACACCCTGGTGATTGAGCGCGGGAAAATCATGGCCCTCGAGCCCGGTCGCCTCAGGCCCGGCCCGGAAGACCGGCTTCTGCCCGCCGACGGCCTTTGGGTGGCTCCCGGCCTGATCGACCTGCATGTCCACGGCGCCGCCGGCCACGACGCCATGGATGCCACGCCGGTTGCTCTGCATGGGATGGCCCGTTTTTTCGCCCGCCACGGTGTCACCGCCTACCTGCCGACGACGATCGCTGCCCCACCCGAAAGCATCCTGCGCGCTCTGGAGAACGTCCGGGCGACACCCCAGCCAGACGACGGCGCCAGTCACCTCGGGGTCCACATCGAAGGCCCATATCTGAATCCTGCCCAGAGTGGCGCACAGCCGGTGGCCAGCCTGCGCCTCCCCGACCCGGACGAGGTTGAGAGCTGGCTGGCCTCCAGCGTCGTCCGTGTGATCACCCTGGCGCCTGAGCTCGAAGGCGGGATGGCCCTGGTGGAGCGCTGCGCCGCGGCCGGCGTCCAGACCGCTGTCGGCCACAGCGCCGCCTCCTTCCAACAGGTGATAGAAGCTGTCGAGCGGGGGCTGCGGCAGTCGACGCACACATTCAACGGCATGCCGCCGTTGCACCACCGGGCCCCTGGCGTCGTTGGCGCGGTTCTGGTGGACGACCGGATTCACGCGGAGGTGATCGCCGACGGCGTCCATGTCCACCCGGCGGTGATCCGGCTTCTGGTTCGGGCAAAGGGCAGCGACCGCGTTCTGCTGATCACCGACTCGACGCGTGCCGCAGGCCTGCCCGACGGGGATTACGACCTCGGCGGCCAGACCGTTCACGTCCGAAGCGGCGTCGCTCGAACCGCGGAGGGGACGCTGGCAGGAAGCACCATCACCCTCGACGCCGCCCTGCGAAATCTCATCGCTTTCACCGGCCTCTCGCTCCAGGAATGCTTGCGCACGGCCACAGCCACGCCCGCGGAGGCCATGGGCTGGACCGGCCGCAAGGGTGTGCTCGCTCCGGGCGCCGATGCCGACATCATCCTGCTCGACCAGCAACTTGACGTCCGGCTGACCATGGTCGGTGGCCAAATCGTCTACCGCTCGGACGGATTCGCGTGACCCAGGAGGATGGGATGTCAACACTCGCTTGTCGGTATCTGGACGGTGTGGCTGCTCTGCTGCAGCAGGTCGCAGAAGAAGAAATGGAAGCCCTGCAGGCAGGCGCACGCCTGCTTGCCGACGCCATCACCCGAGGGCAGCGCATCTTCGCCTTCGGCTGCACGCACTCCTCGCTCCCGATCCAGGACCTGGTCTACCGCGCCGGCGGCCTCATGCTGATCAACCCGCTGTTCGGCCCAGGAATCGCCTCGCTCGACGTCCATCCGCCGAAGCTGACCTCCGCCATCGAACGCCTGGAGGGGTACGCCCGCATCCTGCTCGACAACAGCCCCATCCAGCCTGGCGACGTCCTGATCGTGGTGTCTGTGTCGGGGCGGAACGCGGTCCCGGTCGAGATGGCGCAGGAGGCCCATCGGCGCGGGATCAAGGTCATCGGATTGACCTCGCGCCGCTACACGGACGCCTTCCCCTCCCGCCACTCCTCTGGCCGCAAGATGTATGAGTTCGCCGATGTGGTGCTCGACAACAAGGCCGAGCCTGGCGATGCCCTGCTCCAGGCAGAGGGGGCTCCCCAGAAGTTCTGCCCCGCCTCCGGCGTGACCAGCACCGCCATCCTGCAAGCGCTGGTGGCGGCCACGGTCGAAGAACTGCTGTCACGGGGGGTCACACCGCCGATCTACCTGGCGGCCAATGTCGATGGGAGCGAGGACTACAACGCCCGCATGCTCGAGAAGTACAAGGACCAGATCCTGTATCGCTGAGCAATCCGTCCCCGGCGGATGAAACCAACAAGCCGCTCGCGACGGCCCGTCCTTTGATCTCGTCGCGCGTCTCTCAGCGGCGCGGCGATTGCCCGCGTGCCCACCATCCCCGCCTTCCAATGCCCGGTGGCGGATCCGCAGAACCCGTGCGCATGCGCTTGAATTGGGGCAAAGCCCCGTGACGGCGCGATCCCGTGCCGTCGCCGCCGCAGGTCACGCTAGATGTACAGATCGCGCCGCCGGTACGTCCAGTAGGCCGCCGCCACGCAGAGGACGATGATGCCCGCCGACAGCAACAGGTAAGTGCCCTCCATGTGCCCATTCCGCAAGAGTTCGCCGGCGTCAAAGTAGCGGAACGGCGTGAAGTACTTGAGAGGATCCAGGTCCTTGTGCAAGACCGAGAGCACCGACACCAGGTAGGTCCCCAGGATGATGGCCACGGCGGTCGAGCCGGCGCGCCGGTAGCGCTTCATGGCGCATCCCAGCAGGAGCCCTATGGCCAGGAAGATCAGCTCCATCGCGAACATGGCCTGCATCTCGAGGGCCAGGAAGTCATAGAAAGCCTCGTCCGGCTTGTACGGGCGGACGGCAACCAGCGACACCACCCAGGTGATCAGCACGAAGGCGATGCAGTTGACCAGGGCCGCCAGCGCCTTGGCGGTGACGACCCGGCTCCGTGACACCGGCAGCACCAGCGAGAACTCCACTGTCTTGTCACGCTCTTCTTTCGAGATGATATCGCTCCCCCACATGGCCGCGGCGACGGCTCCCATCAGAGCGAAGTAGAGGAACATCACGCCGTAGAAACCGGTCAGCGTGGTCAGGTTGAAGGCGCGCATGTTCAGCGCATCCAGGACTGCCGGCGGGATGGTGTCCATCACGGCAACGATCTCCGCATCCCCGGCAAACGCCGAGAACTTGCCCACCCCCATCAGGACAAGGAGCAGGACGATAACGCTCCAGATGACGAGTGACTTGCTGTTGGCCTTCAGCTCGCGCACAAAGATGTTCATGACCCACCTCCTCATGAAACCGCGGGGATGTCGCGGCGGAGGTAGAGCACGTAGGCCGCGGCCAGCGAAACGAGCGTCACGCCCACGTTGAGAAGCACCAGCGGCGTGTCATACGCACCCTGCTGGACGATGCGCGCCGCATCCAGGTGCTTGAACGGCGTGATGAGCTCCAGCTTGACGTCCCCCAGGATGCCGCTGAAGGCGCTGAGCACATACGACCCGAAGCCCAGGCCGAGCGAGTACGGCGTCACACTGCGCACGCGCCGGACCACCAGGGATACGACCAGCCCTACGCTCAGGAAGAAGAGCTGGAAGATCACGACGCTGAGCAGCAGCAGCAGCAGCGTGCGCGGCTCATACTCGCGGTCCTCGCGAAAGAGCGCCACGGCTGCATAGCTGCTCACCCACACAGCCAGGTTGGTGAGCGTCAGGGCGATCAGCGCAGCCAGCAGTTTGCTGTTCAGGACCTGCATGCGGCTCACCGGCTTGCTCAGCAGGAAATCCGCCGTCAGCTCGCTCTCTTCCACCGACACCAGGCCAAAACCGTAGTTGCCAGCCTGGATGGCCAGGCAGAGCTGGACGAACAGGAAGATGAAGCTGTAGAACCCCAGGACGGTCGATAGGTCCATCTTGTCAGTGCCAAACGCGGCGCGCATCTCCTTCGGGAAGCGCGCCAGCATCTCCTTCATCAGCGCCGCCTCGTCAGCGAACATCGGGAAGAACGAGAAGTACACCAGGATGATCGCCGCCACCGCAAGCGACCAGACGCCCACCGATCCCATCCGGGACCGCAGCTCGTGTCGGAAGATGTTTGCGCTCATGGCCTGTGCCTACTCGTAGTAGTGCATGAAGATCTCTTCGAGCGTCGGCTCTTCGATGGTCAGATCCATCACGCGAAGGCCGTGAATTCTTCCCAACAGCGTGTTGACGTCGCCCTTGAAGTAGAACTGCACGGCGCCGTTCTCCATCTGGACGTTGGTGACCCCCGGCAGCTCGAAGGCGGCGGTCGTCAGCCCCTCCGCCGCGACCCGCACCTTCTTGTAGTTGTTCTGCTGCAGGGTGCGTATGTCGGAGATCTCGACGATCCTGCCCTCGCGGATGATGGCCACGCGGGTGCACAGGCGCTGCACCTCGCTCAGGATGTGCGACGAAAAGAAGACGGTTACGCCGCGCGCGTTTTCCTCACGGACCAGGTCGAAGAACCGCCGCTGCATCAGCGGATCGAGGCCGGCGGTCGGTTCGTCCAGGAAGAGCAGCTTCGGACTGTGCAGCAGCCCCTGGACGATGCCGACCTTCTTCTTGTTGCCATAGGACAGGTCACTGATGCGGCGGTTCATCTCCAGTTCCATGAGCTCCGACAGCTCGCGCATGCGCTGCGTGCAGTCGCGATCGTAGAAGCTGGCGGAGTACTTGAGCAGGTCGATGACCTTCATGCCCTCGTAGTAGTAGACCTCCGAGGGAAGGTAACCGATGTCGCGGCGGATCTCCGGGCCGTGGCGGATCACGTCTTTGCCGAAGACACGGGCGCTGCCGCTGGTCGGATAGATCAGCGACAGGAGCAGGCGAATGGTGGTGGACTTCCCTGCTCCGTTCGGCCCGATGAAGCCGAAGATCTCACCTTCCTCCACCGTGCAACAGACGTCTACGATGCCCCGCGCTTTGCCGTAGTACTTGGTGAGATGGTCAACTTCGATGACGCTCACAGTGTCGCTCCTTTTTCCGTTCTGAGACTGCCCCACACGCGATTGCGGGGCTTGAATCGAGCGGCCCGCTCGGACCAATGCCCGACCCCTCCCGGTCCGGCACGCCCGCCGCCTCGCGCGCGCCGCTCTCCCCGCGCCCCCGCAAGTGCAGCACACGCAATCCTAATCCTTCCCCACGGCCTGTCAAGCGGAATCGCGTCGGCAGGCGCGTGCTGTCGGACCGAGGGGGGTCTCAGCCGCCGTGGGCGGATCCCTCAGAAGCGCATCCAGCACCCTCTCCGCCGGAGCCGCAAAAGGATATCCTCGACGGCTTCGCCGAGGCGCTTGACCACGGAGGCAAGATACCCGGCCAGAAATCCCGTCCTGGTCCGGTGCGGCTCCAGAGCAAATGCGAGCGACGGCCCGCCACCCTCAGCGGTATCCCCCAAGTAAGATGCAAATGCTCCCCATTGACAGGATTGAGGAGAGGTGTTAACGTTCAACTTCGCTTAACTGTTCCGGAGCCGGGCCATGTCCAGCCATTCGCCATCTCTTCATGACCTGTTCCGTCAGGTCATACAGCGCATCCTGCACATGTCGATGACCGGATCCTGGCGCTTCGCCAAGATGCGAGGGCTCTCCATGACGCAGCTGGTCATCCTGCGCCACGTCCATGCCGACATGCACAGCGGATGCAGCGTGTCGCTTATCAGCGAACGAATGGGACTGACGAGAGCCGCCATCAGCCAGACGCTCGACCGCCTGGTCGACCAGGGCCTCGTGTCCCGCACCGAGGACCCGCAGGACCGCCGCAGCAAGCGTATCCAGCTCACTCCGGAGGGGGAGCGTCTCCTGGCCGAGTCCATGGAGGCGCAGCAGTCCTGGGTCACGGGTCTCTTCGCCCGCCTGGACAGCCAGGAAAGGGAACTGGTGCGCAGGTCGTTCGCGCTGTTGGCCGGGAAACTGGAGCAGATCGAGTAGCGCATCGTCCCCCGGCCGCAGAATCACTCGCCGCCAGACTCTCGGGATGAAACCTGCCCGTCAGACCGGAGAACATCTGTGAAGCGCCTTCTCAGGTACCTCAAACCCTTCACCTTCTCCCTCGTCATGGCGATCGCCCTGCTGTTCCTTCAGGCCAACGCCGAGCTGGCCTTGCCGGACTACATGTCGCGCATCGTCAACATCGGCATTCAGCAAAACGGCGTCGAAAGCCCCGTGCCCGAGGCGATGCGTCAGATCACCATGGAGCGACTGGCTATCTTCCTGACTGCTGAGGAACAGGCAGACGTCCTGGCCCAGTATGAGCGGGTGGATGCGACCTCGCCGGACTACGACCGCTACCTGGAAGAGTATCCGGCCCTGGCCGACGGCACAATCTACGTCCTGCAAGTGGCCGATGAGGCGACGCTTGCCCGGCTGGAAGGAATCCTCGCCAGGCCGCTGGTGATCATCTTCGGCATGGAGCAGCTGACACAGCATCCGGACCAGGCCGCGGCCATGTTCGGCGGCATGGCAGCCGGCTTCGACCTCTCCAGGCTGCCGCCGGGGACAGACCCGTTCACGCTGCTGACCCAACTGCCGTCGGCGCAACGCGGCCGGATTGTCGAGGCGGTCACCCAACGGCTCTCTGCCCTTGGGGGGGAGAAGGCCGTCCGCCAAGGGGCGGCGCGCGCTGTCCTGGCCGAGTATGGGAGCCTCGGCGTCGACATCGAGCGCTTGCAGAACACCTACCTCGTACGCGTGGGCGCGCAGATGCTGCTCATCGCCCTGGTAGCGGCTCTGGCCACCATCCTGGTCGGCCTGCTCGGCTCCCGCATCGCCGCGGGACTGGCCCGCGACCTGCGTCGCCTCCTTTTCGAGAAGGTGGTGCGCTTCTCCGGCGCCGAACTCGAACGCTTCTCGACCGCCTCGCTCATCACGCGCGCCACCAACGATGTGACTCAGGTACAGGCCGTGACCGGCATCCTGGTCCGCATGGTGTTCTTCGCACCAGTCATCGGAATCGGCGGCATCATCCGTGCCCTGCAGAAGAGCCCGTCCATGTGGTGGACTATCGCCCTGGCAGTGGGCGTGCTCCTCCTGATGGTCTTCACCGCGTTCTCGATCGCCCTGCCCAAGTTCCGCATCATCCAGTCCCTGGTGGATCGGCTCAACCTCGTCGCTCGAGAGAACCTGACCGGCGTGATGGTGGTCCGCTCCTTCGACCGCGAACCGTACGAGGAAGCCCGCTTCGATCGCGCCAACCGCGAGCTGACGGCCACCAACCTCTTTGTCAACCGGCTGTTCGTCATCATGATGCCGATGATGATGCTCATCCTCAACGGCGTGACCATGCTCATCCTGTGGGTCGGCGCGCATCAGGTGGCGCAGGCCCAGATGGGCGTGGGCGACATGATGGCCTTCATGCAGTACGCCATGCAGATCGTCTTCGCCTTCCTTATGCTTTCGATGCTGTTCATCATGTTCCCGCGCGCCGACGTCTCCGCCCATCGCGTGGCCGACGTGCTGGAGACCTCCGTGAGCATCACCGACCCCGCCGAGCCGAAGGCCTTCCCCGAGCCCTTCCGGCCCGCCATCGAGTTCTGCGATGTCACCTTCCGCTACCCCGGCGCCGACGCCGACGTCCTCCACGGCCTCAACTTCAGGATCGAGGCCGGGCAGACCGTTGGCATCATGGGGACGACCGGCTCGGGTAAGTCCTCGGTGGTCAAGCTCATCCCGCGCTTCTACGACGTGACCGAAGGTGCGATCCGCATTTCGGGCGTCGACATCCGCGACGTTCCGCTGCGGGAACTGCGCGACAGGATCGGTTACATCCCGCAGCAGAGCACCCTCTTCACCGGCACGGTCGAGAGCAACCTGCGCTTCGCCCATGAACGGGCCGACGAGCAGACACTGAGGCAGGCCCTGACCACCGCGCAGGCGGCGGACTTCGTGCTGGAGAGCGCCGAAGGCCTGCAGGCAGAGGTCTTGCAGGGCGGCGTGAACTACTCGGGCGGGCAGAGGCAGCGCCTCAGCATCGCCCGCGCCCTGGTCAAGCGGGCGCCGATCTACATCTTTGACGACAGCTTCTCGGCGCTCGACTACCGCACCGACGCCCGCCTGCGGCAGGCGCTGCCGCCGCACCTCCGCCAAAGCACGGTGCTGATCGTCTCCCAGCGCATCGCCACCATCAAGAACGCCGACCTCATCCTGGTGCTCGATCAGGGCCGCCTCGTCGGCCAGGGCGCGCATGAGGAATTGATGCAGACCAACGAAATCTACCGCGAGATCGTCCTCTCACAGATGCAGCAGGTGGCCGCATGAGCGCCCCCAACGACCGCAGACCAATCGCCCAACCGATGCCCATGCGGCGAGGCCCCTTCGGCGGCCGGGGCCCTGTGCCCGGCGGTCCCGGCGGGCACATGATCGGCGGCCCCGCCGAGAAGCCGAGGGACTTCCGCGGTACGCTGCGCAAGCTGGTGTCGTACCTCGCCCCCTACCGCACGATCATCCTCGTCGTGCTCTTGCTGGCAGGGGCCTCCACCATGTTCGCCATCTTCGGGCCGAGGATCCTGGGGAACGCCACCACGGAACTGTTCAACGGCATCCTGGCGAAGATCGCGGGCACCGGCGAGGTGCCGTTCGATGTCATCGGCCGCATCCTGCTCACCGCCCTGGGCCTGTATGCCCTCTCCGCCGGCCTGAGCTACGCCCAGGGCTGGCTGATGACCAACGTCGCCATCCAGGTCACCTACCAGCTGCGCCGCGACGTCATGGCGAAGATCCAGCGCCTGCCCTTCCGCTTCTTCGACGGCGTCCCTCACGGCGAAGTCCTGTCCCTGCTGACCAATGACGTCGACACCATCAATCAGACCCTGAACCAGAGCCTCACCCAGATCATCACGTCGCTGGTTACGGTGGTCGGCGTCCTGGCGATGATGATCTCCATTTCCTGGCAGATGACCCTGGTCGCTCTGGCGATTGTGCCCGTGTCGACAGCGCTGGTGACCCTGGTCGTGCGCCAATCGCAGCGGTTCTTCCGCCAGCAGCAGGACTACCTCGGCCACGTCAACGGGCATGTGGAGGAGACCTTCGGCGGGCATCCCGTGGTCAAGGCCTTCAACGGCGAAGAGAAGAGCATCGCCAGGTTCGACGGCCTCAACAACACCCTCTACGGCTCCGCCTGGAAATCGCAGTTCTTCTCCAGCATCATGATGCCCATGATGCGCCTGGTGGGGAACCTGGGCTACGTGGCGGTGGTGATCCTGGGCGGCTGGCTGACCATCCGCAAGGTCATCGCCGTCGGGGACATCCAGGCCTTCATCCAGTACATCAACTCCTTCACCCAGCCCATCACGCAGCTGGCGAACATCTCCAACGTGCTGCAGGGCACGGTGGCCGCGGCCGAACGGGTCTTCGATTTCCTGGAGAAACCCGAAGAGACGGCCGAACCTGCAGCGCCCGTCCGGTTGGAGCAGGTGGCCGGTCATGTTGAATTCCGCGATGTGCACTTCGGCTACGAACCGGGCAAGCCCGTTGTCAAGGGCTTCTCGGCGGACATCCGCCCGGGGCAGCGAGTGGCCATCGTCGGGCCAACCGGCGTGGGCAAGACCACCATCGTCAAACTGCTGATGCGCTTCTACGATGTGGACCGGGGCGCTATCCTGATCGACGGCCACGACGTGCGGGAGTTCATGCGCGCCGACGTGCGCCAGTTGTTCGGCATGGTGCTGCAGGACACCTGGCTGTTCAACGGCACGATCCTGGACAACATCCGCTACGGGCGCCAGGAGGCCAGCACTGAGGACGTCGTCGCCGCGGCACAAGCTGCCCACGTCGATCACTTCGTCCGCACGCTACCGGAGGGCTACCGCTTCGTCCTCAATGAGGAGGTGACCAACATCTCCCAGGGCCAGAAACAGCTCCTGACCATCGCCCGCGCCTTCCTGGCCGACTCGCCGATGCTGATCCTGGACGAAGCCACCAGCTCGGTCGACACCCACACCGAGATCCTGATCCAGGAGGCGATGGCCAGATTGATGCGCGGGCGCACCAGCTTCATCATCGCGCATCGACTGTCCACGATCCAGAACGCCGACCGCATCCTGGTCGTGCGCGACGGCAACATCGTGGAGCAGGGCACGCACCTTGAGCTCCTGCAGCGCGGCGGCTTCTATGCCGATCTCTACAACAGCCAGTTCGAGCACCTCGAGCAAGAGGAGCCCGTCGCCGCCTAGCTGCCCACCCGCCTCGCCGCGGCCTCGGCCGCGTCCCTGCGGGGCAAGGGTCCGAGCCCCCAGGTCCGTGCAGCGAACGTTGCCGGACGACGTGCTACAATGCGTTCACGTGTCTCCGCCTTGTGGTCCTGCGGCACGCTGCCGGGACCGGACAGGCGGAACGGATGGGCCAGTTCGGGCTGGAAAGGCAACCGGATGCCCTCCCAGAGCAGCCATCTGCAGGAGCACGCCACCCCGCCTCTCAATCCAGCCCCGGCGACGGATGGCACCCCGTGGTGGGGCGAGCTTCCCTTCAAGCTTCGCTCCCTTCCGGCCGCGGTCCATCTGAAGCTCCGAGCGCTCTTGCATGAACGCGTCGTGGAGTCGGGCCAGCCCGTGTTCCATCAGGACCAGCCGACGGACGCCATCTACTGGCTGCTCGAGGGCCGCGTCAAGATCACCCGGGTGACCCCCGAAGGCTACGAGAGCGTGCTCTGTGTGCGCAACGCCGGGGAGGGCTTCTGCCTGGTGGCGGCCCTGGACGGTGGACCCCAGCTCGGTACCGCGGTCGCCCTGGGTCGGACACGCCTCGCCTGGGCCGACCGCGGCGCCTTCCACGACTTGTGTTGCGAGCATCCCGAGCTGGCAGCCGTCGTGCAGAGCGCCTGCCTGCTGGAAGTGCGGTGGCTGATGCACCGGTTGGAGACCTTCGCCTTCCGCAGTGTCGAGCAGCGGCTGGCGTTGGTCCTGCTGTCGGAAATGCGGCGCGCCCTCGAGGCCAAGCCGCCGGTCGAGCTCCGGCTCACCCGCCAGGAACTGGCCGGATTGGCCGGGACGACGCGCGAGAGCGTGTCGCGCGCCCTGCAGCGGCTGCAGCGAGCCGGCGTCCTCCAGGCGCGCCGGGGCAGCGTGACAATCTTCGATCCCGACCACCTCCGGCGCCTCGTCCGCCTTGCCCCCGACGCTTGAGCGCCCCTAGCCACCGCCTGGGGCCGAATGCACTGACGAAGACTGGACCTGCGGCTGGCCGCGCACGCGCGCAGGTCGAGCTTCTGCGCCGTACGCCCGCGCGGCAGCTGCCCACCATTTCGACTCGGGGCTCAGCCTGCCTCTGCCAGACGCGAGAGCCCTTCGCGATCGGTGAGGATGAACTCCGTGCGCGTCACGCTGATCAGACTCCGGTCGGCGAAACGGTACAGCGTGCGGCACACCACCTCGCGCGTCGTGCCGAGTCGAGCGGCCAAATCGTCCAGGGTCAGGCTGCGCGGCATGGACTGACGTCCGGGCGGGATCTGCTCCAGAAGCAGACGGGCCAGGCGTCCGGCAATCGGTTGGAAAGCCAGGGCTTCGATGACTTCGCCGGCTCGCTGCATGCGGCGAGCCATGGCGCGCGCCAGCCCCCAGGTCAGATCGCCGTGGGCGACGAGCAGCGGCAGAACAGCCTCGCGGGACCAGAGGTAGAGGCGGCAATCTCCTCTGCATTGGAGCGTGACCGGATTAGGCAGGTCGTCCTCGAAGAACGCCAGCCCCCAGAACAACTCTCCGGCCCCGATCTCGGCCACGATCAGACTGCGGCCCTCGCCCGACTCCTTGGCCGCCACGATTCGCCCCTCGGCCACGAGCAGGAGATAAGGCCAGCGGTCGCCTGCCTGCGTAACGACCTCGTCTGTGCGGTAGAGCCTGGCACTGGCCGAGCCGGACAGGCGTTCGACCCAGGTCGGGTCTGGCCCCGAGAGGGCCAGGGAAGCGCGAAGCAGTTCCGGAAGCTTGGTCATGCGCCCAGTATAGGCGATTTGGGGCGTGTTTGACCTAGGGCAAGGACTGCCGCTCGGGCTCGTGATACAAGTAGGAAGGAAGACCCTGTCGGCAGGAGGATGGCATGCTAGAGACTCCCAGGAACCTACGGATGCTGCTGGCCGGCTTGGCGGTCGTCGTCGGCCTGTTCATGGTGGGAGCGGCACCCTTCATCATCCAGGCATCGCTCGAACGTGTGATCTCAGCGCTTCTGGTGGTCTCGGCCGAGAAGCCGGCCTATGCCAGCGGCATCCTGCTCTTTTCGTACACCTTCCCGTTCTACCGCGGGCTGATCTTCCTGGGGGGCATCGCCTTGCTCTTGCTGGCCCGTCCCATCGCGCAGGGCAAGGAGTGGGCCTTCCCGTCCGGCCTCCTGGCCTCGGCCTTCCCCTCGGCAGGGGGCATGCTCATGTTCATGCCCTATGTTTCCTTCGTGGACGGCTTCCCCTTGCCCCTGGTAGTGTCCCTCGTCGGACTGGCCTTCTTCTGGTCGCTGATCCTGCTGCGGAAGGTGGAACGGTGGCAGAAGTGGGGCCAGTTCCTTGCGCTGACCTTCGCCGGCATGTTGACCACCCATGCCTTCATCGTCGGGACCGGCAACCTGCGCATGTTGCTCACCCGGCCGGAGAAGCCTCTGTACGACGGGCTGGGCACCTGGGTGCTGGCCTGGTCCCAGCCTATCCAATGGATCTCTGTTGTTCTTCTGTATGTCTCCATCTACATGATCGCGGGTCGCAACGTGTGGGGGCGACGGTTGGCGCTGCTCGCGGTCGTCTCGCTCGCGGCCATCGACATCCCAATGCAGATCATTCGCCTGACCATGACCGACTCCACGTCGTGGGACTACTCCTACGGCCTGCCAGTCATCATCAGCCTGCTCTTCGTCCTGCTCTACCCGAAGTTCAGAGAGGCCCTGGCAACCGACCAGACCTGAAGGAGGAGGGACGTTGTGAAGGGCAACCATCGCATCGGTCTCGTGCTGGCTCTCTTACTGAATATCGCATAATAT
>CAZNRD010000011.1:82008-84645 GCA_964575425.1 uncultured Anaerolineaceae bacterium | reverse complement strand
CGGGCCTCCATCGACCGCCGGCCCCTCGCCGACCCCAACGCGCACACCGACCATCACGCGGACGCCCACGCCAGGTCCCTCGCCGACCCCCACCCACACGCCGACCACCACGCATACACCCGTCCCGACAGCCACAGCGGTGCCCTCCAACACGCCCACCCCTGTGCCTTCACTGACGAACACTCTGCCGCCGACAGCAACCCGGACGTCTCCTCCGCCGACGGCAACATCGACATCCCCGCCGCCACCAACAGTCAACCCTAAGGCCTGCAATCCCAATCCCAGCAACCCGAACTACTGCACGCCGACTCCCGGGGGGTAAGTCTCCCCTGCGCGAGCAGCCACCGGCGGAACGGTTCATTGCAGGGGCCGGCGGCCAGCCCTCCATTGCCCGCATCTCACAGCCGTGATAGCCTTCACACATGCGGCGCGGGCGAATGACCGCCCACGACCAGTCGTCAAGCATGCGACGCCTCGCGGTGTGGCTCCCACTGATCGCTGCACTCCTCGGCTGCGGCCTGCTTCCCATCGCGCCCACGCCCACGGCGGCCCTGCCGCCGACGCCCACGCCGACCGCCTCGAGCACATCCACTGCCACGCTCACGCTCTCACCGACGGCCACGACCACCGATACGCCCACGCCTTCACCCACTCCCGTCCCTCGCCCAACGCGGGTCCTGCTCATCAGCCTGGACGGCTTTCGCCCCGATGCTGTCTCGTCCGAACGAACGCCGAACATCCTCGCCCTGGCCATGCGCGGCGCCTACACCTGGAGCGCGCAGACGGTCCTCCCCTCCGCCACGCTCCCGGCCCACGGGTCGATGCTTTCCGGCTACCTGGTCGTCCGTCACGGCCTCACCTGGAACGACTACCTGCCGCGCCGCGGCTTCATCCAGGTCCCCACGATCTTCACTCTGGCGCGTCAGGCCGGGCTGAGCACGGCCATGCTGGTGGCCAAAGAGAAGATCGTCCATGCAGCCGCGCCCGGAACGGTGGACCTCTTTCGTTATCTCCCGGCCGGCGACTTCGCCATCACCGAGGAAGCCATCGCTCTGATTCAGGCCGGGTACGACGTGCTATTCGTCCACTTTGCCGGCCCCGACGCCGCCGGCCACCTCTACGG
The DNA here is from genome assembly GCA_964575425.1 of uncultured Anaerolineaceae bacterium. GTDB lineage: Bacteria > Chloroflexota > Anaerolineae > Anaerolineales > E44-bin32 > DATEAV01. The sequence continues at coordinate 83,522 of CAZNRD010000011.1, read as the reverse complement.
CTGGATGTCGCCCCACTACCTGAGCACGGTGGCAAACACCGACATCGCCATCGGCCGCGTGATGATCGCGCTCGACGAGGCCGGCCTGCGCGACAGCACCCTGGTCATCCTGACCGCCGACCACGGCGGCCACGACCACTCGCACGGCTCCTCCCGCCCCGAGGATGTCACCATCCCCTGGGTCATCGCCGGGCCCGGCGTCCGGCAAGCGTTCCCCATTACCGTTCCCGTGTCTGTCTGCGATACGGCTCCGACCGCGGCCTGGGCGCTGGGCCTTTCGATCCCCGATGACATCGACGGACGTCCGGTCACGGAGGCCTTCCTCTATGGGAGGCCTTGACGCAGTCGAGGCGCAGCCTGCCACCAATTACCTGTTGGTCAGGATGCAGCACCCGTGGTAACGTTGGGCTGATCATTCCCCTGAGGAACAACGCGAGATGCCAGGGCTGGTGGGTCAGCAGTTGGGGCAGTATCGACTGTTGGAGCAGGTCGGCCAGGGCGGGATGGCGACGGTCTACCGCGCCCTCGACACGCGCACGCTGCAGGAGGTCGCCGTCAAGGTCCTCTCACCGACGATCGTTGGCGACAGGCGCTTCCTGCGCCGCTTCCGCCGCGAGGGCGAGTTCGTCTCGCGCCTCAAGCACCCCAACATCGTCCCCGTCGTCGGCTATGGCGAGGCGCGCGGCTATGCCTACCTAGTGATGCCCTTCGTCCGGGGTGAGAGCCTCCACAGCCACATCGTGGAATCTAGGATCTCGCCGGAAACCAGCGCCCGCTGGATCGGGCAGGTGGCGGCAGCCCTCGACCACGCCCACCGACGCGGAGTCATCCATCGCGACGTCAAACCCTCAAACATCCTGATCGACTCCCAGGGCAACGCCCTGCTGACCGATTTCGGCTTGGCCCGCATGGCCGAAGGCTCCAGGACGCTCACCGGTTCGATGCTGATGGGCACGCCCGCTTACGTCGCGCCCGAACAGGGGCGCGGCGAGAAGGTCGACGCCCGGGCCGACGAGTATTCCCTCGGAGTGATCCTGTACCAGATCGCCACCGGCTTGCTTCCCTTCGAGGGCGACACGCCGATGGCGACCGTGCTGATGCACATCAAAGAGCCTGTCCCCCGGCCGCGCCGCTTCAACCCGGACCTCTCCCTCGCGCTGGAAGCGGTCATCCTCAAGAGCCTGGCCAAGAAGCCCTCTGAGCGCTTCCCCAGCGTAGCTGCCCTCAACCGCGCCTACCAGGCAGCCCTCGCCGGCCAGCCGGTCCCCGGCCTCGACCTGCTGCCATCCGCCCTGCCTCCAGAGGGAGTCACCCTACCGCCGGACCGCTCCGAGGGGATCGTGTTCACCGAACGTCCAACCGCGCCGCCGCGCAAGGCAAGCTGGGCCTTTGGCCTGGCCCTGGCGGCCGCGCTCCTGCTGACGGGCTTCTTCGCGTACCCCTTTCTTCTCGCAGCGTTCCGCCCCGGAACGACGCCAACCCCGCTGCCCCTACTGACGCAAGCTCCGTGGGCG
>CAZNRD010000011.1:71431-81969 GCA_964575425.1 uncultured Anaerolineaceae bacterium | reverse complement strand
CACTCCACCCCCACCCCGGTCGTCTCGCAGGATTGCCCTGGGCTGAGCCTGGTCAACTTTCACCGCGAGGGCAGCAACCTCGTCTGGACCCTCGACAACAGCACTGGCGCCCCCGCGCGCATCGTCGACTTTGGCTTTGAAGGCCTGGAAGGCAACACCTGGCCGACGGCCATCTGGTTTGCCGGACAGCTTCTGATGGAAATGCCAGCGGACGCCGCGCCCGGCAGCAGCATCGAGATCGTCCTCGCGCCCGAAACGACGACCCTGGAACCAGGAGAGATCGCGGAACTCCGCCTCCGCTACGCATGGGAGACGCCCTCTGCCGGGCTCTACGCCGTGGACGTTGTCTTCGCCAGCGGCTGCACGCTGACCGCACGATGGTGATGCCGCCTCCCCTGCAGTGAATCGCTGACAACCCGCGTGCTATACTCTGATGAACACGCTTCGTTCATTCCGTCCGGCGCGAAGGGGCGGAGTGTCTGGCGCAGCGCGGCGGCACCGGCAACGAGAGCCTTCGCTCACCGGCCGGCGAGCTCAGTGGAAATGCCAGGCGCGGATGGGGAGGGGAGTGCTGGCTGGGCGCAGCGGCGAGGCGAGCCACGGAAGTAGGGAAGGGACGAATGGACATCTTGGTGGTTCACATCCGAGTGAAGCCCGAGTTCGTGGATGCTTTCCGCGAAGCCACCCTCGCCAACGCGCGCGGCAGCATCCAGGAGCCGGGCATCGCCCGCTTCGACGTCCTTCAGCACAAGGACGACCCGACGCGCTTCGTGCTCATCGAGGCCTATCGCTCGCCCGACGCGCGCGACCACCATCGCGAGACCGATCATTACCAGACCTGGAACAAGGCGGTGGCCGAGATGCAGGCCGAGCCGCGAACCCGGGCGATCTACACGCTGCTGACACCCGAGAGCTCATCGAGGGCCTAGCCATGCAGTTCGAGTTCGCCGCAGCCGGTCGGATTCTCTTTGGCCTGGGATCGGTGCACCAGGCAGCGCCTCTCGCCGCCGGGTTGGGGCAGCGGGCGATTCTCGTCACTGGCAGCCGCCCCGAGCGGGCCTCGAACCTGATCGGTGACCTTGAGCATCACGGAGTGGCAACGGTCGTCTTCTCTGTCTCCGGCGAACCGACGATGGATACGGCCCGGCAGGGGACGTCGCGGGCGCGGGAGGCCGGCTGCGACCTGGTCGTCGGCTTCGGCGGCGGCAGCGCCCTCGACACCGCCAAAGCCGTCGCCGCCCTGCTGGCCAACGGCGGCGACCCGATGGACTACGCAGAGGTTATCGGCCACGGGCGCAAGCTGACAGTCCCCTCACTCCCCTGCATCGCCATCCCGACCACCGCGGGGACCGGCGCAGAGGTGACCAGGAACGTAGTGCTGTCGTCGCCCGAACACGGTTACAAGGCCAGCCTGCGCAGCCATTACCTGCTGCCGACGATAGCCATCGTGGATCCCGAGCTGACCTACGACCTGCCTCCAGTGCCCACGGCCAGCAGCGGGCTGGACGCCCTCACCCAGCTGATCGAGCCCTACCTGACCTCGCGCGCCAACCCCCTTACCGACACCCTCTGCCGCGAAGGAATCCTGCGCGCCGCTCGGGCGCTGCGCCGCGCCTACGAGAACGGCCGCGACACCCAGGCCCGGCAGGACATGGCCCTGGCGAGCCTCTTCGGGGGATTGGCCCTGGCCAACGCCGGCCTGGGCGTGGTCCACGCCATCGCTGGCCCGTTCGGGGCAGTGTTTCCTGCACAACACGGCGCAGTCTGTGCCAGCCTGCTTCCGGCAGCTATGGAAGTGAATGTTCGCGCCGCCCGCCAGCGTCAGCCGGAGGGTGAGTTCTTGCGGCGCTGCGACCAGGTGGCGCAGTGGCTCACCGGGCGGGCCGAAGCACGGGCCGAAGATGGATTGGCATGGCTGTACGAGTTGTGCCGCCATCTGCAGGTGCAGCCGCTCCCGGCCTACGGCATGCGCGAGGGCGATGTTCCCGACCTCGTCGAGCGGGCCAAGAAGACCAGCAGCATGAGGGGGAACCCGATCCCTCTGACCGACGAGGAGATCGGCGAGATCGTGCGTCGCTCGATGTAGCCTATCACTGCACCCTGCCGAAAGAAGAACCGGTCCCCAAGGGGGACCCGTGAAGGCCTGCACCCCGGCGCTGCCTAATCCGCCGGAGCTGCCGCGGCTGGAGATTTTCGCTCGCCCTGCCTGCGCTTCCCACCCCTTTCATCCAAAGCGGTGAGGCGGCCTCGCTTCAGACAGCGCGCCCGCGTGAGGTCAGGTGACAGTGCGTCTCTGCAGCAGCTTCACGATGCCTAGGGCGAGGATGATTGACCCAGCAATGGGAGTATAACCGTGCCATGCGAAACCTGCGGGGAGGTACGTCCAGAGGGCCCGCGAGAGCATCGGTCCTAAGAGCGGCACGTGGGAGATCGGAAAGCGCGCAGGGCCGGGAAGAAGAGCCGCCGTGATCCCGACGGCCAAGTACACCAGGCACGGCGCGAGCTGAACCTCTCGCCTCCTAAGGGCCTTCCACAGCAGGCCCGTTGTCGCCGCACCGAACACCAGATTGCAGAGGACCGACGCCCACAGCGATTCAAGAGTGAAGTCGAGGCGTTCCGCTCTGAGCCTGATCAACAGGCGCAGGTGATCCATGGCGTAAGCCAGAAGAATCATTCCCAACGGCGCAAGGTCGTGCATCAGGTTCTTGCCCCTCACAGCTGCCTCTCCGGCGTCGCCGCACGATCCGCCACCTTCCCCTCCTCGCACGCCGATACTAGCACATGTTGCCTTGGATGACGTTGAAGCCGAACGTCCAGGTGGTGCTCCCACGCTGCAGCCTGATGTGGATGGATCCCCCCTGGTAGCTGCAGGACCCCTGGATATCCAGATACCGCCCTGCCCAAGAGGCAACCATCTCATACCACGATCCGGACGTCGGGACTCCGATCGACCTGGTCTGGTGCCAACCAGGGCAATCCCCGCCGTCTTGGAACGTCCCGAAGCACCCGGCTGTGATTCGGGCGTCCCTCCAACTCACCCGAGGGTCAAGTCGCTCCCATCTCGCGCGGTACCGGTGCACCGCGACCCATTTGTCGCCCATCAAGGTGTAGTACTGTTGAAGAGTCGCTCGAACCGACCTGGAGGAGTCGAACCGTGTGTCCTCTTTCGGCGGTGTGGACGCCGGGGAAACAAGCATCCATGTGGGGATTTCGACGGTGTAGCTCACCACAGTGCTTCCGGACAGCAAGGCCTGTTGGTCGCCTCTGACTGGAAGCGCGAAGACCTCGCCGGTTTGATCGTTGCGCAGAAAGCCGGTAACTACCGGAGGAACCGGCCCGGGCGCCGGGATGAAGACAGCGGCTTCTTCTTGTGCGGCAATGGCCAGCGTCGGCGATGGCAGGAGCGAGATTGTCAACAGAGGAAGGAGTAGTCTAGGTCGCATTGCCTCCTCCACAGGTCGCGGGTTCCCTGTTCTGCGTCACGCGCCTCGTAATGTATTCTGTTGCACGCGTCTCAACGGAGTCTCAACGCGCCACCCGTCAGCGCCAGCCCGAAGGCGAGTTTCTGCGACGCTGTGCCCAGGTGGCGCAGTGGCTCACCGGTCGACCGGAGGCCCGCGCCGAAGACGGCGTGGCCTGGCTGCGCGATCTGTGCCGCGACCTCGAGGTCAGGCCGCTCTCGGACTACGGCATCACCGGGGCCGACCTGCCAAGCCTGGTCGAGAGGGCCAAGCAGACCAGCAGCATGAGGGGCAACCCGGTCTCCCTCACCGACGACGAGATCGGCGAGATCGTGCGGCGATCGACGTAACGCGCAGGCCTCGGGCAGGTCTCCGGGGATGCTCGTGTCAACGAACAGTGAGGAAGGCGCAGGTCAGAGGTCTTTGTAGTAGAGCCGATGGGTCTTGTAGAAGTCGATCCCCAGGCTGCGCATCTCGCGCTGCATGGCCTCGTTCTCGACGCCGATCTGCACGATCTCGGCATGTTCGAAGCGCCCCTCGACCACGCTGCGCTGCATCTCACTGAACAGGATCGCCGTCCCGCCTAGCCCCCGGTAGGGCTGGGCGATGGCCGCGCCGTTGATGTTGATCCATCGCGTCCGGCGCAGCTCCAGCAGCAGGTCTAGCCAGCCAAACGGGAAGAGGCGCCCGCGCGTGCGTTGCAGCGCCGCCGAGATGTCCGGGTATGCGAAGAGAAAGCCCACCGGTTCGTCGCCCTTAAGCACAACCTTGATCAGCCTCGGATCCGCGAACGCCAGCATCTGGCGTGCGATGGCCTCGACCTCCTCCTCGGTCGCGGGGACGCTGCCGGGCATGTCCTCGATCGCCTGATTGTAGAGCGCGCCCAGGAGCGGGACCAGCGCGCGCAGGTCCCGGCGGGTGCGGTAGCGAGCGACTCTCAAACAGCGGCGACGTTGGGCCAGCTCAGACAGGCGATGGATTCGCTCCGGAAACGGCGTGCTGCGGTGCAGGTAGCCCGAGACCACTTCACCCGCCGGTTCGAAACCGACGGCCTCGAGCAGAGAGGCGTAGTAGGGCGGGTTGTAGGGGATGCCCATGGCCGGCCGGTACTCAGAACCGCGCACCAGCACGCCCATTCCGTCAAAGGCGCTGAACCCCTTCGGTCCCAACATCCGATTCAGCCCCCGACGGCGCGCCCAGGCAGATGCCGCCTCGAACAGAGTCTCGGCTGCCTCGCGCCGCGGCTCGCTCTCGAAGAGGGTGAAGAACGCCGTCCGTTCGTTGTGGTGCCGGTTGTAGTTGCGGTGCTCGAGCACGGCCAGGCGGCCCACATCTCGTCCCCGATCGACGGCCAGGAAGAACTCCGCCTCCGAGTGGCGGTAGAAGGGATGATGCCTGCGATCCAACACCCCCCTGGCCTCTGCAGCGAGCGGGGGAACCCACTGCGCGCTGCGCTGGTAGAGACGGAATGGAAGCTGCAGAAAACGCCGGAGCTGTGCCGGGTTGTCACTGTCCACACGCTCGATTTCCATGATCACCTCGAACGAGGCAGAGTGTAGGCGGGACCAACCTGGGGCGCAACATCGGCCAATTACCCCAATATGTGGCGCATTAAGAGCCGGAAGGCGCCAGGGCTGGCGATACCGGCGTTGCCGAATCTTCGTCTTCGGAATCCGTTGGAATGCGCCGAAGCCAAGGTATACTGGAGAGTGGGTTGGGTGCATCGCGGCGGGGAGCCAGGACGTGATTACCTTCCAGGAAACCATCGACGCCGTGGAGCGTCTGAACGAACTCCTGAAGGCCACGGCCGATGCCAGGTCGGCTGTGGAGCACTGCCTGAAGTACCTCGAGGGCTTCGCCGGCATGCTCGAGTACGCTCACACCCGCGAGTTCAAGACCCCCGCCGAGGCCCTTGAGTACGTCGACAAGGTGCTCCTGCCCCAGATCAACCGTATTCGCGACGCGCTGACCTCCGAGAGCGAGCCGCCGTTAAAGCGCCTGGACGCGGCCCGGGACCTGACCACCCGGCTGCTCCTCCGGCTGCAGATGCTGGCGGAACCTCCTGGGGACAGTCTCCTTCCGTAACGAAGGCAGCCGGCTTCCAGCAAGCAAGCAGCGGTGGTCCCACCCGGACCCTGTCTGTGGTGTCCGGCGTGTGGCCGCCCCCGCCGGTGGACCGAGTTGCGCGCTGCGCTTCGAGGTGGAGCCATGAAACCCAGCCTCACCAAACAGGAACGTCTTGGCTGGCCCAGCCAGCCCCGACCCGATTCCAGGCAGCGTCAGCCCGCCCCCTGGAACCTCGAGCTGTTGGTCAGCGTCGACCGCATCCGCCACCCAGCTCCCTCCCCAGACGGCAGGTGGATCGCCTTCGTCTGGGACCGCGGCGGCACGAGCGACATCTGGCTCCTCCCTCTCCAGGGCAGCCCATGGCCCATCCGCCTCACCTGGGACCGGCCTCTCCAGACCTTCTGGACCGACGCCGCGCCCCGCTGGAACCCGGCCTCGACCCACCTGGTGTACGAAGCCGACGGGGTGTTGTACCTCGTGGCCACTGCCGGCGGCCGCCCAAAGAAGCTCACCGATTACGACCACGATGCCTCATCACCCATCTTCAGCCCCGACGGCTCTCGCATCTACTTCGTCGATCGACACGAAGACACCAGCAATCTCTTCGTGACCGCCCCCGATGGGACCTGGCCCATCGCCCTCACCCGCCTCGAAGAAGGCGACCTGTCCGATCCCCGCGTTTCTCCAGACTCGCGCCAGGTGGCCTTCGTCTACCACCCCAAGGCGGATCTCAACCGCAGTGAGATCTGTCTGGTGGCCGCCGACGGCGGGCCGGTGCTGCACCTGACGGGCGCGCCTAAGGTCTGGGACACCCATCCGCGCTGGTCGCCCGACGGCCGACGCCTGGCATTTCTCTCCAACCGCAGCGGCTGGGGTCAGTTGCTCCTCCTCGACCCTGTCAGCGCCACCGTCCAGGCCCTGGTTCAGGAAGAGGCCGATGTCCAGAGCTTCAACTGGTCGCCGGATGGCCGCTGGATCGTCTACACCATCGATCGCAATGGCTCCGCAGAGATGTGGCTCTGCAGCAGCGAGGCCGGCGACGCGCGCCCCCTGGATACCCGTCCTGGTTGGCACAGCCCGCCTCGCTGGCTGCCCGATGGCAGCGGCGTCATCACCGGCTTCGACAGCCCCCAGATGGCCCCCGACCTGTGGCGCATCGATGTCTCCAGCGGGGAGGCGGAGCAGCTCACCTACTCCATGCCGGCAGCCCTGCGCGCCGCTGGCCTGGTCATGCCCGAGTTCCTCCGCTATTCGAGCGGCGGCAGCGCCAGCATCCCCTCGTTCCTCTTCAAGCCACCAGCCGCATCACCGGCAAACCGCTGCCCGGCGATCGTTTACCCGCACGGCGGCCCGACCAGCGAATACGTCCTCCACTGGGACGTCGTGGTGCAGTGGCTGGTCGCCAAGGGTTACGCCGTCCTGGCGCCGAACTACCGCGGCAGCACCGGCTACGGGGTCGCCCATCAGCACGCGCTCCACAGTTGTTGGGGCATCGTCGATACGGAGGACATGCTGGCGGCCGCCGATTTCCTCGCCGGCCTCGACTGGGTCGACGGCGATCGCCTCGGGATCTTCGGCGCCTCCTACGGCAGCTACCTGGCACTATTGGCCCTGGCTCGAGACCCTCACCGCCAGGGCCGCTTCAAGTGCGGCGTCCTCAAGTATGGCGACTGCGACATCTTTACCTCCTGGGCGCAGGGAGACCGCGTCGGGCGCGAGGACGTCGAGCGGCAGATGGACCACCCGTCCCGCAATCGTGCCGCCTACCGCGCTGGATCGCCGGTCTACGACGTCGACAAGATCCGCTACCCGCTTCTCATCATCCATGGCGATGAGGACGAACGGGTCCATCCGATGCAGAGCGAAGAGCTCGTCGAGGCCCTGAAGCGCGCTGGCAAGACCTTCGAGTACTACCTCTACGGAGGCGAGGGACACGGCCTGCTTCACCGCAGCAACCTGCTCCACTTTTACGCCACGTTGGAGCGGTTCCTCGACTGGTACTTGATCTAGCCCTCCGGCGCGGAGGTGGGCCGTGGAATTGATCCGCTACGACGAGTTGACCTGGCCCGATGTCGCCAACCTTCCACGCCGCATCCCGCTCCTTGTCCCTCTTGGGTCCCCGCCCATCGACTCCAGCGCCGTCGCCCGCCTCCGGGCCAAGTCCGCCGTTCTCCTGCCAGCCCTCCCCTACGGATTCCAGCGCCCCGATGACGGCCTCCTCGCCCGGCTGTCCTTGCCCGCGCCGTTGGCCCGTCGGGTGCTGAGGGCGATCCAGCGCAGCCTGCTGGATCAGGGATTCGAACGCGTGGTGTTTCTCTGCGACCGCGCTTCAGCGGGCCTTCTGGCGGGCTCAGGTTTCCCTTTCCTGACTTTGCGCTCTGGCTCCCCTTCCAACGCGGCTGCTACCCTCAGCCTGGTCGACAAGGTCGTCGTGGTCAGCCTCGGCCACACGGAACAGCACGGTTATCACTTGCCCCTCGGCACCGACACCTTCATCATCCAGGCGCTCGCCGACGGCCTGGCCGCGGCGATCCCGGACGAGGTCGTATGCCTGCCCGCCTGGCCCTACGGCGTCAGCACGCACACGCGTGAGTTTCCGGGCACGCTGAACCTCACCGGCCGCGTGTTCGAGGACTTCTTCCTGGCGCTGGTCGGGCGGCTGGTCCGCCTGGGGGCGTCGATGGTGTACTTCTCGAACGCTCACGGCGGCAACCACTCCTTCCTGGTCAACGTCGTCAAGTGGGCCGGGGAACGCTGGCCGCAGGCGTTCGTGGCCACCGAGTGGCTCCACACCACCGGCCCCGCCCTGGAGCGAATCCGCCAGACTGGTCGGGGGGGAATGGGCCATGGCGGCGAGCTGGAGACCAGCTACATGCTCCACCTCCGCCCCGACCTTGTGCGAATGGACCGGGCCACTCCAGAGACAGACTTCATCAGCACCCCCAACTTCTACATGGATTGGGACGAGGGCGGCAGCCTGATCGCCAACCCTCCCTGGAGCGATGACACGCGCAGCGGCATCTACGGCGACCCCACTCTCGCCACCGCCGAGAAAGGGCGCCTGTGGCTCCAGGCTGCCATTGACGAGCGGGTACAGAGCGTGCGCGAGGTCCGGGAGCAGCACCAGCGGCGGCGGGCCAAGCGGCGCGCCGGCTGATGCCACAAGGGTCCGGACTCTGCCTCCACACCCGGACTGAGCGCGGGACGCCGGGAGCGGGCCCTGCTGGAGGCTGGGCGCGGCCTCAGCCATTGACAGCAGACGGTAACGGTGCTACACAGAGCCTATGAGCCCGACGAAGGAAACCGGTCCCTTCGCGGTGCTCTGCTCAGCCAGAGGAGGCGGCCTGGCCTTGTCCGATCTCGATGGGTGCGAGCCGCCGGGCTCCCCCGCCGGTTCTCAGTCTACGCCACGCCATTCGTCACCCGCCCTCGGGACTTCCCCCGCTGGCACAATCGCCCGTACGCCAGCGGGCCTTCCGGCGCCTGATTCAAGAGGAGAAGAGCGATGAGAAACCAGTATCGCGCTCGCATGTTTCCGCTGCTCGTCCTGGCGGCACTCGTCCTCGCTGCCTGCGGCCGCCCCCAGCCCGCCGCCCCTGTCGTCCTGCGCATCGGCATGGCGGGCTCGCCCGACTCGCGCAACCCCGGCAACGCTTACCTGACCGAGGCCTTCGACCTCATTGAGCTGACCTACGACGCCCTGGTCTACATCGACTTCGCCGGCAACTACCACCCGGAGCTGGCCGAGAGCTGGACCGTGTCTGAAGATGGCCTCACCTGGACCTTCACGCTGCACGACGGCGTGAAGTTCGCCGACGGCGCCCCGCTGACGGCCGAGGACGTCGCCTTCTCACTGCTGGCCTATCGCGATTGGGCCGATTTCGGCTACATCAGCGGCTACACCACGCACTTCGCCGACGTCCAGGCCACCGACGAACGCACTGTGGTCCTCACCCTGGACGCGCCGATCGGTAACCTGGAGAGCCAGCTCCTCTTCTGCTACATCCTGCCAAAGCACATCTGGGAGCCCTTCGCCGGCGATGTCGACGCCGCGCTCGAGTTCGAGAACACCGAGATGGTCGGCAGCGGACCCTTCCGCCTGGTCGAGTTCCGCCAGGGAGAGTACTACCGCCTCGCAGCCAACAAGGATCACTACCTGTTCCCGCCGGGGGTCGACGAAATCATCTTCCAGACCTACGCCAACCAGGACGCGCTGGTGCAGGCGCTCCGTGCCGGCGAAGTCGACATGATCACCGAACTGCCCAACACCGTCGTGCCCAGCCTGCGGGACGACGCGGACATCGTCGTGGTCAGTGGCGCCTCGCGCGGCTTGCGCGACTACATCTTCAACGTGATCGCCCCGGACGACTGCCCGGTGGAGGAGGGCGGCGTCTGCTCCGGCCATCCGGCGCTGCGCGATGTGGTCGTGCGCCGGGCCATGGCCCATGCCATCGACAAGCAGCAGATCATCGACGTGGCCCTGCTCGGACTGGGCTCGCCGGGCATCGGCCTGGTGCCTGTCGGCCTGGGCGACTTCTTCGCCGGCGAGCTGCTCGCCGAGGACTACGCCTTTGACATCGCCCTGGCCAATCGGATGCTGGACGAGGCGGGTTACCTCGACACCAACGGCGACGGCATCCGCGAGTGCCCGCCGACGATAGACTGCGGCGGCCGGCAGCTCGACATCGTGATGCAAATCCCCTCCGACATCGGCAGCGGGCCCCGGGAAGCGGAGCTACTCTCCGGATGGTGGTCCCAGATCGGCATCCGCATGACGCCCCAGGTCCTCGAGCCCGATACGGTCACCGCCAACTGCTGCCCTGCCTTCGACTTCGACATGCTGCTGTGGGGCTGGACGAGCGACCCCGATCCATCGTTCATCCTCAGCATCCTGACCTCGATGTCGGACATCCTGCTGGTGTGCGACCGCGCCGGCATGATCGAGGACGTGAACCGCTCGCTGGTGCGCCTGACCGGGCTGACCGAGGACAGGCTGCGCGGCCATCCGCT
>CAZNRD010000011.1:0-71421 GCA_964575425.1 uncultured Anaerolineaceae bacterium | reverse complement strand
CGAGATCCCCACCGGCCTGAGTGAAACCGGCTACAGAAACCCCGAGTACGACCGCCTGTTCGCGGAGCAGGCCGTGGAGATGGACGATGCGCGCCGCATTTCCCTGGTGCACCAGATGCAGCGCATCATGCTGGAAGACCTGCCCTACATCATCCCCTACTACGACGAGGAGGTCCAGGCCTTCCGCAGCGACCGCTTCACCGGCTGGCCGGTTCCGCCCGAGGGCTCCGGCGACATGCTTTACCTGCAGGACCCGCTCTCGCTGACCGCGGTGCGGCCCGTGCAGTAGCCGTTTCGTGCAATCCAGCAGGGGCGGTCGGACAGCATCCTCAGCCCGACCGCCCCCGCTCTGCGACGGCGCACCATGGAACGACGCGACTACCTGATTCGCAAGACCGCCTGGTCGCTGCTGACCGTGGTCTTCGTCCTGGTCCTGAACTTCTTCCTCTTCCGCATCCTCCCTGGAGACCCGACCACCGCTGTCGCCAAGGATCCGCGCCTGACAGCGGACGCCCGCCGTGCCCTCCAGGCCCGCTTCGGCCTCGACCGCCCCGTCTTCCTCGACCTGAGCGGCGGCAACCCCTTCGATACCCAGTTCTTCCGCTACTTCGGCCGTCTCCTGAAAGGGGACCTTGGCATCTCCTACAACTTCAACCGACCCGTCGCCGACCTCCTGGCCGAGCGTCTGTGGAACACGGTGCTCCTGGTGATGGGAGGGCAGATCCTGGCGATCGTCCTGGGCGTCGGGCTGGGCTTGCTGGCCGCCTGGAAGAGCAAGTCGGCGATCGACGTCGGCGCCATCGCCTTTTCGCTGACGGCCTGGTCTCTGCCCACGTTCTGGCTCGGAATCCTGCTGCTGATCGTCGGCAGCACCTACCTCGGGCTTCCCACGGCAGGTCGGGAGACAGTGGGGCTGGCTTCGGCCGGCTGGTGGCCGCGTCTGGTCGACGTCGGCGAGCATCTCTTCCTGCCGACGGTGACCTTCACCATCGTGCTCCTTGGAGAGTACATGCTCATCATGCGCAGCTCGGTGCTGGAAATCCTTTCTCAGGACTTCATCCTCACGGCCAAAGCCAAGGGTATGAGCCACCCGCAGGTGCTGCGCCATCACGCCCTGCAGAACGCCATGCTCCCCATCGTCACCCTGATCGCCCTCAATCTGGGCTTCACCGTCTCGGGCGCCATTCAGGTGGAGACCGTCTTCTCCTGGCCGGGGCTGGGCAGCATGATCTTCGAAGCCGTCCGCCGCCAGGACTACCCGGTGCTGCAGGGCGCGTTTCTCCTCGTGGCGGTGTGCGTCATCCTGGCGAACCTTGCGGCGGACCTGGTGTATGGCTACCTCGATCCACGCATCAAGGCCGCCTGAGGACGGCGAAGAGGGATGTCGCTGAAGGGCAGGTTCGAACGCTGGTGGAACGGACTGCGAGCCTTCTGGCGGTCCTACCGCCGCAACCGCCTCGGCCTGATCGGCGCGGCCATGCTGGCCATCGCCATCTGCATCGCTTTCTTCGCCGATGCCATCGCGCCCTACGATCCGGCTGCGTCGGTCCGGGTGGGCATCGAGGACATCTACGCGCCGCCCAGCCCGGCGCACTGGCTGGGCACCGATGATGGCGGCAAGGACGTTCTCAGCGCCTTTCTCTTCGGCTCACGCGTCTCGCTGATCGTCGGATTCGCCGCTTCACTGATCTCGCTGCTCATCGGCGGGATGGTGGGACTGGTGGCTGGCTACTACGGCGGGCGCATTGGCAACTTCCTGATGCGCCTGACGGATATCTTCCTGGTAATCCCCGACCTGCCGCTGATGATCGTCATAGTGGCCATCGTCGGGCCAAGCCTGTGGAACATCATCCTTGTCATCGGTCTGTTGGGCTGGACGGGGACGGCGCGCCTGGTGCGGGCGCAGGCGCTGAGCATCAAGGAGCGCCAGTTTGTCGTGCGGGCGCGGGCTATCGGCGCCAGCGACCTGCACATCCTGCGGCGTCACATCTTCCCGCTGGTGCTGCCGCTGATGCTCGCCAACACCGTGCTCGTCATTTCCCTCTCCATCCTCTCGGAGTCCACCCTCAGCTTCCTGGGCCTGGGTGATCCCACCACCCTCAGCTGGGGCGGGATGCTCAACTTCGCCTTCACACGCGGCGCCATCAGCGCCAGGGCATGGTGGCCCCTGATCGCCCCGGGTCTGGGCATCGTGTGGGTGGTGCTGGCCTGCACGCTGGTGGGCAACACCCTGGAGGAGGTCTTCAACCCACGACTCGTCTCCCACCATCTGCAGGGGGAGGAAAAGATGCTTTCCCCGCGCGAGCGCCTGCAGGGGGCGGAGGGATAGGCGGTGCACACCTTTCTGCTGGAAGTGCGCGGCCTCTCTACGCACTTCTTCACACCGGAAGGGGTTCACCGCGCCGTCGACGACCTGAGCTTCACGCTGCCACGCGGGGGCACGCTGGGACTGGTGGGCGAGAGCGGCTGCGGCAAGACCACGGCCGTGCTCAGCCTGCTGCGCCTTCTGCCGGCAGCCGGCCGAATCGTCGGGGGCGAGGTCCGGCTGGAAGGCATTGACGTGTTGCGCCTGCCCGAAGCCGAGATGCGGCAGGTGCGCTGGAAGCGGATGTCGATCATCTCCCAGGGGGCGATGAATGCCTTCAACCCGGTACGTACGGTCGGGGACCAGATCGGCGAGGCCCTGGTCATCCACAACCTGGCGCCGAGCCTCCAAGCCGCGTGGCCGCGGGTGGCCGAGCTGCTCGAGATGGTGGGCATCGCCAGAGAGCGGGCGGCGCAGTACCCGCATCAGTATTCGGGGGGGATGCGACAGCGGGCCATGATCGCCATGGCGCTCGCCTGCCAGCCTCAGATCGTCATCGCCGATGAGCCGACGACGGCCCTGGATGTGATGATCCAGGCGCAGATTCTGGAACTGCTTCAGAGGCTGCAGCGGGATCTTGGCCTGGCGGTGATATTGGTGACGCACGACCTGAGCGTGGTGGCCGAGATCTGTGACCGAGTACTGGTGATGTATGCCGGGATCGCTGCCGAGTATGCCCCGGTCGACGCGACCTTCAACCAGCCGCTGCATCCCTACACGCGGCTCCTTCTCCAGGCGCTGCCAGACCTCAGCCATCCCGATCAGGAGCTCCTCTCCATCCCGGGCCATCCGCCGCGCCTGATTGACTTGCCCGCCGGCTGCCGCTTCGCGCCGCGCTGCCCTGTGGCTGAGGAGCGCTGCCGTCTGGAAGCGCCGGGCCTGCGCGAAATCCACCCCAGCCATTGGGCCTCGTGCCACCTCGCCCGGTGAAGGTCGAGGCAAGCCAAACGATGAACGGACATCTGCTCGAGGTCGAGAACCTGCACAAGCACTTCCCTCTCTCGCGCGGCCTGCTGGGCACACTGCTCAACCAGCCGCGGCGGGTGGTGCATGCGGTGGACGGCGTCTCGTTCTGGCTGGATGCGGGCGAGATTCTGGCGCTGGTGGGCGAGAGCGGCTGCGGCAAGACAACCGCTGCCCTGACGCTGATGGGCCTTCTCGAATCCAGCTCCGGCAACATTCGCTTCGAGGGGGAGGATGTGACCTATCTCGCGCAGCCGCGCGGCGCGCGACCGGCAGCCACAATGGCCTCGCTCAACGGTCAGGTGTTCCGGCGCGAGCCCTCTGTCTTCCCGGTCATGACGCTCAAGCGCCTGCGCCGCCATGCGCAAATGGTCTTCCAGGATCCCTACGAGTCGCTCAACCCACGGGCCACGGTCTACGAGGCCGTGGCCGAACCGCTCGAGGTCCACGGCCTTGCACCGGGTAAGGAAGAAAGGCTGGCGCGGGTGTGCCGGGCGTTGGCCGATGCCGGCCTCGCCCCACCGGAGGATTTCCTGGCGCGCCTGCCACATGAGCTCTCAGGAGGGCAGCGGCAGCGGGTGGTGATTGCGGGCGCGCTGGTGCTCGAGCCGATCCTGCTGATCGCCGACGAACCGGTGAGCATGCTTGACGTCTCGATCCGGGCCGAGATCCTCAACCTTCTCGAGCGGCTGCGCCGCGAGAAGCAGATCTCGATCCTGTACATCACCCACGACCTCGGAACCGCGGGGCACTTCACCGACCGCATCGCCGTGATGTACCTGGGCCGCATCGTCGAGATCGGCCCGACGCGGCGCGTGCTCTCGCAGCCGCAGCACCCCTATACCCGCGCGCTGCTCTCCGTCATCCCAGTGCCCAATCCACGCCTGAGGCGCCAGCGCATCATCCTGGGCGGCGAGACGCCCAATCCCGTTAATCTGCCTTCCGGCTGCCGCTTCCATCCGCGCTGTTCGGTGGCCACCAGGCGCTGCCAGGAGATCGATCCCGGGCTGGTTCGCCTCGGGGAGGGCCACGAAGCAGCCTGTCTCCTTCTCGGGGAGCAGCCCTCTGACCTCGCCTAGCCAGCCTCGAGCCGTCACCGGGCACGACACTGCTGCGAGCTGGGGCGGGCTTGCGAGGGGTTCCGCAAACGCGGTTGTCGTGTCATCCCTCGCTGGAAATACATGATGCCAAACGCCTACCTGAAGAGCCTGCTCAGCGAGAACGAGGAAGTCCTGCTGATTGCGCGGCAGCATTGGTTCGGGCTTCTCAGCACCATCCTGCTCGAGGCCGTCCTGGCGGGGATCGTCCTTGCGGCGAGCCTGATGCTCCTGGCGTTCTTCCCCCTGACCTGGATCGGATTCATCCTGGCTGTTGTTCCCCTTGCCTTCGGCGCGCTGGACTTCCTCCATTGGTGGAGCCGACAGTTCGTCGTCACCACCCGCCGTGTGATTCAGATCTCCGGCGTGGTGAACAAGAAAGTCATCGATTCGTCGCTGGAGAAGGTGAATGATGTCAAGATGAGCCAGTCCTTCTTCGGGCGTCTGTTCGACTACGGCGACATCGAGATCCTCCCGGCGAGCGAGCTGGGCGCCAACCTCTCCCCGCGCATCGGAAGCCCGATCCGCTTCAAGACCGCAATGCTCAACGCCAAGGAGAACCTGGCGCGAGAAAGCGAAATCCCTGCGGCGGGAACCAGGAAGGAAGATACCCCTGGCTTGATTGCCCGGCTTGATGCGCTGCGGCAGCAGGGAGCCCTGACCAAGGAGGAATTCCAGCGCAAGAAGCCCGAGCTGCTGGCGAAGCTCTGACCGACGCCCGGCGCAGGACCAATCCAACACCTCAAAGGAGACTCGCATGGAACCCCCGACAGCCCCGTCGGTGAACGACAAGCGCGAGATTCGCGGCTGGGCCATGTACGACTGGGCCAACTCAGCCTTCAGCACCACCGTGGGCACAGTCTTCCTGGGCCCCTACCTGGCCTCGCTCACGGCCGAAGCGGCCAGGGCGCATCCCGATGGCATGGCCCGTCTGGCCGGTATCCCTATCGCGCCGGATTCCTTCCTCCCCTACTGTGTCTCGATCTCCGTCGGCCTTCAAGTGCTCTTCCTTCCGATCCTGGGCGCCATCGCTGACTACTCGCACCTGCGCAAGCAGATGATGCGGATGTTCGCCACGATCGGCGCCCTGGCCACCATCGGCCTGTTCGTCGTCGCCGGCAGCCTGTGGTGGCTGGGCGGGCTGCTGTTCATCATCGCCAACCTGGCCTTCGGCGCCGCCATGGTCTTCTACAACTCCTACCTGCCGGATATCGCCAGCGAAGACCAGCGAGACCGTGTGTCTTCCTACGGCTGGGCGATGGGCTACCTCGGCGGCGGCCTGCTGCTCGTCCTCAACCTGGCCCTCTACCTGTCGCGGGAGATGCTCGGCATCCCGACGGGCCTTGCCGTGCGCATCAACCTGGGGTCGGCTGGGGCTTGGTGGCTGGGGTGGTCGCTGATCACCTGGGCGCGACTCCGCCCTCGCCATGCGCGCCGCCCCTTGCCTCCAGGCGAGACCTATGCCAGCGTTGGCTTCAAGCAGCTGCGAACGACCCTGCGCGAGCTGCGCCATTTCCCCGAGACGCTCAAGTTCCTGCTCGCCTACTTCCTCTACAACGACGGCATCCAGACCGTGATCGCCGTCTCGGCCACCTTCGCTGCCGCCCCGATCGTTCGCGGCGGCCTGGAGGTGGACCAGGGCACGCTCACGATGGTCATCCTGATGATTCAGTTCGTGGCCTTCGGCGGCGCGCTGTTCTGGGGGCGCCTCGCCGGCTGGGTCGGAGCCAGGAACTCGATCCTCATCAGTCTGGTCATCTGGGCCGGGGTCGTGGTCTACGCCTACTTCGGCTTGCAGGGGGACACGCGCGTCCTCGAATTCTGGATTCTGGGAGGCTTCATCGCCCTGGTTCTGGGCGGGAGCCAGGCCATCAGCCGCAGCCTCTTCGCCCAGATGATCCCCCAAGGCAAAGAGGCGGAGTTCTACTCCTTCTATGAGATCAGCGAGCGCGGCACCTCCTGGACCGGGCCGCTGCTCTTCGGGGTCATGAATCAGGCCTTTGGCAGCCTGCGGCCGGCGATACTCTCGCTGATCTTCTTCTTCGCCATGGGCCTGGTTCTCCTGCCCTTCGTGAATGTGAGGAAGGCCATCGACGACGTGCGGCGCTACTCCGGCGGCGAGGCTTGAGGCACTTGCACCCACACGGACACGAACACAGGCCCGGCTTCTCCCGGGCCTGTGTCATCCTGCAGGTCGTCCATGGCTAGAGCCTCGGCAGCATGATCGACCGCTGCTCCTGATACTTGCCCTTCTTGTCCGCATAGGATCGCAGGCATTCCTCATCGGCCTCGAAGAACAGGACCTGCGCGATGCCCTCGTTGGCGTAGATGCGGGCCGGGAGCGGCGTGGTGTTCGAGATCTCCAGCGTGACAAAGCCCTCCCACTCCGGCTCGAACGGTGTGACGTTGACGATGATGCCGCAGCGAGCGTAGGTCGACTTGCCCACGCAGATGGTCAGCACGTTGCGCGGGATGCGGAAGTATTCCACCGTGCGCGCCAGGGCAAAGGAATTGGGCGGGATGGTGCATACCGCGCCCTGGAAATCAACCATCGAGCGCGGGTCGAAGTGCTTGGGGTCGACGACCGCCGAGTAGACGTTGGTGAAGATCTTGAACTCGTCGGCCACACGGATGTCGTAGCCGTACGACGATACGCCGTACGAGATCACCCCGTCGCGCACCTGCCCTTCCTCGAAGGGTTCGATCATGCGGCGCTCACGCGCCATGCGCACAATCCAGTGATCGGGCTTCAGGCCCATGGCGCAATGCCTCCCGGGGAATGGATAGATTCTCCAGGGCGGGCCTCGGCCCGCACCGGATTGGTGAGCCGTCCTATGCCTTCGATCTCTGCGGTGACCTCGTCCCCGTCGGCCAGCGGGCCCACGCCCGCCGGCGTGCCGGTGAGGATCACATCGCCCGGCTCCAGCGTCATGACGGTCGAAATGAAGGCCACGAGCTGCCGCACCGGAAAGACCAGATCGCGCGTCGAAGCCATCTGGCGAACCTGGCCGCTCACCCAGCAGGTGACCAGCGCATCGGAGGGGTCGAATTCGGTCTCGATCCATGGGCCCAAGGGGCAGAAGGTATCGAAGGATTTGGAGCGTGTCCACTGCCCATCCTGTCGCTGCAGGTCTCGCGCGGTGACATCGTTGGCCACGGTGTAGCCCAGGATGTGCTGCTCGGCCTCTTCGGCCGGGATCCATCGCCCGCCGTGGCCAATGACCACCGCCAGCTCGGCCTCGTGCTCCACCTGCCTCGACTGCGGCGGCAGAAGGATCGGTTCGCCCGCCCCAATCACGCTGCTGGGCGCCTTGAGGAAGAGAAGCGGCAGCGGAGGAACCTCTGTCTCGTGCTCGGCCGCGTGAGCGGCGAAGTTGCGCCCCACGCCGATGATCTTTCCCGGTCGCACCGGCGCCACCAGCCGCACCGACTCCACCGGCAGGACAGCCTCCTCGCGCCGGAATTCGCCGAACGGCGAGCCGTCAAGCACGCCCACCTTGTCCTCAGAGACCCATCCCCACGAAGCGGGCGCCTGAGGCCGGCTCAGGAAGCGGACGATGCGCACTCACCCCTCCAGTCGGGCCGGAACGGCCTTGCGGGCCCAGACAAAGTCATAGTCGACCTGCCACGGCCTCACCTCGATGTCCTCCAACGCCAGACCCTGGAAGACACGCACGACCGATTCCCGCGGAAAGGTGCGGCCCAGGATGCAGCGAGCCTGCCACCCCACCCTGTTGCTCACCAGCAGCCACGCCCCGGGCCGCAGGACCCGGATCAGCTCGCGCAGCACAGCAACCGGTCGGGGCGTGAACTCGAGGACCTCGATGCAGGTCACCAAGTCGAAGGTGCCTTCGGCAAAGGGCAGAGGCTCCGACCAACCCTGCACCCAGGAGGTGAAGTTGTGCGGTGACCGCTGCTTGGCCAAGAGAAGCATCCGGCGGGAGGGGTCAAGCCCGATGACCAAGCCGCGGAATTCCCCCACGCCCGTCAACGCTCTCGCGACCCGCCCGGTGCCGGCGCCCACATCCAGCAGGCGCGCTCCGCTCAGGCCACGCAGGGCACCGGCCAGCGGTTCTCCCAGGAAGCGCCGCTCCCAGTCGAAATCGAAGCGTTTGATGCGGTCGTAGCGTCGCGCCGCCATATCGTAGAGCCAGACGACGAAACGGCGGCCCAGGTGGGCGCCCTCACAGATCCACAATTCCCAGGCGATCAGAGCAACCACTAGGGTTGCACCAGCAAGAAAGAGGTACGTCATGGCCCAGGTGGATTGCCCCGACGCTGGGCTCAAGGATTGCGCGATCGGCCCGGCGAACGGGCGCGGCGCTCCGGCTCGGCCCGCAGCAGCCGGGCGATTTCCTTCGCCCGCTGGGCCTTCGCGCGCAGCCGCCCCGACTTTCCTTGAGCCAGCATCCGATTCAGAGCCAGCGACGCCGCAAAGAGTGCCAGCTGGGCCTGCGCCGGCTCGCGGCTGGCATGCATCGCCAAGACAATGTCGGCCTGGCGGCCGGCCTCCAGCGACGGCGACGCCAGGATAGCCGCCGTGGCGAGCCCGGCGTCGCGCGCCGCAGCCAGGCCTCGAGCCACATAGGGCGGCTCATCGTCGGCTGCCAGGCAGAGCAAGAGGTGATTCGGTTCGGCGATGGCCAGGGCACGAGCGAGATCGGACGGGTTGCTGTCCACAAAGCGCACGGCGTAGCCCGCCTGCTCCAGTCCGAGGCTCAGAGTCTCGGCCGCCGGCCGTGCCGCACCATCTGCCGCGATCCAGATGCGCTCACTTTGGTCGACCAGCTTCAGCAAGCGCTCCGCCTCCTCCTTCGGAAAACCGCGCCGCACCATCTCCAGGTGCTGGACGGCCTCCTGCAGCGCAGCATCGGCCGCGGCCGCCGGCGTGCTGGGCTCGGGCGGCGGCGGGGAGAGAAACTGCCCCCGCACTTTCTCCCGGATCTCCCGCTGCAGCTCAGGGTATCCAGGGTAGCCGATTCGCTGCGAGAAGCGCACGACGGTTGCCGGATCGAGATCGAGGGTATGAGCCAGTTCGGTCGCCGTCAGGAAAGAGACCTCAATGTAGGAATCGAGCAGGAAGCCCGCCAAGCGTCGCAGGCTTGGCGACAACTGGGGCAGCGCCTCGCGGATTCTGTCTTCGTACGACATCGTCTCGGCGTCCTGCGCAATGGGCTCGCCGGCGGAACCGAGCCGCGACTATAGCATAGGCTGCCTGCAAGTCAACGAGGCCCCGGCCGACGCGTTGACGGGCGCGAACCAGCCGGCTATAATGCCCTCAGGGGCGGATAGCTCAGCCGGTTAGAGCACTTCTCTTACACAGAAGGGGTCGCAGGTTCGAGTCCTGTTCCGCCCATGCGGGGCGTTGGCGGCAGCGCCCCGTTCGCTTGTCATCTGCGATCGAGACCACCATGCAAAGGGCGGCACCCATGTCCCGAGGCTTGATCCTCCTCCTCATGCTCGTGCTGCCGCTGGCGTGCAGCCTCCCGCCGGTCTTGGTTCCGTCGAGTCCCACTCCGCCCTCAAGTCCTCCAGCCGCTCCGACACTGCCGCTTGCCTACACGCCCGCGCCCATGCCCACGGCGACAGCCCTTCTCCCGCCCACGCCCACCACTCCGCCCGACTCACTCGCCCTCCAGCAGCAGGCCATGCGTCCTGAGTTCGCGGCCGACGTGCTTGCCTCGGCAGCGTGGACACAGTACTTCATCGATGCTCGCATTGACCTGAATCTGGATCGAAATCAAGCGGCAATCGAAGGCCGGGCCCGCATCCTGTTCACCAATCCGCTCGATCAGCCCCTGAGCGAGGTCGTCCTGGCGCTATGGCCGCTGGAAGACACCCAATACCTGGCAGCGATGACGGCCGGACCATTGATGATCAACGGCCGCATGATCGACACCGTGGACCAGGGCCTTGGCCTGCGCGCCCGCCTGCCGACGCCCCTGGCTCCGGGCGAAACCCTAGACCTCAGCCTGCCGTTCCGCGTCTTCGACATCGGCGTGATGAACAACGCTGCACCTCGCCGCTTCGCCATCGTCGACGATGTGCTGCTGGCACCGACCTTCTACCCCATCCTGCCGCGGCTGGTGGAGGGCCAGTGGCAGCTGGTCGCTCCTCCTCTGGGCGGCGACACCATGAATTCCGATACCGCCTTGTACACCGTCCACCTCACCTGGCCCTCGCGTTATGGCCTGGCCGCCAGCGGGAGCGCGCTGAACCTCGAGGAACACGCCGATGGCACGCGCTCGGCGACCTTTGTCACCGGCCCGATGCGGGATTTCGCCATCGCCGTTGGGGACCTGGAGTTCGAGCAGCGCACCGTCGATGGCATCCGCCTCCAGGGCTGGCTTCTGCCGCAGCACACCCCCGATATGGACCGGATGCTCGATGCGGCTGCGGCGCAGGTGCAGACGCTGCAGGAACTGCTCGGGCCCTATCCCTACGCCGAGCTCGACGTCGTGGACGCGCCTGGCGCATTCGGCGGCATCGAGTATCCGGGGCTGGTATTCATCGGCACGGTGGGAACGCGGTGGCTGGTGGATCCGGTGGTCCATGAGATCGGCCACCAGTGGTTCTACGGCCTTGTCGGCAACGACCAGCTGCAGCATCCGTGGTTGGACGAGGCGGCAGCCACCTACACCGAGGTGCTGTACTACGAATCCACGGTCGGCCCCGGGCGCGCCACCTCGATGCTGCGCGCCTATCGCGACATGGTGATCGGGCACGCCCTCGACCCCACCCTGCCCATCGGCCTGCCGGTGGGAGAGTATCCCTCGGAGCAGGACTACGGCCTCCTCGTCTATCTCAAGGGTGCCCTCTTCTTCGACGCCCTTCGCCGCGAACTCGGCGACGAAGCCTTCTTCACTTTCCTGCGGGACTACATCGACCAGGCACGCTATGGCTTCGCCGGGCCAGAGACCTTCCAGCGCCTCGCCGAAGCTGCCTGCGCGTGCGACCTCGACCGCACTTTCGACCTGTGGGTCTATCGCGGCGGGCCGCTGCCGGAACCGTGACCCGCGCGAATCCAAACGTCGCCGCCATAGGTGACCCGCTTCCTTGACCCGCTCCGACGGCGGGCATACAATGCATTTGTCTGACATTTCGCCCGCGCCCGCGCCCACCTTTCCATGGAGATGCCCATGCCCGACTTCCTCATTCGCGGCAGCCTGGCCGACCTCGATCCCGCGCTCCATGCCCTGACCCAAATCGAAGCCGAGCGGCAATACCGCAAGTTGATCCTCATCCCGTCGGAAAGCACCGCACCTTTCGCCGTCCGCCAGGCCCTCGCCTCCGCCTTCCAGAACATCTATGCCGAAGGCTATCCCGACGAGGACACGCGCCGCATGACCGAGGACGAGATCCTCGACCTCGAGACCCGCCTGGCGCACTACCGCCGCAGCTCGGACCCGCGCTACTACAAAGGGGTGGAGTACGCCGATGCCGTCGAGGCGCTCGCCCGGCGCCGCTGCGCCGAACTCTTCGCCGCCAACGGCGTCTCGCCGGACGAACTCTTCGCTAACGTCCAGGCGCTTTCCGGCGCCCCAGCCAACAACGCCGTCTATCACGCCCTCGTCAATCCCGGCGACACAGTCATGGGCATGAGCCTGCTGCACGGCGGCCACCTCACCCACGGCTCCCCCGTGAACCGCTCGGGCAAGTACTACAACATCGTCCACTACGTGGTCGATCCCGCGAGCGAACGCATCGACTACGACGCCGTCGAGGCGCTCGCCCGCGCCCACCGGCCCAAGATGATCATCGCCGGCTACTCTTCGTATCCGTGGTCGGTCGACTGGCGGCGCTTCCGCGCCATCGCCGACGCCGTCGGCGCCTACCTGTTTGCCGACATCGCCCATGTGGCCGGGCTGGTGGCTGCCGGCGTCTTCCCCTCTCCCGTCGGCTTCGCCCACGTCATCACCTTCACCACACACAAGTCGCTGTGCGGCCCGCGCGGCGCCGTCATCCTGACGACCGACCCGAAGCTGGCGCGGCTGATCGACCGCGCCGTCTTCCCCGGCGAGCAGGGTGGCCCACACATCAACACCATCGCCGCGCAGGCCGTCGCCTTCAAACTCGCTGCCACCGACTTGTTCAAGGCCCTGCAGAAACAGATTGTCGTCAACTGCGTCGCCCTCACCGAGGCGCTGGCCGGCGAAGGACTCCGCATCCCCTTCGGCGGCAGCGACACCCACCTGACGAACGTCGACTGCAAGTCGGTCATGGGGCCAGATGGCACGCCGCTCTCCGGCGACCAGGGCGCTCGCATCCTCGACCTGGCGGGGATTGTGGCCAACCGCAACACCATTCCCGGCGACGCCTCCGCCGCCAACCCCAGCGGCATCCGTTTTGGCACGCCGTGGATCACCCAGCGCGGCTTTCGCGAAGAGGAGGCCAGAACGGTCGGGCGCATCATCGCCCGCGTGCTCAAAGCCTGTCTCCCCTACTCGCTCCCCAACCGCAAGGGGCCGCAGCAGCGAGCGAAGATCGACTTCGACCTGCTCAACCAGGCGCGCCTCGAGGTGCGCGACCTGGCCACCCGCATGGGCATCGACTTCGAGCCCGAACAGCACAGCTACCCTCACTTCTACTACCTCGACGACCCGGCCCCACGCGGCAAGTTCGCCCGCATCGAAGTGCGGGGCGAGGCGGCCGAGGGTCTGCTGCGCTGGGCCACAAGCAGCCGCCCGGAGCAACTGACAACAGGCCAGACTGTGCGCCTGCACCTCCGCACCCCCAGGCGCCGCGTCGAAGGCATCCTGACCCGCGACGATCGCACGCGCTGGAGCCTCACCGTCCCCTCCGCCGACGCCAGCCTCACCCAGACCTGGCTGCGCGATCTCTCGGACGGGTTCGTCGCCATCGACCCCGACGACCCGCGCAAGCGCCTCCCCGGCCCAGTGGTGGTGCGGAACGCCGAGGCCGCCGACGTCACGCCCAAAGCGGATGCGGAGTCCGATGGCGTGGACAAGCCGTGGTATGTCGGCATCGAAAAGGCCTCTCGGAATGCCCTACCTCATTTCCGGTGGGCAGAGCCCGAGCAGACCGAACTGCACAAGACGGCCCTGCACGCGACCCACCGCGCCCTCGGCGCAAAGATGGTTCCCTTCGCCGGCTGGGAGATGCCGGTCTGGTACACCTCGGTCCTGGAGGAGCATCTGGCCACGAGGCAGGCCGCCGGTTTGTTCGACGTCAGCCATATGGGCGTCTACCTGGTGGAGGGGCCTCAGGCGTGTGCCTTCCTGGACTCCGTGGTGGGGAATGATGTCGCCGCGCTCGAGGTCGGCGAGTCACTCTACACACAGTTCCTTGCTCCGGATGCCTGCGTCATCGACGACACTATGATCTACCGCAGGAGCGCAGAGGCCTACCTGGTCGTCGTCAACGCCTCCAACGACGACAAGGACTGGGCCTGGCTCAACGCCGTCCGCGCTGGCGAGGTCTGCGTCGATCTCGATCGACCCTGGGCGCTCGCCTTTGGGCGAGGGTGTCGCCTGCGCAACCTGCGCGATACCAAGGAAAGCGAGGCAATGCGAGTCGATATTGCCCTGCAGGGGCCGAAGAGCCGCGACATCCTGATCGCCCTGGGCTGCGATGCGAACACGGCCTCACGGCTTCGAGCGCTGCCGTGGGCCGGAGTGACGGAAGGTGTCTTCGGCGGCTTCGAGCTGGTCGTCAGCCGCACGGGCTACACCGGCGAGCGCGTCGCCTTCGAGCTCTTCGTGCACCCTGAGAAGAGCGTTGACCTCTGGAACGCGCTCCTCGCCGTGGGCGGACCGCTTGGCCTCAAGCCGGTTGGCCTGGGCGCGCGCGACTCGCTCCGCACCGAAGCCGGTCTGCCGCTCTACGGTCACGAGATGGCCGGGCCGCTTGGCCTGGGCGTCGGCGCCGCCGGCTTCGCCTCCTACGTCAAGACACACAAGCCGTGGTTCGTCGGCCGCAGCGCCTTCCTGGCGCAGGAAGCCAGCCGCAAGGGCGAGGTGGTGCGCTTTCGCTTCGACGAGAAGGGCGTGCGCATGGCGCATACCGGCGACCCGGTGGTGGATCGCCGCGGGCGGGTGATCGGCCACGTCACCTCTTGCGCGGTCGACAGCGAGGGCTACCTTCTGGGGCAGGCCTACCTCGAACTCAAGTACACCGGCGAGGGGACGCCGATCGCCATCTATCAGGGCGCGCCATCCGAACCCGGCAAGGCGCCGCGTGACCTTGCCCTGGGAGATCGGGCGGTTGTGCCCACGCCTACCACGGTCCTCCCCCGATTCCCCCGCTCCTGACAGGGCCTCCCTGGCCAATCGCGACCCGGGCAGGGTTTCGGCGTAGATCAAAGCAGAGGCAAACCGACAAGGATTCCTGGTGAGAGTGCCGGTCGATGCCGAACACGAGGAATGGGTGGGGCGGGCTCAGCGGGGCGATGTCGAGGCCTTCTGTCGCATGGTTGAGGCTTATCAACGTCCGGTCTTCAACCTGTGCCGGCGGATGCTCGGCGACGACGACGAGGCTGAGGACGCGGCGCAGGAGAGCTTCCTCCGCGCCTTCCGCGCCCTCAAGCGCTATGACCCAGGACGTCCGTTCGGCACCTGGCTCCTGGCCATCGCCTCGCATCGCTGCATTGACATCCTGCGGCACCGCAGACGACATCCGCAGTCGAGCACGCAGCAGTCACTCGATGATGAGCAGGTAGACCAGGACGACGGCCCGGAGGAACGGTTGATGCGAGCACAGCGCCGCGATGCGATCGACGGCCTCACCCGCTCCCTGGCTCCGCAGGAACGAGCAGTGGTTGTGCTCCGCTACTGGTACGGCCTTTCCTACGAAGAGATCGCCTCGGCGCTCTCCCTTTCGGTGAGCGCTGTGAAGAGCCGGCTGCACCGCGCGAGGCGCACGTTGGCCAGCCGCTGGCTCGAAGCCTCGGGGGAGCAAGCCGGCCTGGGAGAGGTCACGCATGAGCCATCGGCCGTATGAAGATTGGCTCCTGGATGATGCCCCTCGGTCCCCCGAGGTGGAGCAGGTGCTGCAGCAACACCTGGCCGTCTGCGCCCAGTGCCGGTCGCTGGCCGACGCATGGGCACAGGTCGAGGCCCAGATGCATCGGGCGGAGACAATCGGCCCGCGGCCGGGCTTCGCTCAGCGCTGGCGGGCGCGCCGCGAGGCAGAAGAGGCGAAGGAGCGCCGCCGCCAACCCTGGACCCTGCTGGCCGTGATCTGCGCTGGCGGGCTGGGGCTGGCCTTGATCCTGCTCGCTCGGACGGTGGCCCTGCTGCAGTCGCCGGCCTACCTGGCCCTGACATGGATGGAGCGCCTGGCGGCATTCGTCGCCCGGCTGTGTTGGCTGATGAATGTCCTGGGCGCAATCATGAAAGCGACACACGCAGTCGACCCGGCACTTCTGGCCCTGGCGCTGGCATCCGGCCTCGGGATCCTGGGAATGTTGTGGGTGGCCTCGATCTACCGCTTCGCAATTCAAGGAGTTGCGCGATGAAGCGAATGCGATGGGCGTTTCTGTTGGTCGTGATCGCAGCTCTTGCGCTGCCTGCCTCGGCCTGGGCCGCCGGTCCTCAGGACGGTCAGGTGATCCTGGGTGATACCTTCACCCTGGAGCCGGGGCAGACGGTGGATGGAGATCTGGTCGTGATCGGCGGCGTGGTGACGCTTGAGCAGGGCTCACGCGTGCACGGAGACGTCGTGCTGCTGGGAGGGACGCTCTCCTCCGATGGCGAGGTCCTCGGCAACCTGGCGGCTCTGGGAGGCACCGTCAGACTGGGCGCACATGCTGTATTGCATGGCGATCTGGTGAGATTCGGAGCCGTCGTCCACAAAGAACCCGGGGCCACGGTCCTGGGACGGGAGGTGTCCGGCCAGGCGTTTGACATGCCGGCGATCACTGCGCCGCCCTTTGGCTGGACCACCATCTACCGCATCGGGACCTCCCGCTTCGAGCCCTTGCTCGACGCAGTCGTGCTCTTGCTCAAGTCGCTGCTAATGGGCGCGCTGGCCGTGCTGGTGATGATGGTCTGGCCAGACGCGACCGCGCGCGTGGGCCGTGGCGTCGTCGAGCAGCCGCTGGTTGCTGGCGGCCTGGGGCTGCTGAGTCTGATCGTCGTCCCGCCGATCCTCGTCCTTCTGATCATCAGCCTGTGTCTGAGTCTGGTCGGGATCGTCGGCTTTGCCCTGGTGGTGGCGGCGGTCGCCTTTGGTGTCATCGGCGCCGGGCTCGAGGTCGGCCTGCGGCTGCAGCAGGCGCTCCGGTTCGGGATGCATCCCGCCGCGGCCGCCGGCCTCGGCACACTCCTGCTGGTGCTGGTGACCGGCGGCATCGGTCTGGTTCCCTGTGTGGGTTGGGTCGCGCCGCTGATTCTGGCATCCCTGGCTGTGGGCGCCGTGATCCTGACGCGCTTCGGCACCCGCTTCTACACCCCACCGTCCGCAGCCTCACGATGAGTCGCAACTGCGCGGGCGAAGGCCTCCGGCACTCGGAGGCCTTCCTTGATTCACCGGAACTCTCTTCCGGCCCTGGCGCGTCGGAGGCGGTGCGGCTATAATCCGGCGCAACCCCAAAGCGGAGAAGGACACGCGCCGGGGCCCAGGCAGCCATGTCCTTCGTCCACCTGCACGTACATTCCGAATACTCCCTGCTGGATGGGTTGAGCCGCATCCCGGCGCTGGTGCAGCGCGCCCGCGAACTGGGCATGCCCGCCATTGCCCTGACCGACCACGGCGCCATGTTCGGCGCGGTCGATTTCTATCACGCGGCCACGCGGGCAGGCATCAAGCCCATCCTTGGCATGGAGGCCTACCTGGCACCGCGGCGCATGACCGATCGCGACCCACAGCTCGACAGCCGCGCCTTCCACCTGCTGCTGCTCGCGGAAGACGTGAACGGCTATCACAACCTGCTCCAGATTGCCACGGCCGCGCAGCTGGAAGGCTTCTACTACCGACCGCGCATCGACCACAATTTCCTTGCCTCCCACAGCCAGGGCTTGATCTGCAGCACCGGCTGCATGTCCGGCGAAATCCCCCGGGCTCTGGCCGAAGGCCGCACGGCCGAGGCGGAGCGCCTGATCGACTGGTACCTGCAGCTGTTCGGCCGCGACCGATTCTTCCTCGAAGTGCAGCAGCACGCCATCCCGGAACTGCCAGCCGTCAACAAGGCCATGCTCGAGCTGGCGCCGCGCTACGGCCTGCGCCTGATCGCCAGCAACGACGTCCACTACATCAACCCCGACGACGCGGATCTGCAGGACATCCTGCTCTGCATCGGCACCGGCGCCGTCCGCTCGGACCCCGACCGGATGCGCATGACCGATGCCTCCTACCACCTGCGCACCCCGCAGGAGATGCAGGCGCTTTTCAGCGAAGTGCCCGGAGCCATCGACAACACCCTCTGGATTGCCGAACGCTGCAACGTCGACCTGAGCTCCAAGGGCTATCACCTGCCCGAGTTCCCCGTTCCCGAGGGCTTCACTGCCGAGACGTACCTGCGCCAGCAGTGCGAGGAGGGCCTGCGCCGGCGCTATGGCCCCCGCGCCGACGACCCGGTGCTGCGCCAGCGGCTCGACTACGAGCTGCAGACCATCCACCAGATGGGCTTCGACACCTACTTCCTCATCGTGTGGGACCTGTGCCGCCAGGCGCGGCACCTCAGCATCTGGTACAACGCCCGCGGCTCGGCCTCGGGCTCGATCGTCGCCTACGCCCTCGGCATCACCCTGGTCGATCCGATCGAGCACGGGCTGATCTTCGAGCGCTTCCTCAACCCGGGCCGCGTCTCCATGCCCGACATCGATCTGGATTTCCAGGACGACCGGCGCCACGAGATGTTGGAATATGCCGCGCGCCGGTACGGCTCCGACCGGGTGGCGCAAATCATCACCTTCGGGACGCTGGGCGCCCGCGCGGCCTTGCGCGACGTGGGGCGCGTCATGGATATCCCCCTGCCCGAAGTCGATCGCGTGGCCAAGCTTGTGCCGAACGTCCCCGGAAAACCGGTGACCATTCCCGAGGCACTGGAGAGCGTGCCGCAGCTGCGCGAGGCCTACGAAAGCACACCCTACCTGAAGGAGCTGATCGACACCGCCGCACGCCTCGAGGGCGTGGCGCGCAACGCCGGCACGCATGCCGCCGGTGTCATCATCGCCGACCGCCCGATCATCGACTACGTTCCGCTGCACCGCCCCACCAAGGGCAGCGGCGACGACAGCCCCATCGGCGCCGTCACCCAGTTCGAGATGCAGGTGCTCGAGGCACTCGGCCTGCTCAAGGTCGACTTCCTCGGCCTCTCCACGCTGACGGTCATGGCGCGCGCCTGCGACCTGATCCACCAGCGTCACGGCGTGCACCTCGACATCCACTCCATCCCCGTCGACGATCCCGAGGCCTACGACCTTCTCGGCCGCGGCGATGTCCTGGGGGTCTTCCAGGTGGAAGGCGCGGGCATGCGCCGCTACCTGATGGAGATGAAGCCCAAGACCCTGGCGCACGTCACCGCCATGGTGGCGCTCTACCGCCCGGGCCCGATGGAATTCATCCCGGACTACATCCGACGCATGCACGGCGAGGAAGAGGTCACGTACCGCCATCGCGACCTGCAGCCGATCCTGGAAGAGACCTTCGGCATCACCGTCTACCAGGAGCAGATCATGTACACGGCCATGCGCCTGGCCGGGTACACGGCCTCCGAGGCCGACAACCTGCGCAAGGCAGTGGCCAAGAAGAAGGCGGAGGCGCTGCACAATGAGCGCGACCGCTTTGTCGCCGGTGCTGTCAGCCGAGGCGTCCCGGCGCAGGTGGCGCATGCCGTCTTCGACGACTGGGAGGCCTTCGCCCGCTACGGCTTCCCCAAGGGCCACGCCGCCGACTATGCCGTGATCTGCGTGCAGACGGCCTACCTGAAGGCCCATTACCCGATCGAGTACATGACCGCCCTGCTGTCGGTGTTCAAGCATGACACCGATCGCGTCGCCCTCTACGTCGCCGACTGCCGTCGCGCCGGGATCGATGTGCTGGCGCCGAATATCAATTCCAGTGGCCTGGACTTCGAAATCGAAGAGCGTGACGGCAGGCCACCCGCCATCCGCTTCGGGCTGGGGGCCATCAAGAACGTCGGCGAGGCCGCCGTTCAATCGATGCTGCGGTCCCGCGCCGAGGGCGGCCCCTTCCACAGCCTCGATGATCTTGGCCGCCGCGTCGATCTGCGTCAGATCGGCAAGCGTGCGCTCGAATGCATGATTCGCGTGGGCGCGCTCGACACACTGGCGCAGCGCACCGCCTTGCTCGACGCCCTCGATCAGATCCTGAGCGCCTCGACCTCCCACTTCCGCGCAGCGGAGATCGGGCAGCTCACCCTCTTCTCCGGCCCCGCCGCGATGAGCGACACGTTGCAGCTTCCCCCCGCACCGTCGGATGTGCCGCGCCGCCAGATGCTCGCCTGGGAGAAAGAACTGCTGGGGGTGTACGTCTCCGAGCACCCGCTGACGCCGCACATGGACAGACTGACGCGCGTCGTGACCCACTTCAGCGCCGAGCTGAGCGACGCCGCTCAGGGGCAGACGGTCGTCGTCGCCGGGCTGGTCAGCGCCATCCGCCCGTACCAGACGCGCAGCGGCAAGTCGATGGCTTTCGTCACGCTGGAGGACGTCCAGGGCGCGATCGAGCTGGTCGTGTTCAGCCGCACGTGGAAGGACGTCTGCGCCTGGCTTCAGCCGGACATGATCGTGGTCGCGCGCGGACGGATTGACGGAGAAAGGGGGGAACCCAAGGTCCTGGTGGAAGAAATGTCGCAGGACCTGGAGTCAATGGCTGGCGCCTCGGACAGACAGCCGGCTCCCCCGGCGCCGGTGGAGCCGGAGGCCGAGCCCACTCTCTACGACGATATTCTGCCAGCGCCGGCCTTCATCGCCTCTGGAGCCGAGGGGATGGCGGCAGATGTGGATGTCGAGGCGGCTGCCCCGCAGACGGAGCCGCCGCCACCCATGCCCTCGGCTCCGCTGCCGAGCCTTCCCGTCGAACCGGCCCCCGACCTGCGCCAGGGGACAGACCTCCTGATGGTCACGGTGACCCTCCATTCGACCGGCGAGCGCCGGCGCGATGCCCTGCGCCTGCGCCGCGTGCACGGCCTGCTTACCTCCTATCCAGGCTCCGATCGCTTTGCACTTCACGTGTACGAGGCTTCGCGCCGCTACCATCTGGAGTTCCCAAACTCGACCACCGGCTACTGCCAGGACCTGCACAACCAGCTCGAGCGCCTGCTGGGAGAGGGGACCGTGCGGGTGGAGCGGCTGCCGATACACTGACTCGACGACGTCCAAGGCAAGAGAATGACATCTCTCGGTCACAGGCATCGGCCGATCGACCAAAACCATACACAGGCGAGGTGAGAACCATGCGCATCGGAATACTGACAGGGGGCGGAGACGTCCCCGGGCTGAACGCGGCCATCAAAGCCGTGGTGCAGCGCGTCACCCCCACCGGCCACACCGTGCTCGGCATCCGCCGCGGCTGGGCGGGGCTGCTGGAATGCAACCCGGACGATGACGAGTCCATCCGCCAGCACGTGCTCGATCTCGATCCCGCCGTCGTTCGCACAGTCGACCGCACGGGCGGGACCTTCCTGCACACGTCCCGCACCAACCCTGCCAAGGTCAAGGCCAAGGACGCGCCGGAGTTCCTCAAAGCATCGGTCAAGGGCGATGGCGCCCAGGACTTCACGCCGCACGTCCTGCGCGCGATCGAGCGCCTGGGGATCGAGGCGCTCATACCCATTGGCGGCGACGACACGCTGTCCTATGGCCTGCGTCTCCACGACGAGGGCGTGCCCATCATCGGCATCCCCAAGACGATGGACAACGACGTCAGCGGAACAGACTACTGCATCGGCTTTGGCACAGCGGTCTCGCGCAGCGTGACCTTCATCCACAACCTGCGCACCAGCACCGGCTCGCACGAGCGGATTGCCGTGATTGAACTCTTCGGCCGCAACAGTGGCGAAACCTCGCTCGTCTCGGGCTACCTGGCCAGCGTGGATCGCGTCGTCATCTCCGAAGTGCCCTTCGACCCGGAGAAGCTGGGCAAACTCCTGATGGAGGACAAGCGCGCCAATCCCAGCAACTACGCCATGGTGACGATCTCCGAGGGCGCCCAGATGGTCGGCGGGGAGATCGTGCAGCGCGGCCAGGAGGATGCCTACGGCCACAAGAAGCTGGGCGGCGTCGGGCTGATCACCGGGGACATCCTCAAGGAAGTGACCGGCCAGGGGATCGTCTATCAGCAGATCGGCTACCTGATGCGGTGCGGCCCGCCCGATGCTCTCGATATCATGGCTGCCTTCAACTTCGGCGCCCTGGCGGGCGACCTGGTCATGCAGGGCCTTTCCGGTCGCCTGGTGTCGCTGCGCAAGGGGGTCTTCACGCACGTGCCGTTGACCGAGACGCGGCCCGGGGCACGCAAGGTCGACGTCGACGCCCTGTACGATCCCGAGGCCTACCGCCCACGCATACGCAACATCGAAGGGCTGCCGATGTTCCTGTACTAGAGGCAGCGGTGATGGCGCCCGGGAAAGCCCGGGCGCCTTGGCGGTTGGAGGGAGTCAGAACCAGAGGCGCCGCTGGTCGAGCCGGGTCAGGCCCACAGCCCGTGCCAGCCGCACTGCGTGCTGGTACTCAGCGGTGGTGATAGGTCGGTCGAGCGGCGGATGCTCCCGTGCGTGGTAGGCCGGGCGATACTGGTCCATCAGGTTGAGGTAGGTGTTGGGGGAAATCTCCTCCGCCAGGAAACGCACCACCTCCTCCGTCCCCGCCAAGCCGCCGGGCAGCACAAGGTGCCGCACCAATAGGCCGCGCCGCGCAATTCCCTCGTCATCCAGGACCAGGTCCCCCACCTGTCGGTGCATCTCCCGGACGGCCGCGCGGTTGACCTCCAAGTAGTTGCCAATCTTGGACAGATCGCGCGCCACAACCCGGTCGCTGTACTTCATATCCGGCATGTAGATGTCGACCACGCCGTCGAGGAGTGCCAGGGATTCGGGCGAGTCGTAGCCGCCGGTGTTGTAGACCATGGGCAGCCTCAGCCCGGCCTCTGCTGCCAGCACCAACGCCTGCAGGATCTCGGCGACGACATGCGATGGCGAGACAAGATTGATGTTGTGGCAGCCCATGGCCTGCAGGCTGAGCATGATCGAGGCCAGCTCGTCTCGTTCGAGTTCGACGCCGGCCGGAGCCTGGCTGATGTCGTGGTTCTGGCAGTACAGGCAGCGCAGGTTGCACCACGAAAAGAAGATGGTGCCCGAGCCGCGGCGGCCACGCAGGGGGTCTTCTTCGCCATGGTGGGGGCCGTAGGAGGCCACACGCGCCTTCAGCCCGGTGCGGCATCCGCCCAGCCGCTGGCTGCGGTCGACGCGGCAGTAGCGCCCGCACAGGTCGCAGGCGCGCTCATGCTCTCGCGCCGCGGCGGCCCGCCGGGCAAGCTCTCCCGTCCGCTTCAGGCGTAGGTAGGCAGGCTGGAAGTCCACACTCCCATACTAAGCCGAAGGCGCACCGGGTTCAAGGGGTGACTCCAGGCCGATGAGACACCGGCGGACCCAGCCGGCCTCTTACTGTCGCAACAAGCAAACAGGAACGTTGTGCGGATAGATCGGTACGCCCGCATCTTCCTCTGGTCCGAAGCTTGCATCCCGGCAGAGCTGGAGGCCGCGCCTCCAATCGCGTCCGGAGGGAAGCATGTCGATGCAAGCCTACAAGCGGGCTCAGGCAGATGCCCTGGTGCAGCGCATCAACTCGCTGCGAGAACCCTACCGCCGCAACGCGATCGCCTGGCTGGAAACGTGCACCAAGCAGCCACTCGAGGACGTTCCCGTGGACCTCATGGCGTTCCTGGAGAACCTCAGTCCGAGCGTGCGCGACCGGTTCGTCCTTCACACACGTCTGGTCCTTGATGACGCCGTGCGCTTCTTTGGTGAGTCTCCGCCGCAGAATCGCTCAGCCGAGATCGGCGCGGCGCAGGCGTAGGTCGAAGGGCAAGAGCTAAGAAGGCCGCCCTGGGAGGACAGCCTTTGCGCGCCACGCTCTGGGCGGTCAGGGGACGCAGTGCGGCGGCGCGCCGCTGTAGGTGGGATTCACGGCTCAGCTCATCTGGACGAAGGCCGAGCCCATGCGGCCATCTTTCACTCAGTGGAAGTCCAGCCCGAGGAGTACCAGCGCAAGTAATCCAGCACGTGGCTACTCCAGTAGGCTTCCTCGTGCCTGCCGGGGTTGAGATGCCACTCGTACGGCACGTTGTGTTTGCTCATCGCCTCGCGGAATTGCGTCAGCGCTTCCATGAACCAGTCGTCCTCGCCCATGTCGAGATAGAAGCGCGGGAGGTCGCCGAGGTCGACACGTTTCAGCCAGAAGGGGAGACGATAGACGTCGCCGTAGAACGGGGTCAGGCTGTGGGCTCCGATGGAACCAAACAGCTCGGGGCGCAGGAACCCCAGGTGCACGGCCCAGGTGGCGCCGCGCGACAGACCGCCGACGGCGCGGCAAGCGCGCTCGCGGCAGACGGGAAAGCTGGCCTCGATCCACGGCAGCAGTGCCTCGGCCACCACCTGGTCGAAGTTGGAGTCCTCGGGATCGCGGTCGGTGTTCTCCTCCAGGGGCATGAAGACCAGGAACGGCCGCGACTCGCCGGCCAGGATCAGGGAATCGGCAGCCTCATCGAGACCCAGGCGGTCCCACTGGTCATCGTTGAAGGTCTGTCCGTGGATCATGACGAGGAGGGGGTACGGTGACTCCGGCTGGGGATTGTAGCAGGGAGGATAGTAGATACGCACCGCAAGCGGCCGCCACTGAAATGTGGTCTGTATCGCTGTCCTTTCGATGCGGCCGTGGGGCTCTGCGCAGCCGCTCGCTGTGGGG
Organism: uncultured Anaerolineaceae bacterium; assembly: GCA_964575425.1. Classification (GTDB taxonomy): domain Bacteria; phylum Chloroflexota; class Anaerolineae; order Anaerolineales; family E44-bin32; genus DATEAV01. The sequence goes on along the minus strand of CAZNRD010000011.1, from coordinate 47,110 downwards.
GTGGGTTGCGGGGTGAGGCTGGGGGTGGGACTGGCCGCTGGAACGAGGCTGCGAGGAGGTGTTGCGCTGGGAGGTGCTGCCGTGGCCGAGCGAGCGGAGGTCGAAAGCGGCGCGTTGATGTCCACCCCCGGCGAGGAAGTGCAGGCGCTGAGGGCAAGGGCGACGACAGCCGAGCCAATCGCTCGCAAGCGGCGAAGACTCACACCCAGGTGGGCTCCGTGTAGGTCCCGAAGACCTCTCGCATCACCCCGATGATCTCGCCGAGCGTGGCGTAGACGCGGACCGCCTGCAGGATATGCGGCATGGTGTTCTCGGTGCCCTGGCAGGCCAGCCGCAACCGATCGAGGGCCTGGCCGACGGCGCCGCTGTCGCGCTTCTGGCGCAGGGCGCGCAGCCGTGCTACCTGGCGGTCGTAGCCGGCAGGATCCATCTCCAGCAGCGGGATGCGCAGGGGAATCTCATCGGTGTAGGCGTTGACGGCCACGATGTGCCGCTTGCCTTCATCGATCTCCCGCTGGTAGCGATAGGCGGACTCGGCGATCTGGCGCTGGAAGAAACCCGCTTCGATGGCAGGCAGCACGCCGCCCAGCTCTTCGATGCGACGGAAGTAGTCGCGCGCCTGAGCCTCGAGGCGATTGGTCTGGGCCTCGACGAAGAACGAGCCGCCCAGCGGGTCGACGGTGTTGGCCACGCCAGTTTCCTCCGCCAGCACCTGCTGCGTGCGTAGGGCGATCGTGGCAGCATGTTCGGACGGCAGGGCCAGGGCCTCGTCCATGGAGTTGGTGTGCAGCGACTGCGTGCCCCCGAGGACGGCGGCCAAAGCCTGGATGGCGACGCGCACGATATTGATCTCAGGCTGCTGTGCCGTCAGGCTCACGCCGGCTGTCTGCGTGTGGAAGCGCATGAGCCACGAGCGCGGGTCTTTGGCGCCAAAGGCGTGGCGCATCTCGTGCGCCCAGATGCGGCGGGCAGCGCGGTACTTGGCAATCTCCTCGAAGAAATCGTTGTGCGCATTGAAGAAGAACGACAGGCGCGGGGCGAAATCGTCGATGGCCAGACCCCGTGCCATCGCCCAGCGGACGTATTCCATGCCGTCGGCCAGGGTGAAGGCCAGCTCCTGGGCAGCAGTGGCGCCCGCCTCGCGGATGTGGTAGCCCGAGATCGAGATCGTGTTCCACTGCGGAAGGTGGCGGCTGCCGAACTCGATGGTGTCGACGACCAGCCGCATCGACGGCTCGGGCGGGAAGATGTATTCCTTCTGAGCGATGTACTCCTTGAGGATGTCGTTCTGAATGGTGCCCCGAAGTGCATCCGGACGCACGCCCTGCTTCTCCGCCGTGGCGATGTACATGGCCCACAGGACCGCTGCCGGGGAATTGATGGTCATGCTCGTCGACACCCGGTCGAGCGGGATCGCGTTGAGCAGCACCTGCATGTCCTCGAGCGACGAGACGGCCACGCCGCATTTGCCGAACTCTCCTTGTGCCGCGGGGGCATCGGTGTCGTAGCCCATCAACGTCGGCAGGTCGAAGGCAATGGAGAGACCCGTCTGACCTTTGTCGAGCAAGTAGCGGAAGCGGGCGTTGGTCTCTTCGCCCGTGCCGAAGCCGGCAAACATGCGCATCGTCCACAACCTGCTGCGGTAGAGCGTGGGGTGGACGCCCCGGGTGAAGGGGTATTCCCCGGGCAGCGCGAGGTCGCGCACGTAGTCCAGATCGGCGACGTCGAGGGGAGTGTAGAGGCGGGCGATGGGTTCCGAGGACGTGGTGATGAACGAGGGCTTACGTTCAGGCAGGCGAGAGAGCGACTGTTGATAGGTAGTCTCTTCCCAGCGCTCGAGCACGCGCCGGAGGTCATCCAGCTTCGTCTTATCGTACATCCGTCCCTCCCTCAGCCGCGCCTGGGCGAGCGATTATAGCATGCCGCTTCGACTCGGCCCGATGCGCCTCGAGGGAGCTCATACAGTTCGATCAGTACACCCTGCGTGGATTCGGGATGGAGGAAGGCCATGCGTCTTCCGTCCGGCCCCGTGACCGGTTCGGGGTTGATCAGCCGGATGCCGTTCTGGCGCAGCCGCTGCAGCATGGTATCGAGGTCGGTCACCTCAAGACACAGATGGTGCATCCCCGGACCGCGCTTGGCCAGGTAGCGGGCGACGCCGCTGTCGCCGCTGGTGGGAAGGACGAGTTCCACCTCTGATTCGCCAGCCGGCAAGAAGGCGATGCGCGATTGCTGCTCGGGGACGTCTTGCACAGCCGCCAGGGGCAGGCCGAGGACATCGCGCCAGAAGGCGATCGCGCCCTCGAGATCCTCGACAACGAGCGCGACGTGGTGGATTCGCCGGATGGTGGCCATGACGACTCCTCTGGTCGGATCAGACCGTGGCCGGGGGCCGGTACTCGCCCCAGACGCGGCGCAGCACGCCGCAGATCTCGCCCAGCGTCAGATCGGCTTCGACGCATTCGACAAAGAGCGGCATCAGGTTCTGCGTGTCGCGCGCAGCCGCCTCCAGCATCTGCATTAGGGAGGTAGTCCGGGTCGGATCACGCCTCTGCCGCACGGCGGCCAGGCGCTCCCTCTGGGCCTGTTCGATGGCGGGATCGACCTGTAGCCTCTCGAGCGTCACTGCCTCCAGCGTCTGGAAGGCGTTGACGCCGACGACGATGTCCTGTCCACTCTCGACGCGCTGTTGTGCCTGATAGGCGGCCTCCTGGATCTCGCGCTGAACGTAGCCGCTCTCGATGGCCGCCAGCGCACCGCCTATCTCGTCAATCCGGCGCAGGTAGTCCTTTGCCCGGCTTTCGATCTCGTCGGTGAGGTATTCGACGACGTAGGAGCCGCCCAGGGGATCGACGGTGTCGGCGACTCCGGTCTCATGGGCCAGGATCTGCTGCGTGCGCAGGGCGACGCGCACAGAACGCTCGGTGGGCAGCCAGAGAGCCTCATCCATGCTGTTGGTGTGCAGCGACTGCGTGCCGCCGAGGACGGCCGCCAGCGCCTGGAGCGTGACGCGAGCGACGTTGTTCTCCGGCTGCTGGGCGGTGAGGGTGGAGCCTGCTGTCTGGGTATGGAAGCGCAGGCGCATTGAGTTCGGGTCGCGCGCCTTGAAGTGGTCGCGCATGAGGTGGGTCCACAGGCGGCGGGCGGCGCGGAACTTGGCCACCTCTTCCAGCAGGTTGTTGTGCGCGCTGAGGAAAAAACTGAGTTGCGGAGCAAACGAATCCACCTGCAGGCCAGCCTCGATGGCCACCCGGACGTAGGCCATGGCGTTGGCTAGGGTGAAGGCCACTTCCTGCACAGCTGTGGCTCCTGCCTCGCGGATGTGGTAGCCGGAGATCGAGATCGTATTCCAGCGGGGCATCTCGGCCTGACAGTATCGGAAGACATCTGTGATCAGGCGCATCGCGGGTGATGGCGGGAAGATGTAGGTGCCACGTGCGATGTACTCCTTGAGGATGTCGTTCTGGACGGTGCCGCGCAGACGAGAGGTCTCGATTCCTCGACGGCGGGCGACAGCCACATACATTGCCAGCAAGATGGCCGCCGGGGCGTTGATGGTCATGCTGGTGGAAACCCGGTCGAGCGGAATGCCCTCAAAAAGGCGCTCCATGTCCTCGAGGCACGAAATCGAGACGCCGACCTTGCCGACTTCTCCGGAGGCCAACGGGTCGTCGGCATCGTAGCCGATCTGTGTGGGCAGGTCGAAGGCCACCGACAGGCCCGTCTGGCCCTGCTCGAGCAGGTAGCGATAGCGGCGGTTCGATTCCTCGGCCGTGGCGTAGCCGGCGTACTGGCGCATGGTCCAGAGCCGGGCGCGGTACATCGTGGGGTGGAGGCCGCGAGTGTGCGGCGGCTGACCGGGGAAGCCCAGTTTCTCGAGGTAGTCGCGGACAGGGTCCTCAGGCAGGTGCAGAGGGAGGAGCGGAATGCCGGAGGGCGTTGTAAAGGTCGGCTTGCGCTCGGGAATCTGTTCCAGGCTGGGGCGGAGCGACTGCTCCTCCCATTCTCGCAGGGGCTCACTCAAACTCTCGTGCATTGCCGCCTCAGTTCCGTGGGACGCTCAGCTCAAGACCATCAGGACCTGGTTCTGATCCACCCGATCTCCGGGACGGACGCGGACCTGGGTGACGGTGCCAGCGCGTGGAGCTTTGAGCTCATTCTGCATTTTCATCGATTCCAAAATGACCAGGTCGGTGCCACGCTCGACGGTCTGGCCCTGGCTGACGGGCACGGCGACCACCAGGCCGGGCATCGGGGCGCGCAAGTTGAGGTCGCCGCTGGTCACGGCCGCGCCGACGGACGCCAGGCGCAGCCTGCGCTCGCGCTCGTCCTCGACGACGACATGGTACAGGCGGCCAGCCAGGACAACCTCCAGGCCGTCGGGAGCGGGATGGACATACGCCTCATAGGAACGACCGTCGATGATCAGCGAGTACACCGGTTGCCCGGCGACGGACTGGAAGTCGATCGACAGACAGCGGCCATCGACCGTCACTTCCCGTTCGGAGGTGATCTCAATCTCAAAGGTGCGATCATCCGTCGTGGCGATGTACTTCATGCTGCCTCCGCGCCGGTCACCTAGCGGTGCATCCGCTCCCAGCGGCCGACCCACTTCCAATTGCTGGTGTCCCGTTCACCCCGTCGGACGATCTGTGAGGCGAGCTGGCTCTCCCGATGGGCTACGACCGTGGCCAGGATGGCGGCGATATCGGGAAGAGTTTCCATGCCCTCCTCCGCCTCGTCGAGCGAGAACCGTTCCTCGACGAAGCGGGTGTCGTACTGGCCTGCCATGAAGCGGGTCGAATCCAAGATCCTCTGGTGAAAGGGGATGTTGGTCTTGACGCCGATGATGCGGTATTCCTCCAGCGCCCGGCGCATGCGCAGGATGGCCTCCCCACGCGTCTCCCCCCAGGTGATGAGCTTGGAAATGAGCGAGTCGTAGTAGGGCGAGACCTCGAACCCCGGGTAGACGCCGGTGTCGACGCGCACGCCCGGGCCGGTGGGAGGGATGATCTGGGCGATGCGGCCGGTGGAGGGCAGGAAGTTGTTGTAGGGGTCCTCGGCGTTGATGCGGCACTCCAGGGCCCAGCCCATCTGGCGGATCTCGTCCTGGGCGTAGCGCAGCTTGCGGCCGCGGGCGACGCGGATCTGCTCCTTGACGATATCGACCCCGGTCACCATCTCGGTGATCGGGTGCTCCACCTGCAGCCGGGTGTTCATCTCCAGGAAGTAGAAGTTGCGGTCCTTATCGACGAGGAATTCGATGGTGCCGGCGTTGAGGTAGTCGACCGCTTTGGCGGCTCTGCAGGCGACCTCCCCCATCCTGCGCCGCAGCGCTTCGTCGTCGCCTAGGAACGGCGAGGGCGATTCCTCGAGCAGCTTCTGATGACGGCGCTGCAGCGAGCACTCACGCTCGCCCAAATGGATAACGTTGCCATGTGCGTCGGCCAGGATCTGGAACTCGATGTGGCGCGCGCTGGGCACGACCTTCTCCAGATAGACGTTGCCATCTCCGAAGGCCGCCTCGGCCTCACGCCGGGCGGACTGGAGAAGTGAGGGCATGGCCTCCAGGGAATGGACCTCGCGCATGCCCTTGCCTCCACCGCCGGCCGTTGCCTTGATCAGCAGCGGAAAGCCGATCTGGGGACCAACGCGCAGGAGGTCCTCATCGCGGAGGGCACCCTCGGCCTCGGTGCCCGGGACGACGGGCACGCTGGCGCTGGCCACCGTCGCGCGCGCTACTACCTTGTCGCCCATGGCAGCAATGGCGCTGGGCCGGGGCCCGATGAAGGTCAGGCCAGCTTCCTCCGCGGCTCGCGCGAAATCCTCGCGCTCGGCCAGGAAGCCATAGCCGGGGTGGATGGCCCCAGCGCCGCTGCGCCGGGCGATATCGATGATCTTGTCGCCGCGCAGGTAGGACTCGCGCGACGGGGGCGGCCCCAGCAGATAGGCCTCGTCGGCGTAGCGGACGTGAAGCGCGGCGCGGTCGGCTTCGGAGAAGACAGCCACCGTCTGCAGCCCAAGCTCGCGGCAGGCCCGAATGACGCGCACCGCGATCTCCCCCCGATTGGCGATCAGGACTTTACTGAACATCGGCTTTCTATCTCGCCTCCCATTGCGATTGGAACGGCGCCAGGAAACCCAGCATGCGGCGGTTGAATTGCTCCGGCTCCTCTTGGGGCAGCATGTGATGGCCCCCGGGGACCAGCCACAGCTCCGCTCCTGGGATGGCGTCCGCCAGGTCCTGGGCGTGGCGCGGGGTGGCGTGCTCATCCGCCTCGCCCTGAACCACCAGAGTCGGGCAGGTGATTTGCCGTACCAGCGGGCGCATGTCCCAATCCAGATGTTCCGGCCGCAGCCAGCCATGGTACCAGTTGCGGAAGACGGATTCGACCTTCTCCCCGTGCATGCGCCGCAGGCTTTCGCGAAAACGCCCATCCGACTCGAAAGCATGGGCTACGGCCTGAACGGCCGGCAGCAATGCCGGCTCGACATAGACGTGAGCCGCCACCACGACGAGGGCCAAGGCGCGCGCCGGATGCAGGGCCGCGAGGTAGAGGGCGACGGTGCCGCCGTCGCTGTGGCCAATCAGCGCGGCGCGCTGCACCCGCAGCACGTCCAGCAGAGCCAGCACGTCGTTGATGTCTGTGGTGAAGCCGGGTAGGTCAAGCCCTGGGCGCGGGTCGGAGCCGCCATAGCCCCAGCGGTCGTAGGCGTAGGCCCACCAGCCGGCGGAGACCAGCGCCGGAAGCTGCGCCTTCCACGCCCGGCTTGAGCCGAGACCGTGATGTAGGAGGATGGCGGCCGGTCGGCCCAGCTCGCCATGGGCCTCCCAGTACAGGCGATGGCCGTGCACTTCGCACTTGCCGGAGGCGAAGCTGGCGGCGAGGGCAGGCTTCGGGTCAGAGCGGGATGTTGCCATGCTTCTTGGCCGGGTTGGAGTCGCGCTTGTCGGCCAGCATTTCGAGGGCATTGATCAGCCGCGCGCGGGTGAGGCTGGGCACGATGACATCGTCGATGTAGCCGCGCGCGGCGGCGACATACGGGTTGGCGAATTTCTCGCGGTACTCTGCCACCAGCTCAGCGCGCCTGCTGGCGGGGTCAGGCGCCTCGGCTAGTTCCTTGCGGAAGATGATGTTCACCGCGCCTTCCGGCCCCATGACCGCCAATTCAGCCGTGGGCCAGGCCAGGTTCAGATCGCCGCGGATGTGCTTGGACGACATGACATCGTAGGCCCCCCCGTAGGCCTTGCGCACGATGATGGTGATCTTGGGAACGGTGGCCTCGCAGTAGGCGTAGAGCAGCTTGGCGCCGTGACGGATGATGCCGCCGTGCTCCTGCCCTGTGCCGGGCAGGAAGCCCGGGACATCGACGAAGGTGATCAGCGGGATGTTGAAGGCATCGCAGAAGCGAACGAAGCGGGCGGCCTTGTCGGAGGCGTTGATGTCGAGGACGCCTGCCTGCACAGCCGGCTGGTTGGCGACGACGCCCACACTGTGCCCGCCCAGCCGGGCGAAGCCGATGACGATGTTGCCCGCGTACTGCTCCTGCAGCTCGAAGAACACACCGTTATCGACGATCAGGCGGATGATTTCGCGCACGTCGTAGGGCTTGCTGGGATCGTCGGGGATGATGCCGTCGAGCGCCTCTTCGCTGCGAAGCCGGTCGTCCGAGGTGGGCACGAACGGCGGGTCCTCCATGTTGTTCTGTGGCAGGTACGACAGAAGCAGGCGCAGCATGTACAGGCAGTCGGCCTCGCTGTCGGCCACGTAGTGGCAGACGCCCGAGACGCTGGCATGAACATCGGCCCCGCCGAGCTGTTCGAAGGTCACATCCTCGTGGGTGACCGTCTTCACCACGTCGGGGCCGGTGACGAACATGTAGGACAGCCCGCGCACCATGAAGATGAAGTCGGTGAGCGCCGGCGAGTAGACGGCGCCGCCGGCGCATGGCCCCATGATGGCGCTGATCTGAGGGATCGTCCCTGAAGCCAGGGTGTTGCGCAGGAAGATGTCGGCATAGGCGCCCAGGGAGACCACACCCTCCTGGATGCGAGCCCCTCCCGAATCGTTGAGTCCGATGACGGGCGCACCGTTCTTGAGGGCCATATCCATGATCTTGCAGATTTTCTCGGCATGGACTTCGCCCAGGCTGCCCCCGAACACGGTGAAATCCTGGGAAAACACGTACACCAGGCGGCCGTCGATCGTGCCCCAGCCGGTGACGACGCTGTCGCCCAGGACCTTGCGCTGGTCGAGGCCGAAATCCGTGGTGCGGTGGGTGACGAACATGTCGGTCTCGCGAAATGAGCCCTTGTCGAGGAGCAGGTCGATCCGCTCGCGTGCCGTCAGCCGTCCCTGCTGACGGCGGGCTTCGATGCGGTCGGCACCGCCGCCCATCATCGCCTGCTGCCGCGTCCGTTTCAGCTGTTCAATCCTGGAATCATCACTCATTCGGAATTCTCCCGGAAGAAGGCTCTGGCGGCCGGCCGATTCGGAACCCACAAGGCAGCGGTGATCAGCAGCACGGTCACGGCGGCGGCGGCCGGCCAACTCCGCTGCACATAGTCGCTGCGGGCCAGCAGCAGGCGGTCAGCCCAGTACCACGCGGCCAGGCACAGGGCAGTGGCGCGCGTGAAGACGGGGGCCCACCTCGCGCCGCGCAGCAGTCCCAGCCCGACCATCAACCCGACGGCGCCCCACACGGCACCACCCAGGACCAGGTACGCGCTGGGTATGGTGAGCGGCAGCTCTGGCAATTCGAAGGCGAGAGCAAGCCGCGCGAACCCGAGCGCCGAGACAGTTAGCGAGGTCAGCCCCAGGGCAGTGACGAGACAGGGTCGTCTCCTAGATGGCAAGCGTGATCTTCCCCATCTGCTCGCCCGCCGCCAGGCGCTCTTGAGCAGCCCGTGCCTCGGCCAGTGGATACTGCCGATCCAGTGCGGGCCGAAGGCGCCTCTCAAACACCAGCGCCATGACGGCGGCGAAGTCGCTGCGCGTGCCCATGGTCGAGCCCAGAATGGAGAGATGTCTGCCGAAGACATAGCGGTTGTCGATCTCGAAGGTCGGTCCGCCGGTGTTGCCGACGGTGAGGATGCGGCCGCCCTTGCGCGCGGCACGCAGGCTGTGCAGCATCGTGCCAGCGCCGACGTTGTCGACCACGACGTCGACGCCTCGGCGGCCGCTGGCTTCGTAGACCGCGCGCGACCAGTTGTCCTCACGGGACCGGTCGATCAGCACGTCGGCACCCAGCGATTCGGCCAGCGCCAGCTTCTCTTTGCTCGACCCGACGACGAACACCCGCGCTCCGGCCAGCTTGGCGATCTGGATGCACGCTGTGTTCACGCCGCCCGATGCCCCGACCACCAGGACTGACTCGCCGGCCTGCAGATGGCCGCGAGTGATCAGCGAATGCCAGGCAGTGTGGAAGACCAGGCCGGCAGCCGCCGCCACATGCTCGTCAAAGCCGTCGGGCAGATGCAGCAGGTTAGCTGCCGGCACGGCGACGTACTCGGCGTAGGTGCCGCGCATGGTCTCGCCCAGGAGGTGCCAGTCGCGGCAGCGGTTGTCCTGGCCGGCGATGCAGAACTCGCAGGTCCCACATCCCAGGTTGGCGTTGATCACCAAGCGTTCGCCCACACGGAAATCGCTCACCCCCGGCCCCAGCGCCGCCACCTCCCCTGCCCCATCGGCGCCCGGGATGTGAGGCAGCTCCAGCCGCAGCCCGGGCCAGCCGACCCGTGTCCATAGGTCAAGCCTGTTCAGCGCCGCCGCGCGGAGCCTGACCAGCACCTGACCCGGGCCGGGTTCAGGCGTCGGGAATTCGGCATACTCGAGGACCTCTGGACCACCGTGCTGGCGGAACAGGACGGCTTTCACGGCTCCTCCAAAGCGTCGGACGGCGAGATGGGCCAGGACTCAGCGGCCTCAGGGATGAAGGCGGTGAACAGGAGCTGCCCTCTTTGATTATATCGCCGCGTGATCTCCCCAGGCCCGTAGCGCGCGACGATGATCTGCAGCGCCTGTGCCTGGTCGGGCAAGATAATGAACACCGGGCTCCCCGATCCGATGCGACCATCGCGCGGCAGGTCGTAGGGTGGAGCCAGGTCCTGGCCACTGGCCTCGGGAAACAGGTAGGTCAGGCCGGAGAACGAGTGGAAGGTCATTCGGTCGCCACCGATGAACCACACCGTCAGCGGCTCCTCCCGCTCGGATAAGAAACGGGCTATCTCCTGAGCGACCTCGGCGTTCAGGCTGCCGTAGGACTCGTTCGGCAGGTAGACGAGAAAGAACTGTTTCAAGTTCTCGGCCAGCATCCCCGCCACAAGCCCCGTCCCAAGAAGAAGGCCTGCCACCTTCATGGACAATCGAAAGGCACCGAGACGCCGCCGCACCTCGTCGAGCGGAAGGGCCACCATCCACGCCAGCACCGGTGGCAGCAACATCATCCTCTGACCGTTCGGAGCCTGGATGCTCAGGCCGCCGACGAGGATCGTGCCCGCCAACGTCATGAGAGGGAGGCTGAAGCGCGGGTCTCGCAGACGCCTCAGACAGACGATCAGACCTACAACAAAGAGCACCGCCGAGAGCGAAAACAGCAACGGAACGCCGGGCGCGTAGTAGACCCCCTGCAGTTCTGCGACCAACAATCCCAGCGCCGTCACCCACATCTGCTCCAGCACCAGCCCCAGCGGCGAGAGGCCCAGCGTCCGCGCCACATCCTGCCAGCCCGGCGCGAAGAGCGTGACCTCTCTGGCAGTGAACCACAGCGCCTCGGGATGTGCCAGGTACATCATGGCCAGTGGCACTGTGACGCTGCACGCCACCAACCCCAGGCAGGTCACATCCCGCCAGTCTCCGCGGAGCATACGCGAGCCCCCCGCCCGACGCATGCCGTGCAGGACAACCAGCCAGACCGCAGCGATCAGCAGCGCCAGACGGGAAGTGGTGTAGAAATACTGCCCCAGGCCAAGGGCAAGCCCGGCCCACAGGTAGGACGACCGCCGCCCTTGCGACCAGCCGCGCCAGACGCAGCCCACAGACGTGATGAAGAAGAAGCCGTCCCAGATGTTGTTGTAGGCCACGCGGCTGAAGAAGAGGTGATGGTGGAAACCGCTCAGCCAGAGCGCGCTCCACACCGCCATCGGCCTGCCGAACATGGAGCGCGCCGAGGCGTACAGCGCCACCACCGTGAGGGCGCCGCCAAGCGCCGAAGGCCAGCGGACCGCCTCCACCGTGCGGCCGAAGAATGCCTGTGAGAGCGACACCAGCCAGAAGTACAGGGCGGGGAAGGACCACCAGCCCAGCGACAGCAGATTGTCACGCTGACCGCTGCGGAACTCCCAGGCGGTCATCCCGACCGAGGCTTCATCGCTGCCCAGGACATGCGGCCAGGAGTTGGCCTGCCAGGCGCGCACGGCCAGGCTCGCCAGACCGAGGGTCAGGACGAAGATGATCTCCCAGAGCGGCCAGCGCCGGTCAGCAGAAGGCTCCTCCTGGCGTCTGAGCGCCAGCATCACCAGGGCGATGCCGCCGAGCCAGAGAGGCACCGCAGCCCGGGAGCGGACGAGGTGCCCGTCGCCTGCAGCCAGCCCGGCCGCCCCGGTCAGAGTAATCCCCAGGGCAGCCAGAAGGAGCGCTCGCGACTCGACCCGCAATTTTATCGCCGCTCGCCTCACTCCGCAGGCACCTTGCCGCTCTGTCAATGCCACGGTCCTCAGGCCGGCGACGGCCCCATGTGGATTGCAGGAATGCCGAAGCCAGCCAGCCGATCAAAGGAACAGGTCATGTCGGAAGCTACTGGGAGGAATGACTGTGCCCGGGCCAATCGGGAGCCTATTCAAGCACCAGCTCCCGCAGGTGGATCTTCGCCCGCTCGCCCTCATTGACATTGCGGATCGCAAGCTCCATCCTCACGACGCGCTGAGGGCCGCGGTCAAACATCACTTCCACCGTCGGGTCCCCCGGCAGGCCGCTGTAGGTCTCGTGATAGACGACCGGTTCAGCCCCTTCGGACTCGAACAACCGCACAGTGAGCTCGTAGTCCATGCTCCCCGTGGTCAGCTTCAGACCCGAGGCCGCGCGCGGATGGGAGAAGACCAGGACAAGCCGGAATGGGTTGGCCTCGTAACCGCGGGCCAGAGTGCGCACATCACCGTCGAAGGCGTGGAGGATTTCGCCCATGTCCAGGAGGGAGTGCTCGACCTGGACCGTCTCCCCGCCGATGACGACCTCCGCCTTGACGGGGCGCTGCCGCTCGAGGCGCTCCTGTTCGAAGAGAGAGGCTGCCTGCTCGGAGTAGTGCCAGCGGACGAAGTAGAAGCCCGGCTGGCCGTCTGGATAGGGGAGCACCCGTTCCACCGTCACATCGGCCGCCTTGGGATCGGAGAGCAGGTCCTGGTACTCGGGCTCCGTCAGGATGAAGAGCATGTCCTCGCTGAGGTCCTGCTGTTCCTGCAGGAACGGGGCGGCGTTGCCGGTCTTGACGGGAAGGCCAGGAGGCAGGAGGAGGGTCATCACCAGATCGGTTCCGTTGGCCCACGTCGGCGAGATGAAGATCGGCCGCCCCGGCTGCGTCTCCTGGATTTCCCGCACGGCCTCGGCGATCTCCTTGGCCCCGTACTGCAGGCCGCCCATCCCATAGTCGCTATACCAGGTGGGGCCGCGCTCCACCGCGTCGCGCAGCATCAGGAAGCTCAAGAGTGTCAGCACCGCGAACGACACCGGAGCCAGCACGCTGTAGCGGATCTTGCGCGCCAGCCACTCTCCAAACTCTGCGAAGCCGATGGAGGTGATCACTGCCACCGGGGCGGTGAAGGCCAGCACGCGGGTGATGCCCACTCCCGCCACCACTCCGCCGAGCGGGGAGGTGAGCAAGGCCAGCAACAGCGCGCGCGGCGCGCCCTCCTTCACCCTGCGCAGCAGGTAGATCAAGCCAAGGAATGCAAAAGGGGCAGACCAGATGGAGATATTCCCATAGCCTCGCATCAAGTGCCGCGGCAGGTCTCGTTCGTTCGGGATGTACCAGTAGGTGGGGCTGATGCCGATGGCGTAGTTGTCCAGCAGGCGCAGTACCTTCTCACGCGGCGGGATGTCCTGAAGCCAGAACGAATCCAGCCGATACAGATGGTCAACCGTCTGACCGGGATGGGTGATCTGGAATCGCAGGTAGGGAAGCGCGACGAGTGCCACCAGCAATGCCGCCAAGGCCAACTGCCGCCGATGCTGCAGGTGGTATCTCAGATCGCTCAGCAGCAGGACAAGGGCGGTGCTGACGACGACGATCTGCCCCGCGGCGTGGCTGTAGAATGCCAGGCCCGCCATCACCACGGCGCCATAGAATGCGCGCGGCGTTCCCGAACGGTAGCGCAGGTAGAAGTACAGCGCGCAGGCGTAGAACGACACCATCATCGTCGTCTCGAACGCTGTGCGCGAGTGCAGGAACCACGATGGGGTAAGCGACAGCGCGAACACCCCCACCCACCAGAAGCGCATGCGGAACGCGTCGCGCAGCGACAGGGCGATGGCGGCCGCGCCCGGCAGTGTCAGCAGCGCGGCCGTCGCCCGCGTGACAGAGATCGAAAGGCCAAAGAGCAGGTAGGGGATGACCTGCGCGTAGACCGAGGTGGACAGATTGAACTGGTACACATTGCGGAAGTAGGTCGGGAAGAGAGTCCCGAACTGGTCGCGCAAGCCATCCCGGACGAATGCCAGCGCCAGGAGGGTCTGATTGGCTTCGTCGGTGAAGAAGTAGATGGGCCAATCCTCGAGGCGGATCAGGCGGGTGGCGGCGTAGACCACGAGCGCCAGTACGAACAGGCCCGTGTCCAGCGTCAATCGGCCTGGCCTGAAGGGCCTTGAGCGAATGGCGAAAGACCCCGAGAGGCGTTGGGCGAAGCTCGAGGCCCAGACCCCGAGGCGGCCTGCACCGCTCGGCCTGGCCTCCGCCGGCACAACCTCCGCGACAGTCTCTTCCATCTGAAAGAGGACCTCGGGCCTTCGGCCCTGGCCCCCTTCGGGGAGAGACTCGACGGTGACCCGGAGGCGCGTCCCGGCCGGGACCCGCAGCCTCAGGTGGAGGGGATGCTCGACTTTGGCCTTGGGCGGCTCAGGGGACATCGAGGGTGTCTCCGCGGTGGTCGGAGGCGAAGCGCCTTGCGGCCCGGTGCCGCGGCCCCGCCGGCGCAACAGGCCAATCAGCCCGGCCAAGAGCGAAATTGCCGCCACAAGGAGAGGCCACCAAGTCGTGCGCCGCGCGTGCATTGGGGACTGTTCGCTCTCGTCGGTCATACGTCTTTGGAGTGGATGCGGGTTCCCGCCCGTCTACCCCTAGCCATCCAGGGAGAAAGAGCCGGTGGCGGGCCTTCTATGGAAGGTTTGCCCTCCAGCACAGGTCTCGATAGGCTGGTGAGAGCCACAGCGAGAACACGACACGCGTCAGCAGCCCCTCCCGGACCTGGCATTCCACCTTCCCGAGCCGACGAAGCACGGCTTTCAGGCTGCGTCGCAAACCTTCCTCCATCCACGGCTGGATGATGACAACGGTCTCCTCCCGCTGAATTGTACTGACGACGTCGGGTCCGAGCAACGGCGTCTCCACTGCGACGCGCGCCAGATGTTCCTGGGACGGCGGGACGCCGTACACATCGCGCAGCAGCCGGAGACCGTCGATGCCCCACCTCGGTTCGGTGAGAAACAGGTACAGCTTGTTGTGGTCGGGATCTAACCGGGCGTCCCACTGCACTGCCCGCAGGAACAGGACTTCGAGGCTGCCACGGCCTTCCCACCTTTGGCGGAACAAACCATAGGCTTGATACACGTTGAGCCCGACGATCAGGGACAGCGAGAGCAAGAGCGGCCAGCGCTTCCCCCGCAGCCAGGCAAAGCGATCCAGGCTCCACAACAAGCCCAGCGCGGCCAGCGCGGTCCACCAGGGGAGCAGCATGAACATCCGAGTTGTTGGAGGGAATTGGCGGCCATGGGTCACTCCCGCCAGGACCAGTTCGGCGAGCAAGGCAAGGGCGATGAACCAGCCAAACCGGGCCTTGCTGTCCCGGCGAACGACGAGCGTCAGGCCGATCGGAACAAGTATCGCGCTCAGCGGGTCCAGGTACGACGAGACGACGTAATGGGTTTCTGCCGGCGAGTAGAAGTACGAAACGAACGAATACAATGCATTTGTCCACAGCCGGTGTGCCAACTTGCTGGGCTGCGCGATGAGAATCGGGTCGTAGAGCGGGGTGCCTTCGGCTTTGCCTAGCCAGTACCCCGGCTGGAAGAGCAGGGGAAGGAGCAGCAAGGCGAAAGCAGTCGCCATCATTGCCCAGCGGCGCATGCTCTCCCGAGAGCGGGGGGGTGTGAACAGGAGGAGAAGCAGCAGGGGAAGGGGCAGCGCGTACAGGGCAGCGGGATAGACATACAGGCACGTTCCCATGGCCAGGCCCAGGCCGGTGAATGCCAGGGGGCTTCCGGAGCGCACCGCTGCTCCTGCCGACCACAGCACCAGCGCTGCGGCGAACAGCGCCTGGACGTTGTTGTAGCCGATCTTGCTGAAGTTGATCAGGTAGTGTGAAGTTCCAACCAGGACTGCTGCTGCCATCGCAGCCCGCGGAGACAGGAATCCATTCCAGAAGAGGTAAAGCAGGCCTGCCGAAAGCGCCGCCAGGTAGCCGTTGCTGAAGCGCCATCCGTAGTTGTCGGCACCCAACAGCGCCATCGACGCTGCCTGGATGAGGGAAGAGAAGTACGGGTGGTCGCCGTACACGGCCTGGCCGCTGAACAGGCGGGCGCCGATCTCGCGCAGGCCATGGTCTTGAGCGATGTGCCGGGCGTAGAAGAAGAACGCGTAATCGTCGCCGATAACCGCATACGTCCACGAGTCGATCCTGTAGGAGAACAGGAGGACCAGAACCGACACCAGCCAGAAGGCAATGGGCGGGCGTTCTCCTTGTGTCCAACGAAAGAGGATCGGCGTTCCGAGCGCCGCTCCGAGGAGGCAGGCCCAGGCTTGTTCGTTGTGTACGCCGAAGAGTATGGAAACGAGACCCAGCTGGGCGAGGGCCATGCTCACCCAACGAGGAGCCCGTCGGCGAACTCGATCCACCCATGCAACGAGCGGTGCCTCATCGACCACCACGCTCGTCAGGTACAGCCCAACCACGGCAACGTGGTCCCACCCCGGCACCCGGCCCCATCCGAACCCGGCAACCGCGATCGGCACCAGCCCGATCCCGGCCGCCAGCCTCAGAAACCGGCTGATGCGGCGCCGGTACCTCACGTCTCGCAAGGGTGCGCTCCGAGCCCGTGCTGCATCCGGAAGGATGTCGGTCGACAACGGCAGCCTTCGGTAGAGCAGGAGCAAGAGGAGAACGCCAAGCAGCGCCGGAACGGCGTACAGGAAATAGCCCGGCAGAGCGGACTGGCAGAGGGCTTCTACCCAGCACCAAGTCTCGCGGCCCAGGATTCTCATCTCGGGGATGTTGAGCCAGCGGTCGGCCACCACCAGCCCGGACGGAATGACGGCAAGGGACAGTGCCAGCACAGCCGGCAGCGCCCCTCGGGCCTCGACACCTCTGGCTGCCGCGACTCGAGGGGCCAGCGGCTCCTCGGGCGACCGTGGCAGCGGCCCGTGTTGCTCCGATGGGCTTGCAGGTTGTGCTGCTGGGGGCTGCGCGGGCACGACAAGATAGCCTGGTTGGAGGCCAGCAGCCGATCTCCTGCCGCCGCGCCAGCGGCGAAGCGCCCGCCTGCCCACCAGCAGCGCGCCGAGCGAGGCCAGCCCGATCAAGAGCAGAGCCAGGTAGCCGTCCTTGCGATTCCCTCGCGGGATTTCCGGCATCGATCTCCTGGGCGACGTGCTGACTCAGTCTACTGGGGAGGCGACCCTGAGCCTACTGCCCTTTGGTCCTGTGCCGACGGGTCCGGCCAGGCAGATGCGGCATCGGTTGCTCTCTCTGGCACGCCTTGAGCGTGGACGCCGTTGTGTCAGCGCAGCCCCAGCTCCATGCGCGAGATCACCAGCCGCTGGATTTCGCTCGTCCCTTCGTAGATCTCGGTGATCTTGGCGTCGCGGAAGTAGCGCTCGATGGGCAGCTCGCGTGAGTAGCCCATGCCGCCGTGAATCTGCACCGCGGCGTGAGCGCAGAACATCGCCGTCTCGGAGGCGAAGAGCTTGGCCATGCAGGCTTCGAGCGTGAAGCGCTCGCCAGTGGCTTTGGACCGCTCCTTGGCCAGCGCCGCCTGGTAGATGAGCAGCCGGCTGGCCTCGATGCGGGTCTTCATGTCCGCCAGCTTGAAGGAAATCCCCTGGAACTGGCCGATCTTCTGGCCGAAGGCCTCGCGCTCGCGCGCGTACTGCAACGCCGCCTCATAGGCGGCCTCGGCGATGCCCAGGGCTTGCGCCCCGATCCCGATGCGCCCGGCATCGAGCACGGCCATGGCAATCTTGAAGCCCTCGCCCTCCTCCCCCAGCCGGTTCTCCACCGGACAGCGGTAGTCCTCGAAGACGATCTCACTGGTGGCCGAGGCGCGAATGCCAAGCTTCGGCTCTTTCTTGCCCCGGATGAAGCCGGGCTTGTCGGCTTCCACGATAAAGGCAGTGATGCCGCGGTGCTTCTTCTCGGGATCGGTCATGAGGAACACCACGACGTAGTCGGCCACCGGCGCGCTCGTCACCCACGACTTCCGCCCGTTGAGCACATACACGTCCCCTTGCCGCACGGCGCGCGAGCGCATCGTCCCGGCATCGGAGCCGGACATCGGCTCGGTGAGCGAGTAGGCGCCGATGGCCTGTCCGGATGCCACTGGTCTCAGGTATCTCTGCTTCAGGCTTTCGCTGCCGAAGTGGTGCAGGCCATAACAGAACAGGGAGTTGTTGACCGACATGATCGTGCCGTGCGCCGCGTCGGCCTTGCTGATCTCCCCCAGCGCCAGCACGTAGGCCATCGTGTCCATCCCGGCACCGCCATACTCCTCGGGGATTTCAATCCCCATCAACCCCAGGGCGCCCATCTTGCGGATGGTTTCGGTCGGGAACTCGCCCGTCTCGTCGAAATGAGCGGCCACCGGGGCGATTTCCTTCTGGGCGAAGTCGCGGGCCGTCTGGCGGATCATCTCGTGCTCGGGGGTCAGGGTGAGACTTGGTCCGGGATGCACGTCGCTGGGGGCAGGCATGGACTCCTCCTGGGTGCGGGGGCGCGATTATAGCATGCGCACTTTGACCGCCTTACCGCGGGCGAGTACAATCTCCGGCATCCCAGGATGAGTCCACCCGTGCCACCTGTTTCCCAAATCCCACGCGCCGGTGACGGACCACCGCCAACCGACCCCCCGCGCGAAATCACGCCCGAGATCTTCGCCCACTTGGTCGACTTGGCGGCGCTCGACCTTGCGCCCCACGAGGCCAACTACCTCCGCCTCCAGCTCAACGGACAACTGAAGGCCATCCGCGAGCTGGAAGCCATCGACCTGCCCGAGGACGTCCCGATCACGTCCCACGGCGTCCCCTACACCTCCGCCATCAGCCCACACCCGCGCCCCGACGCGGTCGTTCCGTTCGGCGCCCCGGACGAGATCCTGTCGCAGGCGCCCGAGACGGACGGCCGCTACATCGTCGTCCCCGACATCCCGCACACGGACCTCTCATGAGCCTCGCACTATGCGATTTCCCGGCACACCACCTCGCCCGGCAGCTAAGAAAGGGTGAGACCACCGCGGTGGCGATCCTCGACTCCGTCTTGAAGCGCATTGAGGTCGTCGAGGGCCGACGCCCCACCTCCGAACCTTACACCCCCATCCCCGAGGACCGTGAGACGATCCACGCCTATCTCTGGCTCGACGCCGAGGGCGCCCGCGCCAGAGCCAAACACATCGACCATCTCCTTGCCCAGGGCACCGACCCAGGCCCGCTGGCCGGCATCCCCCTGGCCGTCAAGGACATCTTCTGTGTGCGGGGCACGCCTTCGACGGCGGGCTCGCGCATCCTGGAGACCTTCATCGCCCCTTACACCGCCACGCCTGTCGAACGGCTGGAGGCCGCGGGGGCCATCGTCCTCGGCAAGGTCAACCTGGATGAGTTCACCTTCGGCTCGTCCAACGAGTCTTCCGCGTTCCTCCCTCCCCCAGGGAACCCGTGGGATCCCCGCCGCGTCCCCGGCGGCTCATCGGGTGCGAGCGCGGCCGCCGTCGCCGCCGGCGAGGCTGTCCTCTCCCTCGGCACCGACACCGCCGGCTCGATCCGTCAGCCCGCCGCGTTCTGCGGCGTCGTCGGCCTCAAGCCTACCTATGGCCGCGTCTCCCGCTACGGTCTCATCGCCTTCGCCTCTTCCCTGGACTGCCCCGGCCCCATCACCCGCGACGTCACCGACGCAGCCCTGATGCTGCACGCCATCGCCGGCCCGGACCCCCACGACGCCACTGCCGCTGACGTCGCCGTCCCGGACTACCCGGCCGACCTCGAACGCGGCGTGCGCGGTCTGCGCATCGGCCTCTCGCCCGACTACTTCCGCCTGAAGTACCCGGATCCGGCGACCGGAGACCTGCGCGAGCAGCCCATCTCCCGGGAAATCGAGCGCGCCGTCTGGCATGCCGCCGAGGCGCTGGAGGCGATGGGCGCCGAAATCGTCCCGGCCGTCCCCATGCCGAACACGCGCTACGGCATCCCGGCGTACTTCGTCCTGTCGCGCGTCGAGGCCGCCTCCAACTTGCACCGCTACGACGGGGTGAAGTACGGTTACCGCTTTCCCGGCCCGGTGAAAGATTTGCGCGATCTCTACCGCAAGACCCGCGGCGTCGGCTTCGGCCCGCAGCCCAAGCTGCGCATCCTTATGGGGATGTACGTCTCGGCAGAGCAGTACGAAAAGGGCTACTACCAGCGCGCCCTGCGCGTGCGCACGCTCATCCGGCGCGACTTCGAGGTCGCGTTCGATCCCGACGGCCCGTATCGCCTCGACTGCCTGCTGACGGCCACCACGCCCACCACCGCCTTCGAGCTGGGCGCTGTGTACGGCGACTCGGTGCTGATGCAGTACGCCGACCTGCTCACCGTGCCGGCTGACCACGCTGGCATCCCCGGCCTCTCCATCCCAGCCGGCCTCGACTCGAACGGCCTACCCATCGGCATTCAACTGCTCGGCCCGGATTTCTCCGAAGCCACGCTGCTGCGCATCGGCCGCGCCTACGAGATGGCGACGGAAGGGGAAGCCTGGCGCATGGCGCGGCCGGCTGTCCTGGAGGAGAGGTAGCGGGTGACGGACCGTAGCCGTTTGGGCGCCAGCCCGACGCGCAAGCGAACGCAGGCCAGCCCTGCCATCTTCCGCGTATCCACTGCTTGCGCTCCCCTGTTGCAGCGCTCGGCGGACCGTAACGCCAATGGCTGATCCAGAGCCACGAGAGACCCACCGACACGGGGAGCAATCGCTGCCGATGTGGCAGGCTCACAGGTTGCGTGCCCTGAGCAGTGTACTGCGCCCGCAAGTGCTTCTGTGGATCATGGTTGCTGCCAGCTCCCTCCTTGGTCTGACCCCGTTCAATCACTACGGGGAAAGCTGGGACGAGCAGGTTGATTTCCAGTATGGGGAGGATGCCTGGAAGCACTATGGGGAGTCGCCAGGCTACTGGGAAGCGTACTGGTACATAAAGCACTATGGCCCCGCCTATCTCATGTTGGCGAATTCCATTGCCTCGCACATCAAGCCGCTCCTTCCGGCATGGCACATTACCGATGCCCGCCATTTCGTCAATCACCTGACATTCCAGGTTGCCACGCTGGCACTTTTCTATCTTTGCCTCCGGTACATGGGTGGTTGGTCAGCGCTGGTAGCGGCGCTCCTTTTCGCCACCCAGCCAGTGCTGTTTGGCCACTCCTTCATCAACCAGAAAGACACGCCTTTCATGGCCGGCTTCGTCCTCGCCGCATGGCTTGGCTTCATGCTCGCGGACAAGCGGCCCCTGGAGAACTGGAACACCTGGAAAGCACTGCGGCAGGAATGGAGAATGGCCCCGCGGCGACGGAAGGTGATGCTCATCGTCTCTGGCATCGCAGCGATCCTGGTATGGCTCGAACTGGTCGCCGTCAAGGGAGTCGTGCTGCCATCCGTCGTGAAGATAGTTGGCGATGCACACGGCGGCGTATCCCTCCCCTGGGTCAACGAGTGGTTCACCCGAGTAGCCGAGCGGGCTTCGCTCCTTCCGGTCGAGGCATACCAGTCGAAGGCTACCGCTCTCTACCTGCGGTGGCGCTGGCCCGTGTGCATTGCGGCCCTCGCTCCATTCGCCGTGCTCGGCGTCCGCACGTTCACGTCCGCTCTGTCCTCCTGGTGGAACTCCGAGGGCAGTATGTTCTCGTTCACCATTTTGGCCGGAGCGGCGACAGGCCTCGCAACAGCGAGCGCTCGCGTGATTGGGTTTTCGCTCGTCTCATTGGTGGGATTTGTTCTCATTGTCCGACGCCGCTGGCGTGGCGTTCCGCCTTTGATCGCCTACGCTGCAGCAGCCGCGGCAACTTGTGTTGCCGCTTGGCCCTACCTCCACGCGAGTCCGCTCCGGCGACTCTGGAAGACAATACTCGTGAAGAGCGACTTCCCGTGGGGCGGAGGCATCCTTTACACGGGCCACATCTACCATCCGGATACTCTGCCCTGGCACTACATACCGGTGCTGCTGGCGATCCAGCTCACCCTGCCCGCAGTGCTCCTGGCCGCTGCTGGCATTCCGCTGGCACTGTCACGAATTCTGAAGCATAAGGAACGGATGGCTGAGTACCTGGCCCTGTTGGCCTGGGCCTTCGGACCGGTTGCTGCCGCCCTCGTACTCAACTCAACGGTCTATAACAATTTCCGACAGTTTCTCTTCATCACTCCTCCGCTCTTCGTCTTCGCCGGCGCGACATTCCAGGCCGTCGCCGATCGACTTCGCTCAAGGCTCGTTGCCGCCATGCTTGCCCTCGTTGTGCTTGCGCCAGGCATTGCGGGGTTTCTGCGGCTTCATCCCTACGAGTACGTCTACTACAACGCCCTCGTCGGCGGCGTACGCGGTGCCTATCGCTCGTACGAACTCGACTACTGGTGTACTTCCTACCGCGAGGCGATGCAGTGGATCAACGAGGCAGCGCCACCTGACGCTCTGATTGCCGTCGCACCTCCCGACCATATCCCTCCGCATTTCGCGCGTCCCGACCTTCGATTCGTCTATGCCCAGCATCCACAGGACCTCCACGGAGAGCAACCACTCTACGGTCTCGGCTGCGGCCGAGGCAACAACGACCTTGGCTTCTTTCCAGAGTACGCCGTAGCCCATGAAGTCGCCGTCGAGGGCGCTCGGCTGTCCGTGATCCGAGACTTCCGGCTGCCGGCTGAGGCCGCCCATGAATAGACAAGTCTCGAGGCCGAGCGTGAGGTCATCCCGAGGTTGACCAAAGTGCCGATCTACGAACCCGTCATCGGCCTGGAGACGCACATCCAGCTCAACACGCAGAGCAAGATCTTCTGCGCCTGCAAGGCCGACTCCTGGGGCGATCCGCCCAACACCAACATCTGCCCTGTCTGCACCGGCCTGCCCGGCGTCCTGCCCTCGCTCAACCGGGCCGCGGTCGAAAAGGCCGTGCTCCTCGCCGCCGCCATGCAGGCCGACTCCATCCAGCCGCTTTCCTACTTCGCCCGCAAGAACTACTTCTACCCCGACCTCCCCAAGGGCTACCAGATCAGCCAATACGACGAACCTCTCGCGCGCGGCGGCCACCTCGACCTGCCCATGCCCGACGGCTCCACCCGCCGCGTCCACATCACCAAACTCCACCTCGAGGAAGACGCCGGCAAGACCGTCCACCAGGACAGACGCCGCCTGATCGATTTCAACCGCTGCGGCGTGCCCCTGGTGGAAATGGTTACCGGCCCCGACCTGCGTTCCGCCGACGAAGCGGCGCAGTACCTCATCCGCCTGCGTCAACTGCTCCGCTGGCTCGACATCTCGGGAGCGGACATGGAGAAGGGCCACCTGCGCTGCGACGCCAACGTCTCCATCCGGCCCGCCGACAGCGCCGTGCTCAATCCCAAGACCGAGATCAAGAACGTCAACTCGATCGACGCCGTCCGCCTGGCTATCCAGACCGAGATCGAGCGCCAGATTCGCGAGGTCGAGGCCGGCAGGGCCATCGAAGCCTGGACGCTCGAGTGGGACGAGGACCGCGGGGCGCTGCGCAAGATGCGCTCCAAAGAGACCGAGGCCGACTACCGCTACTTCCGCGAGCCAGACCTCCTGCCCATTCGCCTCGACGACGCCTGGCGGGATGAGATCCTGCAAGGGTTGCCCGAACTTCCCCTCGCCCGCCGCCAGCGCTTCATCGAGTCCTATTGCCTCCCCGCCTACGATGCCGAAATCCTCACGGAAGAACGATCGCTTTCGGAGTACTTCGAGGAGACGGTTGCGGCGTTCGGCGGAGAGCCGAAGGTCGTCTCCAACTGGATGATCAACGACGTGCTGCGGCTGCTGCGCGAGCGGGGTCTCACTGCCTCGCAGCTTCGCCTGCGCCCTGCGCACCTGGCCGAAATCATCCGCCTCGTCGAAGACAAGGCCATCACCGCCAACACGGCGAAAGAACTCCTCGTCAAAGTGGAAGCGACCGGGCAGCCGCCGGGTGAGATCGTTCGTGCCGAGGGGCTGGCCAAGGTGTCGGATGAGTCCGCCCTGCGCGCCATGGCGGAGTCGGTTCTGGCGTCGAGCCCCGAGCAGGTGGCGGCCTACAAGGCGGGCAAGGCCACGCTCATCGGCTGGTTCGTCGGGCAGGTGATGCGCCAGTCCGGAGGCAAGGCGGATCCCCAGCGCACGCGCTACATCCTGGAAAAGCTCCTGTCTTCATAGTTGGCGGGCTTGTCGAACTTAGCTGCCTATGCCAGGCCCGAGGCCAGGCGATGGGCCCAGCGCGTCGGCTCGGGCAGGCGATGGTGGCGCGTGCAGCGCAGCACGGTCTCGACGGCTGTGTCCAGGTTGACCTTGTGGCCGACAGAGACGTACACCGGCGCCGCGTGGGCTTGGGTCCGCACCACCGCGCCGATGATGTCGCCCTCATCGATCAGCGGCTGCCGCGCGCCGCCGCGGTCTTCCACCGCCTCGTGATGCCCGATCAGCCGCCGCTTCGCCACGCCCACTGTCGGGATGTCGGTGAGCAGGCCGATGTGGCAGGCAATGCCGAAGCGCCTGGGATGCGCCATGCCATGGCCGTCGTAGAGGATCAGGTCCGGAAGCTCCTCCAGCGCTTCGAGCGCCTCCAGGACCACGGGTGCCTCGCGAAAGGAGAGCAGACCCGGGATGTAGGGGAACGTGACCGGCAGGCGCGCCAGCCTCCTCGAGCGCAGCTCCAGGCTCGGATAGGCAAGCACCGCCACCGCGGCGCGCGCCACACGTCCCCCCTGCTCGAAGCCCAAATCGATGCCGGCCACCATCCGCAGCGCGCCGATCCGATCTTCCTGGACCACCTCGAGCCGCAGCCGATCTTGCAGGGCCATGGCCTCGGCTGGCGTCAGGTTCCACGGGTGGCTCGCCTGGGAGCACATCGGACTCACCGCCATCCATGGTAGCGCCTTTACCTGGCAGGGGCAATCCCCCCGTTGAGACTGTTGAATACCCTCTCCCGTCTTGGACATCGCTCGCAGACTCGCACACACCCCCACCCCCAGGCCCCCTCCCCCTGCACGATAGGACTCTACGCCCCGTCGCTCTCAGCCCAGGGGGAGGGGGATAAGGGGATCGGGAGGTGGGGGAGCTTCGCTCCCCCATCTCCCGGAAGGAGCAACCCCCTCTCCGCCATCGAGCCCTGCGAGAGCAGCCGCGCCTGTGGGCGGAGAGGGGGCCGGGGGGTGAGGCGGTGACGACTTGGCATTGCACGCGCAGCTTGGTCTGGATGGGATTGCCAAGCACGCTCGCTGCTTTTCAACACCCTCCCGTTGTCGATGTCGGGCCGAGTGTGGTCTCTGCGCATTCCTTTTCTCCCAAGACAGGCGCCCGGGGGGAATCCGACCGCAAGGCACGGGTTGTGGAGGGCAGTGGGAAGGGCTTCAAACCCATTCCCTCGCCTCCGGTCCGTTCCGCATATAATGAAGGCGCAGGAGCCCTGACTTCGGGAGATGCCCATGGCGATGAGCGAAAGGGTAGCCCGCCTGAGGGAGGAGAGCCTGGCCGCCACGCCCCGGCTCTCGGCCGAGCGGGCACTGCTCGTCACCGACGTCTACGCCCAGGCTCGACCTCACCTCTCGGCCCCGATGCGCCGCGCCCTGGCCTTCCGCCACCTGATGGAGCACAAGACCATCTACCTCGCGGCCGGCGAACTCATCGTCGGCGAAAAGGGCCCGGCCCCCAAAGCCGCCCCCGCCTTCCCCGAACTGTGCTGCCACAGCCTGCAGGACATCGACCTCCTGCACTCGCGCGAGAAGATCCCCTTCCGCGTCGACGACGACGTCCGGCGCGCCTACGCCGAGAGGCTCATCCCCTTCTGGCGGGGCGTCTCGATGCGCGACCTCCTCTTCGCGGAGATGACCGAGGAATGGAAGGAGGCGTACGCCGCGGGGGTCTTCACCGAGTTCATGGAACAGCGCGCCCCAGGCCACACGGTCCTCGACGACAAGATCTACCACAAGGGCATGCTCGACTTCATCGCCGACATCGACCGCAGCCTGCAGCGCCTCGACTACCTGCACGACCCCGAGGCCCTCGCCAGGGAGCAAGAACTCAAGGCCATGCGCATCTGCTGTCAGGCGCTCATCCGCTTCGCCGAGCGCTACGCCGAGCTGGCCCGACAGCTCGCAGCCGAGGCACAGGACCCAGAGACGGCCCGCGAGCTGGAGGCCATCGCCGAAATCTGCACCTGGGTCCCCGCTCACCCGCCCCGCACCTTCTGGGAGGCGCTGCAGTATTACTGGTTCGTGCACCTGGGCGTCACCACCGAACTCAACACCTGGGACGCCTTCTCCCCGGGCAAGCTCGACCAGCACCTGTATCCCTTCTACCGCCGGGGCCTTGACGACGGCACGCTGACACGGGAGCAGGCCGAAGAACTGCTGCAGTGCCTGTGGATCAAGTTCAGCAGCCAGCCAGCACCTCCTAAGGTGGGCGTCACCGCGGAGGAAAGCGGCACCTACACCGACTTCGTGCAGATCAACCTCGGCGGCCTCACCCCCGACGGCGCGGACGGCGTCAACGAACTCACCTACCTCATCCTCGATGTCGTCGAAGAGATGCGCCTGCTGCAGCCCAGCGCTTCCATTCAGGTCAGCCAGCGCAGCCCGGATGCGCTGCTCGCCCGCGCCGCCCGGATCATCCGCACCGGCTTCGGCCAGCCGTCCGTCTTCAACGCTGACCGCATCGTCGAGGAGCTTCTCCGACAGGGCAAGTCGCTGGACGACGCGCGCCGCGGCGGTTCGAGCGGCTGCGTCGAAGTGGGGGCCTTCGGCAAGGAGAGCTACATCCTCACCGGTTACCTGAACATGCCGAAGATCCTCGAGATCACCCTCCACAACGGATACGACCCCCGCGCCGGCAAGCAGATCGGCCCGGCCACCGGAGAGGCGGCTTCCTTCTCTTCCTTCGAGGACCTGCTGCAGGCCTACCGGACCCAGCTCCAGCACTTCGTGGACATCAAGATCCGCGGCAACAACGTCATCGAGCGGCTCTTCGCCCAGCACATCCCGGCACCCTTCCTCTCGGTCCTGATCGACGACTGCGTGGCGCGCGGCCGCGACTACCACGACGGCGGCGCCCGCTACAACACCACCTACATCCAGGGCGTCGGCCTTGGCACCCTCACCGACTCGATGACCGCCCTCAAGTACCACGTGTTCGATCACAAAAGCCTCTCCATGGAGGCCATGCTGCAGGCGCTCGATGCCGGTTTCGCCGGACACGAGGCCCTGCGCGCCCAGCTCCGCCACAAGACCCCCAAGTACGGCAACGACGACGACTACGCGGACGATGTGATGCGCCTCCTCTTCGAGGCCTTCTTCACCGCCGCCGACGGCCGGCCGAACACCAAGGGCGGCACCTACCGCATCAACCTCCTGCCGACCACCGTCCATGTCTACTTCGGCTCGGTCACCGGCGCCACGCCGGACGGACGCGGCCGGGGCGAGCCTCTGTCGGAAGGGGTCTCGCCGGTCCAGGGCGCCGATCGCCACGGGCCGACGGCGGTCATCAAGTCGGTGGCCAAGATCGATCACGTCCGCACCGGAGGCACGCTCCTCAACCAGAAGTTCACGCCGCAGTTGTTCCACTCGGAAAGCGGCCTGCAGGCCCTCTGCCAGCTCGTGCGCACCTACTTCCGCCTGGGCGGTCACCACGTCCAGTTCAACGTCGTCGACGCCGCCACCCTGCGCGCCGCGCAGGCCGATCCCTCCCGTTATCGCGACCTCATCGTGCGCGTCGCCGGCTACAGCGACTACTTCTGCGACCTGAGCCGCAGCTTGCAGGACGAGATCATCTCGCGCACCGAACACGCGACATTCTGAGTAGTCTCCCCCCGGGTGTCAAGAGGTCTTACGCCGCGTCGCTCTGAGCCCAGGAGGAGGAAGCTGATCGGGAGATGGGGGAGCTTCGCTCCCCCATCTCCCAGGAACGGCCACCCCCTCTCCGCCATTGAGCCTTGGGACATCAATCGCGCCTGCGGGCTGAGGGAATAGGTCAGGGGGTGAGGCAGAGGCGGCTTGCCATTGCGCGCGCAACTTGATCTGGATGGTATCGGCAGCCCCGCCCGGTGTTTCCCGACAGTCTCCAGCAAGAAGGCGGGGCACCTGGCGGTGCCCCGCTCGATTGTGCTTTGCCGTGCGAATGCGCTACTCGATGAAGTCGAAGGCCATCGAGGGGCTGCTCAGGCTGGCAAGGGGGATGCTGATTCCGGACGTCGAGCCCAGCATCAACGTCCACGATGTGCCGCTGCCCGTCAGATACAGGTACTGCGCCGCATTCACCCATTCCAGGCTCATCCCGCTGGGCAGTGAGCTCGGTGCCGCTCCAACCGTCCCCAAGTACAAGTTCATCGGACCGTCCAGGCGGTAGGCGAAGTGCATGCCGTCCGGTGACCAGCCCTCCCACTCGACATCCCCCGTGGCGTAGGACATCTCCCCGCTTCCATCGGCGTTGGTGATGAACAGGGTCTCAACGTTCGGCGTCCCGGTCGGGCGGGTGAAGGCCACGCGGGCTAGGTCGGGCGCGATCAGAGGCCCTCCAAACGAGGGGAAGTAGCAGTCCCCGTTGATCGTGCCCAGTCGCACCGGCGCGCCTCCATTCGCCGGAATGCGCCAGACGCTTCCACTGACGCTCGCCCCCAGCGGATCCTCCGAAGGGATCAGAAAGCCGACCGCGGAGGAGTCGGCAGCCCACACGGCCGGCGGATAGTACAGGAATTCGCTGTAGGTGATGACATGTGGGAATGTGAGAAGACCCGGCCGTAAGTTGCTGCCATCAACGTCGATCAGCGATATCGAATCGGGCCGCACGACGACGATCTGCGCACCGTCGGGGGAGATGGCGAAGTCGCCGCCGGAACCCGCGGGAAGGAGACTTGTCAGGATGCCGCTGTCGACGTCGATCGCCCATAGGTCATCGTGATTCATCAGGCCGATGACCTCGGGGATGGCATAGGTGTTGAAGACGAGCGTGTGCGTGCCCGCGATGAAGTCCATCGAGGAGACATCGGTGCCGATGACGTGCGGGGCAGGAGGGTAGAAGGCATCGAGCGCGGCAGGTGTCAGGAGCACGGTCTCACCGCTTCCGTCAGTGCGGACCGCACGCAACTCGCCGTGGTCGCTGCCCGTCTCGCGGCGCAGGAAGGCGACCCAGGCGCCGTCATCGCTCAGACGCACGCCGTACACGCCGCCGCTCGTGGTGACCTGGCGCGGCGCCATGCCCGCCTGATAGAACCAGACGTTGTTCCCGTCGGTGTAGGCAATACGCAGCAGGGGTTCCGGCGTAGGCAATGGCTCCACCGTGGCGGCCCCGTGAGGAACCGCGGGGCTGCCGGGCTCGGTTGCCCCAGCTACTGCCGTCATCGTTCCCGCCACACGAGTGGCGATCTCCGCCTCCGAAACTGGGGTGCTCGTGGTAGGAACGGCGCACGCCGAGACGGCCATCAACAGCATCCCAACCCAGGCAATTCGTCGCGGGCGCATGGCGCTCCTCCTCAGGAAAGGGAAACGGTCACAAACGCTACGGCAGCACCAGGAGGAAGGGCTCACCTTCTCGGGAGATCGCCCACACCGAGCTGCCCGGAACATCCCATCCGATCAGCCCGCCGACCTCCGCCACCATCTCAGCGTCGGTGAGCAGGGCACGCTCCATATCGAGGCGAAAGCGCACCAGCGCGAAAGGTCCACCCAGACTCTCGCGCGAAGCCTCCGGCACGCCCAGCAGGTGCTCGCCGTCCGGATACCACAGCAGGCGCGGGATGACTGGCGTGTGCCACCAGTTCTCCTGCAGCGCCGGGTCGAGAGTGAGAGTGGTTTCTACGCCACCGTCGGCACGCGCCAGGATCAGCTGCGGCTCGTCCGGCCCGCCCCAGTGGGATAGAAGGAGGAACTGGCCGTCGAAGGACCACGACGGGGCGTCGGCGATGCCGCCAGTCCCCGACTTGTCGACCGGGCTCACCCGAATCTCGCTCAGGGTCTCCACATCAACAACGTACAGCCCTGGCACGCCCGCTGTCCGGTAGCCAGACTCCCGTGTGAACCCGATGCGGTCGCCAAGCGGCGAGAAGCTCCAGGCGAAGCTTACATCCGAGGCGAGCAAGCGGTCCGATCCATCGGCCCCGCGCCAGTGCAATTCGTAGCTGCCCGGCGTGGCCAGGATGTAGGCCAGGTCGGAACCATTGGGGGCCCAGAGCGCCTCCACCACGTTGTCCTCGAACAACACGGTGACCGAGTTGCCAGGGATGTCATAGATCGCGAGGTCGCTGACCGAGACATTGCCCGGTCCGGCTCCGTGCGCTGCAAAGGACGTCGCGTAGAGGATGCGATCACCTGAAGGAGAGTAGCCGTAGAACTGCCCCAGCGAGAAGGGCAGTGTTTGCCGCCGCACGCCGCTTGTGTCCAGCACCCACATCTCACTTCCACCGCAGGTGTAGCAGGTGTAGAGCAGAGGTCGGGCGGGAGGCGAGTAGGGGGGCAGGTTCGCCGTGGCACTCGTTGCCTCAATCGATTCCGTCGCGAATGGCGCCGCCGATGGGAACGAGCAGGCCAGTGGCGCGAGCAGAAAGGCCAGGCTGATGACCAGCGTCCGGGCGCGCCCGCCACGCTGCCCGTCTCGCGACCGTGCGCTGAGTCCGGCGTGCCCCGGATCGCGCCGACTCTGCAAGGGCTCGGCCATGGCGCGGGATTATACCCGCGTATGGCCCGGATGGCCGGGGCGGCGTCAGTACGCGTAGAACCCCCGCCCCGTCTTCCGCCCGAGGTAGCCGGCGTCCACCATCTTGCGCAGCAGCGGTGCCGGCCGGTACTTGTCTTCACCCAGGTCGCGGTGAAGCACTTCCATCACAGCGAGAACGACGTCCAATCCAACAAGATCGGCCAGCGCCAGCGGCCCC
Organism: uncultured Anaerolineaceae bacterium; assembly: GCA_964575425.1. GTDB lineage: Bacteria > Chloroflexota > Anaerolineae > Anaerolineales > E44-bin32 > DATEAV01. The sequence continues at coordinate 16,555 of CAZNRD010000011.1, read as the reverse complement.
ATTGGGTGGTTCATCCCCAGGCGCATCACGGCGTCGATGGCCTCTGGCGTGCCGATGCCCTCCTGCAGCGCGAAGATGGCCTCGTTGATCATCGGGCACAGGATGCGGTTGGAGATGAAACCCGGCGAGTCTTTGGCCTCGACGGGTTCCTTTCCCATGCGCCGCCCGAGCTCGATGGTAACCGCCGTCGTCTCGTCCGACGTCGCCAGGCCGCGCACCACCTCGAGCAGCCGCATCAGCGGCACGGGATTGAAGAAGTGCATCCCGATGACCTGCTGCGGACGCTGCGTCGCGGCGGCGATCTTGGTGATCGAGATGGAGGAGGTATTCGAGGCCAGGACCGCGTGCGGGGGCGCCAGGCGATCGAGGTCGGCAAACAGCTTGAGTTTGAGCTCCGGGTTCTCGCTGGCCGCCTCGATGACGAGGTCGGCCTGGCGCACGGCCTCAAGGTCGAGCGCCATGGGGATGGCCAGCGCGGCCGCCTTCTGTTCCTCGCTGATGGCGCCCTTCTCCACCAGCTTGGCCACCGACTTGGCGATGGTGGCCCTGGCGCGCTCGAACGCCTCGGGCACGACGTCCGTCAGGGCAACGTGATATCCGGAGACCGCCGCCACCTGGGCGATTCCGTTGCCCATCGTGCCTGCGCCCACCACAACGACCCGCTCAATCCCCATCATGACACTCCTTGCAGGCTGGTGCGTCCTCGCAGCCAGGACGCGATCAGGATTCTAGTTCGACGGCCATCGCCACCGCCTCGCCGCCCCCGAGGCAGAGCGAGGCCACACCTCGCCTCAGCCCCCGATCCTTGAGGGCGTGGAGGAGCGTGGTCAGCACGCGCGCCCCTGAGGCCCCAATCGGATGACCAAGGGCGACGCCGCCGCCGTGGACGTTGACCTTGCTCCAATCCCAGCCCTGCTCGGCCAGGGCCCGGCCGTCGGCCAGAACCTGCGCGGCGAAAGCCTCGTTCAGCTCAATCAAGTCGACGTCCGCCAGGGTCCAACCGACGCGCTGCAACAGGCGCGGGATGGCGCGGGCGGGGGCGATGAATAGCTCCTTGGGCGGCACGGCGGCCTGGGCGTAGCCGACGACCCGGGCGATTGGTTTCACGCCCAGCGCTTCGGCCCTGGCTCGGCTGGAATACACGACTGCTGCTGCACCGTCGTTCAGTCCGGGGGAGTTGCCCGCGGTCACCTTGCCGTCCGGCTTGAACGCCGGCTTGAGCGCCGCCAGCGCCTCGAGCGATGTGTCGCGCCGCGGCGTCTCATCCTGATCGACGACCGTCACCTGACCTTTCTTGCCGGGAACCTCGACCGGCACAATCTCAGCCCTAAACTTGCCAGAGTCCATCGCCGCCAGCGCCTTCTGGTGGCTCTCCAGCGCGAAGCGATCCATCTCCTGTCGCGTGACGCCGTACTGGTCGGCGATCCACTCCGCCGCCATGCCCATGACCCAGTCCTCGAACGGATCCCACAGCCCGTCGTGGAGCAGGGAGTCCGTGAGCTGGTTGTGGCCGTAGCGCAGGCCGCCGCGCCCGTGGATCAGGTGCGGCGAGTTGCTCATGCTCTCCATGCCGCCGGCGACGATCAGGTCGGCGTCACCGGCGTGGATGGCCTGCGCTGCCATCATCCCGGCTTTGAGGCCAGAGCCGCAGACCTTGTTGAGCGTCGTGCCTCCGACAGTGGGCGGCAGGCCGGCGAAGATCGCCGCCTGCCGTGCGGGCGCCTGTCCCAGGCCGGCGGAGACGACGTTGCCCATCAGCACCTCGTCGATCCCGTCTGGCCGCGTCAGGCCAGCCCGCTCAACGGCGGCACGCACAACCACCGCGCCGAGCCTGGTCGCCGTGAGCGGACTCAAGGCTCCTTGAAATCGGCCCATCGGGGTCCGCGCAGCGCTGAGGATGACGACATCGCGGGGGTTGGGTTCGGGATGGTTCATGACGGGCCTCGCGTGAAGGAAGGATGTGTGCGTCAGGACGGGTTGCTGTCCCCGCCCTGCCACAGCGGGCGGAGTCGGTTGTAAACGTCCTCCAGGCTCGCGGGGATCACCCGGGTATCGGCGGTTGTCGTCATAAAGTTGGTGTCGCCCGGCCAGCGCGGCAGGACATGAAAATGCACGTGATCGACCACTCCGGCGCCCGCCGCCTCGCCGATGTTCGCCCCAACGTTGAACGCCTGGGCGCCATAGGCGCGGCGCAGAACTGCGATGGCGCCCGCCGTGAGCGCCATCAACTCCGACCGAGTCGCCTCATCGAGAGCCTCGAGCAAGGCCTGATGGGCGAAGGGGACGATCATCATGTGACCCGTGGTGTAGGGAAAGCGGTTGAGGATCACGAACGCGTGCCGCCCGCGGTGCAGGATGAGATTCTCCTTGCCATCGGCCTGGGCCAGCCGATTGCAGAAGAGACAGCCGGCTTCCTGGTGGGGCTGCTCGACGTAGGCCATGCGCCAGGGCGACCAGAGGTGCTTCATGATGCCGGTGCGCGGCGATTGTAGCAGAGAACCGCCGCTGCGGGAACAGGCCCGTGGCCGCACCGGCATGCAAATTGCATCTGCGGGTACAATGCGTGCATGCTCAACCAGAGTAGGATTCGGGCGGGGCTGCCCATCGGGAAGTTCGGGGGGGAGTTCCACTTCCACCGAACCCTCGGCTCAACGAACGACGAGGCGCTCAGGCTGGCTCGACATGGCTCTCCCGAAGGCACGCTCGTTGTGGCTGAGGAGCAGAAGGCCGGGCGCGGTCGGGCCGGTCGCCGTTGGCTGACCCCGTCGGGAGCAGCGCTGGCCTTGAGTGTTGTCCTGCGGCCCGCTCCCGAGGCAGTGACCGGTGGTGGACTGATGACGCTGGGCTCTCTGGCCGTGGCCGAGGCCCTCGAAACGGAGGGCCTTCGCCCTCAAGTCAAGTGGCCCAACGACGTCCTGGTCGGGGGGCGGAAGCTCGCCGGCGTCCTGGTCGAGGCGTCGTGGACCGAACCGACTCTCGACTTCGCCGTCTGCGGCATCGGTGTCAACGTGCGGCCTGCCTCGGTGCCGCCGCAACAGGTCGACTACCCGGCGACCTGCGTCGAGGCCGTCCTCGGCCGAAGGGTTGACCGAGAGAAGCTCCTGCTCGACATCCTTCTCGCCCTGGACCGGTGGTACGGCAGGATGGGGTCACAGGAAATGTTGCGCACGGTGGAGGAGCGCCTGGCCTTTGCGACCGAAAGGGTGGCCATCCGGGCCTTCGGCAATCAAGAGATAACCGGTCGCGTCCTCGGCCTTGCCCCGGATGGGAGACTTCGCCTGGAAACGAACGGCGGTGAAGTCATCCTGATCGGAGCGGAGGGGTCGCACCTGAGACTTCTCCGGGCATGAGATGCGAACTCGTCACGACGGACGCCTGGGCGGCGATCGGAGGAATGCTACCATGTTCGACAACTTGAGAGAGGCTTCTGAGCGATCGGACCTGTTCGACGATGTTGCTGCTGCGGAGGCAAAGGCAGCCAGGCGCAGGCCCAAGCCGCGCCGCTTTGGGATGACAGCCGGCCAGCGCTTCTTTCTCTCGCTGCTTCTCCTGGCAACGGTGACTGTCGTCGGGGTGATGTGCCTGGTGGTGTTCCAGAAGATCTACTTCTAGGTCCCGACAGCGCGCCACTTCCTTTCGCCGCGCGCTGCTGCTTCTCAGGCCTCAGCGAGCGGTGAGCGTTCACCACTCGAGGATTGCCTCGGTCACGGGCATCCCGTCGATCCCCGCCCCCTCTGACAGTGACGACGTCGATGTAGGGCGGGCAACTCCCCGACACGCCCCAACGAGCCGCACCCGCCATCCGGAATCGTCGAACCCCAGCAGCGCGCCCCGCCGGTGGAGCAAGACGTCCAGGGCTACCTGAAGCCAGCGGCGATCCCGTCGGAGCACCCGCGGGTTGGAATCCGTTGCCACCATCGGCCGAGAAGTGCTTTTTGCAGGCTACTCCGCGACCTGGCCGCGGCCGAATGCCAAGTCCGCGACCGGCCCCACTCCTTCGGCGAGGTGCTCGGCTACCCACGAGGCAGTTGAAAGACACCGGGGCGGCTGCCGACTCCATCCGGGTCATGCTAAGCGCGCAGCGGCGAACCGTCATCGCCTCACCCCCTGCCCTCACAGCGGGCCGCACACGGATACACCATGAACCGTAACGGAGAGGGGGAATGAGATCTGGGGGGTGGGGCCTGGGGAGGGGGTGAGCGATGACACGCCGTTTTTCGGCAGCCTGCTAGAAGATCCGGTGATGGTGCCCCTGACAGTGGGAGTACTCGAGCAGCTCGTCGAGGAGCCAATGCACTGCTTCTCTCCTCCCTCGCGCGGCCAGGCCTCCACAGAAGTATGGTCTGCAGAGGCCCGGCAGCGGGTTCGCGCCCAGGCTCAGGGGATGAGCGTCAGGTGGGCTTTGGCGGCCGCCTCAATCTGGGGCCGCAGCCAAAGCATCGGGTGATACTGAGTGTTGCGCCAGAAGTCGATCATGTCCGCGTAGTGGCGGTGAAAGGCGTGGCCCGACTGGCCTGTGGTGTGCATCGACACCGAAAAGGCGAGGTTGCTCAGATCGATGATCTGGCGATACGAGGGAACCACGACCACGGCGTATGGGTCGGCCGGGTCGTACGAGGTGTTGTTGATGGTCGCGATCGTTCCATCGACCTCCACCGGGCCGCGATTGAAGATCTTCTCGATGAGGCGGATGCCGCTCTGGCCCAGGCTCTGGTTCTCGAAGGTCGCCGTGTGCAGCTCGCCCCAGCGCCAGGAGGTCATGTCGTCGCCCAGACGCTGGGTGAGTTCCTCGACCGCATCCGCCAGGGCATCGAGGAGGATGGCGTCGCGGTCCTCGACTGCCGGAGTGTCGCGATTGTCGAACCAGGGCGAACGCTCCTCCGGCAGGAGATCTTCCAGAGCCACCATCAGGTTCACGGCCGCCTTGCGCACCAGGCGGTCCCCCAGCTCGTCCTCGAATGTCCGCTGGACCAGATGCAGGCGGAAGGACTCAAACAGCGCCGCGCCCGCACTGTCGCGCGAGGCCCGGCCGTCCCAGGTGCGCAGCAGGGCAATGGCCTGCGTCAGGCGGGGGTCGGCAGTGGTCAGGGCCAGGGCATACGGCAGGATTTCCTGGGCCCACAGCGGGGTGCTGTCTGCCTGGATGACCTGCATGTCGGCGATCGAGAGTGCCGGATCGGCCTCGATCAGGTCGACGATGCGCTGGGCGCGATAGCCCGGGTCCCAGTCCAGGCTGAGGAAGTAGGGATACCGTTCATCGACGACGGCGTTGTTGGCGGTGACGATGTAGCCTTCGGGGGGATTGAAGGCGCGCGGCAGCCGCTCGAAGGGAATGGTATCGATCCACTCGTACTGGCCCGTCCAGCCGGGGACGGGCATGGAGCCATCCCCGCGGGCGCGGATGGGAATGCGGCCTGGAGCCTGGTAGCCAATGTTGCCATCGACGTCGGCGTAGACGAAGTTCTGACTGGGCACATCCCAGTAGCGCAGCGCCTCCCGGAACTCGTCCCAATCGCTGGCGCGGTTGAGCTGCATGACGGCGCGCATCAACGTCCCCGGCTCGAGCGCCGTCCAGGAGAGGGCCAGAGGCTGCCAGCCGAAGGACCACTCCTCTTCGGTGCCGCCGATGACGTCGTTGATGATCGGGCCGTGGCGCGTGATGCGCGCGTAGACGATCTCTGGCTCCTTGCGGCCGGCCACGCGGATCTCCTCGCGCACGATGTTCATGTCGAGCCAGCGGCCCTGGTACTCGTACTGATTCGGGTTGTCCGGATTCAGGCGCTCGATGAACAGGTCCTGCACGTCCGGCCCGAGGTTGGTGACGCCCCAGGCGATGCGGGCATTGTGGCCGATGATCACACCCGGCGCGCCGGCGAACGAAGCGCCTACGATATCCAGCGGGCACGCCTCGGTGACCGGCTTACAGTGCAATCCGATCTCATACCAGATGGACGGCATCTGGATGCCCAGATGGGGATCGTTGGCCAGCAGGGGTTTGCGCGATTCCGTGCGCGTGCCAGCAACGACCCAGCTGTTGCTGCCCAGGTCCTTGCCGCGCCCAAAGACCCTCCCGGCGCTATAGGCAGCTTCAGGCACGGAATCGAGGGTGGCCGAGGCCAGCGGGTGCCGAACGATCACCGGGTAGTCGTCTGAGTAGGGCGGCATGAGCACTTCGACGGCACCTTCCGCGACTCGGGCAGCGATCTCGGCGCGCATGAGCTCATCGGTCATGTTACCGCCCAGGTCCCAGGCCATCACCTTGGCCCAGGTGAGCGTGTTCAGCGGGGTCCAGGGCTCGGGCACGAAATCGACGCCGGTCAGGCCTAGGATGTTGAACTCCAGGCTCAGGTTGCGGATGTCGGTGGTGGCCAGGTAGGCGTTGACGCCTTCCGCGTAGGCCTCGAGCACCGAGCGCGTTTCGGCATCGAGCAGCTCCAGCTCCTGAGCCGCCGTGCGGTGCCAGCCGACGGTGCGGATGAACCGGTCGGACTCCAGGGCTGATTCGCCGAGGATCTCTGCCAGCCGGCCTGAGCCGATGCGCCGCCAGAACTCCATCTGCCAGAAGCGGTCCTGGGCGTGGACGAAGCCCTGCGCCAGGAACAGATCATGCAGGTTGGAGGCGTAGAGATGCGGAATGCCCATTGGGTCGCGGAAGACTTCCGCCGTCCCCTGCAGCCCGGGCAGGCGCAGCGTGCCTTGAGTATCTGGCCAGGAGCGGCGGACGACGACGAAACCCACCGCACCCAGCAGCAGCGAAAGGATCACAAGAAAGATGAGGATGAAGAGAAGCTTGCGGGCAAGACGGCGAACCATGGCGTCCTCCCTGGCGAGTCGGCCCGGTCTTTGTAGCATCGTTGGCCGAAGGAGTCAATCGGGAGAGGTATAATTAGCTGTTGGCCCGTCTTTCCACCGCATCCCCAGAATGAGAGACTGCTGAATGGACATCGGCACGGTTCGACAGGTCGACATCGACGAGCAGATGCGCGGCGCCTACCTGGACTACGCCATGAGCGTCATCGTGGCACGCGCCCTGCCGGACGCCCGCGACGGCCTCAAGCCCGTCCACCGCCGCATCCTGTACGCCATGCGCGACATGGGCATCCGCTCCAACTCGCCCTACCGCAAGTCGGCGCGCATCGTGGGCGAGGTGCTGGGCAAGTATCACCCCCACGGCGATGTGGCCGTCTACGACGCCATGGCTCGCATGGCGCAGGATTTCTCCATGCGTTACCTGCTCGTCGACGGCCAGGGCAACTTCGGCTCGCTCGACGGCGACTCGCCGGCGGCCATGCGCTACACCGAGGCCCGACTCGGCCCCATGGCCGAGGAACTCCTGCTCGACATCGAGAAGAACACAGTCGACTTCATCGACAACTTCGACGGCTCGCTCAAGGAGCCGGTCGTCTTGCCAGCCCGCCTGCCCAACCTGCTCCTCAACGGCGCCTCGGGCATCGCCGTGGGCATGGCCACCAACATCCCGCCGCACAACCTGGGGGAGCTGGCCCAGGCGATCCAGCACATGATCGACCGCTACGATGAGCTGGAAGACATCACGATCGATGACCTGATGCAGTTTATCCCTGGGCCAGACTTCCCCACCGGCGGGCTGCTCGTTGGCATCGAGGGCATCAAGCAGGCTTACAGCACCGGCAAGGGTCGGCTGGTGCTGCGGGCTCTGGCCCACATCGAGGAGATGAGCGGCGGCCGATACCGTATCGTCATCACCGAGATCCCCTTCCAGGTGAACAAGGCCGCCCTCATCGAACGCATCGCTGAGCTGGTGCGCGAGGGCAGGCTCGATGACGTCTCCGATCTGCGCGACGAGTCCGACCGCCGCGGCCTGAGCATCGTGGTGGATCTCAAGCGCGGCGCCCAGCCCAAGAAAGTGCTCAACCAACTCTTCAAGTTCACCATGCTGCAGACCACCTTCGGCGTGCAGCTGCTGGCGCTGGTCGACGGCGAGCCGCGCCTGCTCTCCCTCAAGCGAGCGCTCCAGCTCTATATCGAGCACCGCCGCACCGTGATCACGCGGCGCTCGGAGTTCGACCTGGCGAAGGCGCGCGCCCGCGCCCACGTGCTCGAAGGGCTGCTCGTCGCCCTGGCGCACCTGGACGAGGTCATCGAGACCATCCGCAAGTCGCCCGACGCGGACGCTGCCAAGGAGCGGCTCATGATCCGCTTCCAACTCAGCGAGGTCCAGGCCCAGGCCATCCTCGACATGCAGCTGCGGCGCCTGGCGGCCCTGGAACGGCGCAAGATCGAAGACGAACACAAAGAGGTCAAGGCCCAGATCGCCTACCTGGAAGACCTGCTTGCTCATCCGAAGAAGATCCTGGCCGTCGTGAAGGACGATGTGGCCGACCTGGTGCGTAAGTACGGCGACCCGCGCCGCACGCGCATCGCTCCCGACGCCACCGAGGAGTTCCGCGAGGAGGACCTGGTGGCCGACGAGTCGGTCCTCATCAGCATCACCGAGCGCGGCTACGTCAAGCGCGTGGCGGCTGAGGCCTTCCGGCGCCAGAGCCGCGGCGGCCGCGGCGTCACCGGGCACTCGATGCGCGGCGAAGACGAGGTGATGATGCTCTTCCCCGCTCGCTCGCTGGACACCGTCCTCTTCTTCTCCGACCGCGGCAAGGTCTACTCGGAGAAGGCCTACCAGATTCCCGACGCCGACCGCACCGCCCGCGGCATCCCGCTCGTCAACATCCTGGCCCTCGACACGGGCGAGACCATCACCGCCACGGTCGCCGTCCCCGACTTCGGCGCCGCCTCCTACTGCACCATGGCCACCCAGCGAGGCAAGATCAAGCGCGTCGCCCTGTCCGAATTCGCCTCGGTCCGTCCTTCGGGCCTGATCGCCATCAGCCTGGAGCCAGGAGACGTGCTCGGCTGGGTGCGCCTGACCACCGGCAGCGACGAGATCATCCTGGTGACGGCTCAGGGCCAGGCGCTGCGCTACCACGAGAAACTGGTCCGCCCGATGGGCCGCCCTGCAGGCGGCGTCCGGGCCATCAGCCTGCGAGAGGGCGATCGCCTCACCGGCATGGACGTGGTCGATCCCCAGGGTGACCTGCTGGTGGTCACCGAGAAGGGCTTCGGAAAGCGCACTCCTCTCGAGGAGTACCCGGTGAAGGGCCGCGGTACCAGCGGGGTGGTGACGCTCAGCCGCGAGAAGCTTGGGGTGACCGGCCCGATCGCCTCCGCCGGAGTGGTCCACGACGACGATGACCTGACCATCATCTCCGGCGCCGGCATCCTGCTGCGGACCAAGGTCAGCCAGGTCAAGCGCGCCGGCCGGGCGACGATGGGCGTGAAGTTGATCGAGCTGCGCGAGGGGGACTACGTCGCCAGCGTGGCCCGCATCGCGGCGCGCGACCTGCAGCAAGTCGGCGCCGAGGAAGAGGCCACAGCCTGACTCGATTCCTGCGAGTCCGAGCACTCCCGGAACGGCATCACAGCGCGAACCGGAGCTCTCCGCCTTGCCAGACGGCGCCGATGGAGGCGCCCGTGACATCCGCCAGGCGCCTGGCCATTTCCGCCAGATGGGCCGGGCTGCCGGTCGAAATGAGCATCACCGCACCCTCACGCCCAGCCGAGGCCATCAGCCTGTGCTGGCGCAGCAGGCGCTCGCCCTGGCGAGCGATGGCTGGCGAAGGGTCGATGACTCGAACGCCCGACCCGGCGATCTCCTCGATCAGCGGAATGACGAACGGGTAGTGCGTGCAGGCCAGCACGAGGGTGTCGACACCCTGCTCTACCAGAGGACGGATCGCACTCTCAAGGATGGCCCGCGTCTTGGGGCCATCCAGATCTCCAGCCTCGATGCGCTCGACCAGCCCCGGCAGCGTCTGCGGCACGATGCGGACGCCTGCGGCGAAGCGTTCGACGACCGAAGCGAACAGCTCGCCCTGGAACGTGGCCGGCGTGGCCAACACGCCCACTTTGTGAGTCCGCGTCAACACGGCGGCCGGCTTGACGGCCGGCTCCATGCCCACGAAGAGCGTCTCCGGAAAGGAGACGCGCAGATGTCGCAGTGCGGCCGCTGAGGCTGTGTTGCAGGCCACCACGATCAGCTTCGCACCTTGCCCCAAGAGAAAGCGGACGATGCCTTCGCTGAAGGCGCGCACCTCATGCAGGGGGCGGGGGCCATACGGGACGTGGGCCTGGTCGGCCAGGAAGAGGACGTCTTCATTGGGCAGTAGCTGCCGAACCTGACGCAGGATCGACAGCCCGCCCACACCCGAGTCCAGCATTCCGATCGGCAGGTCGCTCACAGGGGACAAGCTTGCCGCCGGGCGGCGGCCAGGGTCAAGCCGCGGAACAGCGCCAGGCTGGATGGATCGCGCGCCATCCGCTCCGGATGCCATTGCACGGCCAGGGCAAAGGGATGATCCGGCAGTTCGATGCCCTCGATGATACCATTCATGGCTGCCCCTGAGACGATCAGCCCCTGACCGAGTGCGGAGACAGCCTGGTGGTGAAGGGAATTGGTGGTCACCCTGGCCCGGCCGATGACTCTGCGGAGCAGAGAGGCTGGCAAGAGGTGCACGACGTGCCACCCCGGCTGGTCGCTCTCGCCATCGGCATCATGCCTCAAAGCCTGTGGCAGCTCGCTGGGGATGTGCTGGATCAGGCTGCCGCCGAGGGCGACGTTGAGCACCTGGTGCCCGCGGCAGATTCCGAGGAGGGGCTTCCTGCGTTCGACGGCCCAGCGCGCCAGCGTGATCTCAAGGTCATCTCGCTCGGCGTCGATGCCGCCAAGGTGAGCGCCTGCTTCTTCCCCGTAGCGGCTGGGAGCGATATCCCCACCGCCGGTGAGAACTAACCCTTCCACCCGCTCAAACCAGGACCGCAGTGCCTCCCCTGTCAGCCCCGGCTCAATCCACACGGGCCGGCCGCCTGCCATGACGATGGCGTCCGTGTAGGGCGACTCGTCGGCGCGATCTCGCCCCACCCGGCCGACCGTCAGGCCAATCAGGGGTCCAGACATGCGTTGAGGGGATCGGGCTAGGTCTCGCGCTTCTCGCGCAGGCGCGCCCGCTTCCCGGTGCGCTCGCGCAGGTAGTAGAGCTGCGCCCGACGCACGTGAGACCGGTGCTGCACCTCGACCTTTTCGATGCGCGGGGAGCGCAACAGGAACGTGCGTTCGACGCCGATGCCGTGAGAGGCCGTCCGCCGCACGGTGAAGCTGGCGTTGTTGCCTCCCTTGCGCAGGCGGATGATCGTCCCGCGGAACTCCTGCACCCGCTCGCGCCCTGCCTCCTTGATGCGCAGGTGAACGCTGACGGCGTCGCCGGGGTGGAGCTCTGGGATGTCCGGATTGGGAGATGCCTCGAGGGCCTTGATCGCATCAGACATGGTGCTTGCCTCATTGGGAGATTGCACAGAACCGGCCGCCCACCCCCTCCTGGCAGCGCGGGATGTCAGTATACCACGCCGGCCCGCGCTTCGTCCAGGCGCGCGTGTTCCCTTTCCTATCCCCTCCTTTTCCCTCTCCGCCCAGTCGGTGCTAGACTGGAACCGGGGAACCGCCCGCTGGAGGCACGAATGAACCTTCACCCTCCCGAGCCATTCCGCATCAAGATGGTCGAGCGCATCCGCCGCATCAGTCGTGAGGCCCGCGAGGCAGCACTTCAAGCCGCAGGCTACAACGTCTTCGGCCTGCGAGCCGAGGATATCTTCATCGACCTGCTGACGGACTCGGGCACGGGCGCCATGAGCGACCGGCAGTGGGGAGCCATGTTGCAGGGCGACGAGAGCTACGCCGGCGCCAGGTCTTTCTTCCACCTCAAGGAGGCTGTCGAAAGCATCTTCGGCTTTCGCTACTTCGTGCCCACGCACCAGGGCCGCGCCGCCGAGAATATCCTCAGTGCCCTGCTCGTCCGCCCCGGACAGCACGTCCCCTCCAACATGCACTTCGACACCACCGAAGCCAACATCCTGGCGCGCGGCGGCGTGCCCCGCAACCTCGTGATCCGCGAGGCCTCCGATCCGACCGACCGCCACCCCTTCAAGGGCAACATGGACATCGCCGCCCTCGAGGACTACATCGAGCGCGTCGGCCGCGAGAACATCCCTCTCGGCATGATCACCATCACCAACAACGCCGGAGGCGGCCAGCCCGTCTCCATGGAAAACTTGCGCCAGGTGAGCGCCACCTACCACAGACACGGCATCCCCTTCTTCATCGATGCCTGCCGCTACGCCGAGAACGCTTACTTCATCAAGCTGCGCGAGCCGGGCTACGCCGATAGGAGCGTGCTCGACATCGCACGGGAGATCTTCTCCCTGGCCGACGGAGCCACGATGAGCGCCAAGAAGGACGCCATCGTCAACATCGGCGGCTTCCTGGCGATGAACGATGAGGACCTCTACCAGCGCGCCTGCAACGAACTCATCCTGCGCGAGGGCTTTCCCACCTACGGCGGCCTGGCCGGCCGCGACCTGGATGCCATCGCCGTCGGGCTCTGGGAAGGGCTGGACGAGGACTACCTCGCCTACCGCCTGGCGCAGACGGCCTACCTGGCGCAGCGGCTTCTCGACCTCGGCGTTCCTATCGTCGAGCCCCCGGGAGGCCACGCCGTCTACATCGACGCCGGCAGGTTCCTCCCCCACATCCCACCGGCCGAGTTTCCCGGGCAGGCGCTGGCCGTGGAGCTGTACCGCGAAGGCGGCATTCGCGGCGTCGAGATCGGCTCGGTGATGTTCGCCCGCCAAGACCCCGGGACGGGCCGCATGATTCATCCTGCCCTGGAACTGGTCCGCCTGGCCATCCCGCGCCGAATGTACACTCAGTCACACCTGGACCTCGTCGCCGAGGCCCTGGCCCGCATCGCCCAGCGGCGCGAGTCCCTGAGCGGCTACCGCATCGTCTACCAGCCTCAGTTCCTGCGCCACTTCACGGCGCGTTTCGAGTCGCTGTAGCCAGAGCGAGCACACACGGAAGCGTGGACATGGTCCTGCTGCAGCGTGCGCTGGGAAAGGCGCCTTGCAGCCTTTCGAGGATGCCGTTTGTTCCCTGACTTGCGTCCGGGGCAGGCAGGCGCCGGGAGGTCAAGTGCACGGTTGGCGGGCGCTCATTCGGCACCGGTCTGGTCGATGGCTCCCTGGCATTCGCTCGGTTGGCTTGAGCAAATGGGCCGCAAAGGGGGGAGGCAAAAAGTCAGACAGCGGGGGCAGGCCTGCGCGAGACCTCCTGGTCGGCCCGAGCGACAACACCGGGCCAGAGCCCATACATCCGCCGGACTGGCAGGAACCATGCGGCGGGGATCAGCCAGTAGACATCCGGCGCTTGAGCTCGGCGGCGTGGCTCAGACAGGCTCGGTTCAGAAACGCGCGCAGGGCCTGGTCATCGCTGGAACCGAAACGCTCCGCATCGATATCCCGGCGGAGATCGCTCAAGAAGGGATCGCTCAGTCCCGCATCTTCCAACGCGGCCAGCAATCGCCCAGCAGCATCCAGGAGGCGAAAGGAGCCATAGCCCGGGGGCTCATCGTAGAGGCCATAGGCGCTGCTCAGCAGATAGCCCACGAAATGGAAAAGGTCATCAGCCAGTCGTTCCGTCTTCACAACGGCTCCCCCCATCGCTCACCGAAGCAAACCTCGGGTAGAGGGCGGCGGCCGGGCGCGGGCCGCTTCCTGCGTGCATGACCCAGGGCCAGCAGCAGCACCGGCGCGGCCTGCGGTGGCAGCTCGAGAAGGCAAGCCACGGCCTCCGCATGAAAGGATCCTACCGGACAGGCTCCCAGGCCAAGATCGTGAGCTGCCAGCAGGGCGTTCTGCGTTGCAAGCCCAATGTCGACCCAGGCCAGCTTGGGACCCAATGCCCCGCCCAGGCATCTGGCCCGCTCAAGATCGAGGCAAATCGCCACCACTGCTCCCGGCTCGCCTATGATCCCAGGCGCCAGCGCACACAAGGCCCGCAGCCGCTGCGGGTCCCGGACCGCCACGAAGCCCCAGGGCTGGACGTTTCCGCCGCTGGCAGCCTGGCCCGCTGCCTGCAAAACCTGCAGCAGCAGTTCCTTGGAGACCGGTTCGCCGGTGAAATCCCGCACGCTGCGTCGACTGCGGATGGCTTCGATCGTTTCCATCAGTAACCCGGGGCCCCCATCTCGCGACAGATTTCGACCAGCTCCGTATGGACGTAGCGGCCGTCCTCCTCCAGGCGCACTTCATCAGCCCATACCGAGGGACTGAGCACCACCCCGTCGCAGTGGCTGGGCGCACCCAGACTGGCGGGCCCGACACCGAACTGCATGCAGCCGAATACTCGCTCATCTTCCAGGATGCGCCCCGTCGGCCGGCTGACGCCAGGGTTGAAGCCGTAGCAGGCGTGATCCACCTGATACATGAGCGGATCGTGGAAACCCGCCAGCCAGCGCTCGAAGAGCCTGGCCTCGTGCCCTCCCTCGATCCGCTGGATGACGCCAGCCTCAATCTGCAGCGCCACAGGGGCATGCAACAGCCCCAGCTCGGAGGGAGGCCAGAGGGAGCCATCGAAGACAAGGCGCCCGTGAAAGCTGCCGTGGCGCGCCATGAAGCCCGACTGCCCGCCCAGCATCACGGGGAAACCCCCCTCTGTTGGCGGCGGTTCCCAGAAAGGATCCCCGGCCTTGTCCACCGTCATCGTCAGGTCAGTGCCGGCGGGGCTGGTGACTCGAATGCATTCGGCCTCCTGCGACAGTTCATACAGCCGCCTCTTCATCTTCTCCAGGGCAGGATAGTGGACGCGGCCGATGGTGCGAACCATCATGTCCACGTCCATCCCGGTCAGGCAGAGGTAGCGGCAGCCGGCCGCCAGCGCTGCCTTGTATGCCGGGCTGTAGAGCTGGTAGGCGACGGCAAATTCGATCCAGAGGTCTGCCTTCAACAGCGCATGCCCCACAGGGCCCGGCGGGTCCATGCAAGGCCCAGGCAAAGTGGGATACCAGATCACGGTGGGCACGGCGCCGACGGCAAAGGCGGCCTGCGCGGTGGCCTGCACCACTCGGGCGTCGCTGGCTGTATCGGCCGTGATCACCACCTGCTGGCCCGGCGCGACTGGCAGCACCTCGCTCACCAGCTTGCGCGCTGCCAACCCCAGTTCATAGGCGTAATAATCCGGCTGACTTTCTGCTCCAGATCGCATCTTGCGCCTGCCTCCTACTGCTGACCAAGTTCGACCGAAGGCCGACGACGCGGGTCCAGCAGGATCCCTACGGGCACCCCCTGCGGTCGTTCAGCCGCCTCCGGCCGTGAGCTCCTCGATCGGGACATAGTCGATGTCGAAGCCGAAGTAGCGCGGGCCGGCGGCTGCCAGGCCCCGCTCGGAGCGAAAGGCCTCCTGCCCCTTCAGCCCAACCACCGCCACACGCCGGCCGGCATCGAGCACAGTGTTGGTGATGCCCTCTCCGGTCGATCGGTCGGCCACAATGATCAGATCCGGGCTGCAGACGAATGGCTTGCCATCCAGCCAGCTCACATGGTTTTCGTTCTCGAACCAAATATCGAGACGGCGCCCGGCGAACTCCCCGACGCCCTCAAGGTGACTGGTGCCGAACATGTAGCCTCCCCGATCCTCCCACTCCTTCCCGGTGACCACGCCCTCAAAGACGAGCCAGCCCCCGGTGTGTTCGACCGCGGCCAGGACCGGATCCTCGCCCCGCTCCCGCGCCTGCCGCAAGTGGCGCCCCAGGCCAAGGCACTTGCTCAGGGTGCCGGGCACAACGATCTCCTTCATCTCCTTGCCGCTGAGCAGGGTGGCAGCGATAGTGCAGTGGCCGAAGGCAGCCACGGCCAGCATCTTTCCAATCCTCTCCAGCATGTGCGGGCTGCAGGCCTTCTTGAGGATGACGACATTGCCCCAGCGATCCACACTGGCCAGGGGGAAGCTGTCCTTTCCGTACAGGTAGGGCATGCCCTGCATCTCTTCGGGGATGGCGCGGCCGGCGTAGTCACCGTCCACCACCGGGATGCCGAGGCGGACGCCGGTGACCAGCGGCGCGGGCGTGTTCCCCGCGCCCAGTTCGGCGGAAACGATGGCCCCGATCTTCACCCCGGCATAGCTCTCGAGCTCGACCACCGCCGACTCCATGGCGCGGTGGCCTAGCCTGTCCGCCAGGCCCAGGCGCTCGATCTCTGCCTTCGTCTCCGCCGACGCCGGGGCGATTGACCCCATGCCATAGGGTGTGCAGGTCCACGCCTGGTCGGGGATCTCGGAGGGGTCAACCCACTCAAGGGCCAGCCCCTCCTCCAGCGCCGAGGTAAGCATCTCCATCCCCCATTCGACGCCGCCCCCTCCGCCGGTGCCCATGAACAGGCACCCGGATACGAAATCCTGGCAGTCTTGTAGGTCTCGCAGTGCGTCGCGCGGCATGGCGTGTGTCCTCCAGGTATGTCGTGCCGACTATCAGGAAGCGGGACGGTTTTCTGCTCCGGTTTCAGTCTGGCCTTCAGCCGGTCACCAAGTGGCAGGCCACCAGATGTCCCTCACCGATGTCCCTTAACTCAGGTTCGACTTCTGCGCAGAACGATATGCCCTTCGGGCAGCGCGGGTGGAAGGGGCATCCGCTGGGCG